>JAWKYW010000003.1:0-292071 GCA_041396245.1 Rhodocyclaceae bacterium | reverse complement strand
CGGCAGCGCGGACGACACGGCGAAACGCCGCGCCAGATGGCCGTTGGCGAGGATCGCGACGGGCGCCTCGGCGATGACCTCGCCCGCGGCGTCCATGGCGCGCCAACCCCGCTCGGTGCGCCGCAGATCGGCGACTTCGCGCTGCGCGTGCAGCCGCACCGGGTTGCCCGCGGCGCGCAGCGCCGCGTCGCACAGCGCCGGCGGATGCACCCAGCAGCCCTGCGGGAACCACCAGCCCGGCGCCGGCACGCGCCAGCCGGCGATGTCCGAGGCTTCCTCGATATCCATCCAGCGCAGCACCTCGGGCGGCAGCAGGCCGGATTCGGCGATGCGCCGCTGGCGCTCTGCCTGGCGCTCGCTGCGCGCCAGGCGCAGCACGCCGCATTGCTGCCAGATCAGCTTCGGGTCGGAAGAAAATTCCTGCAATCGCCGCAGGGCGTAATGGAAACCGGCCAGGGTCAGGCGCGACAGGCGATTGCCGTCGGCGGAAGGCACCGGCTGCAGCACGCCGGCCGGGTTGCCCGAGGTCTCGCGCGCCAGGCCGTCGCGCCGCTCGATGAGGTCGACGGCCCAGCCGCGCGCAGCGAGGCGCTCGGCGACGAGGCAGCCGGCAATGCCGCCGCCGATCACCATGGCGCGGCGAACCCTGCCGGTTTCCGACTGCGTCATGCCGGCGAAGCGGCCGCAGAGCATCTCGCGCTTGCGGCCGAAGCCCGCTTTCTTCTCGACGGCGAAGCCGGACGCCGTCATGCCGCGACTGACTTTTCCGGCGGCGCTATAGGTGGCGAAGGTGGCGCCCGGCGCGGCCAGCCTTCCCAGCTGCGCGAAGAGCGCTTCGCTCCACATGTCGGGATTGCGCGAGGGTGCGAAGCCGTCGAGGAAGAAGGCGTCGATGCGTGCCTCGACCTGCGCCAGCATCTCCGCCGCCTCGCCCCACAGCAGCGTCAGCGTGACGCGGCCGCCATCCAGATGCAGGCGATGGAAGCCCTGGATGAGCGGGGGGTAGCGTTCCAGCAGGGCGGCACCGAGCGGTGCCAGTTCCGGCCACTGGCCGTATAGGCGCTGCAGATCTTCGCGGCGGAGAGGGTGCTTGTCGACCGAGAGGTAGTGCAGCCGTGCGCCGGCCGGTGCCGTCTCGCGGAAGCTGCGCCAGGCGCAGAGGAAATTCAGCCCGGTGCCGAAGCCGGTTTCGAGGAGGGTGAAGCGATTGCGCGCCTGCCAGCGCGCGGGGAGATCGTTGCCGGAGAGAAAGACATGGCGGGTCTCGTCGAGTCCGCCAGCGAGCGACCAGTAGGTGTCGCCGTACGATTCGCTGTAAACGGCGCCGTCCCGGAAGGACGGCGTGGCCGGCAGGATCGGCGCCGGAATCAACGCGCCATGATGATGTTGTTTTCGACTTTCACCTTGTCGCCGGCGCGCCAGACGGGCTGGGTCGAGAGGTCGAATTCGCGGGCCGTGCCGTCATCCATGCGCACGATGATCTCCCACTTCGCCGTCCTGCGGACATAGCGCTCGGTCTGGTGTCCGGCGACGGCGCCGCCGGCGGCGCCGAGCACGGTGGCGGCGGTCTTGCCGCTGCCCTTGCCGATCTGGCTGCCGAGGACGGCACCGGCGACACCGCCGGCGACGGCGCCGATGCCGGTGCCCTGGCCTTTCTGCGTCTTTTCCACTACCGATTCGATGGTGCCGCAGTTGATGCAGACCGCAGGCGCCGGTGCGGGCTTGGCGGCAACCTGCGCAGGCTGGGCCGCGGTCTTTTGCGCGGGCCTGGAAACCGCCGGCTTGGCGGTGGCAACCTTCCTGGCCGGGGCCGGCGAGGCCTGTTCGGCAGGCTTGGCGGGGACAGCCGGAGCGGCGGCAGAAGTCGGTGCCGGCTCGGCGGCGGTGATGGACTCGGCCTGCTTCGAGGAACTGCCGACGGTCGGTATGACCCCGAAGATGGCGGCGACCCCGGCTGCCGAGAGCACGATCACCGCGACGGCGGCGGCCCAGAGGACGGGGTGCAGTTTGTTGCCTGTGGCTTGGGCTTCCATGCTGGTCTCCTAAGTGGTTCGTAGGTCGTGCTTCAGCCCGACTGCGGCGGCTGCTGTCCCACAGGGACTACCTTCTGTCGTCGGCCTGAAGGCCGACCTACGTTACGGGTTGGTCTTCAGCGGAAATAACGCGCCGGCGGGCTATCGGCTGACGCGGAAACAATTCCTTACACTTCCTGCCGCAACTGCGGGAACAGGATCACGTCGCGGATGCTGGCGCTGTCGGTGAGCAGCATCACCAGCCGGTCGATGCCGACGCCGCAGCCGGCGGTCGGCGGCAGGCCGTATTCCAGCGCACGGACATAATCCGCATCATAGTACATGGCCTCCTCGTCGCCGGCCTCCTTGGCCCTGGCCTGCTCGAGGAAGCGCGCCGCCTGGTCTTCCGGATCGTTCAATTCGGAGAAGCCGTTGGCGATCTCGCGGCCGGCGATGTAGAGCTCGAAGCGCTCGGCGATCTCCGGGTTGCTGTCGCTGCGGCGGGCCAGCGGGCTCGCTTCGGCCGGCCAGTCGACGATGTAGGTCGGCTCGAACAGTTCGCTCTCGGTGGTCTCTTCGAACAGCGTGAGCTGCAGCTCGCCGAGCGTGGCGCCGTGCTTCGGCTCGATATGCAGATCCTTCAGCCTGGTCTTCAGCCAGGCGATGTCGTTGAGCTGGTCGAGCGAGAAGCCGGGATGGTGCTTGTGGATCGCTTCCACCGCCGTCATGCGGGCGAAGGGCTTGGCGAAATCCAGCGTGCGGCCCTGGTACTCAAAGATCTCGGTGCCGAGCGCCTCGCGCGCGGCATGGCGCAGCAGGCCTTCGGTGAAGTTCATGAGAAGCCTGTAGTCCGAGTAGGCCTCGTAGAACTCCATCATGGTGAACTCGGGGTTGTGGCGGGTCGAGATGCCTTCGTTGCGGAAGTTGCGGTTGATCTCGAACACCTTCTCGAAGCCGCCGACCACCAGGCGCTTGAGGTAGAGCTCCGGCGCGATGCGCAGGAACAGCTCCATGTCGAGCGCGTTGTGGTGGGTCTTGAAGGGGCGCGCCGAGGCGCCGCCGGGGATGGGGTGCATCATCGGCGTTTCCACCTCGAGGAAGCCGTGGTGGATCATGTAGGCGCGAATCGACTGCGTCAGGCGCGAGCGGGCGGCGAAGACCCAGCGCGTGCGCTCGTTGGTGATGAGATCGAGGTGGCGGCTCCGCACCTTCTGCTCGGTGTCGGTGAGGCCGTGGAATTTTTCCGGCAGCGGCCGCAGCGACTTGGTCAGCAGGCGCAGCTCGGAGACGTTGATGGTCAGCTCGCCGGTCTTGGTCTTGAACAGCGTGCCGCGCGCGCCGACGATGTCGCCGATGTCCCAGTGCTTGAAGGCACTGTGCACCGCCTCGCCCGTGCCGTCGTTGCTGACGTAGAGCTGGATGCGGCCGGAGAGGTCCTGGATCGTGGCGAAGGAGGCCTTGCCCATGACGCGCTTCAGCATGATGCGGCCGGCGACGCAGACGTCGACCGGCTCGGCCTCCAGCGCCTCGCGGCTTTTCTCGCCGTAGAGCTCGTCGAGCTTCTCGGCGGTATTCTCGCGCTGGAAGTCGTTGGGAAAGGCGACGCCCCCGGCGCGCAGCTTCGCCAGCTTCTCGCGTCGCTCGGCGACGATCTGGTTTTCTTCGACGATACCGGGACCGATTTCGTCGATCGTTCTGTCGATGTTCTTTTCCAATTCGTTGTCAGCGCTAGTGGTCTTGCCTTTTTTCATGCCCATGCTCCTTGCACCAAGCTTGCCTCAATTGACTTGTCGATTTCGCCGTGCGGCACGCTAAGGTGCTCAGTAGATAATAACGCTCAACAGTGTTCTTCCCGTTGTTCGGCGACCAATATCTCGTTCGGAACCGATTGCATCCGCTGGCTGGCCAGAAAGTCTCTTAGAGAGTGCAGTTGCGATTTATGAGGGATCGGCAAGATACGCGCCACCGGCTTTCCGCGACATACCACCAGTACCTCTTCGTGATTGGCGAACATCTGTTCCGGGTCGCCCAGGGCTTTGCGGGCCTCGCGAATCGTCATGGTTATCATTGGTGAGTCCAGCGTGGTGTCATAGCATCGGGGTATTGTGTCAAGGGCGATCGGCGACGGAAATGCGTCAAACCCCCTGCTTCAGGCTGGCTTCAATAAAGGGGTCGAGGTCGCCGTCGAGCACGGCCTGGGTATTGCCGATCTCGACGTTGGTGCGCAGGTCCTTGATGCGCGACTGGTCGAGCACGTAGGACCGGATCTGGTGGCCCCAGCCGATGTCGGTCTTGGCGTCCTCCACCTGCTGCGCGGCGGCCTGGCGCTTGCGCAACTCTGCCTCGTAGAGGCGCGATTTGAGCATGGCCATCGCCTCGGCCTTGTTGCGGTGCTGCGAGCGGTCGTTCTGGCACTGTACGACGATGCCGGACGGGGCGTGCGTAATGCGCACGGCCGAATCGGTCTTGTTGATGTGCTGGCCGCCGGCGCCGGACGCGCGGAAGGTGTCGATGCGCAGGTCGGCCGGATTGATCTCGACCTCGATCGATTCGTCGACCTCCGGATAGACGAAGACGCTGGCGAAGGAGGTGTGGCGGCGCGCGTTCGAATCGTAGGGCGACTTGCGCACCAGGCGGTGGATGCCCGTTTCGGTGCGCAGGTGGCCATAGGCGTATTCGCCGGTGAGCTTGATGGTGGCGGTCTTGATGCCGGCCACTTCGCCATCGGATTCCTCCAGCACTTCCGGCTGGAAGCCCTTGCGTTCGGCGTACTTCAGGTACATGCGCAGCAGCATGGAGGCCCAGTCCTGCGCCTCGGTGCCGCCGGCGCCGGCCTGGATGTCAACGAAGCAGTTGTTGGGGTCGGCCGGGTTGGCGAACATGCGGCGGAACTCGAGCGCCGCCAGCTGCTTTTCCAGGCCGGCGGCATCGGACTCGACGGCGATCAGGGTGTCGTCGTCGTTTTCCGAACGTGCCATCTCGAACAGTTCGCGCGAATCGCGCAGCGCCTGGTCGATATCGGAGAGGGCGACGACGACGTCTTCGAGGGATTTCTTCTCGCGGCCCAGCGCCTGGGCGCGGGCGGCGTCGTTCCAGACGGCCGGGTCTTCGAGGGCCCGGCAGACTTCGTTCAGCTTCGACTGCCTGGCATCGAAGTCAAAGATACCTCCGCAGATCCTGCTCGCGCGCGTGCAGGTCCGAAAGGTGGCTGGCCAGGCTGTTGATGCGTTCTGCTTCCATGTCGGCGTGACTTCAAAACCGCAAATTATACAGTAGGGGACGGCGCGGGCCGGCTCAACGCCGGGCAGCGTCGTCCGTCTCGTCGCGGATGACTTCGCCCTCGATCACCCTTCCCCCCGGCGGGGGGCCGGCCATGCCCTCCCCGGGCTGCTCGCGCATCTGCCGGCGCAGTTCCCGCGTCTGCCACCACAGCCAGCCCCAGATCAGCAGGCCGGCGACCAGGGCCGCGGCGAACAGGAGAAGCGAGAACATCAGGCTGGCGGCGAGCAGCACCGCGGCAGCGGCAAAGGCCAGGATCTTGCCGATCAGGCCCGGTTTTTCGGAAGTTTGCATCAGGCGGGCTCCATGTGTTCCAGCCATAGGAATTTCAATTTATGATAATGTCTTGAAACGAAGATTCCTGAAAGTCTGATTGATAGGACGCGAAAATGAGTTTGCAGAGAAATGTTGTCACTCCTGTCAGAGCGGGGTGGTACACGCGACTGACATACTGCACCGCACTGCTCGCATTTTATCCCTCTGTGCTCTTAGGAGGCTCGGGATGGATTGCATTAGTGTTTGGAGGTGGAATACTTGCCGGCATCGGATTCACGGGACTGCAGGTAATTGCTGCGTTGACATTATTCCGTATTTATCAAGTGCTGCGCTATTCGGACGCGCTAGATGCCCGACCCCCAAACACATTAGGAAAATTTCTTAGATATGCCGGGATGGTTGCGATGACTGCCGGAGCGTTGTCCGGCGTAGGCCTTTTTCTCGTCGAACCGCTGACGCTTGCTATCTTTAAAACGGCGGGTGATGGGGGTATTGGCTACTTTGTAGTCAGGCTGGGGCTAGTGTTGACAGCGAATTTCGGCTGGTTGGGTTGCCTTGTATTCGAGCTAAGCCGCGTTTGTGGTGAGATGCTTTCTGCTGCAAGAGTGGTAGTTTCGCAGCAAAGGCGTCGTCAGGACGTCGCCATTCTTGTTGTTATCATTCTTGCAGCAATTGGAGCACCTCATTTAATTCGTCAAACGATTGGCCAACCTTGCGGCGAGGGGAACCTCGCAAGCTGCGTGTCGACAACAGAAGCTAGTGTACGGCGTATTGTCGCTTTACCAAGTGGGGAACCCGTCGAACTTGAATCTGGAGTTGAAGAAATTCAGTTGCGTCGTGGCTCGGATTCAGAAAGACCTCTACTGAGCGAAAGCCCGGAAATTTCGCTCAGGATTGCCGGGTATCCGGTGGCAACCTCTTCCGGGGCTCGCGTTCGTGTGTTGCTTGACGCAAAACCTGCTCCTCAAGAAGGGGTTATATTTACCATGCTCGTATTTGATGGAGTTGAAGAGACGGCGCGCTTTATCACACACTTTGGCAAGGGTGCGGTAATTGAGAAAACAACTAGTGGCAGGGCCAGACTAGTTGTCGGCATTCCTGGGAATGCGAATACCGGCATGCGTCCGGCGCAACAGGGCGCCAATGGTCGAGTCTATTCTCCAGATCAAATTTTCATCAATTTTCGTTCAGCGGTTGGGACGGAGGTCGAGGCAAGAGAATGGCCTTTGCGCATTTTGCGTCCGGCTTTATCTGTTGGAATAGAAGCTGGCGGTCGTACAAATTCAAGTAAGGACAGGTTTGCAAACGGGAACATAGACTCCGCCTGTAACGGGAGAATTATTGCCAAGCCGACCGATGCAAAAACTTTTGTAGGAGATCTTGGGTCTCCACTTTGGGGGGCGACCTTTGCTGAGAGTGAAACCGCAGGGCCGCATGCGCTGCTGAGCAGCCGCGATCGTGTCGTTTGCCAGGATGGAGTAGTGTGGATTGTCAGTTATGCGGTTCGGAGACCCGAAATGCAAATTCGTCGCTATTCGCGCGATGGCCATCTCGAGCGTTACGTAGAAACAACCATCCCACCTGCTAAGTTGGGCAGCCTGGAGTTTGACGGGATAGATATGAGGAGTATGCGTGAGGAGGCAGGCAAAATCTATTTCGCACGAATAATCTCAGTGATTGAAAATGGGAGTGTAGTAGAAAGAAAACGTGAGTTATTCGAGATTGCATTAGAAATATGACGTGACCAGCCGTTAAGCCGGCTCCATGTGTTCCAGCACCAGCTGCACGCCGGCGAGGCCGTTGAATTCGTTGACCGCAAGCCGGTAGGCGGCATGCACCGTCGCCGGCGCGCTCTCGGCGAAGTTGAACTGGATGGCGTCGAAGCGGGCGGCGCCCTTGCGCAGCGTCAGCTTGAGGTGGCGGTCCTTGAGGATGCGCTGCTTCTCCACCTGGAATTCATCGCTGAACAGCGGCGCCGGAAACCCCTGGCCCCAGATCCCGCCTTCCAGCATGCGCGCCGCTTCGAGCGACATCCAGCCGGCCTCGAGCGGGCCGTCGGTCTCGATCGTGCGGGTGAGGTCGGCCGGGCTGACGAGTTCCTGCACGACCGCCTCGAACAGGATGCCGAAGCGTTCCAGGCTGTCCTCGCGCAAAGTCAGTCCCGCCGCGGCGGCGTGGCCGCCGAAGCGCAGCAGCAGGCCGGGCGCCCGCTTCGACACCAGGTCGAGGGCGTCGCGCAAATGAAGTCCCGGAATGGAGCGGCCGGAGCCCTTCAGCTCGCCGGCATTGCCGCGGGCGAAGGCGATGACCGGGCGGTGCAGCTTGTCCTTGACGCGCGAGGCGAGCAGGCCGACGACGCCCTGGTGCCAGGCCGGATCGTAGAGCGAGAGGCTGGCGCGTTCGGTCGCCTCGATGCCTTCCCACGGGGATTTCCTTCGGTCATCGAGCAGGGCCAGCGCCTGGTCCTGCATGTCCGTCTCGATGCTGCGCCGCTCGCGGTTCAGCTGGTCGAGCTGTTGGGCGATGTTCAGCGCACGGCCGAGGTCGTCGGTAATCAGGCACTCGATGCCGAGCGCCATGTCGGCGAGCCGGCCGGCGGCGTTCAGGCGCGGGCCCAGCGCGAAGCCGAGGTCGAAGGTGCTGGCCCGCCCGGATTCGCGGCCGGCGACGCGGAACAGGGCGCGCAGGCCGGGCTGCAGTTTGCCCTGGCGGATGCGGGCGAGGCCCTGGGCGACGAGGATGCGATTGTTGCGGTCGAGCCTGACCACGTCGGCCACCGTGCCGAGGGCGACCAGGTCGAGCAGGGCGGCGAGGTTCGGTTCGGCGCTGACGGAAAAGGCGCCGCGCTTTCTCAGCTCGGCGCGCAGCGCCAGCATGACGTAGAACATCACGCCGACGCCGGCGACGGACTTGCTCGGGAAGTCGCAACCGGGCTGGTTGGGATTGACGATGACGTCGGCCGCCGGCAGTTCGTCGCCGGGCAGGTGGTGGTCGGTGATGAGCGTATTGATGCCGAGCCGCTTCGCCTCGGCGACGCCCTCGACGCTGGCGATGCCGTTGTCGACGGTGATGATGACGTCTGGCCTGCGCTCGGCCGCGAGGCGCACCACCTCCGGCGTCAGGCCGTAGCCGTAGTCGAAGCGGTTGGGCACGAGATACGAGACGTCGGCGCCCGAACCGCAGGTTTCGATAAAAGCGCGCAGCGCCCGCATGCCGACGGCGCAGGCGGTGGCGCCGTCGCAGTCGTAGTCGGCGACGATGAGCAGGCGCCGCCTGGCGGCGATGGCATCGGCGAGCAGCGTCGCCGCCTCGGCCGACCCCTTCAGCAGGGACGGGTCGAGCAGGGCGGAGGGGGCCGTATCGAGGTCGGCCGCGTGGGCGATGCCGCGCGCGGCGTAGAGGCGCGCCAGCAGCGGATGCACGCCCTCGTATTCGAGGCGCTGCTGTGCGGCATGCGGCGTGCGGCGGGTGACGATGCGCGTCATTTGAGCAGATCGGCGAGTGTTTTCGGCCGCAGCCAGAACCGCCACAGGTCGCCGGCGTCCAGTGTGACATCGACGCAGGCGTCGTCGCCCAGGGCGGTCAGGCGCAGGTCGTGAATGCGGCGCGCCTTCAGTGCGGCGAGCATCGGCGCGAACCAGCGCGCTTCCAGTGCCATCAGACCGGCGCGCCAGGCGCCGCCATCCAGGCCCTGCGCGGCGCCGGCCAGGGTTTCCAGGAAAGTCAGCCTCCCCGGTACGGCAGCTTCGTATCCCTCCGTCAGCGGCGACACGGCCATGCCGGCGAGTTTCGCCAGGCCGAGGGCGAGCGGATGATCGGCCTGCAATTGCGGCGCCGGCGCCCGGGCGGCGGCGGGCAGGCTGCCGCCGCCCCAGGGCCACAGGCTGTTCGCCGTCGGGCGGCCGTCCGCCTCGCGCGCCGTGTTCACCGGATGGTTGTGCAGCAGCACCTGTGCTTCATTGATGAGGCGGCGCCAGTCGCGCGCGTCCTCGCCCTGCGGCAGGAAGGGCTCGAGCGTGCGGCCGGCCACCGCCGCGGGCGGATGGGTGGCGATGCGCGGTCCGCGCTTCGCGCGCAGGTACCAGCGGTGCGGATGGGGGGCGAGGAATTCGCCGAATTCGGTGAGGTGTTCGTTCAGGGCGGCGACAAGTTGCGCCGCTTCATCCGCGGCGAGGTCCGGCCCCGCCGCATCGATGACCAGGGTGTCGCGGGAGAAGGCGAGGTGCACCGGGTCGGCGCAGAGCCAGACGTCGCCGCCGGGATCGCGCCCTTCGCCGAGCAGGCGCAGGGCGCCGAAAGGCAATTCCCCGGCCTGCAGGCCGAACGCCTCCGCCAGCCAGCGCTCGGCGCAGACGGCGGGGCCTCGCGCGCGGCGGCCGCGGCCGAGCAGGGCGGTGAGGGCGGGCAATTCGAGGCCGCGCGTGACGTCGGCGATGGAATCCCTGGGCCAGAGCAGGCCCGGTACGACGATGTGAAACATTGCGGTGATGGTAGCATAGCGACCCTATGCAGTATGAACTGTTCATCGGCCTGCGCTACACCCGCGCCAAGCGGCGCAACCACTTCATCTCCTTCATCTCGCTGATCTCGATGTGCGGCATCGGGCTGGGCGTGGCGGCGCTGATCGTCGTGCTGTCGGTGATGAACGGCTTCCAGAAGGAACTGCGCACGCGCATCCTCGGCGTCGCCTCGCACGTGCAGATCTCCGGCGCCGGCGGCGAGCTGGCGGCCTGGCAGCAGGTCGCCGAGCAGGCGGGGCGGCACAAGTCCGTGCTGGCGGCGGCGCCCTACGTCGCCGCCCAGGGCATGCTCTCCTTCGACCAGACGGTGCGCGGCGCGCTGGTGCGCGGCATCCTGCCGGACGCCGAGGAACAGGTCGCCGAGTTCAACCGCCACATGCGCAGCGGCTCGATGCGGCTGCTCAAGCCGGGCGAATTCGGCATCATCCTCGGCGCCGAGCTGGCGCGCGCGCTGCGGGTGTTCACCGGCGACAAGGTGACGCTGATCGCGCCGCAGGGGCTGGTGACGCCGGCGGCGATCCTGCCGCGGCTGAAGCAGTTCCGGGTGGTCGGCCTGTTCGAGGCCGGCATGTACGAGTACGACTCCGGCCTGGCCCTGATCCACCTGGCCGACGCCCAGGCGCTCTACCGCATGGAGGACCGCGTCTCCGGCGTGCGACTGAAGCTCGACGACCTCTTCGCCGCGCCGCGCGTGTCGCGCGAGCTGATGAGCCTCGTCGAGGGCGACGTCTTCATCGCCGACTGGACGCGCAGCCACGCCAACTTCTTCCGCGCCGTGCAGATCGAGAAGAACGTGATGTTCATCATCCTGCTGCTGATCGTCGCCGTCGCCGCCTTCAACATCGTGTCGACGCTGGTGATGGCGGTCACCGACAAGGAATCCGACATCGCCATCCTGCGCACCCTGGGGGCGAGCCCGGCCAGCATCATGCAGGTGTTCATCGTCCAGGGCGCGCTGATCGGCGTCATCGGCCTGGCCCTCGGACTGGCCGGTGGCATCGCCCTGGCGCTCAACATCGACGTGGTGGTGCCGGCCATCGAGCGGCTTTTCAACACCCAGTTCCTCGCCAAGGAGGTGTATTACATCTCCGAGCTGCCTTCCGACCTGCAGTGGCGCGACGTCGGCGTGATTGCCGCCGTGTCCTTCGTGCTGACTTTGCTGGCGACGCTGTATCCGAGCTGGCGCGCCTCGCGCGTCAATCCGGCCGAGGCGCTGAGATATGAGTGACCGGGAACCGCTGAGCGGTGAGCGGAGCGATGCGCCGGTGCTCTCCTGCCGCGATCTGAAGAAGACCTATGTCCAGGGCAAGGTCGAGGTGCCGGTGCTTGCCGGCGTCGATCTCGACATCGCCCGCGGCGAACGCGTCGCCATCGTCGGCGCCTCGGGCTCGGGCAAGAGCACGCTGCTGCACCTGCTCGGCGGGCTGGACGCGCCGACGGCGGGCACGGTCAGCCTGCTCGGGCGCGAGCTGACGCAGGTGAACGAGGCCGAGCGCGGCCGCCTGCGCAACGAAAGCCTCGGCTTCATCTATCAGTTCCACCACCTGCTGCCGGAATTCAGCGCGCTGGAGAACGTCGCCATGCCGCTGCTGATCCGGCGCCTGCCGCGTGCCGAGGCCGAGGCGCGGGCGGCGGAAATGCTCAAGGAAGTCGGGCTGGCGCAACGCCTGGCGCACACGCCGGGGGAACTCTCCGGCGGCGAGCGCCAGCGCGCGGCGGTGGCACGCGCCCTGGTGACGCAGCCGGCCTGCGTGCTGGCCGACGAGCCGACCGGCAACCTCGACCGCCACACCGCCGAGAGCGTCTTCGACCTGATGCTGGCGCTCAACGAATCCCACCGCACCAGCTTCGTCATCGTCACCCACGACCTGCACCTGGCGGCGCGGGCGCAGCGCACCCTCACGCTCAGTGACGGCGTCCTCGGAGGCGCCGCCGATGCCATGCCCGTATCAGGTACCAGCGCCAGCCGGAGCGCATGAGCGCATAGCCGGTCGCGGCGAGCAGCGAAGCGAGCAGCAGCAGCCCCAGCGCCAGGGGCTTGCCCAGCTGCACCATCCAGGCGGCCAGCGCCGGCAGCCAATTCTGCAGACCCTGATCCGCCCATTCGGGCGGCGCGACGAATTCGTCGCCGCCGCCGAACACCAGACGGCCGAGGCCGTAGCCGGCGAAGTACAGCGGCACGATGGTGAAGGGATTGGTGTAGAGCGTCGTCAGCAGGGCCAGCGGCAGGTTCACGCGGAACACCACGGCGCCGATGGCCGCGCCGAGCATCTGGAAGGGGCCGGGGATCAACCCGCAGAACAGGCCCACCGCCACCCCGCCGGCGGCGGAATGGCGATTGAGATGCCACAGACGCGGATGCAGCAGCGTGTTCTCGAACGGCCGCAGCCAGCGGCTGCCGCGGACGGCCTCGTGATCGGGCAGGACTTTGCGAAGGAGCTTGCGCATGAGGTTCCATTCTAGGCCCTAGACCCGGGCGGATGCCGTGCGCTTACAATCGCCTCCCATGCGTTACGCCATCCTGTGCTTCGCGCTCGGCGTCTGGATCCTGCAACGGCAGGCCGCGCTGCCGGACTGGCCCGTGCTGGCCGCGCTCGCCGCCGTCTCGGCGGGACTGACTTTGGCCGCCCGGCGCGCGCCGGGAGCCTGGCGCCTGGCCGCGGCCGGCCTCGCCGCCCTGCTGGCCGGCCTTGCCTGGGCCGCGGCGCTCGGGCACATCCGCCTGGCCGACCGCCTGCCGGCGCAGCACGAGGGCCGCGACATCCGCCTCGTCGGCGTCGTCGCCGGCCTGCCGCAGGCCTTCGAGAACGGCGTGCGATTCACCTTCGACGTCGAGCAGGCCGAAGCGGCCGTGCCGGCAAGGATCTCCCTGGCCTGGTACGGCAGCGAACGGGCGAACGAGGAACCGTCGCGGGCGGCCCCGCCGGCGCTGCATGCCGGCGAGCGCTGGCAGTTCGTGGTGCGGCTCAAGCGCCCGCACGGCAACCTCAACCCCCAGGGCTTCGACTACGAGGCCTGGCTGTTCGAACGCGGCATCCGCGCCACCGGCTATGTGCGCCCGGCGCAGGACAACCGGCGCCTCGACGCCTTCGTCTGGCGTCCCGCCTATGCCGTCGAGCGGCTGCGCGAACTGATCCGCGCCCGCTTCCTGCGCGCCCTGCCGCAGCACGATTACGCCGGCGTGCTGGTGGCGCTGGCGGTGGGCGACCAGCGCGCCATCGACGGCGGCCTCTGGCAGCTCTTCGCCCGCACCGGCATCACGCACCTGATGAGCATCTCCGGGCTGCATGTCACCATGGTGGCGGCGCTCGGCGCCTGGCTGGCCTCCTTCCTCTGGCGCCGCCGGCCGGCCCTGATGCTGCGCCTGCCGGCGCAGAAGGCCGCCGCCGCGGCCGGCTGGGCGACGGCCTTCGCCTACTGCCTGATCGCCGGCTTCGGCGTGCCGGCGCAGCGCACGCTGATCATGCTGACGGTGGTGGCGCTGGCCCTGTGGCTCGGCCGGGCCGCCGCCGGCAGCCGGGTGCTGGCGCTGGCCCTGCTCATCGTGCTGCTCGCCGATCCGCTGGCGCTGCTCTCGGCCGGCTTCTGGCTGTCCTTCGGCGCGGTGGCCCTGCTGTTCTACATCGGTTCGGGCCGCGTCCCCGAGGCGTTTCCCGCAGGATCCCTGCCGCCATGGCATTGGCTGGCGCAGTGGGGCCGTGCGCAATGGGCCATCGCCATCGGCCTGGTACCGGCGCTGCTGGCGCTGTTCCAGCAGTTCTCCCTCGTTTCGCCGCTGGCCAACGCGGTGGCGATTCCCGTCGTCAGCCTGGCCGTGACGCCGCTTGCCCTGATCGCGGCGGCGCTGCCCTTCGATGCGCTGCTCCTGCTGGCGCACCAGATCCTGTCCTGGCTGATGGTCTTCATCGCCTGGCTGGCCGGGCTGCCGCTGGCCGTCTGGCAGCAGCATGCGCCGCCGGTTTGGGCCGTGCTGCTGGCGACGCTGGGCTGCGCCTGGCTGCTGTTGCCGCGCGGCTTTCCGGCACGCTGGAACGGCGTCTTCCTCATGCTGCCGCTGGTGCTGGCGGTGCCGGCGCGGCCGGCGCCGGGCGCGCTGCGCCTGACCGTGCTCGACGTCGGCCAGGGCCTCGCCGTGCATGCGCAGACGGCCGGCCACGACCTGATCTACGACGCCGGCCCGCAGTACACGCCGGACGCCAACAGCGGCAACCGCATCCTGCTGCCCTACCTGCGCGCGGTCGGCGTGCGCCGGCTCGACGGCCTCATTCTCAGCCACGAGGACCAGGATCACGCGGGCGGCGCGCTGTCGCTCATCGACGGCCTGCCGCTGGCCTGGACCATGAGTTCGATGCCGGAGGGCCACCCCTTCCGCGAGGCGCCGTCACATCGGCCCTGCCTCGAAGGCCAGTCCTGGGAGTGGGACGGCGTCCGCTTCGAGATGCTGCACCCGGCCGCGGCCGATTACGACGGGAAGACACGCAAGAGCAACGAAATGAGCTGCGTGCTGAAAGTGACCTCGGCCCACGGCAGCGTGCTGCTGACGGGAGACATCGAGGCCGCTTCCGAGCGGGCGCTTGTCCGGCGCCACGGCATCCGCCTGCACGCCGACATCCTGCTGGCGCCGCACCACGGCAGCCGCACATCCTCCTCGCCCGAATTCCTGGCGACGGTGGACGCCGCAACGGTGATCTTCCCGGTCGGCTACCGCAACCGCTTCCGTCATCCGAACGACGCCGTGTGGCGGCGCCACGCCGAGAGCGGGGCGCAACTGCTGCGGACCGACCGCGACGGCGCCGTCACGGTCGATTTCGCCGCGCCCCCCAAGGGGACTTCCTTCGGCGCGCCGCCGCGGCTGACTGTCGAGCGCGCGGCGCGGCGGCGCTACTGGCACGACAGGTAGAATGGGGCCATGAAGAAAACGAGCTTGCTGATTGCCGTCCTGGCGGCGCTGCCCGCCGCGGCGCAAACCCTGCCGCCGGTGGAGGTTTTTGTGCCGAAGCCCTGCCTGGCCTGCATCGACTGGGCCGAGCACCTGCGCCGGAACGGCTTCAAGGTCACCGTGAGGGAGGCCGACGACATGGCCGCGGTGAAGCGCCGCTTCAAGGTGCCGGACGGGGTCGCCTCGCGCATGACCGCGCGGGTGGCGGGGTATTTCGTCGAGGGCCACGTGCCGGCGGCGGACATCAAGCAGTTGCTGCAGGAAAAGCCGAGGGCGCGCGGCCTCGCCGTGCCCGGCCTGCCGATGGGCGCGCCCGGCTACGAGGCGACCGGCGCCGACGGCAGTTGCGAGAGCGGCTGCACCATCCTCGACCCCAACAGCGGCGAGCGCATCCCGCGCCGCGAGTTCTTCAGCACCCTGCTGGTGGCGCCCGACGGCAGCACCAGCACCTGGGCGCGTCACTGATTCGTCATTCCGGGGCCGCGCAGTGGAACCCGGAATTCATGCGGCTCGCGGATTCCCCCTTGCGCGGGATATGACGAAACCAATGCGGTCGCAGGTCGGGCTTCAGCCCGACGGAATGACCGTGCGACAGCCCCGAGGTCGGCCTGAAGGCCGACCTACGGGGTGAACTCAAGGCTTGCAAGCCAGCATCTCCCCGAACATCCCCTTCGCCCAGTCTTCATCCTCCCCGCGCGGGTTGGGATCGAAATGCTGCTTCGTCGCCTGCACGATCAGGCCGTCGCCGCGCAGGCGGTAGCGCGTGTCGATGCGCAAGGATTCGGGCGGGTCCATGCGTACGGCGACGAAGCAGCTGCTCTCCGGCAGCAGCGTTTCCGCCGACTTGTCCCTTGCACGGGCGGCGATCTCCTGCGCGGCGATGCGCCCCAAATGGCTCGCCAGGTGGCCGCTCTTCGGGTAGTGGCCGAACAGCGGCGAGGCGCGGTCGATCAGGTCGCCCACCAGGAAAACGCGCTCGTCGCCGACGGCATGGAGATGCAGCGGGTCCTGCGCCGCCCAGCCGCTCGGTCCGCCCGCCGCGTCGCGGCCGATCAGCCCGGCCTGCCAGGCGAGGGCGCCGGCCTGCTGCGGCGGCATGAGGAGGGCGTCGTCGAAGCGGATCTCGTCGAACTCGGTGACGATCTTCCTCGCGAACGGATCGACCGATTTCACGCCGGCGTGCGGCACGACGGCGATCTGGTCGCGGTATTGCTCCCCGAACACGTCGGCAAAATTCTGCGGCGGCTGGTCGGGGACGAGCAAAGTCAGCCTCCCCGGCACGGCGCGCGTCCTGAAGAGATGGGCGATGACCAGCGCCCGCTCGTAGGGCGCGGGCTGGCAGCGATAGGGCAGCGGCGGCACCGTCATGACCAGGTCGCCGCCCTTGAAATTGTCGAGCCGGGCCTTGAGGGCGCGGAGTTCGTCGCCCGGCGTCCAGGCGCAGAAGTAGTTTTGCCTCGTATGCGCGATGGCGCGGGAATCGTTGCCGAACCAGGCGGCGTAGTCGTGGCGAATGCCCACCGCCAGCACCAGCCAGTCGTAGTCGAGCGTGCCGCCGGCGGTGTGCACGCGCCGCCCGTCGCGGTCGATGGCCGTCGCCTCGGCCTGGATGAATGTGTAGCCGCAGGCCTTCGCGGCGGCACGGGTGTCGTGCGCGAGCAGCTTGCCGTCGATCAGACCGGCCAGCCACTTGTTGGAGAGCGGCAGGGAAAAGAAGGACGGGTTCCGCTCCAGCAGCACCACCTCCAGTTCCGGCGCCAGCGCGCGCAGCTGGCGTGCTGCCGACAGCCCGCCCCAGCCGCCGCCGACGACGACCACGCGGCGGCCCTTCGCGGCCGGCAGCAGGGCCGGCGCCTGCCGTGCGAACAGCGGCGCGGCGCAGGCGGCGAGGGCGGCGGAAAGCAGACGACGACGAGTGAAAGCCATGGCGCCGAGTTTAACGATAAACTCTCCGGCAAAGGAGACGTTCATGACAGAGATGCGCCAACACACCGTCCAGTGCCTCAGCCCCGGCGGCCTGCACCGCATGGCCTACGTCGAGTGGGGCGATCCCGCCAACCCGCGCGTGCTGGTCTGCGTGCACGGCCTCACGCGCAACGCACGCGACTTCGATGTCCTGGCGAAGGCGCTGTCCGGCCATTACCGCGTCGTCTGCCCCGACGTGGTCGGCCGCGGCCGCAGCAACTGGCTGCGCGTCAAGGAGCATTATGTCGTGCCGCAGTACGTCGCCGACATGGTGACGCTGATCGCGCGCCTCGGCGTGGACGAGGTGCACTGGGTCGGCACCTCGATGGGCGGCATGATCGGCATGGCGCTGGCGGCGCAGGAGGAGACCCCGATAGCCCGCCTGGTCCTCAACGACGTCGGCCCGCTGATCAGCGCCGCGGCGGTGAAGCGCATCGGCGAGTACGTCGGCGTGATGCCGCAGTTCGCCTCCTTCGCCGAGGCCGAGCAGTACGTGCGCCTGGTCAGCGCGCCCTTCGGCCGGCTCAGCGACGCGCAGTGGAAGCATCTCACCGAGCACGTCACGCGGCCGACGGCCGGCGGCGGCTTCGAGCTGGTCTACGACCCCGGCATCGCCGTGCCCTTCCGCAAGGAGATCAGCGACGACGACATCAGCCTGTGGCCGCTCTACGACGCCATCCGCTGCCCGACGCTGGTGGTGCGCGGCGCCGAATCCGACCTCCTCAGCCACGAGACCTGCCTGGAGATGGGCAAGCGCGGGCCGAAGGCCCTGATCGCCGAGATCCCCGGCGTCGGCCATGCGCCGATGTTCCTCGACGAGGCGCAGGTGGCGGTGGTGCGCGAATTCCTGATTTCGAAATGAAAGCCGCCTTCATCCGCCGCTACGGCGGCAACGCGGTCGTCGAACTGGGCGAGCTGCCGGCGCCGCAGGCGGGGCCGGGCGAGCTGCTGGTGGAGGTGCATGCCGCCAGCGTGAATCCGGTGGACTTCAAGATCCGCGACGGCATGCTGAAGATGATCGTCCCCTTCGGCTTCCCGCTCATCCTCGGCAACGATTTCTCCGGCGTGGTGAAGGCGGTCGGCGCCGGCGTGACGCGCTTCCGGCCCGGCGACGCGGTGTTCGCGCGCATGGACAAGCGGCGCATCGGC
Organism: Rhodocyclaceae bacterium; assembly: GCA_041396245.1. GTDB lineage: Bacteria > Pseudomonadota > Gammaproteobacteria > Burkholderiales > Rhodocyclaceae > Desulfobacillus. The sequence continues at coordinate 273,931 of JAWKYW010000003.1, read as the reverse complement.
GCCTTCGCCGAGTACGCCGTGGTGGCCGAGGCGGATGCCGCCGCGAAGCCGGCGAACCTCAGTCACATCGAGGCGGCCGCGGTGCCGCTGGCGGGCCTGACGGCCTGGCAGGCGCTGTTCGAGATCGGCGGCCTAAGGGTTGGAGCCGGAGCCGGACAGAAGGTGCTGATCCACGGCGGCTCGGGCGGGGTGGGCACGTTCGCCATCCAGCTCGCCCGCCACGCCGGCGCGACGGTCGCCACCACCGTCGGCGCGCGCAACGCCGAGCTGGCCCGCAGCCTCGGCGCCGACATCGTCATCGACTACAAGGCGCAGCGCTTCGAGGACGTCGTCAGCGGCCAGGACCTGGTGTTCGACACGCAGGCCGGCGAGATCCAGTACCGCTCCTTCGCCGTGCTGAAGCGCGGCGGCGTGCTGGTCAGCATCGCCGGCAAGCCGGACGGCCGGCTGGTGCGCGAATTCGGCCTGAACCCGCTCCTCGGCGTGCTGCTCGACTTCCTCAGCCGCAAGACCCTGCGCCTGGCGAAGCGGCACGGTGTGCGCTACGAGTACCTGTTCATGCACCCGAGCGGCGAGCAGCTGGCACAGATCGGCCGACTGCTCGAGGAGGGCAGCGTCAGGACGATCATCGACAAGGTGTTTCCGCTCGAACAGGTGCGCGATGCACTGGCGTACAGCGAGGCCGGCCATGCCACCGGCAAGGTGGTGGTCGAGGTGAAAGCCACGGGTTGACCTGTCCCTGAGGGGAAGGTCGCCGTGTCGCAGGGACTGACTTTTCCGTGGGGGCTTGCGGGAGGGGCCTGCCAGTTCCGATCATCGCGGCCATAGGGCCCTTCCATCGCTCTTGTAGGCCGGCCTTTAGGCCGACAAGCGCCGTTGTCGGGCTGAAGCCCGACCTACTTGCAGGCAGCGCGTCAGTACGTCTCGACGTGATACCGGCTCTTTTCCCTTAGCTGCGGCAGCAGCGCGTCCCAGTCGCCGCCGTGCTGGCGGCAGACGTCGCGGAAGGCTTCGTCGACGCCTTTCTCCATGCCCTTCAGGCCGCACAGGTAGATGTAGCAGTCCGCGTCGTTGAGCTGGCGCCAGACGGCATCGTGGCGGGCGCGGATCAGGTCCTGCACGTACTGCTTGGGCTGGCCGGGCACGCGCGAGAAGGCGAAGTTGATGTCGATGAATTCCTTCGGCAGCTTCATGAGCGGGCCGAAGTAGGGCAGCTCGTCGGGCGCGCGGGCGCCGAAGAACAGCATCAGTTCGCCGCCTTCCTTGAGTTCCATGCGGCGCCGGCGCCGCTCGGTCATGGCGCGCATCGGCGCCGAGCCGGTGCCGGTGCAGATCATCATCAGGCTGGCGCCGGGGTGGTTCGGCATGAGGAAGGTGGCGCCGAAGGGGCCGATGACCTGCACCTTGTCGCCCTTCTTCAGATCGCAGAGGTAGTTCGAGCAGACGCCCTTGACCGGCTTGCCTTCGTGGTCCTCGGTGACGCGCTTCACCGTGATGGCGCAGTTGTGGTAGCCGGGCCGCTCGCCGTCGCGCGGGCTGGCCACCGAGTACAGGCGTACGTGGTGCGGCCGGCCGCCGGCGTCGGTGCCGGGCGGCAGGATGCCGATGTTCTGGCCCTCCAGCAGGGGGAAATGCACGCCGCCGAAGTCGAGCACGATGTGGCGGATGTCGGCGCTGGCATCGGCGCCGGTGAGGCGGAAGTTGCCGGCCACGGTGGCGCTGATCGGTCCCTTCTCGCTGTAGAGGTTGACTGCCGGCTTCTCCGCCGACCACGGCGCGGCGACCGGGCCGCCCTGTCCGGCGGTGGCTTCGGTGGTAAGGCGCGCCACGTCTTCCGGTTCGCCGACGGCGGTTGCCACCGGCGCCGCGGCGGGCAGTTCGTCCCAGGTCAGCTGTTCCTCGACCGACCAGGGCTTGCCCGGCTGGACGGGGAACCAGTTGTCGATGGCGCCGGTGGGGCAGGGCGGCACGCAGGCGCGGCAGTCGTTGCAGATCGCGGCGTCCACGACGTAGTTGCGCGAATCGTGCGTGATCGCCTTGACCGGGCAGGTTTCCTCGCAGGTGTTGCAGCGGATGCAGATGCCCGGGTCGATGAGGTGCTGCTTGGCGACTTCGGCGGTGCTCATGCTGACCTCCAAAACTCAACACCCTTAACCACAGAGGCACAGAGAAAGCAGATGCCTTTCGCTTGTTCTTCTCTGTGTCTCTGCGCCTCTGTGGTTCATGGTTTTGCCTTTGCTCAGTTGAATCTCACGTACTCGAAATCCACCGGCTGGTTGTTGATGCCGCGCGCCGGCGGGGCGATCCAGTTGGCGAACTTGCCCGGCTCGGCGACGCGGCCCATGAGCGACTGCACGAAGGCGCGGTCCTCGGCGGTGGGCAGCCAGTCGGTGTGCTTGTGCGTCCACTCCGCCTCGGAAATGAGGCGGCCGTCGGGGCTGACGTGCAGATCGGCGAAGACGCCGATCCTGCGATGGAAGCCCTTGTGCGGCAGCGTGAAGCGGAAGGGGATGCCGAGTTTCTCTGGAACGCGGTTCCAGCGGTCGACGCCGCCCTGCACGTCCTTCACCCAGTCGTCGCGCAGCCGCTCGTTGAGTGCAGTGAGTGCCGGTACGTGCCGGGTAACGATCCTGTCACCGGTGACTTCCGGCACTTCGTACTCGGAGGCGTCCAGGCGGTGGTCGTCGCCGAGCTTGGTCTCCTCGTAGCGACCCTTCAGGCCGTTGGTGTAGAAGGAGGCGGCGTTCGAGGAAATCTCGGCGCCGTAAAGGTCGCTGGTGACGCTGTAATGGAAGTTGAGGTATTTCTGCAGCGTCGGCAGGTCGATGACGCCCATCGCGCGCAGCCTGGCCGGATCGTCGGTCTTGTGCTGCGCCATCACCTCGCAGGTGCGCTGGATGATGCGGCTGATGCCGGACTCGCCGACGAAGAGGTGGTGAGCCTCCTCGGTCAGCATGAACTTGCAGGTGCGCGCCAGCGGGTCGAAGCCGGACTCGGCCAGGGCGGCGAGCTGGAACTTGCCGTCGCGGTCGGTGATGAAGGTGAACATGAAGAAGGACAGCCAGTCCGGCGTCTTCTCGTTGAAGGCGGTGAGGATGCGCGGATTGTCGGCGTCGCCGGAGCGGCGCTCGAGCAGGGCCTCGCCTTCCTCGCGGCCGTCGCGGCCGAAGTGGGCGTGCAGCAGGTAGACCATCGCCCACAGGTGGCGGCCTTCCTCGACGTTCACCTGGAACAGGTTGCGCATGTCGTAGAGCGAGGGGCAGGTCATGCCGAGGTGGCGCTGCTGCTCGACCGAGGCCGGCTCGGTGTCGCCTTGCGTGACGATGATGCGGCGCAGGGTCGAGCGGTACTCGCCCGGCACTTCCTGCCAGGCGTTTTGGCCCATGTGCTCGCCGAAGTGGATCTTGCGTTCGGCCTCCTGCGGCGCGAGGAAGATGCCCCAGCGGTAGTCGGGCATCCTGACGTAGTCGAAGTGCGCCCAGCCCTTCGGGTCGACGCTGATGGCGGTGCGCAGGTAGACCTCGGCGGTCGATGTCTTGTCCGGTCCCATCTCGTTCCACCAGTCGAGGTAGGCCGGCTGCCAGTGCTCCAGCGCGCGCTGCAGCGTCTTGTTCGAGGCGAGGTCGACGTTGTTGGGGATTTTTTCGCTGTAATCGATGCTCATGTGTCTCTCCTGTCTAGGTTCTGTTCTGTAGGTCGGCCTTCAGGCCGACGCTTGGGATTTATCGAGCGCTGTCGTCGGGCTGAAGCCCGACCTACAAGGTCCGTTACACCCGTTCCCAGTTGAATTTCGCTTTCGCGCCGGTGCCGTACACCTTCAGCGCGCCGGTTTCGCCGACGGCGTTGGGGCGGTTGAAGATCCAGTTCTGCCAGGCGGTCAGCCGCCCGAAGATGCGCGTGTCCATTGTTTCGCCGCCGGCGAAGCGCAGGCTCGCTTCCATGCCGGTCAGCGCGTCGGGCGAGAGGGCGGTGCGCTCCTCGATGGCGATACGCAGTTCCTCGTCCCAGTCGAGCTCGTCCGGCGTGAAGGTGACGAGGCCGAGTTCGGCGGCCTGGTCGGCTTCCAGCATCTTGCCGAGCGTGGCGCGGGCGGCCTCGACCGGCCCGGTTTCACCGGCGAAGCGCGTGGCGAGGCGCGACAGGCCGTTGTTCATGGGATAGAGGCCGAAGTTGGCCTCCGACAGGGCGACCTTCGGCGCGCGGGCGAAGTCGTCCTCGATCTTCAGCATGAAGCTGCGGTCTGCGGCGAGCGCCAGCTCGAAGAACAGGCCGCCGAAGCACGAGCCCTCGTCGAGCACGGCGAACATCGAGCGCGAGGAGACGTCGAGGCGGCGCAGGCAGCGGCGCAGCATGCCGATCGTCTCGCGCACGAACCAGTTGTCCTTGAACTTCGCCATCGTCGCGTCGGCTTCCAGCACGGCGGCAATGTCGCCGCGCGTCCTGATCTGCCAGAGGCCGACGTCGAGGTCGTTGGTGCGCAGCATGAGGATGGCGTCGTCGAGCTCGCGCGCCATGGCCAGCGGCCACCAGCGCGCGCCCTGGGTGAGGATTTCCTCCAGTTCGTCCGGCTGGCGGCCCGTCGGCGCCATCACAGTCAGCGTCGCCGTGCGGGCGGCACGGTCGAGCGCGACCTCGACGTGGGTGTAGCGGTAGCCGGCCTCGTCGGCGTCGCGCTTGAGCGGCGTCAGGGCAACGCCCTGGCCGCCGGGGCGGTCGGACTGCTTCGCCAGCTCGGCGGCGCGGGTCGTCACCAGTTCCTCGAACTGCTGCGGCTTGGCGATGTGATCGACCAGCTTCCATTCCTTCGCCCGCTCGGCACGCACGCCTTCGGAGGTGGTGCAGAAGACGTCGGCGAGGTCGCGCCGCATCCTGCGCTTGTCCACCAGTCGGGTGAGGCCGCCGGTGCCGGGCAAGACGCCCAGCAGCGGCACTTCCGGCAGGCTGACCGACGTGGAGCGGTCGTCGATCATGGCGATCTCGTCGCAGGCCAGCGCCATTTCGTAGCCGCCGCCGGCGGTGGCGCCGTTCAGCGCGGCGAGGAACTTCAGGCCGGAGTGTTCGCTGGAATCCTCGAGGCCGTTTCTCGTCTCGTTGGTGAACTTGCAGAAATTCACCTTCCAGGCGTGGGTCGACAGTCCGAGCATGTAGATGTTGGCGCCTGAGCAGAACATGCGCGACTTGCCGCTGGTGATGACGACGCACTTCACCTCGGGATGCTCGAAGCGGATGCGCTGCACGGCGTCGTGCAGTTCCATGTCGACCCCGAGGTCGTAGGAGTTCAGCTTGAGCTTGTAGCCGGGCTTGATGCCGCGGTCTTCCTGGATGTCCAGGGTGAGGGTGGCCACGTGTGGCGTTTGGCCGTCGAAGGCCAGTCGCCAGTGGGCGTAGCGGGAAGGGTCAGTGTCGTAGGTGATCATCTCTGTGCCTCCGTCGGGTTGCCAGCCCCTGGCTGCACAGGTGAACTAAAGTGCAGACAAAAGCTTTAAGTCGAAATATTGTACATATTCTGCAACTCTTCTTGACTTGCGTCAACTGTTTTGTTTGAGGTGTCAATGATAGTGTCTGCCAGGCCGTACAGGTCGTTGCGTTCGGCCAGAATGCGGCGCAGGTCGGCCATGGCTTCTTCGCGGCCGGTCATCGGCCGCAGGTCGCCCTGGGCGATCACCCGCTGCATGTGTTCCTCCGGGCTGGCCTTGATCCAGACCGTGAAGCAGGCCGAACGCATCAGTTCATAGGTGGGGGTTTCGGTGACCAGGCCGCCGCCGGCGGCGATGACGACATGCTCATGATGCTCGATGATCCGTTCCAGACAGCGCTTCTCGAAGCGGCGATAGGCGTTCTGGCCGTAGAGGGAAAATATTTCGGAGCCGGGCACGCCGGCCTCGCGCTCGATTTCGTCGTCGAGCTCGACGAAGGGCACGCCGAGATGGTCGGCCAGGCTGCGGCCGAGCGTGGACTTGCCGGCCCCGCGCAGGCCGATCAGGGCGATGCGGTTGCGGCGTTCCAGCGGATCCTGCTCGCCGAAGGCGCTGGTGAGGATGGCCTTCGCCTGGGTCAGTTTTTTCGGCGAGAGCTTTTCCAGGTACTGGATCAGCAGGGTCAGTTCGATCGGCTGGCTGTCGCCCTCGCCGAGCAGCTCCGTCAGCGGCGCGTCGAGCGCCGCGGCGACCTGGCGCAGGAGCAGGATCGAGATATTGCCCTGGCCGCCTTCGAGCTGGGCCAGATAGCGCTCCGAAACGCCGGATTTGCCCGCCAGCGATTTGCGCGAGAGGCCGAGGCGCGTGCGGGCGTCCCGCACGCGGGCACCGAGTTGTTGCAGATAGGCGTGATCGCCGTCCCTGGTGTCGGTATCGGCGGATGAGGCGGTGGGCTCGGCCGTCATGGGTTTATCCCCTTCGATGCTGGTGCCTGATCGGATCGGCATATTGGTATAAGGCAATGCACTATAACACTTGCCATATTGTTTTTATGCATTAAACTGGGCAAAAATCAAGCAAACAGATCGGAACTATACTGCAAACCGTTTTCATGGGCCAAGCCGAAATGGGACAGATCACCGCAGAGGAATTCACCACACTGATTGCCGGCATCACCGGACGCATTGCCGGCAGAACCCTGGACAGCGAACTGGATGCCTGGCTGAACGCGGAAATCCCGGCTGACGGCAGCGATTTCCAGCGCATCTTCGAGGCCTGCCAGGCGGCCATTGCCGCCGGCTGGATGTGCGACCGGGAAGCGGGCGGCATCAGGTACAGCCGGGTCATCAAGCCGTGCGACGCCATCCACGGCTTCAGCGTCGACGTCGTCGTGATGGACAGCCTCAAGGGCCCGCACCACCGCCATCCCAACGGCGAGATCGACATGATCATGCCGCTTGACCCCGGCGCGCAGTTCGACGGCCGTGGCCGCGGCTGGCTGGTGTATCCCGCCGGCCACGCGCATTTCCCGACCGTCACCGGCGGCAAGGCCATCGTGCTCTACCTGCTGCCCGGCGGCGCGATAGAATTCACCAAATAATGAACGCAGGTCGGCCTTCAGGCCGACTTCAGGCTTGTATGTCGGGCTGAAGCCCGACCTACGCAAGGAACCAAAGGAGGAAGGACATGCCGCAGCTATCCACGGCCGACCACAGCGTCTCGCCGCCCCGCGTCAGCGTGCCGCGCGACTACAACGCCGCCTGGGACCTGATCCAGCGCAACCTGCAGGCGGGACGGGGAGGCAAGACGGCCTTCATCGACGACGCCGGCCGTTATACCTACGACGATGTCGCCGAGCGGGTGAACCGCTTTGGCAACGTGCTCGCCGGCCTCGGCATCGGGCAGGAATCCCGCGTCATGCTGTGCCTGCTCGATACCATCGACTTTCCGACCGCCTTCCTCGGCAGCATCCAGGCCGGCGTCGTGCCGATCGCCGCCAACACCCTGCTCACCGCCAGCGACTACGATTTCATGCTGGGCGATTCGCGCGCCTGCGCGCTGGTCGTCTCCGAGGCGCTGTGGCCGCAGTTCGAGGGCGTCGTCGGCAAGCACAGGCATCTGAAGCACGTCATCGTCTCCGGCAAGGACGCCAAGGGCCGGCTGGCGTTCTCCGGCCTGATGGCCAAGGCCCCGGCGCAGTTCGAGCCTGCCCCGACGACTTGCGACGACATGTGCTTCTGGCTGTATTCCTCCGGATCGACCGGCTCGCCCAAGGGCACTGTGCACCTGCATTCGCACCTGATCCAGACCGCCGAACTTTACGCGCGGCCGGTGCTCGGCATCCGCGAGGACGACCTGGTTTTCTCGGCGGCCAAGCTGTTCTTCGCCTACGGCCTCGGCAACGGCATGACCTTCCCGATGGCGGTCGGCGCGACGGCGATCCTGATGGCCGAGCGGCCGACGCCGCAGGCGGTGTTCAAGCGTCTGACGGAACACAAGCCTTCGATCTTCTACGGCGTGCCGACGCTCTACGCCGCGCTGCTCGCCAGCCCCGAGCTGCCGAAGCGGGAGGCGCTGCGCCTGCGCATGTGCACCTCGGCCGGCGAGGCGCTGCCGGCGGACATCGGCAAGCGCTGGACGGAGCACTTCGGCGTCGAGATCCTCGACGGCATCGGCTCCACCGAGATGCTGCACATCTTCCTCTCCAACCGGCCCGGCGAGGTGCGCTACGGCACCACCGGCAAGGCGGTGCCCGGCTACGGCATCCGCCTCATCGGCGAGGACAGTCAGCCCGTGGCGGACGGCGAGATCGGCGAGCTGCAGATCAGCGGCCCGTCGGCGGCCGTGATGTACTGGAACCAGCGCGAGAAGTCGCGCCACACCTTCATGGGCGAGTGGACGCGCAGCGGCGACAAGTACACCCGCGACGCCGACGGCTACTACCACTACTGCGGCCGCTCCGACGACATGCTCAAGGTCTCCGGCATCTACGTCTCGCCCTTCGAGGTCGAGGCGGCGCTGATGACGCACGAGGCGGTGCTGGAGGCCGCCGTGGTGGCGCATGCCGACACCGACGAATTGATCAAGCCGAAGGCCTGGGTGGTGCTGAAACCCGGTCTCGAGGCCTCCGAGGCGCTGGCCGACCAGCTCAAGCAGCACGTCAAGGACAAGCTGGCGCCCTACAAGTACCCGCGCTGGCTGGAGTTCGTCGCCGAACTGCCGAAGACGGCCACCGGCAAGATCCAGCGCTTCAAACTGCGTGGCTAGGTTCCTCTTCGGTTGCGACTGTGCAACATGTAGTTCGGCCTTCAGGCCGACAAAAGGCTGTCGCGTCGGGCTGAAGCCCGACCTACGGCATGACCGGGGCATGCGGGGATCAACATGCGCGTCCTGATCATCGAGGACGATCTCGACATCGCCACCAACCTCTACGAGTATCTCGAGAGCCGGGGCAATATTCTGGACATGGCGCGCGACGGCGTCAGCGGCATGCACCTGGCGGTGTCCGGCGAGTTCGACGCCATCGTCCTCGACCTCGGCCTGCCGGGCATGGACGGCCTCTGCCTGTGCCGCAAGCTGCGGCGCGAGGCGTGCCTCGACGTGCCGGTGCTGATCCTCACCGCGCGCGACGTGCTCGACGACAAGCTGACGGCCTTCGATTGCGGCGCCGACGATTACCTCGTCAAGCCCTTCGCCCTGCGCGAGGTGGAGGCGCGTCTGAAGGCGCTGGTCGCGCGCCGCCGCGGCCGCGTCGTCGACCGCAAGATGGCGTTCGGCGCCATCGAGTTCGACCCGACCGACATGGCGGTCAGCGTCGATGGCCGGCCCGTGCACCTGTCGCGCAAGTGCCTGCGCCTGCTGGGGATGATGATGTCGGCGCCGAACCGCGTCTATTCCCGCGCCGAGCTGGAGCAGGAACTGTGGGGCGACGATCATCCGCTGAGCGACTCCCTGCGCAGCCACATGCACCTGCTGCGCCGCGCGCTCACCGATTCGAGCGGCCGCTCGCCGATCGAGACGGTGCACGGCGTCGGCTACCGCTTCGCCGCCGCGGATGCGCGTCGGTCGTAGCCTCCGGCTCAAGTTCGCCGCCACGTTCGGGCTGGCCGGCGTCCTGCTTGTGCTGCTGCTGTCGCTGGTGATCCACCAGCTCAATCGCCACCAGGAACTGCAGCTCATCGACCAGATCGTCTCGGACGAAATGGAGAGCCTGCTCCAGCAATACGAGCGCAACCTGGCCTTCGACGGCCCGCCCTACCGCGAACTGCAACGCTATGCGGTGAGGCCCGACACCGAGGCCCTGGCCCTGCGCAAGTGGTTTCGCGCCAGCTGGCTGGTGCAGGGCTACATCGCGCGCACGGCCCGGGACCGGGCCGAGATGCCCGTCGAGCTGCGCGCATTGGCGCCCGGCTTCCACGACATTCTCGGCGGCGACGGCCTTTACCGCGTTGAAGTCCGGGAGATCGGCGAGGCCTACTTCTACGTGGCATATTCGCTGGCGCTGCACCAGGAGCGCGAGCGCCATTTCAGGCTGGTGCTGATCTTCGGCGCCCTCCTGACGGCGGTGGTGACCGTCCTCGCCGGGCTGTGGCTGTCGCGCCGGCTGACGCACCAGATCGTGGACCTGGCGCGGCGCGTGAACCTGCTGCGGGGGACCGCCGCCGATGCGGCACTGGCGCCCAATTACCCCGAACGCGAGGTGGCCGAGCTGGCGGCGGCCTTCGACGCCTACCATCTCCGCATGACGCGCCTGCTGGACCGGGAACGCGCCTTCACGGCCGACGTCAGCCACGAGCTGCGCACGCCGCTGACCGCCATCCAGACCGGCTGCGAGCTGCTGCTGGAGGACGGCACGCTGTCGGCCCGCTCGCGTACGCGGGTGGAGAAGATCACGGCGGCGGCGGCGCGCCTGACCGAGCTGGTCAACGCCTTCCTGCTCATGGCGCGGGAGGAGGCGGACGGCATCCAGGGCGACGTCGACCTGCGCGAGTGCGCGGAAGAGGCGGCCGAGAGCGTGCGCGAGCGTGCCGAAGCAAAGGGGCTGGCGCTCGAGGTCGACGTGTCCGACAGCGTCACCGTGCGCGTTCCGCAGCGGGCGCTCCACGTCGTCCTGTCCAACCTGCTGGCCAATGCCGTCCGCTACACCGAGCAGGGGACGGTGCGCCTGCGCTCGCGCGGCAGCACCGTCGAGATCCTCGACACCGGCTGCGGCATCGAGCCGGGCAAGGTGCAGGAGCTGTTCCGGCGCTTCAACCGCGGCGACGTGCATGGCGGCGACGGCTACGGCCTCGGCCTGTCCATCGTCAAGCGCATCTGCGAGCAGGCCGGCTGGGACGTGGGCATCGAGAGGCGCGGGGAAGGGGGGACCCGGGTATTCCTGGTCCTGGAAGGCCGATTTCACGAAAACTTGACAAATCCATGACCCGGATTTGACGCCGCTTGCCTAGACTCCCCGAATCACCCTTGCCCGTCTTGACCCATCCGGGCGGACATGTTGTGATGGCAGCCCTCCCCGGCACCGGAATCGCGCGCGAGCCGCCGTCTTCGGCCGGGAACGGCACAACCCATTTGGAGGAGGAGAAAACATGAGCAAGAAAGAAAAATCGGCATTTGTCCGTCGTCACTTTCTGGTCGGCACGGCCGCCCTGGCCGGCGCCCTGGCGGTCGGCACGCTGGCGCCGGCAGGCATGGCCCACGCCCAGGGCGGCAAGATCAAGGTCGGCCTGATGCTGCCTTACACCGGCACCTATACGAAGCTCGGCGTGGCCATCACCAACGGCTTCAAGCTGGCGGTCGAGGAGCGCGGCGGCAAGCTGGGCGGACGCGAGATCGAGTATTTCGTCGTCGACGACGAATCCAACCCGGCCAAGGGCCCGGAAAACGCCAACAAGCTGGTGCAGCGCGACAAGGTCGACGTCATCATCGGCACGGTGCACTCCGGCGTCGCCATGGGCATGGCCAAGGTGATCCGCGAATCCGGCACGCTGTGGATCAACCCGAACGCCGGCGCCGACCAGGTCACCGGCCCGCTGTGTGCGCCCAACATCTTCCGCACTTCCTTCTCCAACTGGCAGACGACCCATGCCCTGGGCAAGGTGCTCAAGGCCAAGGGCCACAAGAACGCCGTCTTCATCACCTGGAAGTACGCCGCCGGCGAGCAGATGATGGAAGGCTTCAAGGAGGGCTTCGAGAAAGAGGGCGGCAAGCTCACCAAGGTGCTCTATACCCCCTTCCCGCAGGTCGAGTTCCAGGCGCTGCTGACCGAGATCGCCAGCATCAAGCCGGATGCCGTCGTGGCCTTCTTCGCCGGCGGCGGCGCCGCCAAGTTCCTCAAGGACTACCAGGCGGCCGGCCTCAAGGGCAAGATCCCGCTCTACGGCTCGGGCTTCCTCACCGACGGCGTGCTGGAAGCCGTCGGCGATGCGGGCGAGGGCGTCGAGACCACGCTGCACTATGCAGACAGCCTGAACACCAAGAAGGACAACGCCTTCCGCCTGGCCTACGCCAAGACCTACAAGCAGCAGCCCGACGTGTATGCCGTGCAGGGCTACGATGCCGGCCAGCTGCTGGCGGCCGGCCTGGAGGCCGTCAAGGGCGACGTCTCGAAGAAGGCCGAGATGATCAAGGCCATGGAAAAAGCCAAGATCGACAGCCCGCGCGGCGTGTTCACGCTGTCCAAGTCGCACAACCCGGTGCAGGACTTCTACCTGCGCAAGGTGGTCGGCAAGCAGAACCTCCCGCAGGGCGTGGCCTGGAAGGCGCTGGCCGACCCGGCCAAGGGCTGCAAGATGTAATGGCTCGTCGTCCCCGCTGTCATCCTCGGACTCGATCCGGGGAAAGCGGGGACCCAATGGGGTAACCTGGATTCCCGCGTGCGCGGGGATGACGAATACAGCGGGAAGCTTCGGTAGCGGCGGCAGCGTTCTGCCGCCGCTATCATGTCACCAAGATGGACTTCGCCTTTTTCCTCATCCAGTTGCTGAACGGCCTGCAATACGGCCTGTTGCTGTTCCTCGTCGCCTCCGGGCTGACGCTGATATTCGGCATCATGGGCATCATCAACCTCGCCCATGGCAGCTTCTACATGCTCGGCGCCTACCTGGCCTGGTCGCTGGCCAGCCTGACCGGCAGCCTGGCGGCGGCGATTCTCGTCGGCATCCCGCTGACGGTTCTGCTCGGCATGGGGCTGGAGTGGCTGCTGATCCGCCGCCTCTACGAGCGCGACCACCTCTTCCAGGTGCTGCTGTCCTACGGCCTGATCCTGATCTTCGAGGAGATGCGCAGCATTTTCTGGGGCGACGACGTGCACGGCGTGCCCGTGCCGGAGTTGCTCAATGCCTCGATCCGGCTCACCGAGAACCTGTCCTATCCGGTGTACCGGCTGTTCATTTCGGGCGTCTGCCTGCTGCTGGCGCTGGGCCTCTACCTGCTGATCCAGAAGACGCGCCTCGGCATGAAAATCCGTGCCGGCGCCAGCAACCGCGACATGGTGCAGTCGCTCGGCATCGACATCAAGTTCCTCTACACCCTGGTCTTCGCCCTCGGCATCGCCCTGGCGGCCTTCGCCGGCATGATCAACGCGCCGCTCTCCTCGGTGTTCCCCAACATGGGCGGCCAGGTGCTGATCATCTGCTTCGTGGTGGTGGTGATCGGCGGCATCGGCTCGGTCAAGGGGGCGATGGTGGCCTCGCTCATGATCGGGCTGGCCGAGACCTTCGGCCAGGTGTTCGTGCCGGAAGTGGCCGGCATGATCGTCTACCTGCTGATGGCCGCCGTGCTGGTGTGGCGGCCGGCCGGCCTGTTCGGCAAAACCTGACATGGCCGCGTTTCGCAAGCCGCACACCGTCTTCCTCGCCGCCGCGCTGCTGCTGGCGGTCTTCCCGCTGTTCGGCGGCGCCTTCTATGTCCAGCTCATATCCAAGATCATGGTCATGGCCATCTTTGCCATGAGCCTGGATCTGCTGATCGGCTACACCGGCCTGGTCAGCTTCGGCCATGCCGCCGTATTCGGCCTGGCCGGCTACGTGCTCGCCCTGCTCGGGCCGCAGTACGAGGCGGCCAGCCTGTGGTGGTCGCTGCCGGCGGCGATGGCGGCCTGCGCCGCCTTCGCCCTCGTCACCGGCCTGCTGGTGCTGCGCACCAAGGGCATCTACTTCATCATGGTGACGCTGGCCTTCGCCCAGATGCTGTACTTCGTCTTCCACGACACCACCCTCGGCGGCGGCTCCGACGGCATCTACATCTACAACAAGCCGACGCTCGCGATCGGCGGCTTCGCCCTGGCCGACCTCGAGAAGATCGAGCACTTCTACTGGCTGGTGCTGCTCCTGATGCTGGCCGTCTATCTGCTCCTGCACCGCGTGCTCGGCTCGACCTTCGGCCGGGCGCTGGTCGGCATCAAGGTCAACGAGCACCGCATGCAGGCGCTCGGCTTTCCCGTCTTCCGCTACAAACTGGGCAGCTACGTGCTGGCCGGCGCGCTCGGCGGCCTCTCCGGCTACCTGGCCGCGGTGCAGTTCGGCTTCGTCAATCCGGAAATCCTCTCCTGGCACCAGTCCGGCGCCGTGATGATGATGGTCATCCTCGGCGGCATGGGCACGCTCTACGGGCCGGTGCTGGGCGCCTTCGCCTTCGTGCTGATGCAGGAAGCCTTCTCCAACCAGGCCTGGTTCGGCCCCTGGGCCAAGCACTGGCAGCTCGGCATGGGCCTCTTCATCATCCTGGTGGCGCTCTATCTGCCGCGGGGCCTGGCCGGCCTGTTCGCGCGCAGGCACGAGGCGGCCACCGAGCCCGAGGACGAAGATAAAACCGGGAGCAAGGCGGAGGGGGCGCCATGAGTGAACCCATTCTCCGCACGCGCGAACTGACCCGGCGCTTCGGCGGCCTCGTCGCCGTCGACAAGGTCACGCTGGAACTGCATGTCGGCGAGGTGCATGCCGTCATCGGCCCCAACGGCGCCGGCAAATCGACGCTGACCAACCTGCTCTCGGGCGACCTGCCGCCGAGCTCCGGCAGCGTGCAGTTCGAAGGCCGCGACATCGCCGGGCTCAAGTCCGACACCATTTCCCGCCTCGGCGTCGGCCGCAGCTACCAGAAGACCAACATCTTCCTGCCCTTCACGGTGTTCGAAAACTGTCGCCTCGCCGCGCAATCGCGCGCGCCACGCCCCTGGCGCGTCTGGGCCGGCGCCGGCGCCTTCGCCGACATTAGTCGCCTGGCCGAGGAGGCGATGGAAGCGGCCGGGCTGGCGCACCGGCGCGACCGCGTCGCCGCCACGCTCTCGCACGGCGAACAGCGCCAGCTCGAGATCGCCATGTGCCTGGCGACGCGCCCGCGCCTGCTGCTGCTCGACGAGCCGCTCGCCGGCATGGGCCCGCACGAATCCCACCGCATGGTCGAGCTGATCAGGAAGCTCTCAGAGCGGCACGCCATCATGCTCATCGAGCACGACATGGACGCCGTCTTCGCCGTGGCGCACAAGCTGACGGTCATGGTGAACGGCGAAGTCATCGAATCCGGCACGCCCGAGGCGGTGCGCAACAGCCCGGCCGTGCAGCTCGCCTACCTCGGCGGGGAGGACAACCTCCATGGCTGATATTGTGGGCCTTCCCCCCGGCCCCCTTCCCGCGGAAGGGGGTGACGCCGGCTCGCCGCGCTCGCAGGTCGACGCTGCCCAGGCTCGGGGCGGCCCGTCGCCTGAGCTGTTATTGGAGGCCCACGGCCTGCACAGCTTCTACGGCGTCAGCCACATCCTGCACGGCGTGGATTTCAGCGTTGCCCGCGGCGAATGCATCGGCCTGATGGGCAGGAACGGCATGGGCAAGACCACGCTGATCAAGTCCATGCTCGGCCTGGTGCGGCCGAAGGAGGGCAGTGTGCGCGTGCGCGGCCGCGACATGACGCAGGCCGCGACCCACGCCATCGCCCGCGCCGGCGTCGCCTACGTGCCGGAGGGCCGCGGCATCTTCCCCAACCTGACGGTGCGCGAGAACCTCGTCATGGCGGCGCGTTCAGGCGTCGACGGCCGCAGGGAATGGGACTTCGAGCGCGTCATGGCCACCTTCCCGCGCCTGTCCGAGCGCATCAACCACGGCGGCGCCCAGCTCTCCGGCGGCGAGCAGCAGATGCTCACCATCGGCCGCGCGCTGATGACGAATCCCGACCTGCTCATCCTGGATGAAGCCACCGAAGGCCTCGCCCCGCTCATCGCCCGCGAGATCTGGAACATCATCCGCACCATCCGCGCCTCCGGCATCGCCACCGTGATCGTGGACAAGAACTACGGCGCCGTGATGGCGCTCGCCGACCGCAGCGTGGTGATCGTCAAGGGCCGCGTCGTCTTCGCCGGCTCATCGAACGAGCTGTCCGACAACGAGGAACTGATGCACCGCTTCCTTGGCGTTTAGAGTCAAAACCATGAACCACAGAGACACAGAGACACAGAGGCAACCCGAAATGAAAAGCAGTGCTTTGCTTTTCTCTGTGTCTCTGTGTCTCTGTGGTTAAGGGTTTTCCTTAAGGCATGCAAACCGGTTTCATCCAGGCCGCCGGCCGCAAGCTCGAATACCGCCTCATCCCCGCCCACCAGCTCAACCGCCCGACGCTGGTCTTCCTGCACGAGGGCCTCGGCTCGCTGGCGATGTGGCGCGACTTCCCGGCGAAGGTCGCCGCCGCCACCGGCTGCCGCACGCTGGTGTACTCGCGCTACGGCTACGGCGAGTCCGACGTTCTCACGGAAGCCTTCGGCGTGCGCTACATGCACGACGAGGCGCTGGTGGCGCTGACCGAGCTGCTCGACCAGCTCGGCATCGACAAGCCGGTGCTGGTCGGCCATTCCGACGGCGGCTCCATCGCGCTGATCCACGCCGGCGGCGCGGGGAGGGCAGTCGCCGGCCTCATCCTCATGGCGCCGCACGTCTTCGTCGAGGATATTTCCATCGCCAGCATCGCCCAGGCCAAGGTGACCTTCGAGACCACCGACCTTGCGCAGAAGCTCGGCAAGTACCACCGCGATTCCACGAAAACCTTCCGGGGCTGGAACGACATCTGGCTGCACCCGGATTTCCGCGCCTGGAACATCGAGGAATATCTGCCGAAGGTGGCCTGCCCGGTCCTCGCCATTCAAGGCGAGGACGACGAGTACGGCACGCCGGCGCAGGTCGAGGCCATCCGCAAGCAGGCGAAAGGCGAGGTCGAAGTACTGATGCTCGCCGACTGCCGCCACTCCCCGCACAAGGACCAGCCCCAGGCCACGCTCGAGGCGATGGCGGGGTTCATCGAGCGGATTTCCTGAAAACGAAGTTTCAGAGAAGGCTAATGCCCGTGTGAGCGGGCGTTATGCCGGAACTAAAGTCAGTCGCCGCAACACGGCGAGCGCAGCCGCATAGCACGGCGCCATCGAGCGGCGACCGTGCGGGATGATCTATCTGTGCTTAAGCAATTCGTCGAGCGCAAGGCCAATGTCCTTGGCGATTTGACGAAGCAGGATCGGGGAGATGTCGCGGCCTTGATGAAACGGAACCGTCGTGCAGCGGCCGGAAGCGTCGCGGAATTGTTTGTGTGAGCCGCGTTGGCGAACTTCGGTGAAGCCGAGTTTGATGAGAATGGCTATGACTTCATTGGGTTTGAGGACGGGAACATTGCCCATGACTCAGGCTATGGCAACGTTCTGAACTCCGACAAACTCGGACTCAAGCTTGGGTTCGCCGTCTTCGAGAAGCATTTCAATAACGTCGTGCAGGTTTCGATTGACCTCATCCAGCGTTTCACCCTGGGAATGGGCGCCGGGGAAACCGGGCACGAAACCGACGAACAAGCCCGTTTGCGGGCACCGCTCGATTACCGCCGAATAGACCTTCATGACTGGCTCCTGAATTGCATCTGAAACAAATTATGCTTCCGCGCTCCACAATAGGCAACCGGTGCGTCAGGTCAGCAATCGGTGGCGTACTGAGCGCCCGGCATCGAAGTGCAGAGATCCCCCTGCTGCTGCCACTCCCCGCACAAGGACCAGCCCCAGGCCACGCTTGACGCGATGGCGGGGTTCATCGAGCGGATTTCTTAAAAGTCAGTCGCTGCGGTACGGCGGCGCGGGCTACCAGAGCGCCGACTTGCAGTGCTTCCTGATGAGGGTGTCTTTCGTCACCAGGTGTCCGCCCGAAAGCAGCGAGGTGGCGACAATGAGACGGTCGAAGGGATCGCGCGTCCAGTGGAGTTCCCGGGCGCGGCCGACGATCTTCTCAAGGGGCTGCTGATCGATTGCCAGGCCGATCTCGGCGGCGAGGGCCGAGAGCACCGCGGCCGGTCCCTTGCCGATGCGTCCGATCTCGTGCAGGTACTGCAACTCCAGGTCGACGATCGGGGAAACGAAAAGCCGCCCGGCCTCGATGGCGGCGCGGGCGGCGTCGGACAGCAGGTCGATCCTGGCCTCGTACAGCCAGCAGACCACGTGCGTGTCGAGATGGATCAGCCCAGGTTTTTCGGTTCGCGCCATTCGCCTACCCTGGTGTTGACGAGATCCGCCGCATCGCCCTTGATGAGCTTGCGGCGCTTGAGGGCGGCCAGGCGGGACTTGCCGGCATTCTCGGCCACCAGCAGCAGGGTCTTGCCGCGGCGTTCGATGGCGACGGGTATGCCGCTTTCCAGCACCTCATCGGCCACCTGGAACAGCTTCTGGCGCAGGGCGGTTATCGATAGTTTCTGCATGACGGGCTCCAGATGTACAGTACGTTGAATTATACGTACAGTACCTCAGGCCGGCAATGGCTTTTTGGGGACAGGCTGGGGGTGTGGCCGCGAGGGCCGGACTGCAGCGATGGCGGTGTTCATCGAGCGAATCGGCTGAAAGTCGGTCGCTGCGGCACGGCGTGCGCCGTCCCATGGTGACTGACTTTTACCCGGAGGCGGTTGTCCGGGTTGCTAGCCCGTCGCGCCGAATGCCGCGTGGAAAACGACGGCGCCCTGCGGCATGGGGCTATCGAAGGGCAGGGCGAAGAAGAATTCCGGCGGCACGCCTTCGAGCGCCAGGCCCGGCGCATTCCTGAAGCCGAATTGGCGGTAATAGTCCGGATGCCCGACCAGGCAGCATCCCCGGGCATGCATGTCCTTCAGCCGCGACAGGCCTTTCTTCACCAGGGCCCGGCCGATGCCCTGCCGCTGAAGCTCCGGCAGCACCGACACCGGCCCCAGGCCGTACCAGTCCAGCGTGCCGTCCGAAAGGATCACGGGAGAGAAGGCAATGTGGCCGACCACGCGGCCATCCCGTTCCGCGATGAGCGACACTGCAAGCGCGCTGGCGGCGCGCAGCGCCGCGACGATGAACTGCTCGGTGTGATGGCTGATTTCCAGGGTCTTGAACGCGGCGACGGTCACCTCGGTGATTGCGCCCGCGTCGGCGCCGGTTTCGTTTCTGATGTGGACATTCGGGATCATGGGGGAAGGAATCGACTCTGGTACTTTTAAATTTGGTTGGAAGCCAGTCGCCGGGGTGCGGCGTGCGTTGCCGTACTGCGGAGACTGACTTTTTATCGGGCCGCTTTCGACCCGATTGCGGCCGTTTATGTTTGTAGGCTCGGGCCTTCAGGCCGACTTTGGCGGTCACGGGCAAGTGCCGCGTTGCGCCGGCCTGAAGGCTGACCTCCGCGTCAGGCTGCCAGTCTTTTTGGCATTGCCATGGCCGCTCCTGGCCGATAGGAGTCGCACAAAATCAGTCTCCATGATACGGCGCATATTCGTGCCTGCGCCATAATGCCCCTGCCTACAGAAGCTGCCGCAGGGAGAAACGCATGACCGACTTCAGGAATCGCAGGGTGCTGATCACCGGCGCCGCCAGCGGCATCGGGCGGCTGATGGCGTTGAAGATCGCCGGGAGGGGCGGGCGGCTGATTTTGTGGGACCAGGATGCGGCGGCGCTGGAGGGCGTGGCCGGCGAGATCGCCGGGGCGGGCGGGCAGGCTTCGGTGGTTGCCTGCAACCTCGCCGGGCGCGAATCCATCGAGGCCGCCGCCGCGCGCACGCTGCAGGAGCACGGCGCGGTCGACGTGCTCATCAACAACGCCGGCATCGTCGACGGCAAGCCGCTGCTGGAGGCGACCGACGCGAGGTCGAGCGCACCTTTGCGGTGAACACCCTGGCGCATTTCCGCACGGTGCGCGCCTTCCTGCCCGGCATGCTGGCGCAGGGCAGGGGGCATATCGTCACCATCGCCTCGGCCTCGGGCATCGCCGCCGTGCCGCGCCTGGCCGACTATTCCGCCAGCAAGGCCGCCGCCATCGCCTTCGACGAGTCGCTGCGCCTGGAGCTGAAGCACGACGGCGCGCCGGTGCGGACCACCGTCGTCTGTCCCTTCTACATCAGCACCGGCATGTTCGAGGGCGTGCGCACGCGCTTTCCGCTGCTGCTGCCGATCATGCAGCCGGAGGCCGTCGCCGCGCGCATCGTGCGCGCCATCGAGCGCGACGAGGCGCGGCTGATCCTGCCCTGGTTCGTGCGCTGCGCCTTCCCGCTGCGCCTGCTGCCGGTGGCGTGGTTCGATGCGCTGATGGGCTTCTTCGGCATCGCGAAGAGCATGGATGCCTTCACCGGGCGCGGCAGGCAGGACCGCGCCGGCGGCGGGGCGGTCCGCAGCCGGAGTCATGTCCGGCAGGGAGAAAGTCAGCCGCCGCAGGACGGCGTCCGGCCCGACTACGGGCCCGGCGCGCCGCCGAGGACGAAGGCGCCGTAGGCGGAGGGGGGGTAACCGAGCTTGCGCAAGCGGTCGCGCGCAGCCAGCCAGGCGCGGCCGTAGCCGCCGTTCCGGGCGCCGGCATGGAAGCTGCGCATGAATTCGAGCGTGGCCATGTCCTCGATCGGCCACAGGCTGTGGACGACCGTGGTGGCGCCGCCCAGGTAGAGGCTGCGCGCGAGGCCGAGGATGTCGTTGCCGGCGACGACCTTGCCGGCGCCGGTCTCGCAGGCCGAGAGGACCACCAGCCTTGCCGCCAGCGGCGCCTCGAACAGCCGCGCCGCGGTCAGCTTTCCCGTCCCGTCCGGCCCCGCCAGCACGATCGCCGACTGCAGCGGTTCGTCGGCGTCGAAGAGGCCGTGCGTCGCCAGATGCAGCACGCCCACCCCGGCGCCGATGTCCTCGCGCAGCGTGTCTTCCGTCGCCGCCGCGCCGACCAGGGGCGGCGTGCCGTAAGCCTGCGCCACCTCGCGGGCTTCGCTGCGCGCGCCCGGCAGTTGCGGCAGCTTGCCGCCGAAATCCGGATCGCCGACGACGCTGGCCGCTTTGGCGCCGGCCAGGGGTTGCGGCGACCGGATCAGCCAGCCGCCGGTCGGCAGGACGACCACCGGCACCTCGACGGCGAGGGCGCCCCAGGGCACGAAATGGGTCGGGCCGTCGGGTACGAAGTAGAGGGTGTTCCGGACGCCCCAGGCGTCGATCTCGAGCGCCGCGGTGAGCGATTGCGCCGCCGCCCGCTGCGCCTCGGGGTGGCCGCCCTCGACGGCGGCGCGGAAACGCTGCAGATGCCGCGCCACCGCTTCGCCCGTGGCGGCCAGCCGCAGGATGCGTGTCGCCCCCGGCGCGGCGAGGAGCAGCCCCAGCCTGTCCTGCGGCTTGCCGGGCAGCGCGTAGGCGAGCAGGTCGCCGTCCCCCAGCTTCGCCCGCACCGCCGCGAGTTCCTGGCTGGCGATCGACAGGGCCGCCGCCAGTTCGGGGTCCCGCTCGCGCAGCATCCGGTTCTTGCGCGTCCACTCCGCGACGAGGGCGGCCTCGGCCGCGGCGCCGTCCCGATCCGCGCCCGAAGCGCCGACGTTGGCGATGCGCCGGTGCAGGATGCGCCGGTCGAGGTCGCGGATTTCGCGCACCAGTCCGGTTTCCCTGCCCTCGGCGAGCCGGCGGCCGGCCAGCAGGTCGACGAAGGCGCGGGCGCGGCCGCGTTCGAGGTCCCGGAACAGGGCGGCATGGTCGCCCTTGTCGATGTCGATGGCGGCCAGCAGGCGCGTGATGTCTTCCTTGCCGACGCCGAATGCCAGCTTGGTCCGGTCCGAGGCCAGCCCGCCGGAGACCAGTTCCACGGCGCCTTGCGCGCGGCGCAGGGCCGCCTCGGCTTCGTCGCGCCGGCCGGCCGCGAGGAACAGCCGTCCGCGCAGCGCCTCGATGCGCCAGATGACTTCCCAGAGGCCGCTCGCCGCCGCGGCGGATACGGCCTCCGCGGCGGCGTCGTGAAAGGCGTCGAGGAAACCGGCGTCGTGCAGGGCCTGGGCCCTGATGGCCGCCGCCGTGGCGTCGCCGAAGGGATAGCCGATCGCCTTGAAGAAGTCGCGGGCGGCGGTGAAGTAGGGCTCGGCCAGGGCGGGGTCGGCGCGAACCGCCAGGATGCCGGCGCCGAGATAGGCGAGGTTTTCGCCGCGGCCGATGTAGAAGTCGGGCACCATCGGCACCATCGAACCGTGCGGTCCCCGCGCCAGCGCGAACAGGCGCCCGAAGTGCGCCTCCGCCGAAGCGCCCCAGGCCATGGCCCGCGGATAGTCGCCCGTGCGCGCATAGAGCGAGGCCAGGCCCATGTGGGCGCGAATTTTCGCCTCGGTCCGCAGCATCAGGTCGCGCACGTCGGGCATTTCCTCGAAGGTGGTGTCCAGTTGCCAGTCGCGCAAGGCCAGCGCGACGCGCCCCAGATCGCCCTCGGCGCCGGCGTTTTCCCCCCGGCGGGCGAGGGCGTCGCCGCGCCGCGCCCGGGTGATCCAGTGGCGCGACCAGATGCCGTGCTCCATCGCGGCCGAGCGGGCCAGCGCCTCGTCGGCATCGAGCGCCCGGTTGGCGCGCATGAGCAGGTCGGCCCGCAGCCCGGAGAGGCGGAAGACCAGCATGCCGCTCCAGGGGCCGGCATCCTTTTCCCCCTGTTCGAGGAGCCGCAGGGCCTCGTCGACGTCGCCGCGCCGCATCGCCGCGTAGCCGGCCTCGATGCGCTCCCCCCCCTGTCCGAAGGGCAGGTCGAAGTAGGCGCCCTTGGCCGCCAGGCCGGCGGACAGCTCGCGCGCCGCGGGCGGGGGCGTCAGGCGCGTATCCGTCGTGCCCGGCCGGCGCAGGGCGTCGAGCGCGGTCTTCTCGTCCGCCGACAATGCCGCCGGCGGGCGCCATGCGTCCTCCGCGCGGGCGGGGGCGGACGGGAGGATGAGGGCGAGCAGGACGAGAAGGGCACGCAGTGCGCCGGCGTCGATTCGCCCGGGACGATGCCCCGGGGCGCGGGTTGGAACGGACATGACCAGGATGAAAAGGGATGTCCGGCAAGGATACCCCAGGCAGGCTGCGGCGATGGCGCCGCGCCGCCCGTTCCCGCAAAGTCAGCCGCCGCGGGACGGCGGCTGCGTCAGGGTTTGCCCTCCCACACCTGCCGGACCCGCGCATCGCGGCCGCAGCGGCTGCGGTAGTAGTTGTAGCGCAGCGGGTTCTTCAGGTAGTAGTCCTGATGATAGGCCTCGGCCGGATGGAAGGGGCCGGCCGCCGCGATCTCGGTGTGGATGCGGGCGAAGCGGCCGCTCTTCAGCAGCGCCTCGCGGCTGGCCTCGGCGGCGCGGCGCTGGGCCGCGTCCAGATAGAAGACGGCGCTGCGGTACTGGCTGCCCATGTCGCAGAACTGGCCGTCCTTCACGGTCGGGTCGATGTGGCGCCAGAAATATTCGAGCAGCCGCGCGTAGCTCACCCGCGCCGGATCGTAGGTGATGCGCACCGCTTCGGCATGACCGGTGCCGCCGGCGCTGACCTGCTCGTAGGTGGGTCGGGCGAGGCTTCCGCCGATGTAGCCCGATTCCGTGGCGGTCACGCCGGGCAGCTTGTCGAAATCCGCCTCCACGCACCAGAAGCAGCCGCCGGCGAAGATCGCCGTGGCGGTGCTCGCCGGCGCGGCAGGGGTTTGCGCCGCGGCGCCGCCGCCGGCGAGGGCGGCCAGCAGGAGCAGGGCGGCGCGGATCACGCGCGCAGTTCCGGCAGTTTTTCGCCGCGCGGCACGAACGCCAGGGCCAGGCCGTTGTTGCAGTAGCGCAGGCCGGTCGGCGGCGGGCCGTCCTTGAAGACGTGGCCCTGGTGGCCGCCGCAGCGCGCGCAGTGGTACTCGGTGCGCGGCAGGATCAGCTTGTAGTCGGTGCGGGTGCCCAGCGCCTCGGGCAGGGGCTCGCGGAAGCTGGGCCAGCCGGTGCCGCTGTCGTACTTGCGCGAGCTGTCGAAGAGCGGCTGGAAGCAGGCGGCGCAAATGAAGGTGCCGTCGCGCTTCTCGCCGTCGAGCGGGCTGCTGCCGGGCGGCTCGGTGCCCTCCTCGAAGAGCACGGCGTAGCGGTCGGGCGGCAGCAGGCGCTTCCATTCGGCCTTCGACTTGTTGAGGGCCGGCGCCGCGGCGCCGCCCCGCGCGGAGGGCGGCAGGGCGGCGGCGGCGAACAGGCCGGCGAGGGCGGCCAGCCAGTGGCGGCGGTTCAGTGTGACCATGGTTGCTCCTTGTGCGGTCGGCGCGATTGCACCGTTCATGCGATATGACCGGACAGGCCGCAAAAAGGTTACAGACGGCGGGAAAAAATTTCGGACGGAAGCCGCGCCGATCAAGGGGTCTTTGCCGGCGCCTGGCCGGGCACGAGTTGATGGAACAGGCTCGACTCGCGCTTGTAGAAGCCCTCGGTATGGAAGGTCTCCTCGAAGCGGAACAGCTCGTAGTCGAGGTGGTGGCACAGCTCGTGCAGCAGGGTGCGCAGGAAGCTGCGGAACGCCACCACCCGCTTGTTCGCCGCCGTGCGCATCCACAGCTTGATGAGGGCCGCCTCCCCGTCGTCCCCGGGCAGGTAGAGGCCGTGCAGCTCGCCCCAATCCCCCTTCGGCCGCACCGCCAGCACCGCCACGCGCAGCGGCGGCGCGCCCAGCTGGCTGACCATGCCCGTCGCGAGGGCGCGGCACAGGCGTCCGGCTTCGGCGCGGTTTTCGGATTTCAGGGCGGCCTCGAGCGGCGCCACGAAGGCGCGCAGCGCGGCGGCGTCGGGCAGATCGATGCGCTCGATGGCGTCGCTCCTGTCGTAGATGCGGCGGCGCGCGGCGGAGAGGCGGGCGTAGTAGGCGAAGGGCATGGTCACGCCCTAGTGTCCCGAGTTGGAAGTTCGTTGCTGAATTCGTGCGAAATCGCCGCCATGCGGCGTTGCGAATCCTCGCCAGGTGTTCAACCTGGCTGCGGTTCGCGCCTTGCCTGTCGCCGATTGCGTACGAATTCGGAACGCCCTCATATTCTTGCTGACACCTTTCAACGAACTTCCAACTCGGGACACTAGAAAATCCCCAGCGCCACGCCGCTGGCCATCGCCTCGCCGAGTTCCTCGCAGGCGGCGAGGTCGGCGTCCGTCACGTCCTTGCGCGCGATGAGCGGCTCGGCGACGCGCTTCCAGCCGTAGCCGGTGGCGATGCGGTCGATCTGGGTGACGGCGCCCGTGCCGTCGTTGCCGGCGCTGACGAAGAGGGCGTAGGGCAGGCCGACGGTCTTGCCCTCGGCCGGGTAGTAGGTGCGATCGAAGAAGTCCTTCACCATGCCGGCCATCGTGCCGAAGTTCTCCGGCGTGCCGATGACGAGGCCGTGGCAGGCGAGCAGGTCTTCCAGCGTCGCCTCGCCGGCGCGCTTCATCGCGGTTTCGGTTTCCGTCGCGCGCCGCGCGCCGCGCAGCACGGCTTCGGCCATGGCGCCGGTGTGGCCGCCCTGGGTGTGATAGACGATCAGCAGGCGCTTCATCGCAGCGGGTCCTGGCGGTAGAACTGCCTGAGCTGTTCATACACCGCCGGGTATTCGCGATGCAGCAGGGCGGGCGCCTCGAAGAACACCTCGCTCGTGACGGCGAAGAACTCGGCCGGATGCTCGGCGGCATACGGGTCGATCCGGGTCTCCTCGCCGCCGTCGACGCGCGCGCAGAAATCCGCGTAGGCCGGCTCGAAGGCGTCGATCCAGGCCTGGCGGTTCATGCCCTCGTGCAGCGGCGGCAGGCCGTCGGGCGGGCCGTTGAGCATGTCGAGCTTGTGGGCGAATTCGTGGATGACGACGTTCATGCCGTCGGCCTCTTCCGGCCGGTCGAACCAGGACAGCAGCACCGGCCCGCCCGACCAGGCCTCGCCGGCGACCCGGTCGTCGAACTCGTGCATCACGCCGTCTTCCGACATCAGCTTGCGCGGAACGACGAAGTCGCCCGGATAGACGACGATGCCGACCCAGCCCCGGTAGGAATCGAGGCCGAGGTTGAGCACCGGCAGGCAGGCCTGCAGGGCGATGGCAAGCTGGACGGCGGGCGTCAGCCGCAACCCCTGCGCGCCGTGCCATTCCTTGGCGGCGATGAATTCCAGCGCCATCGCGCGCAGGCGGGCACGGTCGGCCGGCGCGAGAAAGCCGAGGAAGGGCAGGCCGGCTTCCGCGCGCGCCCACTGCGCGTCATCGACGCCGGGCGGCGGCGCGGCCTTGCCGAAGAGTTTTGTCAGGGCGCTCAACATTCGTTTAGGATAAGCGAACTCGTCCCCGTGCGGGGGCGGCAACGGAACCTGCCCCATGTCCACCTATTCCGCCACCCTCCTCTGGCAGCGCAAGGGCGCGACCTTCACCGACCAGCGCTACAGTCGCGCCCACGCCTGGCGGTTCGACGGCGGGGCGGTGGTGCCCGGCTCCAGCTCGCCGCACAACGTGCCGCTGCCGTATTCGGACGCGGCGGCGGTCGATCCCGAGGAGGCCTTCGTCGCCGCCCTGTCGAGCTGCCACCTGTTGTGGTTCCTGCACCTCGCCGCGAAGTCCGGCTTCGTCGTCGAGCGCTACGAGGACTGCGCCGAGGGCGTCATGGCGAAGAACGCCGAGGGCAGGCTGGCCATGACGCGGGTGACGTTGCGACCGCGCGTCGAGTTTGCCGGCGAGCGCCAGCCATCGCGCACCGATATCGAAGCGCTGCACCGCAAGGCGCACGAGGAATGCTTCATCGCCAACTCGGTAAAAAGCGAGGTGCGCTGCGAGCCGGTGCCGTGAGTCGGTGCTGCGGGGCGGGAACGGAACACATTCAAAGGGGGCAAGTGATGGAAACCAGGCGGTTGGCAGTGGCAATGCTGTTTGTTCTTGCCGGATGCTTTTTTCCGGCCCACGCGCAGAAAATGTACCGCTGCGGCAACACCTATCAGGATCGGCCTTGCGCGGGAGAGCAGCAAGGCAAGGTCATCGGCAGTACGGGTGCGAAGCGGCCGACGGCGGTGGCCACTGCAGTGGATGGCCATTGCGCGCAAACGGGCGCGAAGGCCCAGAAGATCATGTGGGCCAAGGAAGCCGGCAGGACGGAAGAGATGCAGCTTGCCGCTGCCACCGGCGCGGAAGAACGGAAGCTGATCGCCGAGGTATACCGCAAGCGAGGTTCCTCCGTCGAGGTGCGCGCCGCCATCGAGGCGGATTGCGTCGCGGCAAGGCAGCGGGCCGCGCAGGCGGCGGCACTGATCGAGGCGGCGGCCAGGCTGCAAGGGCAGGACAGGCCTGCCGCGGCCGCTCCCGCGGCGGCAACGAGCGCCGGCATCGATGCGGCGGCCAGGCGGCGGCAGGAAGCCGCGGCGCACGCAGCGGCCGGCAGGAAAGCCCGCTGCGACGCGATCGCCGCGCGCCTGGAAGGCATCCGCAGCAGCCAGCGCACCGGCGGCAGCGCCGCAACGATGGATCGCCTTCGCCAGCAGCAACAGAAAACGGAAAGGGAGTGGGGCGACGCCGGCTGTCAGGGCTAAGCCCGCACCCGCGTCGTCAGGAAGATGCCCGCCAGGATGAGGGCGATGCCGGCGAGGTGGTAGAGCGCAGGCTCCTCGCCGAGGAAGATTACGGCGAGGAGGGTGCCGAAGGCCGGCATCAGGTGCATGAACTGGCCGGCGCGGTTGCCGCCGACCTCGGCCACGGCGCGGTTCCAGAAGATGAAGCCGAGCGCCGCCGGGAAGACGCCGGCGTAGGCGATGGCGGCGAAGGCCGGCACGCCCGGCACGATGAGTTTCCCCGCGGCCATCTCCCACAGGTAAAAGGGCGCCAGTCCGGCCAGGCCCCACAACGTGATCGCGGCGAGGAAGGAAAGGGCGTGCAGCACCGGCGGCCGGCGCGCCAGCAGCACGGTGTACAGCGCCCAGAACAGCATCGCCGCCAGGACCCAGAGGTCGCCGGCGTTGGGACGCACGTCGAGCAGGCGCGCGAACTCGCCCCGGGCGAGGATGGCCAGCACGCCGGCGAAGGACAACGCCACGCCGAGCCATTCCAGAAGGCGCAGGCGCTTGCCCAGCAACAGCCAGGACAACCCGATGATCATGATCGGCGTGGCCGAGGCGAGCAGCACGCCGTTGGTGGCCGTGGTGTTGGCGACGCCCGTGTAGGTGAGGGCGTTGTGGCAGGCGCCGCCGAACACCCCGAGCAGGGCCAGCACCTTCCAGTGGGCGATCAGCTCGCGCCATTGCCTGCGCAAGTGCGGCCAGGCCCAGGGCAGCAGGCAGGCGAAGGCGATCACCCAGCGCCAGAAGGACAGGGCGATGGGCGGCACGTCGTCGCGGATCCAGCGGCCGACCACCCAGTTGCCCGACCAGAACAGCACGGTCAGGGTCAGCAACAGGTAGGCCACGGCGCGCGATGAGGTTGGAGGTGGCGTCACGACAGCCAGTTTAAGCCTTAAGCTGTTGATCGATATCAAAACCATGCCGAGTTTATGGCAACATTATGTCTTTCGATGGCCGGGTGCCGGATCCGGTCCGTGATGGAGGCAGGCATGGGCGACATCAAACCGCCGTCGGGCGATGCAGCGGGAACCGCGGCGACGGCGCAGCGCGAATACCTCTCCGACGATCCACGCGACATCGGCTGGGTCCGGCAGAACGTTCCCTGCCAGACGGCCTGCCCGGCCGGCACCGACATTCCGGTCTATATCCGCGAAATCATCGAGCGCCAGTTCGGCCGCTCCTACGAAACCAACCGCGAAGCCAACGTCCTGCCCGGCGTGCTCGGCCGCATCTGCTCGCGCCCCTGCGAGGCGCAGTGCCGCCACGGCTGGCCCGGCAACGGCGAGCCGGTGGCGATCTGCCACCTGAAGCGCGTCGCCTCCGACCTGAAGGATGCCGGCCACCGCATCACCGAGCGCCTGTATTCGCCTACCGGCAAGCGCGTCGCCATCGTCGGGGCGGGACCTGCCGGCGTGGCGGCGGCGCACGATCTTTCGCTGCTCGGCCACGACGTGGTGATCTTCGAGCGCGAGGAACGTCCGGGCGGTATGCTGCGCTATGGCATTCCCGAATTCCGCCTGCCGCGCGACACCCTCGACATCGAACTGCACAACGCCCTGCGCCTCGGCGTGCAACTGCGCACAGGGGTCGAAATCGGCAACGGCGCCGGGCAGACGCCGATGGCGAAGCTGGAGAAGGAATTCGACGCCGTCCTGCTCGCCACCGGCTGCATGGCGGCGTCGCCCCTGCCGCTCGCCGGCGAGTGGGAAAAGCGCCCGCTGCGCGGCATGGAAGGGGTCGAGTACGGCCTCGACTTCCTCATGCAGATGCACCGCGGCGAGAAGAAGGGCGTCGGCAAGCGCGTCGCGGTGGTCGGCGCCGGCTTCACGGCGCTGGATTGCGCCCGCGTCGCCGCGCGCCTCGGCGCGCAGGAGGTGACCATCCACATCCGCACCGCCGAGGAATACATCCCGGTGACGCCGGAGGAGATCTTCGAGGCCAAGCGCGAGGGCGTGCGCATCAAGGGCCTGCGTACCCCGGTCGGCCTCACCGCCGAGGGCAACCGACTCACCGGCATCGAGTTCGTGCAGAACCGCCTCGGCGGCTGGCGCGCCGGCGGGCGCCGCCAGGCCATCCCGATCGAGGGCTCGGAGTTCATCGAGCCGTGCGACACGATCATCATCGCCATCGGCCAGCAGACGGTGAACGATTTCCTCGGCACGAAGCTGGAGCTCGACCGCTGGGGCAACGTGCGCGTGGGCGAGGACGGCATGAGCTCGCACAAGGGCGTCTTCGCCGCCGGCGACTATGTGAACGGCGCGTCCACCGTGATCCAGGCCGTCGGCCACGGCCGCCAGGTGGCGAAGCGCATCGACGCCTGGCTGATGGGGCGCGAGCGGCGCAAGCAGGTGGTGCGCATCGTCCCGGTGGCGCAACCGCTGCGCGAACGCGCCTTCGACTTCATCCCGCGCCAGCACATGCCGACGGCGCCGCTGGCCGAGCGCATGAAGGACGGCGCGCACGAAGTCGAACTCGGCCTCGACGAGACGCTGGCCTTCGAGGAGGCCAAGCGCTGCTATCTGTGCAACCTGCGCTACGAGATCGACGTCGACCGCTGCATCTTCTGCCGCGCCTGCATCGAGGTGGCGCCGAGGAACTGCATCAAGCTGGTGCGCGGCGTCGAGGTGAACGAGGACGGCGCCTACGGCAAGCTGCTGGAGACCCGGGAATGGAACCAGGTCGGCGCCATCTGGATCGACAACAACGAATGCATCCGCTGCGGCCAGTGCTTCAAGGCCTGTCCGGTGCAGTGCATCTCGATCTCGCGCTGCGAACTCACCGAAATCGAGATCTAGCATGACAGCCAAACGGAAGGACGCTCGTCACCACGTCGTCATCGGCAGCGGCGTCGCCGGCAGCCAGGCCGCGGAAACCCTGCGCAGCCGCGAGCCCGACGCCCGCGTCACCATCCTGACGCTGTCCAGCCTGCTCTTCTACAACCGCTACGACCTGCCCAAGGTCTTCCGCGGCCACCGCGACTGGCGCGAGTTCCTCGCCTATCCGGCCGACTATTACCGCGACCACCGCATCGAGGTGCGCCGCTGCAGCCGCGTCGCCGGGGTGGATGGCAACCGGCGCACCATCGCCCTCGAGCACAAGGAGGAGATCCGCTTCGACACCCTGCTGGTCGCCTCCGGCGGGCGCGGCTACGTCCCCGAGGAACTGGCCGAGTTCCGGCCGCTGATGCATCCCTTCTCCAGCTACACCGAGGCTGTCGTCGCCGCCGGCGTGGTGCCGGAGCGTGGCCACGTCATCATGCTGGGCGGCGACATGATCGGGCTCGACCTCGCCCGCACCCTCATCGATACCCGCCACCGCGTCACCCTGGTGGCGGGCCCGCAGACCTTCTGGCCGCACGAGGTCGACGACGACGAGCGCCCGGCGCTGATCGCCGCCCTCGAGAAGATGGGCGTCGAGGTGATCGAGGGGGCGGATGCCGGCGGCATCGCCTCGATCGAGCAGGGCGCCCGCGGCCTGTCGGCGCGGCGGCTGCTGTTCCACGACGGCACCGAACTGTACGGCGATGCGGTGATGCCCTTCTTCGGGCTGTCGCCCTCGGTCGAGTTCATGCTCGGTTCGGGCGTCGACATCGAGCGCGGCCTGCTGGTCAACCCGGCCCTGCGCACCACCGGCGAGGGCATCTGGGCCGCCGGCGACGTTTGCCAGATATGGTCCGACGCCGACAAGCGCTACCGCTTCTTCTACGGCTGGAAGAACGTGCGGGCGATGGGCGACCTTGCCGCCCGCAACATCGCCGGCGACGACGCCCCCTGGGTGCCGGCCCAGGACGAGAAACTGCACATAGCGGGCGACGGCAGGATCCAGTCGCCGTTCTGGGAGTACGAATAGCATGGCCACGGATATTCAAATCTCGATTGTCGGCTCGGCCGGGGACGGCACCATCGCTGCCGGCGAAATCCTGCGCAATGCGCTGGCCGGCATGGGCTACAAGGTGATCAGCTTCGACATCTATCCGCCCGAGATCCGCGGCTTCGGCAAGTGCATCGCGCGCATGCGCATCACCACCGAGCAGGCCTATTCGCTCAAGCACAAGTCCGACGTCCTGGTGTCGCTCGACGACAGCCACGCCATTCCGCATGCCGATGAGGTGCGCGACTGCGGCGCGGTGATCTACGAGCAGGGATCCATCGTCAGGCTGCCGGAAGGCGGCCACATGAGCGCCCACGTCGGCCCGGGCCAGCTGCCCTATCCGCTGCCGATCCGCGAACTGTCCGAGAAGAGCACCAGCGCCAACCGCTCGCGCAACATCGTCGTGCTCGGCTTCATCGCCGGCCTGTTCGGCCTGCCGGCCGAGGGCTTCCGCAAGGCCATCGCCAGGAAGTTCCGGAACAAGGCCGCCGCCCTCGAGGCGAGCGAGGCGGCGTTCCAGGCCGGCCTCGACTACGCCGCCAGGACCTTCAAGCTCGACGACGTGGCGTTCGGCCCGCCGGTGTCGACGGTGGTGGCCGGCGCCACGGTGGAAATGATCAACGGCAACGCCGCCATCGCGCGCGGCGCGCTCGACGCCGGCATCGACACCTTCTTCGGCTACCCGATCACGCCGGCCACCTCGATCATGGAGCGGCTGGCGGCCGAGATGCCCAGGCGCGGCGCCCGCCTGCTGCAGACCGAGGACGAGATCTCGGCGATCTCCGCCGTCATCGGCGCCGGCTTCGCCGGCGCGCGGGCGGCGACGTCGACCTCGGGCCCCGGCCTGTCGCTGATGGCCGAGATGATCGGCATGGGCGTGATCGGCGAGGTGCCGGCGGTGCTGTTCGTCTCCCAGCGCGGCGGACCGTCGACCGGCATGCCGACCAAGACCGAGCAGTCGGATCTGCACATGGCGGTTTATGGCGGCCATGGCGACGCGCCGCGCATCGTCATCGCACCGACCAACGTCGACGGCTGCTACCGCTGTGCCGGCAAGGCCTTCGAGATGGCCGAGGCCTACCAGACGCCGGTGATCGTGCTGATCGACCTGTATCTGTCCAACCGCTACGAGACGGTGGTGTTCCCGGCGCGGCCGCCCTTCGAGGCCGACGTGAACCGCAAGCCGGGCAAGCTCGCCGCCGGCGCCCAGTACAAGCGCTACGCCCTCACCGCCGACCACGTCAGCCCGCGCGCCATTCCCGGCGACAAGGGCAACATGCACGTCGTTACCGGCCTCGAGCACAACGAGCTGGGCCGGCCCAGCGATTCGGCCGAAAGCCACACGGCGATGAGCCGCAAGCGCCACGAAAAGCTGAAGCTCGCCCTCGACCACCCCGACCTCACCAAGTTCAAGCGCTTCGGCGACGAGGGCGCGGTGGACGTCGGCCTGTTGTCCTGGGGCTCCAGTTTCGGCGAGTGCCTGGAGGCGATGTTCAAGGCGCGCGCCGAGGGCATCCGCTGCGCGGCGATGAAGGTGGTGATGCTCTCGCCCTTCCCGACCGCGGCCGTGGCGGCCTTCATGGCCGACTGCGGGGAGGTGCTGGTGCCGGAGCTGAACTACCAGGGCCAGTTCGCCAACCTGCTGCAGGCGCACGTGGCGAAGCCGGTGACGCGGCTCGACCGCGTCTCCGGGGAGCCGATGAAGGTCGAGGAGATCCTCGAGGAAATCCGCAGATTGGCGGGCCGCAAGGCGGCGCAAAAGGCAGCGTAGGCCCTGTAGGTCGGGCTTCAGACCGACACCAGCCGCCGCAGTTACACAGGGATTTCCTACGGTCATCGGCCCGAAGGCCGACCTACAAGTGAAGAAGGAATGCGACATGGGCGACATCAAACCGGTCTATCTCGAAGAGAAGCTGAAGGAGGTCGAGGAAAGCGGGCGGCTGGAATACCGCTCGAAGACCCTGCCGACGTGGTGCCCGGGCTGCGGCTACTTCTCCATCGTCGAGGCGGTGGCGGCCTCGCTGTGCGAGCTGAACGTGCCCAACGAGAACGCCGTGGTGGTCTCCGGCATCGGCTGCTCCTCGCGCTTTCCCTTCTTCGTGAACACCTACGGCATGCACACCCTGCACGGGCGCGCGCTGCCGGTGGCCACCGGCGTCAAGACGGCCAACGAGGCGCTGACGGTGGTGGCGGTGGGCGGCGACGGCGACGGCTTCGCCATCGGCGGCGGCCACGTCCCGCATGCGGCGCGGCGCAACGTCGACATCACCTACCTGCTGTTCGACAATGGCATCTACGGCCTGACCAAGGGGCAGACCTCGCCGACCTCGGCGGTGGGCTTCCGCACCCCGACCAGTCCCTACGAGAATCCCGACCGGCCGCTGAACCCGCTGCTGATGCTGCTCTCCTACGGCGCCAGCTGGGTCGGCCAGGCCTACGCCGGCCGCCCCGACCACCTGCGCGGCATGATCACCCAGGCCATGGCGCACCGCGGCTTCTCCTATCTTCACATCCTCTCGCCCTGCGTCACCTTCGACAAGACGCACCGCACCTACCAGAACCTCGGCATGCAGGTGCGCGACCTGCCGGCCGACCACGACCCTTCCGACCGCCTGGCGGCCATGCGCGAGGCCATGGACGACGCTACGCCGGCCCTCGGCCTGTATTTTCGCGAGGAGCGGCCGACCCTGGGCGATGCCCTCGACGGCCTGGTCGAGAAGGCCGGCGGCGAACTGCAGCGCAAACCCGCCGCCAAGCCGGCGCGCAAAGCGGTGCGGCGCTAGGAATCTCGTCATTCCCGTTTTCGCGGGAATGACAGATTCAATAGTCAGCCTCCAGGATACGGCGGCAATCGCCGCCCAATCTCCATTTCGGCGATAATTCGCCCGTCGGCCTTGCTTTCCAGGCCCATCCCCAATTCATCCAGTGGTCTCCGTCACCCATTCCATCGCCCAGGCCGGCGCCGAGGAGGCGCAGCTCGCGCTCCTCGCCGAAGGACTGCCGCCCGCGGCGAGTGCGCAGATCGCGCAGGCGGCCGAGTTCGCCCGCGGCCTGTACGGCGAACATGCCCTCGGCACGGGCGAGCCGGTCTGGCAGCACGCCCTCGGCATGGCGCTGGTGGCGGCTTCCCTGCGGCTCGACCTCGACACGCGCCTGGCCGCGCTGCTCTTCGCCGCCTCCGATTACCTCGAGGAGGCAACGGAAAAGCTGACGGCCGAATTTGGCGTGCCGGTCGCCGACCTCGTCGGCGGCCTGCGCCGCCTCAAGGGCCTGCGCCTGGCGGCCGGCGCCGGCGAACGCACCCCGGACGCCAGGGCCCAGGCCGAGGTGCTGCGCAAGATGCTGCTGGCCATGTCGGAGGACATCCGCGTCGTCCTGCTGCGCCTGGCCAGCCGCACGCAGACCCTGCGCCATCTCGCCGAGCATCCGCAAGCCGAGCGCGCCGGACTGGCGCGCGAGAGCCTCGACATCTACGCGCCGCTGGCCAACCGCATCGGCGTCTGGCACCTGAAGTGGGAGCTGGAGGACCTCGCCTTCCGCTTCCTCGAGCCGGACACCTACAAGCGCATCGCGAAGATGCTCGACGAGCGCCGCGTCGAGCGCGAGTCCTTCATCGAGGAGGCCATCGCGAAACTCGGGGCCGAGCTGGCGGCGGCCGGCCTGAAGGCCGAGGTGGCCGGCCGGCCCAAGCACATCTACAGCATCTACAGCAAGATGCGGGCGAAGAACCTCGACTTCGCCGAAGTCTACGATGTGCGGGCCCTGCGCGTGCTGGTCGACGAAGTGCGCGACTGCTACACCGTGCTCGGCATCGTGCACCACATCTGGCAGCCGATCCCCAAGGAATTCGACGACTACATTTCGCACCCGAAGGGCAACGACTACCGCTCGCTCCACACCGCCGTCATCGGCCCCGGCGGGCGTGCCCTGGAGGTGCAGATCCGCACCCACGAGATGCACCAGCACGCCGAGCTGGGCGTCGCCGCGCACTGGCGCTACAAGGAGAAGACCGGCTCCGACGCCCGCTACGACGACAAGATCGCCTGGCTGCGCCAGCTGCTGTCGTGGCGCGACGAGATCAGCGATTCCTCGGAGTGGGTGCGCCAGTTCAAGCGCGCCGCGCTCGACGACACCCTCTACGTGCTGACGCCGCAGGGCCGCGTCATCGACCTGGCGCGCGGGGCGACGCCGGTCGACTTCGCCTACCGCCTGCACACCGATATCGGCCACCGCTGCCGCGGCGCGCGCGTGAACGGCGCCCTGGTGCCGCTCAACACGCCGCTTGCCAACGGCCAGACCGTCGAGATCATCACCGTCAAGCAGGGCGGGCCGTCGCGCGACTGGCTGCAGCCGGAGCAGGGCTACCTCGCCACTTCGCGCGCCCGCTCGAAAGTGCGGCAGTGGTTCGCCGCGCGGGAGGAGGCCGAGACGCAGGCGCAGGGACGCGCCTTCGTCACGCGCGAACTGCAGCGCGAGGGCCAGACCGGCGCCAACCTCGACGAACTGGCGCGCAAGCTCGGCTTCGCCAACGCCGAGGCGCTCTATCTGGCTGCGGCGCGCAACGAGGTCGGCCCGCGCCAGATCCAGACGGCGCTGCGCGGCGCGCCGGAGGAAGCCCCGGCCGAGCCGGAGATCCAGACCCGGCGCAGCAAGGCCGCCGGCTCGGGCAGCCGCGTCCTCATCGTCGGCGTGGACAAGCTGCTCACCCAGCTCGGCCGCTGCTGCAAGCCGGCGCCGCCGGACGCCATCGCCGGCTTCGTCACGCGCGGCAAGGGCGTCTCCATCCACCGCCTGGCATGCGCCAACTTCCGCAACATGAGCGGACGCAACCCGGAGCGCGTCATCGGCGCCGAATGGGGCGTGGGCAAGGCGGGGGGCGCCGACGCGCTCTACCCGGTCGACGTCGTCGTCGAGGCGCAGGACCGCCAGGGCCTGCTGCGCGACATTTCCGAGGTGCTCTCGCGCGAGAAGATCAACGTCACCGCGGTGAAAACCCAGTCCAAGCAGGGCGCCGCCCGCATGGGTTTCACCATCGAGGTGGGCGGCGTGGCGCAGCTGCAGCGGGCGCTGAAGCTGATCGGGGAAATCGGCGGGGTGCAGCGCGCCAGCCGCAGTTGAATCTGCAGGAAAAGTCAGTCTTTGGGGTACGGCGAAGGAGTGCTTCGACCCGTTGCGGCCGTATGTTTGTAGGTCGGCCTTCAGGCCGACAGCAGCGCCGAAGTCGGCCTGAAGGCCGACCTACAAGTCATGGCCAGTCCGCTCCTGGCCGATAGCGCCATGTCCAAGAACGCAACGCCGTCCTGTGGTAACTGACTTTCGCGACGGCTGGCGAGAAAGGGCCGCCGTTCATCGTCCCGTCATCTTGATTTCCTAAGCTGGGTGCCCGGACATTCAGACGAGGTGAACGATGACGACGATGCTGGCCGAGCGGCCTTTCCCGGCCGCCCCGAGATCCCGCTCCCTGGTGCAAACGCGGGCGGAGCGCTTTGTCGCGCTGTTCGATGCGCATCCCGAGGCGGTGGTGGTGCGCCGCGAGGCGGCGGGCGGCAATGTGCTTTGCGTGCTGGCTTTCTGCGAGGAGCATGGCTGCCGACCGCTGGCCGTCTGGCGCGACGCGGAGGCCGTCGAGGTGGCGCTGACGCCCGCCCAGTACGATGAATACCTTACCCTGATGGCGGGGTTGGCGTCGAAGCGGAACGACTGGTCGTATTTGCAGACGGTTTACTGGAAGAACCTCGACCGGCCACAGGGCTGGTGCTGGATGCAGGTGCCGGCGTATTCCGCCTGAAAATCCGGGCGGTTCAGTCCTTCGCCGGCGCGGCCGGCAACTCCGCCAGCAGCGCTTCCTGCGCCGAGAAGCGTTTCTTGCGCGATTTGAGGCGGCGGTATTCGCCGTCGCCGTTCATCTGCCAGGCCTGGCTGTTGTCGGCGAGGTAGGGCATCAGGCCTTCCTTGAGGATGCGGCGCTTGAGCTTGGGATCGAGCACGGGGAAGCACAGCTCGATGCGGCGGAAGAAATTGCGGTCCATCCAGTCGGCGCTGGAAAGGTATATCTTCTGCGCGCCGTCGGCATGGAAGTAGAAGATGCGGGTGTGTTCGAGGAAGCGGCCGATCACCGAGCGCACGCTGATGTTGTCGGAGAGCCCGGCGACGCCGGGGCGCAGGGCGCAGGCGCCGCGGATGATCAGATCGATGGTGACGCCGGCCTGCGAGGCATCGTAGAGCGCCTCGATGATTTCCGGCTCGAGCAGGGCGTTCATCTTGGCGATGATGCGCACGCGCTTGCCCGCGCGGGCGCTGGCGGCCTCGGCGCGGATGGCGGCGAGCATGGCGTCGTGCAGGGTGAACGGCGCCAGCAGCAGGTGGTTGAGCTTGCTGGCCTTGCCGAGCCCGGTGAGCTGCTTGAAGACTTCGTTGACGTCGGCGCACAGCCCCTCGTTGCAGGTGAGCAGGCCGAAGTCGGTGTATAGCCTGGCGGTGCGCGGGTGGTAGTTGCCGGTGCCCAGGTGCACGTAGCGGCGCAGGGCGCCGACGCTTTTGCCGCCCTTGCTGCCTTTGCCGCCCTCGTCGCCCTCCTCGC
Organism: Rhodocyclaceae bacterium; assembly: GCA_041396245.1. Lineage (GTDB taxonomy): Bacteria > Pseudomonadota > Gammaproteobacteria > Burkholderiales > Rhodocyclaceae > Desulfobacillus. Next base: position 236,304 of record JAWKYW010000003.1, on the reverse strand, counting down.
GCCGCACCACCATCAGCATCTTGGCGTGGGTCTTGTAGCCGAAAACGCCATACACCACGTGGGCGCCGACCTCTTCCAGGCGCGAGGCCCAGTTGATGTTGGCTTCCTCGTCGAAGCGCGCCATCAGTTCCACCACCACCGTCACTTCCTTGCCCTGGCGCGCGGCGCGCAGCAGCAGTTCCATCAGGATGGAGTCGGTGCCGGTGCGGTATACCGTCATCTTGATGGCGACCACGGCAGGGTCGTCCACCGCCTGCTCGAGGAACTCGACGACGGGACTGAACGACTGGTAGGGATGGTGCAGCAGCACGTCCTGGCCGCGGATGCTGGCGAAGACATCGTAATTCTTCGACAGCACCTTGGGCAGGCCGGGCTGGAAGAGGGGGTATTTCAGGTCGGGACGGTCGACCAGGTCGGGCACCTGCATCAGGCGCACCAGGTTCACGATGCCGGGCACCCGGTAGAGGTCTTCGTGGCCGAGCGCGAACTGCTGCAGCAGGAATTCGGTCATCACCCCGGAGCAGCTGTCGGCCACTTCCAGGCGCACCGCATCGCCGAAGTGGCGCTGCGGCAGCTCGCCCTGCAGGGCCAGGCGCAGGTTCTTGATCTCCTCCTCGTCCACCCACAGGTCGCTGTTGCGGGTGACGCGGAACTGGTAGCAGCCGAGCACGTTCATGCCTGAGAACAGCTCGCCGACGTTGGCGTGCAGCACGGAAGAGAGGAAGACGAAGGCGCAGGGCGCGCCGGCGACGGCCTCGGGCAGGCGGATGACGCGCGGCAGCACGCGCGGCGCCTGCACGATGGCTGCGCCGGAGCTGCGGCCGAAGGCGTCCTTGCCTTCCAGCTCGATGGCGAAGTTGAGGCTCTTGTTGAGCACGCGCGGGAAGGGGTGGGCCGGATCGAGGCCGATCGGCGTGAGCACCGGCATCACCTCGCGGAAGAAGTAGTCCTTGATCCAGGCCGCCTGCGCCTCGTTCCAGGCGCCGCGCTTGAGGAAGCGGATGCCCTGCTTTTCCAGCGCCGGCAGCATGACCTTGTTGAGCAGGGCGTACTGCTCCTCGACCAGGTCGTGGGCCTCGTCGGCCACGAGGCGGAAGGCCTCGTGCGGCGCGAGGCCGTCGTGGCTGGGGGCGACGGCGCCGAGCTTGATCTGTTCCTTCAGGCCGGCGACGCGGATCTCGAAGAATTCGTCGAGGTTGCTGGAGACGATGCAGAGGAAGCGCAGGCGCTCGAGCAGCGGCACGCCGTCATCGGCCGCCTGGCCGAGGACGCGGCGGTTGAAGGCGAGCAGGGACAGTTCCCGGTTGAGGAAGTGCTCGGCGGGGAAGCGTTTGGTGCTCGATGCCTTGATCATCGGTTCCAATTGAATCAGGATTCCCTAATATGTTCAAGACGCAGTTTATGACGGGCATGTGACAGGCAGATGACGAGGCGGGACAAAATCCCGCCCTGTTAAAATCCGCGCCATGGGTTATGAACTCGTCGCCGCCGTCGATCTCGGTTCCAACAGCTTCCGGCTGCAGGTGGGGCGGGTGGTGGATGACCAGATCTATCCGCTCGACGCGCTCAAGGAGCCGGTGCGCCTGGCGGCCGGCCTCACCGCGCAGAAGATCCTCGACGGCCCTTCGCAACTGCGCGCCCTCGAGGCGTTGCGCCGCTTCGGCGAGCGGCTGCGCGGCTTCGATGCCGGCGCGGTGCGGGCGGTGGCGACCAACGCCCTGCGCGTGGCGAAGAACGCGCCGCAGTTTCTCGCCCAGGCCGAGGCGGCGCTCGGCTTTCCCATCGAGATCATCGCCGGGCGCGAGGAGGCGCGGCTGATCTACCTGGGGGTGGCCCACACCCTGCCCAATCCGCACACCCAGCAGCTGGTGGTCGACATCGGCGGCGGTTCGACCGAATTCATCATCGGCCGCGACATCGAGCCGATCGAGCTCGAGTCGCTTTACATGGGCTGCGTCGGATTCAGCCTGCTGCATTTCCCGCGTGGCCGCATCGAGAAGTCCGGCATGAAGGCGGCCGAGCTGGCGGCGCGCAAGGAGCTGCAGGCCATCGTGCGGCAGTACAAGAAGTCCGGCTGGGAGCAGGCGGTCGGTTCCAGCGGCACGGCCAAGGCGCTCTCCGACATCCTCGAAATGAACGGCCTGTCCGAAGGCGGCATCACGCGCGACGGCCTGGAGCGCCTGCGCGGCATCCTGCTCCATGCCGGCGATGTGGGGCGGCTGACTTTGCAGGGCCTGCGGCCGGACCGCATCCCGGTGCTGCCGGGCGGGCTGGCCATCATGCTGGCGGTGTTCAAGGAGTTCGGCCTCGAGCACATGGCGTTCTCCGAGGGGGCCCTGCGCCTGGGCGTGCTCTACGATCTGCTCGGCCGCTACCACCACCAGGACCTGCGCAACGCCACGGTGCGGCAGTTCATGCGCCGCTATCAGGCCGATGCCAGCCAGGCGACGCGGGTAGCGGCAACGGCGCGCGGCATCCTCCTCCAGCTTTTGCCGCAGGCCGGGGGCGGCGAACACCCCGATGCGCAGGTGCTCGACTGGGCGGCGCAACTGCACGAGATCGGCATCTCGGTGGCCCATTCCAGCTACCACAAGCACAGCGCCTACATCCTCGCCAATGCCGACATGCCGGGCTTCTCGAAAATGGACCAGGCGCGCCTGTCGCGCATCGTGCTGGCCCATCGCGGCAAGCTCGAGCGGGTGCAGGAAATCACCCCGGACAGCGCCGACTGGCTGCTGATCTTCAGCCTGCGCCTGGCCGCGCTCCTGCACCGGGCCCGCGACGACACCCCCCTGCCGGCCATCGGCGTCAAGCGCGGCGATCGCGGCTTCAGCGTCGGCGTCGCCCCGGACTGGCTGGCGGCTTCGCCGCTGACGGCGGCGGCGCTGGAGGAGGAGGGGCGGCAGTGGGCGGTCCTCGGCATGGAGTACAAGGTGAAGGAGAAAAGCGCCAAACCGCAGGCTGCGGCATAATGCCGTCGGGCTGCCGGCATTCGGCGCGGGCCGCGCGGGATGCGCCGACGGGTCGCCGGCCCGCTTGCCGCGCCGCAGGGCCGGCAAGGCCGGCTCGATCATAAGAACAAGGGAGACAGGGTGAGCGTCGCAAGCCTGGTGCTTGAAACGGATGCCGAGGGCAGGCGCTGGCTGCGCCTGGCCGGCGAATGGCGCCTGATGGGGCTGGCGCCACGCTATGCGGCCCTGCAGGGCGAGCTCGCGGCGCGGGCGGCGGATGCCGGCCTGGGCTGGGACATCCGCGGCATACAGTCGCTGGATTCCGTCGGCGCCATGATGCTGTGGCGCGCCTGGGGGTATCGCTTTCCGGAGAACCTCGCCACGCGCGACGAACTGGAACCGGTTTTTGCCCGCCTCTACGTCGCCAGCAAGACGAAGGAGGCCGGGCCGGAACCCCGGCAGTCGTTCGAATGGGTCGTCGGCGTCGGCCGGCTGAGCCTGGACCTGTGGCGGCACCTGGTCGACTTCACCACCCTGGTCGGACAACTCATGCTCGACATCGGCCAGGTCGTCCGCGCGCCGCGCGAAGCCCCCTGGCGCGAAACCTCGGCCAACCTGTACAAGAGCGGCGTGCGCGCCATGCCGGTCACGGCGCTGGTCGGCTTTCTCATCGGCATCGTGCTGTCCTACCTGTCGGCGCTGCAGCTGAAGAACTTCGGCGCCGACATCTTCATCGTGAACATCCTCGGCATGGGCATCATCCGCGAGCTGGGGCCGGTGCTGGTGGCGGTGCTGGTGGCGGGCCGCTCGGGCTCGGCCATGACCGCCCAGCTCGGCGTGATGCGCGTCACCGAGGAGATCGATGCGCTGGCGACGATGGGCGTGTCGCGCAACCTGCGGCTGGTTTTCCCCAAGGTCGCCGCACTGGCGGTCGCCATGCCGCTGCTGGTGTTGTGGACCAGTGCCATCGCCCTCATGGGCGGCATGGTTTCGGCGCAGTACCAGCTCGACATCTCCTACGGGTTTTTCATCGAAACCCTGCCCAAGGTGGTGCCGGTGGCCAACCTCTACATCGCCCTGGCCAAGGGCGTGACCTTCGGCATCTTCGTCGCCCTGGTCGCCTGCCATTTCGGCCTGCGCGTGCGGCCGAACACGGAAAGCCTGTCCGCCAACACCACCGCCTCGGTGGTGAGCGCGATCACCGTGGTGATCCTGGTCGATGCCGTCTACGCCATCGCCACCCGCAGCATCGGCATGCCGACATGACGGCTCATTCCCCGCCCGCCGCCCCGAAGGCCGGGCCGACGCCGGTCATCGAAGTCGAGCACCTGTCCACGCGCTTCGGTCAGACCTGGGTGCACCGCGACCTGAATCTCGTAATCGAACAGGGCGAGGTCATGGCGCTGGTGGGCGGCTCGGGCAGCGGCAAGACGACGCTGCTGCGGCAGATGATCGGCCTGTTGCAGCCGACGCAGGGACGGATCCGCCTCTTCGGCGAGCCGCTGTTCACGGGCGATGCGGAGCAGGAGCGCAACCTGCGCCGGCGCTTCGGCATGCTGTTCCAGTACGGTGCGCTGTATTCCTCCTTCAACGTCTTCCAGAACATCGCCTTTCCGCTGCGCGAGCTCGGCGTCATCGACGAGGACCTCATCCACAACCTGGTCATGCTCAAGCTGTCGATGGTGGAACTCCTGCCGCGCCATGCCTGGCTGATGCCCTCCGAGCTTTCCGGCGGCATGATCAAGCGCGTCGCCCTGGCGCGTGCGCTGTCGATGGAGCCGGAGCTGCTGCTGCTCGACGAACCGACCGCCGGCCTCGATCCCGACCGCAGCGAGTCCTTCGTGAAACTGATCCGCGGCCTGCAGCGACAACTCGGGCTGACCGTGGTGCTGGTGACCCACGACCTCGACACGCTGGCCGGCCTGGCCAGCCGCGTTGCGGTGCTGGCCGAACAGCGTATACTCGCGCTGGGATCGATCGACGAGATCACCAGGATCGATCATCCCTTCATCCGCAATTTCTTCTGCTGCGACCGGGCTCAGCGGGCGCTGCAGAGCCGCATGTCCGAGGGAGTCGTATAAAAATGGAAAGCCGGGCTCACGCGCTTGCCGCCGGGATATTCGTCTTGCTGCTCGGGCTGGCCAGTGCTCTGGCCGTCTTCTGGATGTCGGGCAAGCGGGAGGCCACCCGCGAATACATCCTGGTAACGAACAAGAACGTCAGCGGCCTCAACACGCAGGCCCAGGTGCGCTTCCGCGGCCTTGGCGCCGGCAAGGTGATCGACATCGCACTCGATCCGAAGAATCCCCTCGACATCCTCATCACCATCAGCATCGACGCCAGCCTGCCCGTGACGAAGGGCACCACGGCCAAGCTCAACTACCAGGGGGTCACCGGACTGGCCACGGTTTTGCTCGAAGACAAGGGGGACAACCTCGAACCGCTGACCGGCACCGACGGCGAACTGCCGCGAATCGCCCTGCAGCCGAGCTTCATGGACTCCCTGGCGGAGAATGCCGAGGAGTTGATGGCGCAGGTGCGCCGTGCCGCCGAGCGTGCCGCGGTACTGCTCTCCGACCAGAACGTCAAGCGCATCGGCCAGACCCTGGCCAATGTCGAGAAAGCCTCCGCCGGACTGTCGGACAGCCTGAAGGACATGCCGCAGGTGGTGGCTTCCCTCAGGCAGGCCCTCAGCGAGGAGAACATGAAGCGGCTCTCCGCGACCCTGGCCAACATGGAGAAGGCCAGCGGCGAGGCGACGCCGCTGATGGCCGACCTGCGGGGCGTGGCGGGCAAGCTCGATGCGCTGCTCGGCGAGTCCGGCGGCGAGATTACCCAGACCACGCTGCCGCGCCTGAATGCGCTGCTGCAGGAACTGGCGGTCAACTCGCGACAGATGAGCCGATTGCTCGATCAGGTCGAGGATTCCCCCAACATGCTGGTATTCGGCCGCGAGGCGCGTCGCCCGGGACCGGGCGAGGCGGGCTTCGCCAATCGATGAGGATGCCATGAGAAGACACGCGCTGATGCTGACCGCCCTGTTGCTTGCCGCCTGCGGCGGGGGCGCGAAGTCGCTATCGAATGTGGCCCAGTTCGATCTGGGTGCGGTGCAGCCGGCGGCCAACAACCGCATCGTCGCCAGCCTGCGCAGCATCGACGTCTTCGCCGTGTCGTGGCTGGATTCCTCGGCCATGCAGTACCGGTTGCTGTATGCGTCCGACCAGCGGCGGCATGGTTTTGCCGAAAGCCGCTGGGTCGCGCCGCCGGCGGAACTGGTCGGCCACGCCCTGCGCAAGCGCATGCTCTCGGGCGCGGCGGGCGGCGCCTGCCGCCTGCGCGTCGACCTGGACGAGTTCGTCCAGGCCTTCGATTCCGCCAGGTCCAGCCGCGTGGTCCTGGAAGCGCGCGCGCAACTGGTCGCGCCGACCGGCGGCCAGATCCTGGCGCGGCGCAGCTTCAGCCTGTCGCGTCCGGCCGCCGGTGCCGACGCGGCGGCCGGAGCGGCGGCCATGGCCGGGGCGGTCGAAGCGCTGTCGACGGAACTGCACGACTGGCTGGGCGGGCTTGACCGGGGCGGTGCCGCGAGCTTGAATATCGCTCAGCGTTGCAAGGGCTGAGTCGTCCGCCCGATGGTGGCAGGGCAACGCGGGAGACAACCTATGCCGGCCAATCCCTATACGATCGGCCTCGACAAGAACCCGGCCAACTACACGCCGCTGTCGCCGCTCTCGTTCATCGAGCGCACGGCCGGCGTCTATCCGCTACGCCCGTCGATCATCCATGGCGCGCGCCGCTTCGCCTGGGCGGAGACCTACGCCCGCTGCCGCCGCCTCGCCTCGGCCCTCGCCGCGCGCGGCATCGGCAAGAACGACACGGTTGCCGCGATGCTGTCCAACACGCCGGAAATGCTCGAATGCCATTTCGGCGTGCCGATGGCCGGCGCCGTCCTCAACACCCTGAATACCCGACTGGATGCCGAGGCGATTGCCTTCATGCTGAATCACGGCGAGGCGAAGGCGCTGATCACCGACCGCGAATTTTCGCCGACGATTGCGAAGGCGCTGGCGCAGGCCGGACGCGACCTCCTGGTGATCGACGTGGACGACCCCGAATATTCCGGTCCGGGCGAACGCCTCGGCAGCCTCGAATACGAAGCCCTGCTCGCCGCCGGCGACCCCGCTTTCCCCTGGCAGGGGCCGGCCGACGAATGGGACGCCATCTCGCTCAACTACACCTCCGGCACCACCGGCAACCCGAAGGGCGTCGTCTACCACCATCGCGGCGCCTACCTCAACGCCACCTCGAACATCGTCTCCTGGGGCATGCCGCCGCACGCGGTGTACCTGTGGACGCTGCCGATGTTCCACTGCAACGGCTGGTGCTTCCCGTGGACCATGGCGGCCAATGCCGGCACCAGCGTCTGCCTGCGCAAGGTGGAGGCGAAGCCGATCCTCGATGCGATCCGCGCGCACAAGGTGACGCATTACTGCGGCGCGCCGATCGTGCATTCCATGCTGATCGACGCCCCGGCGGAATGGCGGAAGGGCATCGACCACAAAGTCAGTGCCCTGGTGGCGGCGGCGCCGCCGCCGGCCTCGATGATCGAGGGCATGAACCGGATCGGTTTCGACATTACCCATGTATATGGCCTGACCGAGACCTACGGTCCGGCGGCGGTGTGTGCCCGCCATCCCGAATGGAACGAACTGCCGCTGGAGGAGCAGGTGCGCCTGAACGGGCGCCAGGGCGTGCGCTACCATTTGCAGGAAGGGCTGACGGTACTGGATCCGGAGACGATGCAGGCGGTGCCGCGCGACGGCGAGACCATGGGCGAGATCATGTTCCGCGGCAACATCACCATGAAGGGTTACCTGAAAAACCCGCAGGCCAGCGCGGAGGCCTTTCGCGGCGGCTGGTACCATTCAGGTGACCTCGCGGTGATGCACCCCGACGGCTATGTCAAGATCAAGGACCGCTCCAAGGACGTCATCATCTCCGGCGGCGAGAACATTTCCTCGGTGGAAGTCGAGGACGTGCTCTACCGCCACGCGGCGGTGCTGGCGGCGGCGGTGGTGGCTTCACCCGACCCGAAATGGGGCGAAGTCCCCTGCGCCTTCGTCGAACTGAAGGAGGGCGCGCAGGCGACGGAGGCGGAGTTCATCGCGTTCTGCCGCGAGCGCATGGCCCGCTTCAAGGTGCCCAAGAAGGTGGTGTTCGGCCCGCTGCCGAAGACCTCCACCGGCAAGATCCAGAAATTCGTCCTGCGCGAGAAGGCGAAATCGACGCAGGCCATCGATCAGGAGAAATGACAATGAGTGCCGTGATGCAATCTTCCAGCGAGCCCCTGCTGCTGCGCAGCGACGACAATGGCGTGACCACGCTCACGCTGAACCGGCCGGGCCAGTTCAATTCGCTTTCCGACGCGCTGATCGACGAACTGTCGGCCGCCCTCGATGCCGTTGCCCGGGACAATTCCGTGCGCGTCGTTGTCCTTGCCGGTGCCGGCAAGGCCTTCTGCGCCGGCCACGACCTGAAGGAGATGCGCGGCAATCCGGACAAGGCCTGCCAGCAGGCGCTGTTCAGGAAGTGCGGCAGGATGATGATGAAGCTGGTCGAGCTGCCGCAGCCGGTGGTCGCGCGGGTGCACGGCATGGCCGTTGCCGCCGGCTGCCAGCTGGTCGCCATGTGCGACCTGGCGGTGGCGGCGGACACGGTGAAGTTCGCCGTCTCCGGGGTGAATCTCGGCCTCTTTTGCAGTACGCCGGCGGTGCCGCTGGCGCGCAACCTGCCGCGCAAGCAGGCTTTCGAAATGCTGGTGACGGGCGATTTCATGGATGCGACCACGGCACTCGCGCGCGGCCTGGTGAATCGGGTGGTGCCGGCCGGTGAACTGGATGCCGAGGTCAGGAAACTGACGGATTCCATTTGTGCCAAGTCGCCGGCGGCGGTGGCGATGGGAAAACAGGCCTTCTACAGACAGATCGAGATGGGACTGGATGGCGCCTACCAGCTGGCCGCCGAGACCATGGCCTGCAACATGATGGCCGAGGATGCGCAGGACGGCATCGACGCCTTCATCGCCAAGCAGCCGATGCCGGCCTGGAAGGGCAGGTAGGTAGGTAAGGCCTTACCTGGCGATGCGGTCGGCGATCCAGCGCTTCATCTCGGCCATGTCGGCATCGAACTTGCCGCAGCTCATCAGGCTCAGGCCGAAAACGTAGGCGTAGAGCAGCAGGCTGCGACTGGAGGCTTCCAGCGGCGCCATGCCGCGCGCCTCGAACCCCCGCCGGCCGAACTCCAGGCGGGCGGCATCCACTTCCTCAACTACCGCCGCGGCGGCCGCGTCGCGCCGCGCCCAGTCGCGCATGGCGATCTCGATCAGCATGCCCTTGCGGTTGCGATTGGCGCTGTAGACCTCGATGACGTGGAAGGCGCGCGGCAGTTCCTCGCCCGGCTGGGCCCGGGTCTGCTTCTGGATGTCGCGGATGCGCCCGTCCTTCCATGTCCCCAGCACGGCGTCGAGCAGGTCGCGACGGTCCTTGAAGTGCCAGTAGAAACTGCCCTTGGTGACCTTCAGGCGCTTCGCCAGCACTTCGACGCGGATGCCGTCGACGCCCTTTTCGGCCAGGATGTCGAGGGCGGCCTTGATCCAGGCGGTGCGGTCCAGCTGCTGTCGGGTCGGCTCGGGTTTGGCCATTGCGGTCGGGTCTGTTGAAAAGAACGGGAGCTTGCGTTACGATAGCGCAATCCATACGGTTGCGTATGGAAGAATTCTGCCGGTCGAGGCCGGCCGTGTCAAACCCTCCGGCTCGGTGCCATAATTCCCCGCAGGAGATCGTTCGGATTTCGCAAAAAGGAGAACAGGCTTGAAGATTCTCGTACCGGTCAAGCGCGTGGTTGACTACAACGTCAAGGTGCGCGTCAAGGGCGACGGTTCCGGCGTCGACCTCGCCAACGTCAAGATGTCCATGAACCCCTTCGACGAGATCGCCGTCGAGGAGGCGGTCCGCCTCAAGGAGGCGGGCATCGCCACCGAGGTGGTGGCGGTAAGCTGCGGCATCGGCGCCTGCCAGGAAACCCTGCGCACGGCGCTGGCACTGGGTGCCGATCGCGCCATTCTGGTCGAGACGGACGTCGAGCTGCAGCCGCTGGCGGTGGCCAAGCTGATGAAGGCGGTGGTCGCCAAGGAGGATCCGCAGGTCGTCATCTTCGGCAAGCAGGCCATCGACGACGACGCGAATCAGACCGGCCAGATGTTCGCCGCCCTGATGGGCTGGCCCCAGGCCACCTTTGCCTCGAAGCTGGCCATCGCCGACGGCAAGGCGACCGTGACGCGCGAGATCGACGGCGGCCTCGAAACCGTCGAGCTGAAGCTGCCGGCTGTGGTTACCACCGACCTCCGCCTGAACGAGCCGCGCTATGCCACGCTGCCCAACATCATGAAGGCCAAGAAGAAGCCGCTCGACACCCTGAAGCCGGCCGACCTTGGCGTCGACGTCGCCCCGAGATTGACGACGCTGAATGTCGCCGAGCCGCCCAGGCGCGCCGGCGGCGCCAAGGTGGCCGACGTCAAGCAGCTGGTCGATAAACTCAAGAACGAAGCGAAGGTGATCTGATGGGCATTCTTGTCATTGCAGAACACGACAACGCGTCGCTGAAGGCCGCGACACTCATCACGCTCACCGCCGCCAAGAAAATCGGCGGCGAGATCCACGTGCTGGTGGCCGGCAGCGGCTGCGACGCCGCTGCCCGGGAGGCAGCCGGGCTCGACGGCGTTGCCAAGGTGAGGGTGGCGGATGCCGCCCCCTATGCGGAACAGATGCCGGAGAATCTCGCCGCGCTGATCGTTGCCAACGCCGACGGCTACACGCACATCCTGGCGCCGGCCTCCACCTTCGGCAAGAACGTCATGCCGCGCGTGGCGGCATTGCTGGACGTGGCACAGATCTCGGACATCGTCGCCATCGAATCCGCCGACACCTTCGTGCGGCCGATCTATGCCGGCAATGCCCTGGCGACGGTACGGAGCGCAGACGGCGTGAAGGTCATCACCGTGCGCGGCACTGCTTTCGAGGCGGCAGGCAAGGGTGGCGCGGCCTCCGTCGAACCACTCGCGGCCGGCGCCGATCTCGGCATCGCGAAGCTCGTCGGACGCGAGTTGACCAAGAGTGCCCGTCCCGAACTGGGGGCGGCCAGGATCATCGTCTCCGGCGGCCGCGGCCTCGGCAACGGCGAGAACTACCACAAGCTGCTGGAACCGCTCGCAGACAGGCTGGGCGCGGCGCTCGGCGCCTCGCGCGCGGCGGTCGACGCCGGCTTCGTGCCGAACGACTACCAGGTCGGCCAAACCGGCAAGATCGTCGCGCCGGAGCTTTACATTGCCGTCGGCATCTCGGGCGCCATCCAGCATCTGGCCGGCATGAAGGACAGCAAGGTGATCGTCGCCATCAACAAGGATCCCGAGGCGCCGATTTTCCAGGTGGCCGACTATGGCCTGGTGGCCGACCTGTTCCAGGCCGTGCCGGAGCTGCTGGCCGAACTGGGCTGACGCCGCAATTCATTGCATTGGGAGACGTTCATGAGCACCTATTCCGCACCCCTGCGCGACATGCATTTCGTCCTGCGCGAGCTGGCCGGCATCGAGCAGGTCGCCAAGCTGCCCGGCTACGAGGAGGCCGCGCCGGATACCGTCGACGCCATCCTCGAGGAGGCCGCCAAGTTCGCCTCCGGCGACCTGGCACCGCTCAACGCTTCGGGCGACCAGGAGGGTGCAAGGTGGCATGACGGCAACGTCACCATGCCGCAAGGTTTCAAGGCGGCCTACCGGCAGTTCGTCGAGAACGGCTGGAACGGCATCGGCGCCGATCCGGAGTACGGCGGCCAGGGCATGCCCTACACCGTGGTGGCGGCGGTCAACGAGATGTGGAAGGCCTCCAACATGGCCTTCTCGCTGTGTCCGCTGCTCACCACCGGCGCCATCGAGGCGATCACCCTGAACGGCTCGCCCGAGCTGAAGGCCGCCTACCTGCCGAAGATGATCGAGGGCAGCTGGACCGGCACCATGAACCTGACCGAGCCGCAGGCCGGCTCGGATCTCGCGCTGGTGCGCGCCCGCGCCGAGCCGCAGGGAGACGGCAGCTACAAGGTCTTCGGTCAGAAGATCTTCATCACCTACGGCGAGCACGACATGACCGGGAACATCATCCATCTGGTCCTGGCGCGCACGCCGGATGCGCCCGAGGGGGTGAAGGGCATATCGCTTTTCGTCGTGCCGAAGTTCCTGCTCAACGCCGACGGCACGCCCGGCGCGCGCAACGACGCCCACTGCGTCTCCATCGAGCACAAGCTGGGCATCCACGCCAGCCCCACCTGCGTCATGGCCTTCGGCGACAACGGCGGCGCCACCGGCTACCTCGTCGGCAAGGAGAACGAAGGCCTCAAGTACATGTTCGTGATGATGAACGCAGCGCGCTTCGCCGTCGGCCTCGAAGGCGTGGCGATCGCCGAGCGTGCCTACCAGCAGGCGCTGCAGTATGCGCGCGATCGCATCCAGGGGCGCGACCTGGCGGATGGCTCCGGGCCGGTGCCGATCATCCGTCATCCCGACATCCGCCGCATGCTGATGATGATGAAGTCGCAGACCGAGGCTATGCGCGCCCTGGCCTATGTCGTGGCGGCCGCCCACGACGCCGCCCGCCGGCACCCGGATGCGGAGGAACGCAAGCGCAACCTGGCTTTCGTCGAGTTCATGATCCCCATCGTCAAGGGCTGGTGCACCGAAACCGGCATCGATGTCGCCTCGCTCGGCATCCAGATTCACGGCGGCATGGGCTTCATCGAGGAAACCGGCGCCGCCCAGCACTGGCGCGATTCGCGCATCACCACCATTTACGAGGGCACCACCGGCATCCAGGCCATGGACCTGATCGGGCGCAAGATCGTACGCGACGGCGGCGCCACCATCAAGTCGGTGATCGCGGCCATGCAGCAGACCGCGGCGCAACTGGGGCAGGCGCAGGGCGAGGACTTCGCCGCCATCCAGGCCGGCTTCGCGCGCGCCCTGCAGGCGTTTGCCGATGCCGCCCTCTACATCGGTGCCAACGTGCAGAAGGACATCAAGGGGGTTTTCGCCGGCGCGGTGCCCTTCCTCAAGCTGGCCGGCATCGTCTGCGGCGGCTGGCAGATGGCCCGTGCCGCACTGGTGGCGCAGGAGAGGCTTGCGGCAGGCGGGGACGATGCGGGCTTCTATCAGGCGAAGATCGACACGGCGCGCTTCTATGCCGAGCATGTGCTGTCCCAGGCGCCGGGGCTTGCTGCCACGATGATCAAGGGCGGCGCCAGTACGCTTGCCGTGCCGGAAGCGTACCTCTGAACCAGGCGCAGGACGGGGCGGCATGGCCGCCCCGTTTTTTTTCACGCGGGAAATTCCCTTCTTTTGCGGCAACCCGAGGATTCAACGGCGTTTCCCATCGCCGCAGACGATACTGTCGTGGTTTTGAGACAGTTGCGCGCGGTATTTTAGTGTGCTATCAATCACATAAGCCGTGAATCAGCACGGCGGATCCTGAGGTCTCCCGGCTCGAAGGCCTCAAGAAATGCGATCTGTTGCCGTTATGGCACAAGGATCACTGAATCTGATAAGGGCAAACCCAGCGAAAGCTGGGGGCGCAAAACAACCGGTCTAAGGGACGGTCCGACGAACGGACGTTCTATGGCAGCGGAGTTGCCAGATAGGGGTCGAAATGTATCGAGCCATTCTTTCTGACAATGCAGCGCCGGGCGACATCGCCCGATCCGCGCTTCGCGCCCGTCCCCGCGACCTGCCCTTCGCGCCCCCGCCTCGTTGAGGTCTGCCCTGTGGCGACTGCCCTATCGGCAGCAGCCTGAATGCCGTTCGCCTCGCTCCGCGCGGCGCGGCTTCTGACTGGAGACGAGCATGGCTGCGAGCGCATTGAACAATGTCGTCAATCTGAACGAACGGCGTCAGCTGAGCGCGGCGGAATCCAGCCGCATGCTCAATGACTGCCGCGAACTGGCCATGAAGCGGCTGTCCCGGTCGCTCGGGGAGATGCTGGCCGACGTCGAGGAAGACCTGTTCCAGTTGGCCGAGGCCAGCTACGACCGCGAGATGCAGAACCTTTATCTCGAGGTGCGCGGCAAGGCCAAGGAAAAGTGGCCCAAAATCGAGGCGGCTTTCTCGCGTCACTTCGTGGATGCCTTCAACCACAAGATGCGTGGCGGGATGGATGCCGCCATGAAGAGCCTTGCCGTCTCGACGCAGGATTTGCGCCTGGTCGAAGAGGACGACCTGGCCGAGAGCATCGCCATGCAGGAGCTGGCAACCCGCCTGCGGGAGCAGAACGAGGATGAACTCTCGCTTCTCGGCGAGCGCGTCGCCATGCTGCTCGGCAAGAGCGAGTTGAAGGACGAGGAAAACCCCATCAGCCCGCAGGCGGTTTGCGATGCGCTGAAGCGCGCCTGCGACGAGATCGAGGGCGGGGTCAGGCTCAAGCTGGTACTGCTCAAGCAGATCGAGCAGCACGTTTCCCGGGCGTTGCACGCCGTCTATGCCGACCTCAACAGCGAGATGGTGCGCTGGAACGTCCTGCCCGACCTGCGCTCGTCCTACAGAAAGCCCGTGAACGCGCCTTCGCCTGCACGGCCGGAAGCGAAACAGGAAGCGCCCGCTGCGGCGGCTCCGGCCGGAGCGGCTGGCGGGGACCTGTTCGTTGCCCTGCAGCAACTGGTGCAGGCGCAGACGGCAGCAGCCGCCGCGACCGCGATGCACGGCTCGCCGTCAGGCTTCGCCGCACCGAAGCTGCACGCCGTAGAGGGCGGGGCGGCTCCGGCGGACGCCGCGGCACAGGCGACGGCAGTCCAGAGCGGGCTGCTCGACGCACTGACGGAGATGCAGCGCCTGGACACGCTGATGGCGGAGACAAATCATGTCGATGGCCTGCCCGATCTGGGGCAGGCGCTCGGCACGGTGAATGTCCTGCACCGGGTCAAGGCCAGCAGCGCGGCGCAGGGCGTCGGCCAGCTTGACGCCATCACCATCGACATCGTTGCCATGCTGTTCGACTTCATCTTCGACGACACCAAGATTCCGGATGCCGTCAAGGCGCTGGTGGGCCGGCTGCAGATACCGGTGCTCAAGGTGGCGATGCTCGACAAATCCTTCTTCTCGAGCCGGACGCATCCCGCGCGCCGGCTGCTCGACGGCATCTCCAGGGCTGCCGTCGCCTGGGGCGAAAGCGTCGACCAGGACGACCCGCTTTTTCAGGAAATCGCCTATATCGCCGAGCGCATCCAGAGCGATTTCGAACGGGACGTGGAGATCTTCTCGGACGCGCTCAATCTGCTCAATGCCGTCATCGCCGAGCGCGACGCCATGGCCGAGGGAATCGCCGAGCGTTCGGCCGAACTCATGCGCCGGCGCGAGACCGAGGAAATCGCCTGGGTCGTAGCCGGCGAGGCGGTATCGCGCCGCCTCTCGTCGGCCGTGCCGGAGGGCGTGCGGCGCTTCCTCCTCGAACACTGGCAGCACGTGCTGAAGGTGCTCTACGTCCGCCATGGCGAAGAACACCACGCCTACCTGAGTTCGGTTTCCATGATGGACGACCTTGTCTGGAGCGTGGCGCCGAAGGCCAACAGCGACGAGCGCAAGCAACTGGTGAACACCCTGCCGGGCCTGTTGCGCGCGCTGCATGTCGGTCTCGACGCGATCGGCCTGCCGCAGGAGCAACGCGGCAGTTTCTTCGATGAGCTGGTTGCGCTGCATTCCTCGGCGGTCAAGGCCGGCCTGACCGGCGGAGAGGCTGTCAAGGGCGCGCCTCCGGCGGCAGCCGAAACGCCGCCCGACCGCGCGGATACCGCGCAATACACCGTCAATCCCGAGGGCGAGCTGTTCATCACGCGCATTACCGAGCAGGGCGTGCAGATCGAAGAGGTGGCGTTGGTCGGAGCCAGTCCCGCCGCCGTGGCGACGGGGGACATCCACCTGCAGAGCGTGTCGGCGCTCGGCCGCGGCGCATGGGTGGAGTTCCGCCAGGACGAAGGAGCCCCGGTACGGGCGCGACTCTCCTGGATCAGCCCGAAGGGCGGCATCTATCTCTTCACCAACCCGCGGTCGCCGCGGGCGACGTCGATATCGCAGGAGGCGCTGGCCTACCAGTTCAGGGTTGGCATGGCCCGCATCATTACCGACGAGCCGTTGTTCGAGCGCGCCGTGAATGGCGTGCTCGGCAGCCTGCAGATCGCCTGATCACCTGTTCGGATAGGCAGACGGACAGGCAGGCCCTTCATCGCACAGGGTTGGGCGGCGGCGAAGGCGTCACATGTTCGGATAAACAGGCCCTTCGCCTCCCTGGGGCACCACCCAGGTGATGTTCTGGGTCGGATCCTTGATGTCGCAGGTCTTGCAGTGCACGCAGTTCTGGGCGTTGATCTGCAGGCGCGGGTTCGTGCCGTCGGCGTCGCGCACGATCTCGTACACGCCGGCCGGGCAGTAGCGCTGCTCGGGCGCGTCGTAGAGGGCAAGGTTGGTGCGGATCGGTACGCTCTCGTCCTTCAGCCGCAGGTGGCAGGGCTGGTTCTCCTCATGGTTGGTGTTGGAGAGAAACACCGAGGAGAGCCGGTCGAAGGTGATGACGCCGTCCGGTTTGGGGTAGTCGATCGGCGCGCAATCGGCCGCCTGCTTCAGTTTGAGGTGGTCTGCGCTCAGGCGCAGCGTCCACGGTGCCTTGCCGCGGAAGAGCTGCTGGTCGATGCCGAACATCAATGATCCCAGCCACAGTCCCTTGCTCATCCATGGCTTGAAGTTGCGGGTGCGGTGAAGCTCCTCATAGAGCCAGGATTCGCGGAATTTGCGCGGATAGTCGGTCAGTTCGTCGCCGCTGCGGCCGGCGCCGAGGGCCTCGGCGAGTGCCTCGGCGGCGAGCATGCCGGTCTTCAGTGCGGCGTGCGAGCCCTTGATGCGGGCGGCATTGAGGAAGCCGGCATCGTCGCCGATGAGGGCGCCGCCGGGGAAGATGAGCTTCGGCAGCGCCTGCAGGCCGCCGGCGGTCAGGGCGCGCGCACCGTAGGCGATGCGCTTGCCGCCCTCGAGGAAGGGCTTCACCAGCGGATGCAGCTTGTAGCGCTGGAACTCCTCGAAGGGGGAGAGATGCGGATTGCTGTAGGCCAGGCCGACGACGTAGCCGATCGAGACCAGATTGCCTTCAAGGTGGTAGACGAAGCCGCCGCCGTAGGTGTCCGGCTGCATGGGCCAGCCCCCGGTGTGCATGACCAGTCCCTTGACGTGCTGCTCCGGTTTGACTTCCCATAGTTCCTTGAGGCCGATGCCGTAGACCTGCGGATCGGCGCCGGTGCGCAGGTTGAATTTCTCCTCCAGCTGCTTGCCGAGGTGGCCGCGGCAGCCCTCGGCGAAGAGGGTGTACTTGCCGAGCAGTTCCATCCCCGGCTGGTAGGCGTCCGTCGGCTGGCCGTCGCGGCCCACGCCCATGTCGCCGGTGGCGACGCCCCTGACCGAACCTTCCTCGTTGTAGAGCACCTCGGCGCCGGCGAAGCCCGGATAGATTTCCACGCCGAGGGCCTCGGCCTGCTGCGCCAGCCAGCGGCAGACGTTGCCGAGGCTGACGATGTAGTTGCCGTGGTTGAGGAAGCAGCCGGGGAGCAGGACGTTGGGCACCTTGATGCCGCCCGTCTCGGAAAAGATGATGAAGCGGTCCTCAGACACCGGGGTGTCGAGGGGGGCGTTTTTTTCCTTCCAATCGGGGATCAGTTCGTTCAGGGCGCGCGGGTCCATCACTGCGCCGGAGAGGATGTGCGCGCCGACCTCGGCGCCCTTTTCGATCAGGCAGACGTTGATGCCGGCGTCGAGCTGCTTGAGCCGGATCGCCGCAGCCAGCCCGGCCGGGCCGCCGCCGACGATGACGACGTCGAACTCCATGGATTCGCGCTGCATGCTGTTCATCCGTTTTGTTTTGGTTTGACTGGCTGACATTATAATTCGGTTTTATCCGGGCACTCCTCACGCAAATGGAACACAAGCGCAAGCTGATATTCACCACCGTCCTGCCCATCCGCTGGGGCGACATGGACGCCATGGGACACGTCAATAACACGGTCTATTTCCGCTACATGGAACAGGCGCGCATCGAGTGGTTCGAATCGCTCGGCTACGACACCGGCCAGCACGCCGATGAAGGACCGGTCATCATCAACGCCAGCTGCACCTTCCTCGTGCCTTTCGTCTACCCTGGCGACGTCGAGGTGCGCATGTATCTCGGCCAGCCGGGACGCAGCAGCCTGCCGACGCACTACGAGATGCGCCTGGCCGGCGACGACAGGCTGTATGCCCATGGCGACGCCAAGGTGGTCTGGATCGATCCCGCCAGCGGCCGCTCCATTGCGCTGCCCGACAGCATGAGAGAACTTGCCCTATGACCATGAGCGACAGGAAGCCCCTCTGGGCGCCCTCGAAGCAGCGCGTCGCCGCTGCCAATCTGACTGCCTTCATGCGCTCCGCCAGCCGTCGCTGGAACGCCGAATTCGCCGAATTCGCCGACTTCGACGCGCTGCACCGTTGGTCGGTGACGCATCCGGAGCAGTTCTGGACCGCGCTGTGGGATGTCGCCGGCGTGGTCGGCGAGCGCGGCGGGCGCGTGCTGGTCGACGCCAATGCGATGCCCGGTGCGAAGTGGTTCCCCGAGGCGCGCCTGAACTTCGCCGAGAATCTGCTGCGGGGTTACGCAACAGGACACGATTCCGCGGACGCCCTCGTTTTCTGGGGCGAGGACAAGGTGCGCCATCGCATCGGTCACGCCGAACTCCACGAGGCCGTGGCGCAGACCGCCCGGGCCCTGCGCGACATGGGGGTGGGCCAGGGCGATCGCGTCGCCGCCTACCTGCCCAACCTGCCGGCAGCCATCGTGGCGATGCTGGCCACGGCTTCCATCGGCGCCATCTTCTCCTCCGCCTCGCCCGACTTCGGCGTGCAGGGCGTGCTCGACCGCTTCGGCCAGATCGAACCCAAGGTGCTGTTCGCCTGCGACGGCTACTGGTACAACGGCAAGGCGATCGACTGCCTCGGCAAGGTGGCCGAGATTGCCGCGCGCATGCCCTCGCTGGAACGGGTGGTGGTGGTGCCCTATGCCGGCAGCGCCGGCAGCATCGCCGCGGTGAAGAACGGCATGGCGCTGGCCGATTTTCTCGCGCCTTTCGTCGGCGAGCGCGCGATCCGCTTCGAGCGGCTGCCCTTCGACCATCCGCTCTACATCCTGTACTCTTCCGGCACCACCGGCGTGCCGAAATGCATCGTTCACGGCGCCGGCGGCACCCTGTTGCAGCACCTGAAGGAGCAGCGCCTGCATGGCGACGTCAAGCCGGGCGACCGCCTGTTCTACTTCACCACCTGCGGCTGGATGATGTGGAACTGGCTGGTTTCCGGCCTCGCCTCGGGGGCGACCCTGCTGCTCTACGACGGCTCGCCCTTCGTCGGCCGCGGCAACATCCTCTTCGACTACGCCGAGGCCGAGGGCATGACCCACTTCGGCACCTCGGCCAAATTCATCGATGCCGTTGCCAAGATCAACCTGGCCCCGGCGAAGACCCACAACCTGGAGAAAGTGCGCGCCGTCTTCTCCACCGGCAGCCCCCTGGTGCCGGAGGCCTTCAGTTATGTGTACGACAACATCAAGCGCGACGTGCAGCTCGCCTCCATCTCCGGCGGCACCGACATCATCTCCTGCTTCGTCCTTGGCAATCCGATCGGCCCGGTCTGGCGCGGCGAAATCCAGTGCCGCGGCCTCGGCATGGCGGTCGAGGTGTTCGACGAGGAAGGCCGCCCCGTGCGCCGGACCAAGGGCGAACTGGTCTGCCTCAAGCCCTTTCCCTCGATGCCGGTCGGCTTCTGGAACGATCCCGACGGCAGGAAGTACCGCGCCGCCTACTTCGAACGCTACCCGGACATCTGGTGCCACGGCGACTTCATCGAGGAGACGGCGCACGGCGGCTACGTCATCTACGGCCGCTCGGACGCCACGCTCAACCCCGGCGGCGTGCGCATCGGTACCGCCGAGATCTACCGCCAGGTGGAGAAGCTCGACGAGGTGCTCGAATCCCTCGTCATCGGCCAGGACTGGCAGAAGGACACCCGCGTCGTCCTCTTCGTCAAGCTGCGCGAGGGGCTGACGCTCGACGATGCGCTGGCCAGGCGCATCAAGGAGGTCATTCGCCAGAACACCACGCCGCGACACGTGCCGGCGAAAATCCTCCAGGTCGGCGACATCCCGCGTACCAAGAGCAACAAGATCGTCGAGCTGGCGGTGCGCAACATCGTGCACGGCCAGCCGGTGAAGAACGTCGAGGCGCTGGCCAACCCGGAGGCGCTGGAGCACTTCCGCAACCGTGCCGAACTGAAAACATGAACTGCATATAACGCAGAGGACGCAAAGAGCGCAAAGAGCGCAAAGGGAGATCCTTTTTCGATGAAGTTCTTTGCGTCCTTCGCGTCTTTGCGTCCTTTGCGTTGAGGGAGGTGCCGCATGCTGATGAACCGCGACCAATCCGTCCTCCTGGTGATCGACATCCAGGAGCGCCTGCTGCCGCATATCCACGACGGACAGACGGTGCTCGACAACGCCGTCTGGCTGGTCAAGGTGGCGCAGCGCCTGGACGTGCCGGTGATGGTCACCGAGCAATATCCGAAGGGCATCGGCGCCACCGCCGCCGTGCTGCGGGGACTGACTTTCCCCGGGGCCGTCGCCGAGAAACTGCATTTCTCCTGCGTCGCTGCCGGCTGTCTCGATCCCCTGTCGGGCAGCGAGCGGCCCCAGGTGGTGGTGGCCGGCACCGAGAGCCACGTCTGCGTGCTGCAGTCCGTGCTCGACCTGCGCGGACGGGGCCGGGAGGTCTTTGTCGTCGCCGATGCCGTCGGCTCGCGCAAGCCCTCGGACAAGGAACTGGCCCTGGCGCGGATGCGCAGCCACGGCGTGCACATCGTCAGCCGCGAGATGGTCGCCTTCGAATGGCTGCAGCGGGCCGGCACCGACGAATTCCGCGCCATCAGCCGGGAATTCCTAAAGTAATTTCTCAAGTAGATTCATATCGCGCTTCCGCCGGATTTCACGACGTTTCCGCACGGTTTCCGCGTTGTTTCCATTGAGTGGCGGGAAAGATTCGGCTATCATCTGGATTTCCTGCAGACGTCGTCCAAATGACCAAGTACGTCTTCGTTACAGGTGGTGTCGTGTCCTCCCTGGGCAAGGGCATCGCTGCCGCCTCGCTCGGCGCCATCCTCGAATCCCGCTCGATCCGCGTCACCCACCTCAAGCTCGACCCGTACATCAACGTCGACCCCGGCACGATGAGCCCGTTCCAGCACGGCGAGGTGTTCGTCACCGAGGATGGCGCGGAGACCGACCTCGACCTCGGCCACTACGAGCGTTTCACCCGGGCCAAGATGGGCCGGCGCAATAATTTCACCACCGGCCAGATCTACGAGTCTGTGATCAAGAAGGAGCGCCGCGGCGACTACCTCGGCCGCACCGTGCAGGTCATTCCGCACATCACCGACGAGATCAAGCTGCACATCAAGGCCGGCGCCCAGGGCGCCGACGTCGCCATCATCGAAGTCGGCGGCACGGTGGGCGACATCGAGTCGCTGCCATTCCTCGAAGCCATCCGCCAGATGGGCATCGAGGAAGGCCGAAGCAACACCTGCTTCATCCACCTCACGCTGCTGCCGTGGATTCCCACCGCCGGCGAACTGAAGACCAAGCCGACCCAGCACTCGGTCAAGGAACTGCGCGAGATCGGCATCCAGCCCGACGTGCTGTTGTGCCGCGCCGATCGCCCGGTGCCCGACGACGAGCGGCGCAAGATCGCGCTGTTCACCAACGTCGCGCCCGAGGCGGTGATCTCGGTGGTGGACGCCGACAGCATCTACAAGATCCCGGCCATGCTGCACGACCAGATGCTCGACGAGATCGTCTGCCACAAGCTCAGCATCCTGGCGCGTGCCGCCGACCTGTCGGTGTGGAACAGGCTGATCGACGCGCTGGAGCACCCCGAGCGCAGCGTGAACATCGCCTTCGTCGGGAAATACGTCGACCTGACCGAGTCCTACAAATCGCTGTCCGAGGCCCTCATCCACGCCGGCATCCACACCCGCAGCAAGATCGACATCCACTACATCGATTCTGAAGTCATCGAGCGGGAGGGCACGGGCGCACTGGCCGCCATGGATGCCATCCTGGTGCCGGGCGGCTTCGGCAAGCGCGGCGTCGAGGGCAAGATCGCCGCCATCCGCCATGCCCGCGAGCACAAGGTGCCCTATCTCGGCATCTGCCTCGGCATGCAGCTCGCCGTCATCGAGTTCGCCCGCGACGTGGCCGGCATGGCGGGCGCGCACAGCACGGAATTCGATCCGGACACGCCGCACCCCGTCATTGCCCTCATTACCGAGTGGCTGGACCGCGAGGGCCGGGTTGAACAGCGCGATGCCGGCGCCGACCTCGGCGGCACCATGCGCCTGGGCGGCCAGACCTGCGTGCTGGCCGCCGATTCGCTGGCGCGCAAGGTCTACGGCACGGATACCGTCGTCGAACGCCATCGCCATCGCTACGAGGTGAACAACGTCTACCTCAACCGCCTGCAACAGGCCGGCCTCAAGGTCAGCGGCCGTTCCGAGGACGGACGCCTGTGCGAGATGGTCGAATTGCCGAGAGAGGGTGAGAATGCACACCCCTGGTTCATCGGCTGCCAGTTCCATCCCGAATTCACGTCCACACCGCGTGCCGGGCACCCGCTGTTCACCGACTTCGTGCGTGCCGCCCTGGCGCACCAGGCCAGCGGCAAGGACTCCCCGGTGACGCCGATCAGGCAGACGGCATCGTGAAACTCTGCGGTTTCGATGCCGGCCTCGAACATCCGCTGTTCCTCATCGCCGGACCCTGCGTCATCGAGTCGCGCGAGATGGCCATCGACGTCGCCGGCCGGCTCAAGGAGCTTTGCGCCGGGCTGGGCATCCCCTTCATCTTCAAGTCGTCGTATGACAAGGCCAACCGCAGCTCGGGCACGTCCTACCGCGGGCTGGGCATGGAAAAGGGCCTGGATATCCTCGCCGACGTGAAGAAGACCCTCGGCGTGTCGGTGCTGACCGACGTGCATGATCTCTCCGAGATCGACGCGGTGGCGGCCGCGGTCGACGTGCTGCAGACGCCGGCCTTCCTCTGCCGCCAGACCGATTTCATCCAGGCCGTCGCCGCCTCGGGCAAGCCGGCCAACATCAAGAAGGGCCAGTTCCTCGCGCCGCACGACATGCAGCACGTCGTCGCCAAGGCCAAGGAAGCCAATGGGGGAGCGGACACCATCATGGTCTGCGAGCGCGGCGCCTCCTTCGGCTACAACAACCTCGTCTCCGACATGCGCAGCCTCGCCATCCTGCGCGAGACCGGCTGCCCGGTGGTCTACGACGCCACCCATTCGGTGCAGCTGCCGGGCGGACAGGGCGCCTCCTCCGGGGGGCAGCGCGAGTTCGTGCCGGTGCTGGCGCGCGCGGCGACGGCCGTCGGCATCGCCGGCCTGTTCATGGAGACCCACCCGAACCCGGAGAAGGCGCTTTCCGATGGCCCGAACTCCTGGCCGCTGGCGAAGATGAAGGACCTGCTCGCCACACTGCGCGACATCGATGCGCTGGTGAAGCAGCGCGGCTTCATGGAGGCTGTGTGAGCGCCGTCCGCCGGGCCGCCCCAAGGACGGTGCAGGAACATATGGAGCCGCGAAACGGCGAACCAGCGTCATCCCCTTCCTTGAGAAGGGGGATGGAGGGAAGGTAGTATGAGCAAGGCGTACATCATCGCACAGGCCACAGTGACCAACCCGGAGCAGTACGAGGGCTACAAGGCGCTGGCCGGTGCAGCCGTGGCGAAATATGGCGGCCAGTACATCGTGCGCGGCGGCGCCACCCACCTGCTCGAAGGCGACTGGACACCGCCGCGCCTGGTGATTCTCGAATTCGAGTCCGTCGAGCAGGCGAAACGCTTCTACGATTCGCCGGAATACCGGGCGGCGCGCGAGCAGCGCCAGGGCGCGGCGCAGATGAACATGCTGGTGGTCGAAGGACTGTAGGTCGGGCTTCAGCCCGACGAGGCAACCGGGAATGTTGGCCTGAAGGCCAACCTACGTTTTGATAGGGAGCAAGAAAAATGAGCGCAATCGTTGATGTCGTCGCCCGCGAGATTCTGGACTCGCGCGGCAATCCCACCGTCGAGGCCGACGTCCTGCTCGAATCCGGCATCCTGGGCAGGGCCGCCGTGCCTTCGGGTGCCTCCACCGGTTCGCGCGAGGCCATCGAACTGCGCGACGGCGACGCCGGCCGCTACCTCGGCAAGGGCGTGCTGCAGGCGGTCGAAAACGTAAACACCGAGATTTCGGAGGCCATCATCGGCCTCGACGCCGAGGAGCAGGCCTTCATCGACAAGACCCTGATCGAGCTCGACGGCACCGATAACAAGTCGCGCCTCGGCGCCAACGCCATGCTCGCCGTATCGATGGCGGTGGCCAAGGCGGCGGCGGAAGAGGCGGGCCTGCCGCTCTACCGCTATTTCGGCGGCATGGGCCCGATGCAGATGCCGGTGCCGATGATGAACGTCATCAACGGCGGCGCGCATGCCAACAACAGCCTGGACATCCAGGAATGCATGATCATGCCGGTCGGCGCGCAAAGCTTCCGCGAGGCGCTGCGCTGCGGCGCGGAAGTCTTCCACGCACTGAAAAAGCTGATCGACAAGCGCGGCTTCCCGACCTCGGTCGGTGACGAGGGCGGCTTCGCCCCCAACGTCTCCGGCACCGAGGAGGCGCTCAACCTGATACTCGAGGCCGTCTCCAACGCCGGCTATGAGCCGGGACAGGACGTGCTGCTGGCGCTCGACTGCGCCGCCTCGGAGTTCTACAAGGACGGCAAGTACGAACTCGCCGGCGAGAAACTGTCGCTCAGCGCGGGCCAGTTCACCGACTATCTCGCCACGCTCGCCGACAAGTTCCCGATCGTCAGCATCGAGGACGGCATGGCGGAGAGCGACTGGGAAGGCTGGAAGCTGCTCACCGACCGGCTTGGCAAGAAGATCCAGATCGTCGGCGACGACATTTTCGTCACCAACACCAAGATTCTGCGCGAGGGCATCGCCCAGGGCATCGCCAATTCGATCCTCGTCAAGATCAACCAGATCGGCACACTGACGGAAACCTTCGCCACGGTCGAGCTGGCCAAGCGCTCCGGCTACACCTCGGTGATCTCGCACCGCTCGGGCGAGACGGAGGATTCGACCATCGCCGATATCGCCGTCGGCCTCAATGCCCTGCAGATCAAGACCGGCTCGATCTCCCGCTCAGACCGCATCGCCAAGTACAACCAGCTCCTGCGCATAGAGGAAGACCTCGGCGACACGGCGAGCTACCCCGGCCGCAACGCTTTCTACAACCTGCGGAAATAAGCGCCACGCCGATGCGCTGGCCCACGCTGGTGCTGATCGCCCTGATCGTCCTGCTGCAGTATCCCCTGTGGCTGGGCAAGGGCGGCTGGCTCAGGGTGTGGGATGTTGACCGCCAGCTTGCCTCGCAGCGCGAGGCGAACCTGCAGCTGGAAACCCGCAACGCCGCCCTAGATGCCGAGGTGCGCGACCTGAAGAGCGGCTACGAGGCGGTCGAGGAGCGCGCCCGCTACGAACTGGGCTACATCAAGCCCGGCGAGGTCTTCGTCCAGGTGCCGCAGAAGCAACCCTGAGCGGCCGGCCCTGCCGTCTCATTCCGGTCCGCCTTTTTTCCTTTCCCGCGCACGCCTTTCCAGATCCTGTTCCAGGGCCTTGCGGGCAGGGCAGTCCTCGTCCTTCGTGGCGCAGGCGAAGGCGCCAATCAGCAGGGCGGCAAAAATCAACAGCGCCAGTCCGAGCGCTTCCTCGTTCACCAGGACCATGAAGGTCGGCAGCGCGGTGCTCCCGGTGAACAGAAACGAAGTCCAATCTTCCATCGCCGAACTCCTTGCAGCCAGCCCTGTTCTTGGACTTTTCGGGCTGTGGATGACCCTCCCTGTACCGGATCAACGGCAACATCATGCGCTGCTTGAGTAAGATTTCTAAGAAAAAATCTCTAATGGATGGCCATCAAGGTTACCTATGGACGGGTTGCTGTCGTTCGGCGGAGGTCCCGATGCGGTGGTGCACCCCGCCCCGGCCGTCCGGCTCGAAGGCGAGCGGCAGTTCGATGTCGCGGCCGCAGCCGCGGAAGGTCCAGGATTCAGTCCACCGGCTCCCGAGCCGGTCCGCCTGCGGAGGCCGTACGAGGCGGGTATCGATGAGTTCGGCCTTGCGGCAGCCCCTGGACGGCCGGGCCAGGCGCGACAGGGCGGTGGGCAGGGTTTCTTCCAGCGCCTTGGCGAGCAGCGCTGCCGATGCATTGGTGTCGCCGGGCACGATCGGGCGAACTTCCGGACTGCCGTCCGGCCGGGCAGCGAAGGCGGCGTTGTAGGTCATGCGCTTGCCGCAGCGCTCGAAGACGTAGCGGTGCTGCCAGCTTCCCGCGACCGGATGGGCCTTGCCTTCCGGATAGTCGACGGGCTCGAGCAGGAAGAGGTTGAGGGGCTGGATGTTGTAGGCCCCCTTGCAGCCCTGCTGCAGGCCGAGCCTGCTGTCCCATTCCCGTCCGGCGACGTAGAGGGCGGCGATCTGCTCCCTGCCGTAGAGGTAGGCGATGAGGCGGGAAGGCTGGCGGGTGTCGTTTGCAGGCGAAGCGCCGGTCTGCGCCGCCGCAGGCGCGGCCAGCAGACCGGCCAGGAGCAGATATGCGTTTCGGTTTGCCGGCGTCATGGACGCCAGTCTGGCCTACTCCGGGATGCGCTGCAACTCCCGCCGGTAGCGCCGGGCGCGTTCGGCGTACTGGGCGCAGCCGAGGCGGATGGCGGCGGCCTCGGCATCGGAGAGCTGCCGCACGACCTTGCCGGGCGAACCGAGCACCAGCGAGCGGTCGGGAATGGCCTTGCCTTCCGGGATCAGGGCGCCGGCGCCGATGAGACACTCCTTGCCGATGACGGCACCGTTCATCACCACCGCCTGGATGCCGATGAGCGAACCTTCGCCGACCGTGCAGCCATGCAGCATGGCCTGGTGGCCGACCAGCACCTCGGCTGCCAGGGTGATGGGGTAGCCCGGGTCGGTGTGCAGCACGGCGCCGTCCTGGACGTTGCTGGCGCGGCCGAGGGTGATGAGTTCGTTGTCGCCGCGAATGACGGCATTGAACCAGACACTGGCGCCGTCCTCGATGAGGACGGCGCCGATCACCGCCGCCGTCTCGGCCACCCAGGCCGTTCCGCGCAGTTCGGGCCGGCGCTCGCCCAGTGCATACAGAGCCATATGGCCTCCTAAAGGAAAGAAGCGTTTCACCACGGCGGGCACGGCGACACGGCGAAACAATTCTGCATTTGCGCCGTGTCGCCGTGCCCAACGTGGTTCATGTCTGTTGTCAGATCGTTTCGTCCAGCGTGATGTCGACCATCAGGTCGTCGGAAAGCCGCTCCAGCTCCGCCTTGAGCGCCCGCGCATCGAGGCCGCTCTCGGCGAAGAGTTCGGCCTGGGCGTGGAACAGTGTTTCGGCGGACATCGGCGCGCTGGCGGTGCGCGTCTCCAGGTTCTCGACGTTCACGGCGAAGCGGGCCAGTACCTGCGCGACCTCGCGCACGATGCCGATGCGGTCGTGGCCGACCAGCGCGAGTTTCAGCCGCCGTCCCGTGGCGGCTGACTTTTGCTGCGAGGTTTCGGCGACCACCTTGAGCGCGGTGAGCCGGCCCAGCGCCGCCTGCAGCGCGGCGGCCTGCGCTTCGGGTACGCCCACCCGGACGATGCCGGCGAACTTGCCGGCAAGATGCGACATTGAGGACTCCAGCCAGTTGCCCTGGTGGGACGAAATGGTGGCGGAAAGCTCGCCGACCAGGCCGGGTCGGTCGTCGCCGATGACGGTGAGGACGAGGAAGGTGTCGCTCATCAGTATTCCTCCGTGGGCGGGCAGGCGCAGAACAGGTTGCGGTCGCCGTAGACATCGTCGATGCGGTTCACCGTGGGCCAGAACTTGTTCTCCGCCACCCAGGGCAGCGGGAAGGCGGCTTCGTGGCGCGAGTACGGCCGACGCCACTCGGCGTCGGCGAGATCGGCCTGGGTGTGCGGTGCGCGCTTGAGCGGGTTGTCGTCCGCCGGCCAGGCGCCGTTCTCGACCTTGCGGATCTCCTCGCGGATGCTGACCAGCGCGGCGATGAAGCGGTCCAGCTCGGACTTCGATTCCGATTCGGTCGGCTCG
The DNA here is from genome assembly GCA_041396245.1 of Rhodocyclaceae bacterium. GTDB lineage: Bacteria > Pseudomonadota > Gammaproteobacteria > Burkholderiales > Rhodocyclaceae > Desulfobacillus. The sequence goes on along the minus strand of JAWKYW010000003.1, from coordinate 208,009 downwards.
ACCATGATGGTGCCGGCCACCGGGAAGCTCACCGTCGGCGCGTGGAAACCGTAGTCCATCAGGCGCTTGGCAATGTCGATCTCGGCGACGCCGGTCGCCGCCTTGATGGCGCGGATGTCGAGGATGCACTCATGGGCGACGCGGCCGTTCTTTCCCGCGTACAGCACCGGGTAATGGTCCTTCAGGCGCGCGGCGACGTAGTTGGCGTTGAGGATGGCGTACTCGGTGGCGCGCTTGAGACCGGCGCCGCCGAGCATGGCGATGTACATCCAGGAGATCGGCAGGATCGAGGCCGAGCCGAAGGGCGCGGCGCTGACCGCCCCCTGCGCCCCGACGCGCTCCGCCGCCAGCAGGTGGCCCGGTGCATGGGGCGCGAGGTGCGCCTTGAGGCCGATCGGCCCCATGCCGGGCCCGCCGCCGCCGTGCGGGATGGCGAAGGTCTTGTGCAGGTTCATGTGGCTGACGTCGGCGCCGATGCTGGCCGGCGAGGTCAGGCCGACCTGGGCGTTGAGGTTGGCGCCGTCCATGTACACCTGGCCGCCGCGGGCGTGCACGATCGCGCAGATCTCCTTCACCGCCTCCTCGAAGACGCCGTGCGTCGAGGGGTAGGTGATCATCAGGCAGGAGAGGGTGGCGGCGTGTTGTTCCGCCTTGGCCTTGAGGTCGGCGACGTCGATGTTGCCGCTGTCGTCGCAGTCGACCACCATCACCTGCAGGCCGCACATCTGCGCCGTGGCCGGGTTGGTGCCGTGGGCCGACTTCGGGATCAGGCAGACGTCGCGGTGGCTTTCTCCCTGCGCCGCCTGGTAGCGGCGGATGGCGACGAGTCCGGCGTATTCGCCCTGCGCGCCGGAGTTGGGCTGCATGCAAATGGCGTCGAAGCCGGTGATGGCCTTCAGCCAGTCGCTGAGGCTGCCGATCATCTCGGCATAACCGGCGGTCTGCTCGGGCGGGGCGAAGGGGTGCAGGTCGCCGAACTCGGGCCAGGTGACGGGGATCATCTCGCTGGTGCCGTTGAGCTTCATGGTGCACGAGCCGAGCGAGATCATCGAGTGGTCGAGGGCGAGGTCCTTGTTCTGCAGCCGCTTCAGGTAGCGCAGCATCTCGTGCTCGGTGTGGTGCGCGCTGAACACCGGGTGCGTCAGGATGGCGTCCGTGCGCAGCAGGCCGGCGAGCGGATCGGCGGCGGCGGCCTGCGCATCCAGCTTGTCCATGGCGTCGCTGTCGACCGGCTTGCCGGTGAGGGCTTCGAGCAGGGCGGCGACATCCTCGCGCGTGGTCTTCTCGTCGAGGGAGAGGCCGCGCACGCTGTCGGAGACGCGGCGCAGGTTGAAGCCCGGCACTTCCGCGGTCGTCTCGACATGGAGCGTGTCGAACCAGCGCTGCGTCAGCACCTTTACCCCCCCCGCCTTCAATCCCGCGGCGAGGATGCCGGTGAGGCGGTGGATGCGCCCGGCGATGGTCTTCAGCCCTTGCGGGCCGTGATACACGGCGTACATGCCGGCGATGTTGGCGAGCAGCACCTGCGAGGTGCAGATGTTGGAGTTGGCCTTTTCGCGGCGGATGTGCTGCTCGCGCGTCTGCAGCGCCATGCGCAGGGCGCGCTTGCCGCGCGCATCGATGGAGACGCCGATGATGCGGCCGGCGACGGCGCGCTTGTGCTCGTCCTTCGTGGCGAAGAAGGCGGCGTGCGGGCCGCCGAAGCCCATCGGCACGCCGAAGCGCTGCGAGGAGCCGAGCGCGATGTCGGCGCCCATGGCGCCCGGCGATTTCAGCAGCACCAGGGCCATCAGGTCGCTGGCGACCGCCGTGATGCAGCCGCTGACTTTCAGCTTGGCGATGACGTCGGTGAGATCGACGCATTCGCCGGTGTCGTTCGGATACTGCAGCAGGGCGCCGAAGGTTGCGTGCTTCGGCGCATCGGCCGCCGGCCCGACGATCAGTTCGAAGCCGAAGAAGCCGGCGCGCGTCTTCACCACGTCGAGGGTCTGCGGGAAGCAGGCGGCGTCGACGAAAAAGGCGTTCGATTTCGACTTCGAGGCGCGCCGCGCCATGGTCATGGCTTCCGCCGCGGCTGTGGCCTCGTCCAGCAGCGAGGCGTTGGCCAGTTCCATGCCGGTGAGGTCGATCACCATCTGCTGGTAGTTGAGCAGCGCCTCCAGCCGGCCCTGGGCGATCTCCGCCTGGTAGGGCGTGTAGGCGGTGTACCAGCCGGGGTTCTCCAGCAGGTTGCGCAGGATCACCTTGGGCAGGAGGGTGTCGTAATAGCCCATGCCGATGAGCGATTTCTTCACGACGTTCTTCGCGGCGATGGCCTTCAGCTTCGCCAGCGCCTCGTGCTCGCGCAGGGGTGCGGGGATGGCCAGCGGCTGCGCCAGGCGGATCGAGGACGGCACGGTCTGGCCGATCAGCTCGTCGAGGCTGGCGGCGCCGACGGCGGCCAGCATGGCGGCGGTCTCGGCCGCATTCGGTCCGATGTGGCGCGCGATGAACTCGTCGCGCTGCTCGAGGGCAGAGAGGGGGAGGGGGCTTGTCATGTTCGCGTAGGTCGGGCTGTAGGTCGGGCTTCAGCCCGACGAATTCGGTTGAGCATATTCCGCAGTCGGGCTGAAGCCCGACCTACAGGGTCGATTGGTAGGCGGCGGCGTCGAGCAGGCCGTCGAGGTCGGCGGCATTGTCCGGCTTCAGCTTGAACAGCCAGGCGGCGTAGGCGTCCTGGTTCACCGACTCGGGCGCGTCGACGGCGGCCTGGTTGACGGCGACGACCTCGCCGGCGACCGGCGCGTAGATGTCGGAGGCGGCCTTCACCGATTCCACCACGGCGCATTCCTCGCCGGCCCTCACCTTGCGGCCGACTTCGGGCAATTCGAGGAAGACGATGTCGCCGAGGGCTTCCTGGGCGTGGTCGCTGATGCCGACGGTGACGAGGCCGTCGTCGGCAAGGCGCGCCCACTCGTGGGACTGGGCGTATTTCAGGTCGGCGGGAACGTTCATGCTTTTCTCCTGGATATCAATTGTCGTGTACCAAAACCTTGCCGTTGCGCACGAAGGGCGGCTTGACCACCGTCGCCTTCAGGCGCTTGTCGCGGATCTCCACTTCGACGACGTCGCCGACCGCACAGGCGGCGGGCAGGCGCGCCAGGGCGATCGAGCGGCTCATGCTCGGCGAGAAGGTGCCGCTGGTGATCTCGCCCTCGCCTTGCGCGGTGAACACTTTCTGGTGGGCGCGCAGAACGCCCTTGTCGGTGAGCAGCAGGCCGAGGGTCTGCCTGTCGGGCCGCCGTCCTGCGAGGACTGACTTTCCGATGAAATCGCGCGGCGCGGCCAGATCGACCGTCCACGCCAGCCCCGCTTCCAGCGGCGAGGTCCGCTCGTCCATGTCCTGGCCGTAGAGGGGCATGCCGGCTTCCAGGCGCAGGGTGTCGCGCGCGCCGAGGCCGGCTGGCTTGACGCCGGCTTCGAGCAGGGCGTTCCAGGTCGCTTCGGCGCGCCCGGCGGGAATCATCAGTTCGAAGCCGTCCTCGCCGGTGTAGCCGGTGCGGGCGACCAGCACGTCGCCGAACCAGGCGGCGTGGAAGGGCTTCAGTCCGCTGCTGGCGGCCTCCGAGCCGGGCAGTGCGGCCCAGGCCTTGGGGCGGGCGTTCGGCCCCTGCACGGCAATCATGGCGAGGTCGCGGCGCGGATTTACCGCAACGCTCCCGGCATGCTGCATGATCCAGGCAAGGTCCTTGTCGGCGGTGCCGGCATTGACGACGACACGGTAGAAATCCGGCCGGAAGAAGTAGACGATCAGGTCGTCGATGACGCCGCCCTGCGGGTTGAGCATGCAGGAGTAGAGGGCGCGACCGGGCACGGTCAGCTTGTCGACGTTGTTGGCGACGAGCTTGTGCAGCAGGTCATGGGCGCCGGCGCCCTCGAGGTCCAGGCACAGCATGTGCGAGACGTCGAACATGCCGGCATCGCGGCGCACGAGGTGGTGCTCCTCGACCTGGGAGCCGTAATGCAGCGGCATGTCCCAGCCGGCGAAGTCGACCATCTTGCCGCCAAGGCGGACGTGGGCTGCGTACAGCGGAGTTTGTTTTGGCATAAGTACTTGGGTTGCGTCGTTCGAGTTCTTTAGCGCAATGAAAAAGGGGCGAAGCGGTTTCGCTTCACCCCTCTGTCCCTTGTACCTGAGAGATTCCCGCGCTGGCGGGGTGCCCCTTCGGTGGGCGGCGCATGCCGCCTCTCTCCAGATTTTGTGCTTCGCTGCGCGGCCCTTTTGCCTGAGCGGTTCCGGGTGTTGCGCCTTCGGCGGTGGCCCTGTTGCCTTGCCACGCTCTCCCGCGCGAGCGGAGCGACTATAGCTTGCGCACATACCGGAATCAAGGAGAAATCATCGGTTATGATTCGCGACTTATGAAATCAAGCACTTCCGAATTCCTGACGATTCGGGGCCTGAAAACCCACGTGCGCCTGTGGGGGCCGGCGGAGGCGCCGAAGCTGTTCCTGCTGCACGGCTGGATGGATTGCTCGGCCTCGTTCCAGTTCCTCGTCGATGCCTTCGGGCGCGACTGGCGCGTCATCGCGCCCGACTGGCGCGGCTTCGGCCAGTCCGAATGGCTGAACGCGCCTTACTGGTTTCCCGATTACCTCGCCGACCTCGAGCGACTGCTCGACCATTACGCGCCGGACGAAGCGGTGCGCCTGGTCGGCCACAGCATGGGCGGCAACGTCGTCGGCCTGTATGCCGGCGTGCGCCCGGCGCGGGTGGCGAAGCTGGCGATCCTGGAGGGTTTCGGCCTGCACCCGACCGAGCCGGCGCAGGCGCCGGGCCGCTACGCCAAGTGGCTCGACCAGGACAAGGCCGGCGCCACCCTGCGCGACTACGCCGACCTCGGCGAGTTCGCTGCGCGGCTGATGCGCGACAACCCGCGTCTGACACAGACGCAGGCGGATTTCCTGGCGGCGAATTTCTCGCAGCGGCGGCCCGACGGACGCATTGGCTATGCCGCCGACCCCTGGCATCGCGTCGTGAGTCCGCTGCTCTACCGCTTCGAGGAAGCCAGGGCCTGCTGGCGCGCGGTGACGGCGCCGGTGTTGTGGGTGGTGGCGCGCGACTCGGCCCTCTACAAGGAATTTTCCGGCCGGGCGGCGGACTACGCCGCGCGCCTGGCGAGCTTCCGCGACCTGCGCGAGGAAGTGCTCGAGGACTGTGGCCACATGCTGCACCACGACCAGCCGATGCGGCTGGCGGCGCTGCTGGAAGATTTCCTCGGGTAATATCGCCATTATGAAAGCGGACCTGCATTGCCATTCAAACGTTTCCGACGGCCTGCTGCCGCCGGCGGAGGTGGCGCGCCGCGCCGCCGACAGGGGCGTGGAGCTGCTCGCCCTGACCGACCACGACGACGTCGCCGGGCTGGCCGAGGCGCGCGCCGCTTTCGAGGCGCGCGGCCTGCGTTTCCTCGACGGCAGCGAGATTTCGGTGTCCTGGCGCGACGATGCCAGTTTCCATGTCGTCGGCCTCGGCATCGATCCGAAGCAGCCCGAGCTTGTCGCCGGCCTGAAGACGATCCGCGACGGCCGCGACGGCCGTGCCCATCGTATCGCCGACGAATTGGAGAAAATCGGCATCCATGGCGCCTACGAGGGTGCCGCGCGCTATGCCGAAAAGGCCTCGATCATCAGCCGCGCCCATTTCGCCCGCTTCCTCGTCGAGCGGAAGATCTCGCCCGACTTCAAGCGCGTATTCGACCACTACCTCGCCAAGGGCAAGCCCGGCTATGTGCCGCACGAATGGGCGTCGGTGGAGGACGCGCTGCGCTGGATCGGCGACGCCGGCGGCGTGGCGGTGCTGGCGCATCCGCTGCGTTATCGCGTCGCACGGGATGAACTGCGCCGCTTCATCGGCGCGTTCAAGGACCTCGGCGGGCAGGGCATCGAGGTGGCCTGCGGCGCGCATACGCCGGAGGAAGTCCAGGAATGTGCCCGCCTGGCGCGGCATTTCGGCCTGAAGGCGTCAGTCGCCTCGGACTTCCATGGCCCCGTCGAGAGCCATGCCGACCTCGGCATGACGCCGCCGTTGCCGGACGACCTCGTGCCGATCTGGCGCGACCTCGTTTGAACCGGCCATGGCCCAGTTTTTTTCCGTCCACCCCGAGCAGCCGCAGCCGCGGCTGATCCGCCAGGCGGCCGAGATTCTCCGCGCCGGCGGCGTCGTGGCCTTCCCGACGGACGCGGCGTATTCGCTCGGCTGCCACCTCGGCGATGCCGGGGCCGTGGCGCGCATCCGCGCCATCCGGGAGGTTGACGAGCGCCACCACTTCACCCTGATGTGCCGCGACCTTTCCGAGATCGCCACCTACGCCCGGGTGGACAACGCCCAGTTCCGCCTGCTCAAGGCGACCACGCCGGGCAGCTATACCTTCATCCTGGAGGGCACCAAGGAACTGCCGCGCCGGATCCTGCATCCGAAGCGCAAGACAATTGGCCTGCGCGTGCCGGCCCACCCCCTGCCGCTGGCGCTGCTGCAAGATCTGAACGAACCGATGCTGACCTCGACGCTGATGCTGCCGGGCGATGACCTGCCGCTGAACGACCCGGAGGAAATCCGCGAGCGCCTGGAGAAGCGCATCGATCTGGTCATCGAAGCCGGTGCCTGCGGGCTGGAAATGACCACGGTGGTCGACCTGACCGGCCCGGCGCCGGCACTGGTGCGCGCCGGCAGCGGGCCGCTGGAGCCTCTCGGGCTGGCTTAGGGCGGGGGTAGCCGGTCTGGTAGAATTGCCGGCTTATTTCGATTCCCCGACATGGACAACCTGATCCAGACACTGGCGATCTACGCCATTCCGGTCCTGCTCGCCATTACCCTGCATGAAGCTGCTCACGGCTATGTGGCGCGGCATTTCGGCGACCCGACCGCCTATCTGGCCGGGCGCATCAGCCTGAACCCGCTGCGTCATGTCGACCCGGTCGGCACCATTCTGGTGCCGGGGGCGATCTTGATCGCCTCGATGAATTTCGGCGGCAGCGCCATGCTGTTCGGCTGGGCCAAGCCGGTGCCGGTGGATTTTGCCCGACTGCGAAACCCCAAGCGGGACATGCTGTGGGTGGCCGCAGCCGGGCCGGGTACCAACCTGCTGATGGCCGTCGGCTGGGCGGCCCTGTACAAGCTTGCCGCCATCGCGCCGGAAAACTTGTACACGGTGCCGATGCTCAAGATGGCCCTGGCTGGCATCCAGATCAACGCCGTCCTCATGCTGCTCAACCTGCTCCCCATCCCGCCGCTGGACGGCGGACGCATTGCCGTCAGCCTGTTGCCGCATCGCCTGGCCTGGCAGTTCTCGCGGATCGAGCCTTACGGGCTGGCGATCCTGCTGGTATTGCTGTTCACCGATATACTCGGCACCATCCTGTGGCCGCTGGTGGTGGGCTTCCGCCAACTGCTGGCCGTTATTTTCCAACTCTAGACCGTCATCCAATGTACGCAGAACGAGTCCTTTCCGGCATGCGCCCCACCGGGCGCCTGCACCTCGGCCACTATCACGGCGTCCTCAAGAACTGGGTCAAGCTGCAAAGCACGTACCCCTGCCTGTTCTTCGTCGCCGACTGGCATGCCCTGACGACGGCCTACGACGAGCCCGGCACCATCGTGGAGAACACCTGGGAGATGGTCATCGACTGGCTGGCGGCGGGCGTCGACCCCGCGCAGGCGACGCTGTTCATCCAGTCCCGCGTGCCGGAGCATGCGGAATTGCATCTGCTGTTCTCGATGATGACGCCGCTGGGCTGGCTCGAACGCGTGCCGACCTACAAGGACCAGCAGGAGCGACTGGAGCACAAGGACCTGTCGACCTACGGCTTCCTCGGCTATCCGCTGCTGCAGTCCGCCGACATCCTGATCTACCGTGCCAACCGCGTTCCGGTCGGTGAGGACCAGGTGCCGCACATCGAGTTTTCCCGCGAAATCGCGCGCCGCTTCAACCACCTATATGGCCGCGAGCCGGATTTCGAAGCCAGGGCGAGCGCCGCCGTGAAGCTGCTCGGCGACAAACGCGCCAGTGAGTACGAGGCGCTGCGCACGCGCTTCCAGCAGGAGGGCGACCATCAGGCGCGGGAGCGCGGCCGCGCCCTGCTCGAGGAAGCGCAGAACCTGACGACGGACGACCGCGAGCGGCTGTTCGGCTACCTCGAAGGCGGCAGCAAGATGATCCTGGTCGAGCCGGATGCGCTTCTGACGGAGGCGGCCAGAATGCCCGGCCTCGACGGACAGAAAATGTCGAAGTCCTACAACAACACCATTTTCCTGCGCGAGAGCGCCGACTCGGTGACGAAAAAGATCCGCACCATGCAGACCGATCCGGCCCGCGTGCGTCGCACCGATCCGGGCGATCCGGAAAAATGCCCGGTCTGGCAATTCCATCTGGTGTATTCCGACGAAGCCACCAAGCAATGGGTGCAGCAGGGCTGCCGCAGCGCCGGCATCGGCTGCATCGAGTGCAAGCATCCGGTGATCGACGCCGTGCTGAAGGAGCAGGAGCCGATGCACGAGCGGGCGCAGGCCTATATCGACGATCCGGCCCTGGTGCGCAACATCATCGCCGACGGCTGCGAGCGGGCGCGCAAGCTCGCCGCCGAAACCATGCGTGACGTGCGCGAGGCGGTCGGAGTGAACTACGCGTGAGGAACAGCATGTCGCATCACGCCAAGGATGCCGAGGCCATGCTGCTGGCCGCGATCCACGAAGTGTTCGCCGAGAAGATCCCCTTCAACAAGGTGCTCGGCCTGGACGTGGTTTCGCTTGCGGAGGAAACGCCGGTGCTGCGCTTCGCCATGCGGCCGGAACTGATCGGCAACTACATGCGCGGGAATCTTCACGGCGGTGTCATCTCCTCGGTGATCGACGTCTGCGGCGGCCTGACGGCTTTCCTCGGCCTGCAGCGAAAGCTGCGTGACGAGCCGGTCGAGGAACGCCTGCAGCGTTTTGCCCGCATCGGCACCATCGACATGCGCGTCGATTACCTGCGACCGGGCCTCGGCCAGTGGTTCGAGGCCAAGGGCAGCATCCTGCGCACCGGCAACAAGGTGGCGGTGACGCGCATGGAGCTGCACAACGATGCCGGCGAACTGATCGCCATCGGCACCGGCGCCTATACCGTAGCCTGATTGCAGCATGGAACCGGATCCGATCAAGGAAGAGACCGCCGGCCCCGCGCAGGAGTCCGCGCACGTCGCCAAGCTCTACGGCGAGCCGATGCCGGAGATGCCGAAGGACCTCTACATTCCGCCAGACGCGCTGGAGGTCTATCTCGAGTCCTTCGAGGGGCCGCTCGATCTGCTGCTGTATCTGATCCGCAAGGCCAACATCAACATCCTCGACATCCCGATGGCACCGCTCACGGCGCAATATCTCGTGTATGTCGAGGCGATGCGGGCGCGCAACCTGGAACTGGCCGCCGAGTACCTGCTCATGGCCGCCATGTTGCTGGAGATCAAGTCGCGCATGCTGTTGCCGCGGCCGAAGAAGGTCGAGGAGGAAGAGGCGCTCGATCCGCGCGCCGAACTGGTGCGGCGCCTGCTGGAGTACGAGCAGATGAAGGCCGCCGCGGCCAGGGTTGACGCGCTGCCGCAGGCGATGCGCGACTACCGGTGGGTATCGGTCTGGATCAGCGACGAGGTGGGCGAGCGCCTGCCCGACGTCAGCCTGCACGACTTGCAGGTGGCCTGGCTGTCCCTCATGAAGCACGCCAGGATGACGCAGCACCACAAGGTGCGGCGCGAGGAGCTGTCCGTGCGCGAGCACATGAGCATCGTTTTGCGCAAGCTGCAGGGCAACGCCTACCTCGAGTTCGCCGAACTGTTCGACCTCACGCTCGGCGTGGCCGGGCTGGTGGTGAATTTCCTCGCCGTGCTGGAGCTCGTGCGCGAGCGCCTGGTCGAAGTCACCCAGCGCGAGGTGTTCGCGCCGATCTATGTAAAATTGGCCCAATCCGAAACAGGACCGAACGATGTCGACGTCCCAACCGTACACGCCTGAGGAATACAAGCGCATCCTGGAGACCGCCCTGCTGGCGGCATCGGACCCGCTGCCGCTGTCCGACCTGAAAAAGCTGTTCGATGACGAGTTCGACGACGACACCTGGCGGGTGCTGCTCAACGACTTGCGCACCGAATGGTCCGGCCGCGGCATCGAACTGGTGCAACTGGCCAGCGGCTGGCGCTTCCAGACCCGGCCGGAATATCAGGTCTATCTCGATCGCCTCAAGAACGAGAAGCCGCCGCGCTATTCGCGCGCCGTGCTGGAGACGCTGGCCATCATTGCCTACCGGCAGCCGGTGACACGCGGCGACATCGAGGACATCCGCGGCGTTGCCGTTACCCCCAACGTGCTGAAGGTACTGGAAGGCCGCGGCTGGATCGACACCGTCGGCCATCGCGACACGCCGGGGCGCCCTGCGCTGTATGCCACGACCAAGCGCTTCCTCGACGACCTGCGACTGCGCAGCCTGGCCGAGCTGCCGCCGCTGACCGAGATCGAACGGGTGATGGACCTTGCCGACGCTGCGCAAGCGTAGCCCCTTCCGGCCGCCGGCCGCCAAGGGCGGCGAACAGGGGCGGGAGGGAATGCCGCGCCGGCCGCAAGGCGGACGTGGCAACACCCAGGACAGGCCTGCCGGCGGACGCCGCAGCCAGGCCGAGCGCCACGTCGTCCAGGCCGAGCCGCAAAAATTGCACAAGATGCTGGCCCAGGCCGGCCTCGGTTCGCGCCGCGAGCTGGAGGACTGGATTGTCGCCGGCCGCGTCAGCGTGAATGGCAAGCCTGCCCATGTCGGACAGCGCATCGGCCCGCAGGACCGCGTGAAGGTCAACGGCAAGCCGGTCAACCTGAAGTTCGCCCAGCGCACTCCGCGTGTCCTCCTCTACCACAAGCAGGAGGGCGAGATCGTTTCGCGCGACGACCCGGAGGGCCGGCCCAGCGTTTTCGACAGGTTGCCGCGCATCGGCGGCGGCCGCTGGGTGAATGTCGGCCGGCTCGATTTCAACACCGAAGGGCTGCTGATTTTCACCAGCAGCGGCGAGCTGGCCAACCGCCTGATGCATCCGCGCTACGAGATGGAACGCGAGTACGCCGTGCGCGTCGTCGGCGAGCTGCAGCCGGAACAGACGGAGGCGTTGCTCGACGGGATCGCGCTGGAGGATGGCGAGGCGCATTTCAGCACGCTCGTGTCGCGCGGCGGCGAAGGCACCAATCGCTGGTATCACGTCACGCTCAACGAAGGCCGCAATCGCGAGGTGCGACGATTGTTCGAGGCCATCGGCGTGCAGGTAAGCCGCCTGATCCGCGTACGCTTTGGACCGATTTCACTGTCGCCGCGCCTGAAGCGGGGAATGTCGCATGAACTGGCCGAGGAGGAAGTGCGGGCGCTGCTGAAGGTCCTGCCGAAATGACGCATTCCCGGCAAGTGTTTGATTCCTGCCGGCGTCCTCTGCTATAATCCGCAGGTTTTCTGGTTCCGGGCCGTTCCGTCGTTGTCAGTCGGAAGGGCTTGGGGACGGCTGGGATGGGCGTTTCGCCCATTTTTTATTTGTGCGACGCAGATGGAATTGCAGAAGGTCATCGAGCAGGCGGTCGCGGGCCTGGGCTACGAACTGGTGGATTTCGAGACCAGCCCGCGCGCGCGTCTGCTGCGCGTCTTCATCGACAGCCCGAACGGTGTGACGATCGACGACTGCACTGCGGTGAGCAACCATCTGACCCGACTGTTCGCGGTCGAGAACATCGATTACGACCGGCTGGAGGTGTCCTCGCCGGGTCTCGACCGGCCGCTGAGGAAGGAGGCGGATTTTGTCCGCTTCACCGGGCAGGAGGCGCAGGTCCGCCTGCGCCTGGCGGTGAATGGCCAGCGCAACTTCACCGGCGTGCTGGCCGGCGTCGAGGAAGGCCGGCTGCGGTTGGTATGCGATGGCGCGACACATGTATTCGAACTGGATCAAGTGGACAAGGCCCGCCTGGTGCCGAACCTGAAGTTCTGAGTCAAGGAATGGGTTGGAGGAAGAAATGAGCAAAGAGATGCTGCTGCTGGTGGATGCCCTGTCGCGCGAAAAGAACGTCGCCAAGGACATCGTCTTCGCGGCCCTTGAGTCGGCCCTGGCTTCCGCCACCAAGAAGCGCGTCAACGAGGAAGCCGACGTGCGCGTCGCCATCGACCAGGAGACCGGCGAGTTCGAGTCCTTCCGTCGCTGGCAGGTCGTGCCCGACGAGGCGGTGGAAAATCCAAATGCACAGATCGCCCTTTCCCAGGCCCAGGAGGAGATGCCGGACATCCAGGTCGACGAGTTCATCGAGGAACAGCTCGAGCCGATCGACTTCGGCCGCATCGGCGCCCAGGCCGCCAAGCAGGTCATCCTGCAGAAGATACGCGATGCCGAACGCGAGCAGGTGCTGAGCGACTTCCTCGAACGCAAGGAACACCTCGTCACCGGCACGGTCAAGCGCATCGAGCGCGGCAATGCCATCATCGAAGCCGGCCGCATCGAGGCGCTGCTGCCGCGCGACCAGATGATTCCGAAGGAGAACCTGCGTGTCGGCGATCGCGTCCGCGCCTATCTGCTGAAGATCGACCGAGCCGCTCGCGGCCCCCAGCTGATCCTGTCGCGCACCGCGCCGGAATTCATCATCAGGCTGTTCGAGCTGGAAGTGCCGGAAATGGAAGACGGTCTGCTGGAGATCAAGTCTGCGGCCCGCGACCCCGGCGTCCGCGCCAAGATCGCCGTCAAATCCAACGACCCGCGCGTCGATCCGATCGGCACCTGCGTCGGCATGCGCGGTTCGCGCGTTACTGCGGTTACCAACGAGCTGGCCGGAGAACGTGTCGACATCATCCTCTGGTCCGCCGATCCGGCCCAGTTCGTCATCGGCGCACTGGCACCTGCCGACGTCAGCAGCATCGTGGTGGACGAGGAGAAGCACAGCATGGACGTGGTGGTGGACGAGGACAACCTCGCCATCGCCATCGGCCGCTCCGGCCAGAACGTGCGCCTGGCTTCCGAGCTGACCGGCTGGGCCATCAACCTGATGACGGTCGAAGAGTCCCAGAAGAAGTCCGAGGAAGAGCACGGCTCGATCCGCAAGCTCTTCATGGAAAAGCTTGACGTTGACGAGGAGGTCGCAGACATCCTCATCGAGGAGGGATTTTCCACCGTCGAGGAGATTGCCTACGTACCCCTCAACGAGATGCTGGAAATCGAGGCCTTCGACGAGGACACGGTGAACGAGCTGCGCAACCGCGCCCGCAACGTCCTGCTGACGGAGGCGATCGTGGACGAGGAACAGCTGGAGAACGTTGCCGATGACCTGCTCGGCCTCGATGGCATGGACAAGCCACTGGCGGCCAAGCTGGCACGGGCCGCCATCCGCACCCGCGACGATCTGGCCGACCTGGCGGTCGATGAACTGGTCGAGTTGACCGGCATCGAAGACGAGCGGGCCAGGAATCTGATCACCACGGCGCGTGCGCACTGGTTCGAGTAAGGAGCCGACATGGCACAGACGAGCGTAAGCCAATTCGCCAACGAGCTGAAAATGCCGGCATCCGCGCTGCTTGAGCAACTCGCCAAGGCAGGCGTGGGCAAGCAGGGCGAGACCGATATGCTCAGCGATGCCGACAAGACCAAGCTGCTCGACTACCTGCGCAAATCGCATGGCGGAACGGAGAGCAAGTCGAAGATCACGCTGACGCGCAAGCAGACCACGGAGATCAAGAAGGCCGACGCCACCGGCAAGGCGCGCACCATCCAGGTGGAGGTGCGCAAGAAGCGCGTTTTCGTCAAGCGCGACGAGACCCAGGAAGTCGAAGCCGCCGCGCCGGCACCATCCGCTGCGCCCCAGCCGGTTGTTGACGCCGAGCAGGCCAAGCTGCGCGAACAGGAATCGCAAAAGCAATCCGAACTGATGGCGCGCCAGGCCGCGGAACTCAAGGAAAAGCAGGAGCGCGAGATCAAGGCCAGGCAGGAGGCCGAGGAGCGCCAGGTGGCGCAGCAGGCGGCTGTCGAGGCGGAAAAGACCAAGGGGCAGGAGGCCGCCGCGCCCGCCACCAGCGGCACGTTGCACAAGCCGGCAGGCAAGCCCGACAAGAAGGACGAAAAACAGAAGAAGGCGACCACGGCCTGGCGGGAGGAAGCCGCCAGGAAGCGCGCCATCAAGACGCGAGGCGATACCGGCGGCGCCTCCGGCTGGCGTGGCGCCAAGGGCGGCGGACGCCACCGACACCAGCATCATGAGGAGCATGCCTCGGCGCAGATGTCGGCTGAGCCCATCGTGCGGGAAGTGCTGGTGCCGGAAACCATTTCCGTCGCCGATCTGGCGCACAAGATGGCCGTCAAGGCCGCCGAGGTCATCAAAACCATGATGAAGATGGGTTCCATGGTGACCATCAACCAGGTGCTGGACCAGGAAACGGCGATGATCGTGGTCGAGGAAATGGGCCATGTCGCCAAGGCCGCCAAGCTCGACGACCCCGACGCAATGCTCGCCGAAGCCGAACAGGAACATGTGGATGTGGTGCTGGCGCCGCGTGCCCCGGTGGTGACGGTCATGGGTCACGTCGACCATGGCAAGACCTCGCTGCTCGATCATATTCGCAAGGCCCGCGTCGCTCATGGCGAAGCAGGCGGCATCACCCAGCACATCGGCGCCTACCACGTCGAGACGCCGCGCGGCATGGTCACCTTTCTCGACACGCCGGGCCATGAGGCATTCACCGCCATGCGTGCCCGCGGTGCCAAGGCCACCGACATCGTCATCCTGGTGGTGGCGGCCGACGATGGCGTCATGCCGCAGACCCGGGAAGCCATCCATCACGCCAAGGCCGCCAACGTACCGCTGGTGGTGGCCGTGAACAAGATCGACAAGCCGGAGGCCAACCCGGAGCGCGTCAAGCAGGAACTGGTGGCGGAAAGCGTGGTCCCGGAGGAGTACGGCGGCGATTCGCCCTTCGTGCAGGTTTCCGCGAAAACCGGCCAGGGCATCGACGATCTGCTCGAGCAGGTGCTGCTGCAAGCCGAGGTGCTTGAGCTGAAGGCGCCGAGGGAAACCTTGGCCAAGGGCCTCGTCATCGAGTCCCGCCTCGACAAGGGCAAGGGTCCGGTGGCGACGGTCCTGGTGCAGTCCGGCACGCTCAGGCGCGGCGATATCCTGCTGGCCGGGGCCGTCTATGGTCGCGTTCGCGCCATGCTCGACGAGAACGGCAAGTCCATCGACGCGGCCGGCCCCTCCATCCCCGTGGAGATCCAGGGCCTTTCCGACGTCCCGATGGCCGGCGACGAGGCGATGGCGCTGGCCGAGGAGCGCAAGGCGCGCGAGATCGCCTTGTTCCGCCAGGGCAAGTTCCGCGACGTCAAGCTGGCGAGGCAGCAGGCCGCCAAGCTGGAAAACATGTTCGAGCAGATGGGCGAAGGCGAGGTGAAGTCCCTGCCGCTCATCGTCAAGGCCGATGTGCAGGGCTCGCAGGAAGCGCTGGCCCATGCCCTGCAGAAGCTCTCCACCGACGAGGTCAAGGTCAACATCATCCATGCCGCAGTGGGCGGCATCAGCGAATCCGACGTCAACCTTGCCTCCGCCTCCAAGGCCGTCATCATCGGCTTCAACACGCGCGCTGACGCCCAGACGCGCAAGCTGGCCGAGAGCCTCGGCGTGGATATCCGCTACTACAACATCATCTACGCCGCCGTGGACGAAGTGAAGGCAGCCATGTCCGGCATGCTCTCTCCCGAGAAGAAGGAAAGCGTCATCGGCACGGTGGAAATCCGCCAGGTGTTCCGCATCTCCAAGGTCGGCTCGGTGGCAGGCTGCTATGTGCTGGACGGCCTCGTGCGCCGCGGCTCGCAGGTGCGCCTGCTGCGCGACAACGTAGTGATCTGGACCGGTGAACTGGATTCGCTCAAGCGTTTCAAGGACGACGTGCGCGAGGTCAAAGCCGGCTTCGAGTGCGGCCTTTCGCTGAAGAACTACAACGACATCCAGGAAAAGGACCAGCTCGAGGTCTTCGAGATCCAGGAAGTGGCGCGGACGCTGTAGGAACAGACGGCCCATGCCGAAGGAGTTTTCCCGCAGCAGCCGCATCGCCGAGCAGGTGCAGCGCGAACTGGCTGAACTGATCCGGCTGGAACTGAAGGATCCGCGCGTCGGTCTGGTTACCTTGACGGGCGTCGATCTGACGCCGGACTATGCCCACGCCAAGATTTTCTACACGACCCTTGCCGAGGACGGTGCGCGCCAGGAGGTCGAGGCCGGCCTGCGCGCCGCCTCCGGCTTCCTGCGGCGGGAACTGGGCCGTCGCATCCGCATTCATACCCTGCCAGAACTGCATTTCGTCTTCGACGAATCGGTCGAACGGGGCGATCGGCTATCCCGCCTCATAGACGAGGCGGTAGCTGCCGACAGGAAAAGCGAAAAAAACTGAGCTGCGGAGCATGCGGATTGCGCGGATTTCCGCAGACGGTTTCGGACGCCAACCGCGATTATCCGCGTAACCCGCGGCAGGTTTGCCGGAGGCCATGAAAACAACCGCGACGAAGCGGCGCCGCATCGACGGCGTCCTGCTGCTCGACAAGCCGCCCGGCATGACCTCGAATGCCGCCCTGCAGAAGGCCCGGTGGCTGTTCAGCGCGGCCAAGGCAGGCCATACCGGCACACTCGATCCGATGGCAACCGGCCTGCTGCCGCTTTGCTTCGGCGAGGCGACCAAGTTTGCCGGCGAACTGCTTCACGCCGACAAGCGCTATGCGGCAACCGTTCGGCTCGGCCTGCGTACCGATACCTCGGATGCCGAAGGCCGGGTGCTGGAGACACGGCCCGTGGCGGTCACCCGCGAACAGGTGGCGTCGGTCCTGGCCCGCTTTCGCGGCGAAATTCTGCAAGTGCCCCCCATGCATTCCGCCCTGAAGCGCAACGGACGTCCGCTTTACGAGTATGCCAGGCAGGGAATCGAACTTGTACGGACACCAAGGGAGGTGATCATCCATTCGCTCGATCTGCGCGCGTTCGCCGGAGATGAACTGGTTTTCGACGTGGATTGCAGCAAAGGAACCTATGTCCGCACGCTTGCGCAGGACATTGGCGAGGCACTCGGTTGCGGCGGACACCTGACCGCCCTGCGGCGGATCCGCATCGGCAGCCTGCGCCTGGAGCAGGCCGTCGCACTGGAGGCATTGGCATCGATGTCGCCGGAGGCCAGGGAGAGCCTGCTGCTGCCGGCTGACGCATTGCTGTCGTCATTGCCCCGGCTTGACCTGGATGGAGTCGCTGCGCAGCGCTTCGGCCATGGCCAGACGCTGGCCGGGTGGGGGACGCTCGAGGGGCGGGTACGCGTCTATGACGACGGCGGTCGCTTCCTCGGGCTCGGACATGCCGGTCCCGATGGGCGGCTGGCGCCGGTCCGCCTGATTGCGACTGCGCCCGAGTGACGGGGCCGTTATTGCCTGCGGAGGAGGGCGCAGGTATAATGCTCGGCTTCGCTCGAAGGAAGCCGAGCGGGAACCCATCGGGTGCAGTGCTCTATCAAACCGGGGCGGCACCTGCCTTCAACCGAGTTTGAGAGAAAACCGAAATGGCATTCACTACCGCCGACAAGGCCAAAGTCGTGGCCGATTACCAGCGCGCGCAAGGCGATACCGGCTCGCCCGAAGTGCAGATCGCGCTGCTGACCAACCGCATCAACGACCTGACCGGTCACTTCAAGGAACACGTCAAGGATCATCACTCGCGCCGTGGCCTGCTGCGCATGGTGAGCCAGCGCCGCAAGCTGCTCGATTACCTCAAGCGCACGAATGCCGACAGCTATCGGGCGCTGATCGAGCGCCTCGGCCTGCGCAAGTAACGCGGCGAATTGCATGAGCCCCGCTCCGTAGCGGATCTGCCGGCGACGCCCGCGACGGGCGCGCCGGCTTTGTCTTTTTTCGGGACGGCCGTGCCCGTCCCCTGCTGATTGAAAGGATAGTCCCTTGCTTACTGCAACCAAGAAAAGCTTTTCCTACGGTGCGCACACCGTTACGCTGGAAACCGGCGAAATCGCGCGCCAGGCGCACGGCGCCGTCCTGGTCAACATGGACGAGACCGTGGTGCTCGCCACCGTGGTCGCCGCCAAGGAACCGAAGCCCGGCCAGGACTTCTTCCCGCTCACCGTCGATTACATGGAGAAGGTCTATGCCGCGGGCCGCATTCCCGGCGGCTTTTTCAAGCGGGAGGGCCGCCCTTCGGAGAAGGAGATCCTCACCTGCCGCCTGATCGACCGTCCGATCCGTCCGCTCTTCCCGGACGGTCTCTACAACGACGTGCAGGTGATCGTCACCGTGCTGTCGAGCAACCCCGAGGTCGATCCCGACATCCCGGCCATGATCGGCGTCTCGGCCGCCCTGTCGATTTCCGGCATTCCCTTCAACGGCCCGATCGGTGCCGCCCGCGTCGGCTACATCGACGGCCAGTACGTCCTGTGCCCGGAAATATCCAAACTCAAGGATAGCCGGCTCAATCTGGTCGTTGCCGGCACGGCGTCCGCCGTGCTGATGGTCGAGTCCGAGGCGCAGGAGCTTTCGGAAGAGGTCATGCTCGGCGCCGTGGTCTTCGGCCATGAGCAGATGCAGGCGGCCATCAACGCCATCAACGAACTGGTGGAAGTCGCCGGCAAGCCCGAGTGGGACTGGCAGCCGCCTGCGCGGGACGAGGCGCTCATCGCCAAGGTGTCCGAACTGGCCGAAGCCGATCTGCGCGATGCCTACAA
Organism: Rhodocyclaceae bacterium; assembly: GCA_041396245.1. Lineage (GTDB taxonomy): Bacteria > Pseudomonadota > Gammaproteobacteria > Burkholderiales > Rhodocyclaceae > Desulfobacillus. The sequence continues at coordinate 189,251 of JAWKYW010000003.1, read as the reverse complement.
GCTTACCCAGAAGCAGTTGCGCATGCAGAAGGTCGGCGAATTGCGCAAGCGCGTCATCGAGGCGGTCTCCCAGGCCGCCGAGACCCCGCTCGGGCCGACCGAGATCAACCATGTCAAGAACATCTTCTTCGACCTGGAAGCGAAGATCGTGCGCAACCAGATCCTCGACGGCGAGCCGCGCATCGACGGACGCGACACCCGCACCGTGCGCCCCATATCGATCCGCCACGGGGTGCTGCCGCGCACCCACGGTTCGGCGCTGTTTACCCGCGGCGAGACACAGGCGCTGGTGGTGGCCACGCTGGGCACGGGACGCGACGAGCAGATCATCGACGCGCTGCAGGGCGAGTCCCGCGACCGCTTCATGCTCCACTACAACATGCCGCCCTACGCCACCGGCGAGGCGGGCCGCGTCGGCACGCCCAAGCGCCGTGAAATCGGCCATGGCCGACTGGCCAAGCGCGCCCTGCTGGCGGTGTTGCCATCACCCGAGGAATTCAGCTACTCGATGCGGATTGTCTCCGAGATCACCGAGTCGAACGGCTCCAGTTCCATGGCTTCCGTCTGCGGCGGTTCGCTGGCGCTGATGGATGCCGGCGTGCCCTTGAAGGCTCATGTGGCCGGCATCGCCATGGGCCTCATCAAGGAAGGCAACCGTTTCGCCGTGCTGACCGACATCCTCGGCGACGAAGACCATCTCGGCGACATGGACTTCAAGGTGGCCGGTACCGACAACGGCGTCACCGCCCTGCAGATGGATATCAAGATCCAGGGCATCACCAAGGAAATCATGCAGGTCGCCCTGACGCAGGCCAACGCGGCCCGCATGCACATCCTCGGACTGATGAAGGAGTCGATGGTGACGCCCGGCGAGATCTCCACCTACGCGCCGCGCCTCATCACCATGAAGATCAATCCCGAGAAGATCCGCGACGTCATCGGCAAGGGCGGTTCCGTGATTCGTGCCCTCACCGAGGAGACCGGGGCCGTCATCGACATCAACGACGACGGCACCGTGACCATCGCTTCGGTCAGTGCCGAGGCCGGCGCCCTGGCGAAGAAGCGCATCGAGGACATCACCGCCGAGGTCGAAGTCGGCCGGGTCTACGACGGTACCGTACTGCGCCTGCTCGACTTTGGCGCCATCGTGCAGATCCTGCCGGGCAAGGATGGCCTGCTGCACATCTCGCAGATCGCCAACGAACGGGTGAACCAGGTCTCCGACTACCTCAAGGAAGGCCAGGCCGTGCGCGTCAAGGTGCTGGAAGCCGACGAGAAGGGCCGCGTGCGCCTGTCCATGAAGGCGGCCGCGGAAGCCGCCCCGGTGCCGGAACAGCAGTAAGCGCTTTCGATGCAGCAAAAAAAGGACGCTTCGGCGTCCTTTTTTTTCTCCGCAGGGCGGCCTTCAGGCCATCGCCTGGGCCGCAGACGGACTGAAGCCAGACCTACTTGGCGACTTGCTTCTCCCTCAACTCCTCCAGCGTTTTGCAATCTATGCACATCGTGGCGGTGGGGCGGGCTTCCAGGCGCTTGAGGCCGATCTCGACGCCACAGGAATCGCAATAGCCGTATTCGCCCTTATCGATGCGGCCGATGGCCTCGTCGATCTTCTTGATCAGCTTGCGTTCGCGGTCACGGTTGCGCAGTTCCAGGGCGATGTCGGACTCCTGGCTGGCGCGGTCGTTGGGGTCGGCGAAGACGGTCGCCTCATCCTGCATGGTATGAACCGTGCGCTCGATGTCCTGCAGCAGTTCGTCCTTCAGCGTCTCCAGAATGACGCGGAAGTGCTTGAGCTGCTTTTTGTTCATGTACTCCTCGCCCTTCTTGGCGACATAGGGAGGGAACTGCTTGTGGAGGATGTCTTCAGCCATTTTTCCGGACCCGGATTCTCGGGAAAAGCCGCTTTAATATCAGAAATGCGCAGGGGTCGCAAGCAGTAATTCGGAGCCTGTTGATTCGATTGACCTATGGGGGGTGCCCGAGTAGAATGCCGCGTCTTCGGGGTGTAGCGCAGCCCGGTAGCGCGCCTGGTTTGGGACCAGGATGTCGGAGGTTCGAATCCTCTCACCCCGACCAGCAACATGGCGTGATTTATCGACAGGCGCCCGTAGCTCAACCGGATAGAGCACCGGCCTTCTAAGCCGGGGGTTACAGGTTCGAGTCCTGTCGGGCGCGCCAGCCCCAGGCTTCAGTGGTGGACGTAGCTCAGTTGGTAGAGTCCTGGATTGTGATTCCAGTTGTCGCGGGTTCGAGTCCCGTCGTCCACCCCAATCTCCCTTCGATGGAATGCCCGGCCTGGCGCATGCCATGAGCCTGCGGCGGTGGCATGATGTCCGCCTGCCTTGCGACGGGGACATGAGAACCATTCAATGAACAAGAAGATTTCCGCCTACGACGAGTCCTCCTTCCGCGTGCTGAAGGGGCTGGAGCCGGTGCGCGAGCGGCCCGGGATGTACACCCGCACCGACTCGCCGATGCACGTCATCCAGGAAGTCATCGACAACGCCGCCGACGAGGCGCTGGCCGGCTTCGCGAAGCACATCCAGGTCACGCTGCACCGGGACGGCTCGGTGACGGTCGCGGACGACGGTCGCGGCATTCCCGTCGGCCCGCATCCCGAGGAGCAGGTGCCGGTGGTGGTGCTGGCGTTCACGCGCCTGCACGCCGGCGGCAAGTTCGACAAGAAATCCGGCCAGTCCGCGTATGCCTTCTCCGGCGGCCTGCACGGCGTCGGCGTCGCCGTCACCAACGCGCTGTCGACGCGCGTCGAGGTGGAGGTGCGGCGCGACGGCCGCATCCACAACGTCGTCTTTTCCGAAAACGGCGAGAAGTTTTCCGAGCTGGAAACGGGCGAGTCCTGCGGCCGCCAGAGCGGCACGCGCGTGCGCGCCTGGCCCGATCCGAAATACTTCGACAGCGCCCGCCTGCCGGTCGCCGAACTGGAGCGCCTGCTGCGCTCCAAGGCCGTGCTGCTGCCAGGACTCTCCGTGACGTTGCAGAGCGAACTGGGCGAGGCGTCCAAGACCTGGCGCTATCCGCTCGGCCTGCAGGGCTACCTGGAGGAAGCCGGCGCCGGCGTCGACGCCGTGTCGCCGGTCTACACAGGCGAGAAATTCGCCGCCGCCGACGACGAGACCTTCGCCGAGGGAGAGGGCGCCGGCTGGGCGCTGGGCTGGTTCGTCGAGCCGGTGTGCACCGAGTCCTACGTCAACCTGATTCCGACCGCGCTCGGCGGCACGCACGAATCCGGCCTGCGCGCCGGCGTCTTCGAGGCGGTGAAGTCTTTCATCGAGCACCACGCCCTGCTGCCGCGCGGCATCAAGCTGCAGCAGGAGGACGTCTGTGGCCGCATGAGCTTCATCCTTTCCGCGCGCATCCTCGACCCGCAGTTCCAGGGACAGGTCAAGGAGAAGCTCAATTCGCGCGAGGCCGTCAAGCTGGTGTCGACGATGATCCGCGACCCGCTCGAGATCTGGCTCAACAACCACGTCGAGGCGGGCAAGGCCATCGCCCAGCTGGCGATCAAGCAGGCCGAGGCGCGGCTGCGCACGGCGCAGAAGGTGGAAAAGAAGAAATCCTCCGGCGTCGCCGTGCTGCCGGGCAAGCTCTCCGACTGCGAGAGCGAGACCCTCGCCGAGAACGAGCTGTTCCTGGTCGAGGGCGACTCCGCCGGCGGCTCGGCCAAGATGGCACGCAACAAGGAGACGCAGGCCATCCTGCCGCTGCGGGGCAAGGTGCTCAATGCCTTCGAGGTCGATCCCGACCGCCTCTTCGCCAATGCCGAGATCCACGACATCGCCGTGGCCCTCGGCGTCGATCCGCACCCGGCCGACGCGCCGGACAGCGTGCTCGACCGCCTGCGCTACGGCAAGGCCGTCATCATGTCGGACGCCGACGTCGACGGCGCCCACATCCAGACGCTGCTGCTGACGCTGTTCTACCGGCACTTCCCGAAGCTGATCGCGCATGGCCATGTCTATGTCGCCCTGCCGCCGCTGTATCGCGTGGACGTGCCGGCCTCGGGCAAGAAGCGCCCGGCGAAGCGCCTCTACGCCCTCGACGAAGGTGAACTGGAGGCGATCCGCGACCGCCTGAGGAAGGAGGGCGTCAACCCCGACGCCGTCGAGGTCGGCCGCTTCAAGGGCCTCGGCGAGATGAACCCCGAGCAGTTGCGCGAGACCACCATGGATCCGGCCACGCGGCGCGTGCTGCCGGTGGTACTGCGCGAAGGTGCTGAAGAGGAAACGAAGAAGATGTTCACCCTGCTGATGGCCAAGGGCGAATCCGCCGGCCGCCGCGGCTGGATGGAAGAGAAGGGCAACGAAGTGGAGGCCGACGTCTGATGGCCAACGAAACGCCCGACATGTTCGAGGAACTCAAAGTCAGTGGCGGCGGCACGGCGAATCCGCCCCCGCCGCCCCCGGCCATGCCCGACGACGCCCTGCCGCTCGACCTCTACGCCGAGCGCGCCTACCTCACCTACGCCATGAGCGTGGTCACCGGCCGCGCCCTGCCGCACGTCGAGGACGGCCAGAAGCCGGTGCAGCGGCGCATCCTCTACGCCATGCACGAGATGGGCCTGAAGGCCGGCGCCAAGCCGGTGAAGAGCGCCCGCGTCGTCGGCGACGTCATCGGCAAGTTCCATCCGCACGGCGACCAGAGCGTGTACGACGCCATGGTGCGCGTGGCGCAGGACTTTTCGCTGCGCTACCCGCTCATCGACGGCCAGGGTAACTTCGGCTCGCGCGACGGCGATTCCGCGGCGGCGATGCGCTATACCGAGGCGCGGCTGACGCCGATCGCCGAGCTGCTGCTGGGCGAACTCGACCGCGGCACGGTGGATTTCGCCCCCAACTACGACGGCGCCTTCAGGGAACCGGTGCTGCTGCCGGCGCGACTGCCGATGGTGCTGCTCAATGGCGCCTCCGGCATCGCCGTCGGCATGGCCACCGAGATCCCGCCGCACAACCTGCGCGAGGTGGCGCAGGCTGCGCTGCATCTGATCCGCAACCCGAAGGCGACGGTGACCGACCTGCTGCAATTCGTTCCGGGGCCGGACTTTCCCGGCGGCGGCCAGATCATTTCGCAGCCGAAGGACATCGCCGACGCCTATGCGTCGGGGCGCGGCAGCCTGCGCATGCGCGCGCGCTGGCGCATCGAAGACCTGGCACGCGGCCAGTGGCGCATCGTCGTGCAGGAACTGCCGCATGGCGTCTCCGCCGCGCAGATCGCCGCCGAGATCGAGGCGCTCACCAATCCGCAGCCGAAGCAGGGGCGCAAGGACGTTTCGCAGGAGCAGAAGAACTTCAAGCAGTTGCTGCTCTCGGTGCTCGACACGATGCGCGACGAGTCCACCGACAAGGAGCCGGTGCGGCTGATCCTCGAGCCGAAGTCGAAGAACCAGGACGTGCAGGAGATGATGAACATCCTCCTGGCCAACACCAGCCTGGAGACCAACGTTTCGCTCAACTTCACCATGCTCGGCCGCGACAACCGGCCGCAGCAGAAGAACCTGGCGCAGGTCGTCTCCGAATGGGTGGCCTACCGCTACGACACCATCGAGCGGCGCAGCCGCCATCGCCTGGCCGAGGTCGAGCGCCGCATCCACATCCTCGACGGACGCATGATCGCCTTCCTCAGCATCGACAAGGTCATCAAGGTCATCCGCAACTCGGACGAGCCGAAGCCGGACCTGATGGCGAAATTCAGCCTGTCGGAAACCCAGGCCGAGGACATCCTCGAGATCCGCCTGCGCCAGCTGGCGCGGCTGGAGGGGATACGCATCGAGAAGGAACTCGCCGAGCTGAAGGAGGAGCAGGGCAAGCTCAAACTCCTGCTGGCCGAGCGCAAGGAAATGACGAAGCTCCTGCTGAAGGAAATCGAGCAGGACGCGAAACAGTACGGCGACGACCGCCGCACCCTGGTCGAGGCCGTGGCGCCGGTGGCGCCGGCCGAGATCCAGGTGCCCGACGAGCCGGTGACGGTGATCCTGTCGAAGAACGGCTGGGTGCGCCGCCGCGACGGCCACGACATCGATCGCAACGCCATCGCCTACAAGGCCGGCGATTACCCGTTCCTGGTGGCGGAGACGCGCACCATCTGGCCCCTGGTCGTCGTCGATTCCAACGGTCGCGCCTATTCACTGCGCGTCTCCGACCTGCCCGGCGGACGCGGCGACGGCGCGCCGATCGCCACCATGATCGACCTGCAGGCCGGCGCGCGCGTCGCGGCGGCGGTGTCCGATGCGCCGGAAGCGCAATACCTGTTCGCCAATTCCGGCGGTTACGGCTTCATCGCGAGAGTGTCGGATCTCGTCTCGCGGCAGAAGGCCGGCAAGGGTTTCATGAGCCTGGAGGCGGGCGAACGCGTGCTGCATCCGGCCAGGGTGGCGGGCGATACCATCGCCGCCGTCTCCGAGAACGGCCGCCTGCTGCTCTTCGCCGCGGGGGAAATGAAAAGTCAGTCGGCAGGACGCGGCGTCATCGTCATGGATCTCGACGATAACGAGTCGCTGGTCGGCGTGGTGGTGAACGACGGCCAGCGCGTCGTCGTCGAGGGTATTGGCCGCGGCGGCAGGACGGTGCCGTGCAAGGTGCAGGGCAAGGACATGGAAAAATACCGCCTGCACCGCGCGCGCAAGGGCTGCCTGCTGCCGGTGAAGATGAAGCCGGCGTTTATTATCTGAGCAAAGTCAGTCCCGGCGATACGGCGGCCAGGCGCCTGCCGGCGCTTCCCTAGCCGCCCGCGATCATCGGGAACACCGTCACCCGGTCGCCGCTCTTCAGCGGCGAATCCTTTTCTCCCGACAGCACCATTTCGCCGTTGACGGCAACGTTGAGGTTGCGGTCGCCGAGGGTGCCGGCGGCTTCCGGCAGGCGGCGCCTGAGCATCTGGCGCAGTTCGACAATGTTCGACACCGGTTCGTCCACGACGATGGCGTGCTCGGGTGCGCCGGGCACGTTGTTGGGCAACTCCACGCGAACGGCGAATCCGGTGATGACCTTGGCCAGTTTTTCGTGCCAGTCCAGTTGCGGTGTGCCTTCGGCGTTAAGGCCGGTGATGGCGTAGAAACGGGCCTTCAGCTGCTCGAACTGCTCGCGGTCGATCTTTTCGCCCTTGAAGGGGCCGAAGGTGTTCTCCTCCTCGAACCAGCGCTGGGGCAGGGTGTCGTCCCTGGCGCGCAGGCCGAGGCGGAAGTTGAGCATGTGCTCGATGCCGGTGATGTTGCGGCCGATCTCGTCCATGGCCTGGGTGTCGAGACGGGTGCCGGTGAGGGCATTCACCTGCTCGGCGAAATCGGCCGGATCGGGCAGGGTGGGGGAGTTGAAGAGCTTGGTGTCGAAGCGGCACATGCCGACCGAGTCGCCGACGGCGAAGGTGTTCTCGCACTTGCGCACGGCGAATTCCTTGCCCTCGTAGCTGTTCGGCTTGGCCGACACCACGCCGCCGTAGAGCGCGGTCTTGAAGTCCGGGTCGTCGTTCACGCGGGCGTTGATCTCCAGGGTGACGCGGTTCCTCAGGTGGTCCATGCCGCGCGTCGCCACCGACAGGCCGAGGGCGAAGGCCTTGAGGATGCGCGCATCGTGCGGGTCGGACTGGAACAGGCCCTTCACCGCCATGCGGTACTGGGCGGCTTCCGCCGGATAGTGGCCCTTCTCGACGGCGCGGGTGGTGTCGGCGATGACGTTGCCGAAGCCCTCGCGCCTGGCCGTCATGAACAGCAGCCGCTCGATCGCTTCGTAGTTGCCCCAGGAGAGGTCCAGCCCACCGGTCTCCTTCTGCGTGATGATGCCGCGCTGGTAAAGCTCCATGGCCCAGGCGAGGGCGCCGCCGGCGCTGGCCGAGTCCATGCCCAGGTCGTTGAGGATGTTGTTCAGGCGCAGCACCTGCTCCGGCTCCTTGATGCCGATGTTCGGGCCGAACTTGCCGAGGGTGACGTACTCGGGGCCGTCGCCCTTGTCGTAGCGGTCGAACCGGCCGTCACCCTTGATGCCGTTGTAGGTCTTCTTGCGCTCGTGCTCGACCTCGGCCTGGGCCTTGTCGTAGCTGGCATTGCCCTTCAGGCCCTTCAACGCATGCGCCCCCCAGCCGCCCTTGCCCTCCGGCGTCATGTCGTTGAGGTTGCGGCAGTGCACCGGGCACTTGAAGCAGCCATCCATGCCGGGACGGTAGACGTCGAAATTGTCGGCGTCGAGCGCCTCGACCCAGGTGGTTTCCTGGTTGTTCTTGGTGCCCATCGCGCCGAGCACCCGGCTCGGCTTGTAGAGGAAGGGCGTGCCGACCTTCTTCAGGGCGTTCTTGATCACCGAGGTGCCGGTGATCTTCTTGCCGATGGCCTTGTTCTGCGCCTTGACGTCGGCCGGCAGGGGCGCTTCCGGCGGCTTGCCATGCACCATGATGGCCTTGAGGCCGAGCGCGCCCATCTTGGCGCCGCCGCCGCCGCGCGCCCAGATGGCCTTGATGCCGCCCATGATGCCGGCGCACAGCACGCCGTTCTCGCCGGCGCTGGTGATGCGCGCCAGCGCCATGTCCTTGCGCTCCTTGCAGTCGAATTCCTTTTCGACCGCGGCCGCCGTGTCGAGGTTGTTCAGCCCGGCCAGATGCGGTACTTCGTGGAAGGTGACCTCCCGTTCGGCGATGCGCAGCAGCGTCAGCTGCGCCGCCTTGCCGTAGAGGACCAGGTGGTCGTAGCCGTGGCGCTTGAGGAAGGAGGGAAAGTAGTCGCCGCCGTTGGCGTCGAGGATGGCATAGGATTCGGGCGACTTGCTGGTGAAGTTGCCGCGCGTGGCCGAGGGCATCACGCTGGTCAGCACGCCCGAACCGAAGATCAGCGGCACTTCGGGGTCGAGGGCGTCCTTCTCTTCCTGCAGCAGGTTGTAGAGCAGCCACATGTTGGCGCCGCGGCCGCCGAGGAAGTGCGTCAGCACCTCGGCCGGCAGGTACTTGCGGCGGGTTTCCCTGCGTTCGAGATCCACGAACAGGGTGGCGCCCTGGGTCGGGTACTGGGGGGTGTCGTGCAGCCGGCCGCAAAGCCGGCCGACCATGTCGCGAATGTCCATGAATTGCCTCCTCATGCCGTTGCCGGACAGGCTAGCACCGGCAATCTGGCGCACATTTGATCCACGTCAAATAATGGTGGATGGCAAACAGTTTGCAAACCAATTATAATCGGGATGTGCTTTGGGGTAAAGTTCGGATTGAGGCTCATCAGGAAGAGGCGGAGGCGGTCATGGCAGATCTGGCAGACACGGCAGCGGTCGCGGAGAAGGGGGGGGCGAAAGGGGGCGCGGTGGCCCGCCCGGTGGAGGAACTCGACAGCGTCGTCATCCGCTTCGTCGGTGATTCCGGCGACGGCATGCAGCTCACCGGCAGCGGGTTTTCCAGGGCCATCGCCAAGGCCGGCCACGATTTCGCCACCCACCCCGACTACCCCTCCGAGATCCGCGCCCCGACCGGCACCCTGTTCGGGGTCTCCGGCTACCAGATCCAGTTCGCTTCGCGCGCGGTGTTCACCTCCGGCGACGCACCTGACGTGCTGGTGGCCATGAACCCGGCAGCGCTGAAGACCAACCTCTCCGATGTCAAGCGCGGCGGCATCATCATCGCCAACAGTGGCGCCTTCACCGACAACAACCTGGCCAAGGCCGGCTACGCCGCCAATCCCCTCGAGGACGGCAGCCTCGGCGACTACCGCCTGTACCAGATCGACATTGCCGGACTGACCGCCCACGCCCTGAAGGACGCCGGCCTCTCCAAGAAGGAAGTTGGCCGCTGCAAGAACTACTACGCGCTCGGCCTGATGCTTTCCCTCTACAGCCGCCCGCTTGAGAAGGAAGAGGAAGACATCCGCGAGAAGTTCGCCCGGAAGCCGGAGATCGCCGAAGCCAACGTGCTGGCCCTGCGCGCCGGCTTCGCCTATGCCGACGCCACCGAGATGTTCATCACCAGCTACAAGGTGCGCAGCGCCGACATCGCGGCCGGCACCTACCGCAGCCTGACCGGCAACCATGCCGCGGCGCTCGGCTTCGTCGCCGCCTCCGAGCTCGCCGGCGTGCCGCTGTTCCTCGGCAGCTACCCGATCACCCCGGCCACGGACATCCTGCACGAACTCTCGGCGCTGAAGCACTTCAACGTCACCACCTTCCAGGCGGAAGACGAGATCGCCGGCATCTGCTCGGCCATCGGCGCTGCCTACGGCGGCGCGCTCGGCATGACCACCACCTCCGGTCCCGGCATGGCGCTGAAGACCGAGGCCCTCGGCCTGGCCGTCATGCTCGAGCTGCCGCTGGTGATCGTCAATGTGCAGCGCGGCGGCCCGTCGACCGGCCTGCCGACCAAGATCGAGCAGTCCGACCTGCTGCAGGCGATTTACGGCCGCAACGGCGAGTGCCCGATCCCGGTGATCGCGGCCAATTCCCCGGCCGACTGTTTCGATTGCGCCATCGAGGCCTTCCGCCTCGCGGTGAAGTACATGACCCCGGTGATCTTCCTCTCCGACGGCGGCATCGGCAATGCCGCCGAGCCGTGGCGCATCCCCGATCCCGCCGCGCTGCCGAAGCTGGAAGTGCAATTCCGCACCGATCCCGAGGGCTTCCAGGCGTATGCCCGCGACGCCAACCTGGCGCGTCCCTGGGTGCGTCCCGGCACGCCCGGGATGGAGCACCGCGTCGGCGGCCTGGAGAAGGATTTCCTCACCGGCGACATCTCGCACGACCCGGTGAACCACCAGCGCATGGTCGAGGTGCGCGCCGCCAAGGTCGCCGGGATGACCAGGGACATTCCTCCGCTGCAGGTCGAAGGCCCGGCCAGTGGCGATCTCCTCATCGTCGGCTGGGGCAGCACCTACGGCTCCATCGTGCAGGCGCGCGAGCAGGCCGCCGCCGAAGGCCATGCCGTTGCCCACGTGCATCTGCGCCACCTCAATCCGCTGCCGCCCGACCTCGGCGACATCCTCAAGCGCTACAAGACAATACTGGTGCCGGAAATGAACCTCGGCCAGCTCTCGCGCCTGCTGCGCGAGCACTATCTGATCGACGTCGTCCAGCTCAACAAGGTGCAGGGCAAGCCGTTCAAGGTGTCCGAAATCTTCGACCGCATCGTCGAACTGTGCAAGAAGGGGGCGAAATGAACGACATGGCAACCCTGACCAAGAAGGACTTCGAATCCAACCAGGACGTGCGCTGGTGTCCCGGTTGCGGCGATTACGCCGTGCTGGCGCAGATCCAGAAGCTGATGCCGCAGCTTGGCATCCCGCGCGAGAACTTCGCCTTCATCTCCGGCATCGGCTGCTCCAGCCGGTTTCCCTACTACATGGAAACCTACGGCATGCACAGCATCCACGGGCGCGCGCCGGCCATCGCCAGCGGGCTGAAGCTGGCGCGGCCCGAGCTGTCGGTGTGGGTGGTGACGGGCGACGGCGACGCGCTCGCCATCGGCGGCAACCATTTCATCCACGCCATGCGGCGCAACATCGGCCTCAAGATCATCCTGCTCAACAACCGCATCTACGGCCTCACCAAGGGCCAGTATTCGCCGACCTCCGAGCTGGGCAAGAAGACCAAGACCACGCCGCACGGCAGCATCGATCGCCCCTTCAGCCCGGTCGCCGTCGCCCTGGGTGCCGGCGCCACCTTCGTCGCCCGCACGGTCGACAGCGACCTCGCCCACATGGCCGGCGTGCTCAGGCGCGCCGCCGAGCACGAGGGCACGGCCTTCGTCGAGATCTTCCAGAACTGCATCGTCTTCAACGACGGCGCCTACGACGCCATCACCGACAAGAGCGTGCGTGACGACAACCGTCTGCTGCTCGAGCACGGCAAGCCGCTCCTCTTCGGCAAGGAACGCAACCGGGGCATCCGCCTGCGCGGCCTCGAGCCCGAGGCGGTGACCCTGGGCGAGGACGGCGTAACGGTGGCGGACCTCGTCGTACACGACGAAGCCGCGGATCACAGCGGGCTCGCTTTCTTCCTCTCGCAGTTCGACGCGCCGAAGCTGCCCGTGCCGCTCGGCGTCTTCCGCGCCGTGAACGCGCCGGCCTACGAGGGCATGAACAACCAACTGCACGCCGACGCCGAGGCGCGCAGGGGGCGCGGCGACCTCGCCGCGCTCTTCAACAGCGGCGACACCTGGACCATCGCGTAAGGAGCGAGAAGCAAATGGCTTTGATGATCACCGACGAATGCATCAACTGCGACGTGTGCGAACCCGAGTGCCCCAACGACGCCATCTCGCAGGGTGACGAAATCTACGTCATCGACACGGCGAAATGCACCGAATGCGTCGGCCATTACGACGAGTCGCAATGCGTCGCCGTCTGCCCGGTCGATTGCATCGTGGCCGATCCGAACCACGCCGAGAGCCAGGAGCAGTTGCACGACAAGTTCCTGCGTCTGACCGCCACGCCGGCCTGATGGGATAATCGCGCGGCCCCTTCCGCGCGAGGTCTCCCATGCTCGTCCCCGCATCCGTCTCCGACTACCGCCTGCTGGCGCAGCGGCGCCTGCCGAAGGCCTTCTTCGACTACATTGACGGCGGCGCCTGCAACGAGCTGACGCTGGCCGCCAACCGCAATGACCTCGACCGACTGAAACTCCATCAGCGCGTCCTGCGCGGCGCCAGCCGGATCGATACGTCGACCACCGTGCTCGGCGAGAAGCTCGCCCAGCCGGTGATCCTCGGCCCGGTGGGTCTCGCCGGCCTCTTTGCCCGCCGCGGCGAGGTGCAGGCCGCGCGTGCGGCCAAGGCGGCCGGCGTCCCGTTCTGCCTCAGCACCGTTTCCATCTGCTCCATCGAGGAAGTCAGTGACGCCGGCACGGCGCCGTTCTGGTTCCAGCTCTACGTCATCCGCGACCGCGGCTACGCCAGCGAGCTGCTCGCGCGCGCCCGTGCCGCCGGCTGCACCACGCTGGTCTTCACGGTCGACCTGCCGGTCTTCGCCACGCGCTACCGCGACGTGAGGAATGGGATGACCGGCGGTGCCGGGCCGTTCGGTCGGCTGGCCCGGGCCTGGGAGATCGCGCGCCACCCCGGCTGGCTCATCGACGTGCCGCTCGGCGGCAAGCCCCTCACCTTCGGCAACCTCGCCCGGGCCGTGCCTTCGGCGAGGAGCCTGGAGGCGATGAAGGGCTGGGTGGACAGCCAGTTCGACCCGGCCATCACCTGGCGCGACCTCGGCTGGCTGCGCGAACAGTGGCCGGGCAACATCGTCATCAAGGGCGTGCTCGATGTCGACGACGCCCGTGCCGCCGCCGACATCGGCGCCAGCGGCCTGGTGGTTTCCAACCACGGCGGCCGCCAGCTCGACGGTGCGCCGTCTTCCATCTCCGTACTGCCGCGCATCAGCGATGCCGTCGGCGACCGCCTGGAAATCCTCATGGACGGCGGCATCGGCAGTGGCCAGGACATCGCCAGGGCGCTCGCCTGCGGCGCCAGGGCCGTCATGCTTGGCCGTGCCTGGACCTATGGCCTTGCGGCGCGGGGCGAGGCCGGTGTCGCCGAGGTGCTGGCCATCCTCAAGCGGGAGCTGGAGGTCACCATGACCCTGCTCGGGGTGGAGCGGATCGGCGACATCGGGGAAGGGGCGCTGGACAGGTAGCGTGCTGACAAGCCAGCCTGCGCGGGACGGCGAAGCGCCCGCTGATTCGGCGCAATGGATACAAAAACACAGAACTGTCATCAATAAAATGTATCTGATATAGTTGTCCGTCGAAACAGCGTGGACGGACACAATCTTCCATGCTTGCGCACCATGACGTGATTCACCTGGGAGGTAGGAATCTTGAGCAATTCGATTATTTCGCAGACTGAGGCCCTGTTCCGCCAAGGGGAGGGGCAGGGGCGCGACAGCCTGGATGCGGGCGAGCTGGAGGCGCTGCTCGACAGCCTCGGTCTCGGCTACGACGCTGCGGCGCCGGCCGGCGCGGTCGAGGTGCGCATCAGCCTGAACAACACGCGCGAGTTCGGCATGGTCCTCAGCGCCGGCCTCGGCGGGATCGAAGCCGAGCTGGACGAGGGTAACTTCCGCCGCGACCGCGCTTCCGTGTATGCCGCCGCGGCGCTGACCGACGCCGGGGATTTCCTGCGGCTGTTCCAGCGCACCCTGGCCTGGCAGAAGCTCGCCGCCGTGGCACGGCGCGAGGGCAGGTCGTCGCCCGAGGGCGCGCTGAAGGACTGCTTCGGGAAGCTGCTGGCGCTGGCGAACGCCTTTGCCCCCGGCCAGCCGGAGGCGCCTTTCGTGCTGCAGGCGCTGGAGCTGAACCCGGTGCACGTCGGCGAGCGCGTCGTGGTGTGCGCTGCACAGTGCGCGTTCGGCGCACCGCAGCCCGGCCGTCTGCCGCGCCCGGTCGCCAAGATCGACAAGCTGATCCACCCCAAGCGCATCGGCATCATCGGCGTCTCCGGCAACAGCATGAACTTCGGCCGCATCATCCTGCGCAACCTGATGGGCAGCGGTTACCCGAAAGAGCAGTTGCTGATCCTCAAGCCGGGTGAGGCGGAGATCGACGGCGTGAAATGCGTCGAAGGATTGAAGGCGCTCGACGGCAAGCTGGACATGCTCATCGTCGCGGTGGCGGCCAGCGCGGTGTACGATCTGGTCGACGAGATCATCGAATCCGACGCCGTCGAGGCGGTGATGCTGATCCCCGGCAGTCTGGGCGAGACGAAGAAGAGCCGCGAGCCGGCCGCTCAGCTTGCGGCGCGCATCAACGCCGCCCACGGCAAGCCCGGCGGCGGACCGATCTTCCTCGGCGCCAACTGCCTCGGCGTGGTGTCGCATCCGGGCGCCTACGACTCCTGGTTCATCCCGCTCGAGCGCCTGCCGAAGCCGCAGAAGAAACCGCTGCGCAACTCGGTGATGCTCTCGCAGAGCGGCGCCTTCATGATCACGCGCCTGTCGCAGAACCCCTGGCTCGACCCGGCCTACATGCTGGCGCTGGGCAACCAGACCGACCTCACCCACGGCGACATGCTCGGCTACTTCGCCGCGCTGCCGGGCATCGAGACGCTCGGCATCTACATCGAGGGCTTCAAGGACCTTGACGGCCTGGCGTTCGCGAAAGCGGTGCGCAAGGCGGTGCTCAACGGCAAGCAGATCGTCGTCTACAAATCCGGCCGCACGGCGCCGGGACAGGGCGGCGTAATGGGCCACACAGCATCGATCGCCGGCGGGCTGACGCTGTTCGAATCGGTGGTGCGCCACGCCGGCGCCATCGTCGCCGAGGACTTCAACAGCTTCGACGACCTGTTCTACATCGCCGGCGCGCTGCAGGGCAAGAAGATCGGCGGCCGGCGCATCGGCGCCATCAGCGGCGCCGGCTTCGAGGCCGTCGGCATGGCCGACAACATCGAGTCGGACAGCTTCGCCCTGGAAATGGGCGCGCTGGAGGAGGCCACGGTGAAGAAGGTCGAGGAGATCCTCGTCGCCAAGAAGCTCGACCAGCTGGTCGAGGTGCGCAATCCGATCGACATCAACCCGGGCGCCGACGACGAGGCCCACCTGCAGGTCTCCGAGGCCTTCCTGCAGGACCCGAACATCGACGCGGTGGTGGTCGGCCTCGACCCGACCGCGCCCTCGGTGCGCGCGCTGGTGGAGAGCAAGCTGCGCCCCGGCCACGACATCGGCGACCCGAAGAGCACGGTGCACCTGATGCCGCCCATTGTCGAGCGCAACGACAAGCCGCTGATCGGCATCGTGGACGGCGGCACGCTCTACGACGCCATGGCCGCCGGCCTGATGGACCGCGGCGTCTGCATATTCCGCAACTGCGCGCGCGGCACCAAGGCGCTGGTGCGCTACGTCGAGGCGCGGCAGAATGCCGACTCCCTGAAACTCCGCCGTCCTGGCGGGACTGACTTTTGAGGAAACTTCCATGAGCGACACGCTGAAACCCGGACTCACCGCCACCTGCCGCATCGACGTTGACACCGCCCGCACCATCGGCTTCATGGGCGAGGAGCTGCGCGTGTATTCCACGCCGAGCCTGCTCTACGACGTCGAGGTGGCCTGCCGCGACCTGATCCTGCCGCACGTCGGCGAAGGCAAGGACTCCGTCGGCACCCGCGTCGCGTTCGACCACGTCGGCGCCACGCTGCTCGGCATGTGGGTGGAGATCACTGTCACGCTGACGGAAGTGAACGGCCCGGCCGTGACCTTCGAGTTCTCCGCGCGCGACGCGGTGGAGGAAGTGGCGCGCGGCAAGCACAACCGCTTCGTCGTCGGCCTGGAAAAGACGGCGCAGCGCTTGAAGGCGAAGCAGGCGAAGGCCGCCGGGGGCTGAGTGACGCTTTTCCGCCCTTCCCGCCCTGCGGGCGGGGAGGGCTATCGTTCTCCTCCCTCGCCGCGGCAGCCGCCAGGCCGCCGCCCTGATGAACCCTTTCGCATTCAGCGGCTTAGCGCGCGCGCCGGAATTTCCCTCCGGTTTGATCCCGATCAAACCCCATCCTTGCCTTGCCGGTCGAGATGATACAAAATAGGCAATAGAAAACAGAATATATGAATCACCAACTGCGGTGCGGCCGCACCGAGGAGGAGAGCATGAACGGCATGACGCGCACGTCTAACGTGCAAAAAAGTATCACGACGGGCGGAGGCCGCGCGTGAGCGCCTCCGCCGCGAAATCCGTCAGGAAGGTCCCCCAGTACTGCTACCAGTGCGTGGCCGGCCCCGATCTGCTTACCGTCAAGGTCGAGGACGGCGTCGCCACCGAGGTCGAGCCGAATTTCTCCGCCTGCTCGGTGCATCCGGGCGCCGGCAAGTGCTGCGTCAAGGCCTACGGCATCATCCAGAAGACCTACAGCCCGAACCGGCTGCTCGCGCCGATGAAGCGCACCAACCCGAAAAAGGGGCGCGAGGAGGATCCCGGTTTCGTGCCGATCTCCTGGGACGAGGCCTTCGAGATCATCGGCGCCAGGATGAAGGAGATACGCGCCAAGGGCCTGCTCAACGAGCACGGCTACCCGCGCGCGGCGGCCAGCTTCGGCGGCGGCGGCATTCCGACCTACTACATGGGCACCTTCCCGGCCTTCCTCTCCGCCTGGGGGCCGGTGGACTTCAGCTACGGCAGCGGCCAGGGCGTCAGCTGCACGCACTCCGAGCACCTCTACGGCGAGCTGTGGCATCGCGCCTTCACCGTCTGCCCCGACACGCCGAACTGCAACTACGTGCTCTCCTTCGGCGGCAACATCGAGGCCTCCGGCGGCGTGGTCGGCGCCTGGCGCCACGGCCAGGCGCGCGAGCGGGGCATGAAGCGCATCCAGTTCGAACCGCACCTGTCGGTCACCGGCGCCGCCTCGGCCGAATGGGTGCCGATCAAGCCGAAGACCGACGCCGCCTTCCTCTTCGGCCTGGTGCATGCCCTGGTGTGCGAGATGCCGCGCGAGAAGCTCGACGTCTTCTTCCTCAAGCATCACACGGGTTCGCCCTACCTGATCGGCCCCAACGGCTTCTATTTGCGCGATCCGGAGACGAGGAAGCCGCTGCTGTGGGACCTCAAGCGCAACGCCGCCGTGCCCTTCGACACTCCCGACACCGAGCCGGCGCTGGATGGCACGTTCACCCTCGACGCCCTCGAAGTCGGCGCCGACGAGGACACGTGGACGCACCAGGGCATCACCGCCGAGACGGCCTTCGGCAAGCTGGTCGAGCGCATGCGGCCGTACACGCCCGAGTGGGCCGAGAAGACCAGCGACGTGCGCGAAGGCACGGTGCGCCGCATCGCCGCCGAGTATGTCGAGCAGGCCAGGATCGGCGAAACCGTGGAAGTCGATGGCGAGATCCTGCCCTACCGGCCGGTGGCCATCCAGTTCGGCCGCACGGTGAACAACGGCTGGGGCGCCTACGAGTGCTGCTGGGCGCGCACCCTGCTGGCCTGCCTGGTCGGCGGGCTGGAGGTGCCGGGCGGCACGCTGGGCACCACGGTACGGCTCAACCGGCCGGCGACGACGCGGCAGGCCAGCGTCAAGATCAATCCGGACGGCTTCATGCACTACCCCATGAATCCCACCGACAAGGCGAGCTGGAAGGCGCGGCCGAAGGTGCGCAACGCCCACGACGTCATGGTGCCGCTGTCGGCCAATTCGCCCTGGAGCACGGCGCTGGGTCCCACCCATTTCTCCTGGATGTTCCAGAAGGAATCGCCGGAGAACTGGCCGCGGGTCACTCCGCCCGACATCTGGTTCTGCTATCGCACCAATCCCTCCATCTCCTTCTGGGACACCAAGGAGCTGTCGAAACGCATCGCCGAGTTCCCCTTCGTCGTCGCCTTCGCCTACAACCGCGACGAGACCAACCACATGGCGGACGTGCTGCTGCCCGAGTGCACCGATATCGAGGGCACCCAGCTCATTCGCATCGGCGGCAGCAAGTTCATCGAGCAATTCTGGGACCACGAGGGCTTTGCCCTGCGCCAGCCCGCCGTGGCGCCGGCCGGCGAGACGCGCGACTTCACCGACATCGCCACCGAACTGGCCGAGCGCGCCGGCCTGCTGCGCGAATACAACCAGGCCATCAACCGCGGCGCCGCCGGCGTGCCGCTGTCCAGCCACGACTGGGATTTCAAGCTCGATCCGGAACGCAAGCACCCGGCCGCGACGATCTGGGACCACGCCTGCCGTGCCGCCAGCGCCGAGCTGACCGATGGCAAGGAATCGGACGGCCTCGACTGGTTCAAGTCGCGCGGCCTGCGCACGCGGCCGATCTCGCGCCTGTCCTGGTATCTCTTCCCCGAGCTGCGCAAGAAGGGCATCCGCTTCGAGCTGCCCTTCCAGGAGCGGCTCAACCGCGTCGGCATCGAGCTGGGCCGGCGGCTGCACGAGCACGACATCCACTGGTGGGACGTGCAGCTCGAGGAATACGGCGGGCTGCCGAAGATCCTCGACTTCCCCGGCATCTGGGAGAAGGAGACCGTCAGGCAGGGCGGCGCCGGCGCCCTCGCGCAGTACCCGTTCTGGCTCATCACCTCGCGCAGCATGCAATACGCCTGGGGCAGCAACGCCGGCGTGCAGTTGATGAACGAGGTCTCCGGCAACGTGCGCGGCCACAAGGGCGTGCTCATCAACACCCAGGTCGCGCGGGAACTGGGCATCGCCGAAGGCGAGCAGATCGAGGTCAGCTCCTACGTCGGCACCACCCGCGGCCCGGCGATCCTGTCGCAGGGCATCCGCCCCGACACCCTGCTCATGATGGGGCAGTTCGACCACTGGGCCACGCCCTACGCCCGGGACCTGAACAAGCCGAGCATGAACAGCCTGATCCCGATGTCGATGGCGCTCACCGATTCCACCGGCTCCGGCGCGGACATCGTGCGCGTCGGCGTGCGCAAGCTCGAGGGGGTGGCCTGATGCCGCGCTATGTCATGACGGCGGACCTGCGCCGCTGCATCGGCTGCCAGACCTGCACGGCCGCCTGCCGCCACGCCAACGCCACGCCGCCGGGGGTGCAGTGGCGCAAGGTGCTCGACATCGAGAGCGGCGAGTACCCCGACGTGCGCCGCAGCTTCGTCCCGGTCGGCTGCATGCACTGCGCCGATCCGCCCTGCATGCACGTCTGTCCGTCCACCGCCACTTTCCAGCGCAAGGACGGCATCGTCGACATCGACTACGACCTCTGCATCGGCTGCGGCTACTGTGCCGTCGCCTGTCCCTACCAGGCGCGCTACATCGTGCACGCGCGCGAGTACGCCTACGGCGAACGCGCCGGCGCCAACGAGGAGGCCCGCTTCGATCCGAAGCGCATGTCGGTGGCGATGAAGTGCAATTTCTGCAAGGACCGCGTGGACGCGGCGCAGGAAAACGGACTGACGCCGGGCGTCGATCCCGAAGCGACGCCGGCGTGCGTGAACTCCTGCATCGCCGGCGTGCTGGCCTTCGGCGACCGCGAAGACCCGAACAGCAACGTCTCGCAGCTGCTGGCCGAGCATCAGTTCTTCCGCATGCACGAGGAACTGGGCACCGACCCGGGCTTCTACTACCTCTACGACAAAAAATGAAAACCGCTTCTGACGCAAAGAGCGCAAAGACGCCAAGGACGCAAAGAGGTGCTTTATTGCGTGACTTCCTTGCGATCTTTGCGTCTTTGCGTCCTTTGCGTCGAGAGAGATTGGGGTTCTGATGAAAACGAGCATACAACCCGGCCGCGTCACCCCCTGGCACCAGACCAACTGGGACTGGCGTGCCGCCTGCAACTTCATCGGCGGCGGCACCGGCACCGGGCTGCTGTTCTTCGCCACGCTGGCCTCGGGCAGCGTTGACGCCTTCCGCATCCAGGCGCTGCTGGCGCTGGCCTTCGTCGGCGTCGGCCTGACCTGCGTCTGGCTCGAAATCGGACGGCCGCTGCGCGCCATCAACGTCTTCTTCCATCCGCAGACCTCGTGGATGACGCGCGAAGGCATCGTCGCCGTGCCGCTGTTCCTCACCACGCTTGCCGCGGTCTGGATGGGCGGCGGCGTGTTCGTCGGCATGGCGGCGCTGCTGGGCGTCGCCTTCCTGTATTGCCAGGGACGCATCCTGCACGCCGCCAAGGGCATTCCCGCCTGGCGCGAGCCGAAGATCGTGCCGCTGATCCTCGCCACCGGTTTTGTCGAAGGGGCCGGGCTGGCGACGGCGCTTGCCGCCTTCCTGCCCGGCACGTCCCCGCGCTGGCTCGCGGGGGCGCTGCTCGGCGCGCTGATCCTGCGCCGCATTGCCTGGACGCTCTATTACCGGGCGCTCGAAAAAAGCGGCCTGCCGAAAAAAGCGATGGAAGTGCTGCGGCCCTTCGGCGCCAAGTTCGAGATGCTCGGCCAGCTGGCGCCGGAGATCCTCATCGTCTCCGGCATTTTCTACGGTGGCGTGCTGCCGTTCTTCGCCGTGGCGGCCGGCGTGGTGGCTTTGGTGACCGGCTGGTGGCTGAAATTCACCCTCGTTGCCCGGGCGGCCTACAATCAGGGGTACACATTGCCGGTCCTGCCGGTGCGCGGGCAGGGCGAAGTCCAGCCGGGCATCAAGCCGGGCTGGACAAAGTAGGTCGGCCTTCAGGCCGACTTCGGCGCTTCGGCAACAGCAAGAGTCGGGCTGAAACCCGACCTACGGAGGAGCAGGGGATGGTCGAAATCAGAATTCACGGCCGTGGCGGCCAGGGCGCGGTGATGGCCGGCGGCATCCTGGCTGCCGCGCTGGTCAATGAGGGCAAGTATGTCGTCGCCGTGCCGTCCTTCGGCTTCGAGCGGCGCGGCGCGCCGGTGGCGAGCTTCCTGCGCATGGACACGCGCGAAATCCGCCAGATGACCAACATCTACCGGCCCGACTGCGTGCTGTGCATCGACCCGACCGTCGGCCGCGCGGTGAATGTCTTCGACGGCATCCGCGACAACGGCACCTGGATCCAGACCACCGGCAAGCCCATCGGCGAGCTTGAGGTGCCGGGCAAGGTCGCCACCGTCGGCCTGTGCGACGCCGTCGCCATCGCCCTCGACATCTTCAAGCGGCCGATCACCAACACCCTGATGCTTGGGGCCTTCGCCAAAACCACCGGGCTGGTGTCCCTCGATTCCCTGCGCGCGGCGGTCGAGGACTCCGACTTCCGCGACGCCGGCCTGCAGCAAAACCTGCAGGCGCTCGAGCGCGGCTACAACGAAACGACGGTGCATACATTTGACAGGAGAGTAGCAGCATGAGCAGGAAGCAGGGGCCCCGCGCAGCGGGGATGCGACCGACCGCGAATGCTGCTGTGAGCCGACAGCTTGGCGGTTGCTCAATCAATGCGGGTTCGGAGGCGAAAGCATGAAGCAGCAGTCCTATCCCATGTTCGATTCGTCGCAGGTCCCCGGCGACCTGTGCCCGATCGCCACGAAAATGAATCCCATGCTGCCGGGCGACTGGCGCAGCATGAAGCCGGTGGTCGACCGTGCCAAGTGCGTGAAGTGCGCAGTCTGCTGGCTCTACTGCCCGGTGCAGTGCGTCGTCGAGAAATCCGCCTGGTTCGACATCGACCTCGCCACCTGCAAGGGTTGCGGCATCTGCGCCACGGAATGCCCGCAGCGGGCGATCACCATGGTCGGGGAGGGAGCCTGATGTCCGCCGTCCTTAAACCCAAATCCAAGGCCATCGTCTGCGACGGCAACGAGGCCGCCGCCTGGGCGGTGACGCTGGCGCGCGTCGACATGGTTGCCGTCTATCCCATCACGCCGCAGTCCTCGCTGGTCGAGTACCTCGCCAAGTTTGTCGCCGACGGCAAGTTGAACGCCGAGATCGTCGACGTAGAGGGCGAGCACTCGGTGCTCTCGGTGCTGCACGGCGGCACGCTCGCCGGCGCGCGCACCTACACCGGCACCTGCGGCCCCGGCCTGGCCTTCATGTTCGAGCCTTATCTCCGCACGCCCGGCCTGCGCATGCCGATGGTGATGTCCATCGTCACGCGGGACACGCTGACGCCGCAGAGCGTCTGGGGCGGCCACCAGGACGCCATGAGCGTGCGCGAGGTCGGCTGGATCCAGATGTACTGCGAGACCGTGCAGGAGGTGCTCGACACCACCATCATGGCCTACAAGGTCGCCGAGCACCGCGACGTCATGCTGCCGGTCAACGTCTGCCACGACGGCAACTATCTTTCCTACGGCGCGACGCGCGTCGAGCTGCCGACGCAGGAGGCGGTCGACGCCTTCCTGCCGCCGCCCTCGGTCAACTGGCACGCCGCCCTCGACCCCTCGCGGCCGATGGCCATCGATCCGCTCACCGGCGGCGCCGGCGGCCCCGGCCCGGCGCTGTTCGTGCGCTACCGCAAGGGCCAGTGCGCGGGCATGCAGAACGCGCTGGCCGCCATCGAGGCGGCGCACGAAGACTGGGCGCGCATCGTCGGCCGCCGCCACGCGCCGCTGGTCGAAAGCTACCGCATGGACGACGCCGAAGTGGCGCTGGTCACCCTCGGCTCCATGACCGGCGCCGCCAAGGACGCGGTGGATGAAGCACGCGACCGCGGCGAGCGCGTCGGCCTGGTCAAGGTCAAGACCTACCGTCCCTTCCCGGTGCAGGCCATCGCCACGACCCTTAACGGCCTGAAGGCCGTCGGCGTCGTCGACCGCTCGGTGAGCTTCGGCTGGAACAGCGGCCCGCTCTTCCAGGACGTCATCGGCGCGCTGCAGTTTGCGAGCCAGCGTCCCGCCGCCATGAGCTTCATCGGCGGGCTGGCCGGCGCCGACATCACCACCGACCACTTCGGCCGCGCCATCGAGCGCGTGCAGGCGCTGGCCAGGGACGGTCAGGTCGGCGAGACGGTGTGGCTGAACGAAAACGATTGAACAGCAAAGCATTGACCACGGAGAACACGGAGGACGCGGAGAAAGGCATGAGAACAGATGTTTATATGGTTTCTCCGTGATCTCCGTGCTCTCCGTGGTTCAGGGTTTTAGTATTACTTGCGCATAAGGCGGAAACGATATGCAACAGACTGAATACCTTATCGTCGGCGCCAGCCACGCCGCGCTCTCGGCCCTCCAGGCGATCCGCATGCAGGACGCCGATGGCAGCGTCACGCTGGTGACGCGCGACGACGCGCTGCCGTATTCGCCCACCGTGCTGCCCTACGTCGTGTCCGGCCGCTCGGCGCCCGAGCGCGTGGCGCTCAAGGACGGCGCCTGGTTCGAGCAGAACAGGGTCGGCTTCATCCGCGGCGCCGCCGTCACTTCCGTCGATGCCGCCGCGAAGCGCGCGAAGCTCTCCAGCGGCGAGGAGATCGCCTACGCCAAGCTGCTGCTCGCCACCGGCGCGGCGCCGATCCTGCCGCCGATCCCCGGCCTGCAGGACGTGAATTTCCATGTCCTGCGCACGCTGGCCGACGCCATCGGCCTGCACCGGGCGCTGCCGCAGACGAAGCAGGCCGTCGTGCTCGGCGCCGGGCTGGTCGGCATGCACGCCGCCGAGAACCTCGCCAAGGCCGGCGCCCAGGTCACGGTGGTGGAGATGCAGCCGCGCGTGCTCGCCGGCTACTTCGACGCCGAGGCTTCCGCGATCATCGAGGCCGCCTTCGCCGCCAAAGGCATCAAGCTCCTGCTCGGCGCAAAAGTCAGCCGCTGCGAGGCGGCGGGGAAGGGCGTCCGCGTCACCACCGACGGCGGTGCCTCGCTCGATACCGACCTGCTGCTGGTCGCCGCCGGCGTGGCGCCGGTGACCGACTTCCTCGCCGGCTCCGGCGTGGCGGTCGACCGCGGCATACTCGTCGACGACAGCATGCGCAGCAGCGTGGACGGCATCTGGGCCGCCGGCGACGTCGCCCAGGCCAAGGGCTTCTACGATGGCGCGAAGTCGCTCAACGGCATCCTGCCGAGCGCCGTCGAGCAGGGAAAGATCGCCGGCATGGCGATGGCCGGCGACCCGGCCGTCAAGCCCTGGCCCGGCGGCGTGCCGCTCAACACCTACACCTTCTTCGGTCAGCAGGCGGTCTCCGTCGGCAGCCAGGATGCAGGGGAGGTGGTGAGGAAGGAAGCCGACGCGAAGCATTACCTGAAGATCGTCATGCAGGACAACCGCCTCACCGGCATCTTCGGCATCAACGTGCCCTTCGACCCGGGCGTGATGTGGGAGATCATCCTGCGCCGCATCGACCTGTCGCCTGTGCGCGAAGCCTTCATCGCCGAGCCACAGAAAACCGCGCGCGCCATCATGTCGCGCACCTGGAGATAAGCATGGGCGCCTACAACACGATAGCCTTCAAGCCCGAGCACTGCGACGGCTGCAATGCCTGCATGACGGCCTGCGCCACGGCCAAGGCCGGCAATTCGGACATCATCAACTCGCGCATCCAGATCGTCGCCGACGGCGACAACTTCGAGCTGGCGATGTGCCGCCAGTGCGGCGACCCGAAATGCGTCTCGAACTGCCCGGCGGCGGCACTGGCCAAGGACGACGCCGACGGCACGATCGACTGGGACGGCTCGAAGTGCGTGAACTGCCTGCTGTGCACCGTCGGCTGCGCCTTCGGCGGCATCGTCTACAACGCCGCGGCCGGCCACGTCGTCAAGTGCGACAGCTGCGGCGGCGCCCCGGCCTGCGTCAAGGCCTGCGACCGTGGCGCACTGAAGTACCTCACCACCGCCAACATCTACAACGAGGTCGGCGACCTGGAAGACCTCTTCGTGCCGGGCCTGGCCGGCTGCCAGGGCTGCAACACCGAGCTGATCATGCGCCACACGATGCGGCGCATCGGCCCCGACACCGTGCTCGCCACGCCGCCCGGCTGCATCCCCGGCATGGGCTCGGTCGGCTACAACGGCCTGACCGGCACCAAGGTGCCCGTCTTCCACCCGCTGCTCACCAACACCGCCTCCATGCTCACCGGCGTCAAGCGCCATTACAAGCGCCAGGGCCGGGAGGTGAACGCCGTGGCGCTGGCCGGCGACGGCGGCGCCTCCGACGTCGGCTTCCAGTCGCTCTCCGGCGCCGCCGAGCGCGGCGAGCAGATCCTCTTCATCTGCGTCGACAACGAGGGCTACATGAACACCGGCATGCAGCGCTCGAGCTGCACGCCCTTCGGCGCGTGGACCTCGACCACGCCGGTCGGCGAGCGCGGCCACGGCAAGACGCAGGACGCCAAGAACATGCCCCTGCTGATGATGATGCACAACTGCGAGTACGTCGCCACGGCCTCCACCGCCTTCATGGAAGACCTCTACGCCAAGCTGGACAAGGCCATCGCCGCCTCCAAGCGCGGCTTCGCCTACCTGCACATCTACTCGCCGTGCACCACCGGCTGGCGCTTCCCCTCGCACGAGAACATCGAGGTGGCGCGGAAGGCCGTCGAGACGAACTTCGTCATGCTGTGGGATTTCAATCCGCGCGACGGCCTGCGCCTGTCGCGCCCGCTCGACGATGCGCTGCCGATCGACGCCTACCTCGAAGCCCTCGGCAAGTACCGCCACCTCGAACCCGAGCAGGTCGCGCACATCGAAGGCACGGTGGAGAAGAACGCCGGCTTCATCAGGAGCCTCGCCGAGGGCCGCCATCCGGCGATGGCGCAGGCCATGACCGGACGAATCGCATGATATTTGACCTCTAAAAGACCGGTCTATATACTGGTCGGAAACCGAAAGGAGCCGGCCATGAAGATCGAAGTGGGGGCCTACGAGGCCAAGACGAAACTGCCGGAATTGCTGCGCGGCGTGCAGTCCGGCAAGCGGTACACGATCACCCATCGCGGCGAGGCGATCGCCGACCTGGTGCCCGCCAAGGGCGCCCGGCGGCACGATGCCGCCGCGGCGGTGGAAGAGATGAAGCGCTTCATGGCCGAGAGACCGGTCAAGGGCGTAGACATCAAGGCGCTGATCGGGGAAGGTCGGCCGTGAGCGTCCGCCGCCGGGCCGTCCCGGGGAGGGCACAGCCAGCAGTATCGAGTCGCGAAGCGGCGAGCTGCCGTCACCCCCGCCCGTGGGGCGGGGGGCGGGGGGTGGGTTGTCCATGAGCTTCGTCCTCGACAATTCCGTGGCCATGCGCTGGTATTTCGGCGACGGCAAGCCGCAGGAGCTGGCCTATGCCTCGCGTGTCCTGGAGGCCATGAACCGCGACGAGGCTGTCGTACCCGGAGTCTGGAGCCTGGAAGTCGCCAACGTGCTGGCCAGGGCCGAAGCAAGGGCGCTTGGCACGGAGGCGCGCAGCGAGGCCTTTGTCGGCATGCTGCAGCGGATGGATATCGTTATCGATGGCGCGACGTCCGCGCAGGCGCTGGGCAGCACGCTGCAGCTGGCGCGCCGGTTCAAGCTGTCGGCGTACGACGCGTCGTACCTCGAGCTGGCCCTGCGCGAAGGGCTGCCCCTGGCGACGCTGGACGAGGATTTGCTGAAGGCCGCCAAGCGGGCTGGCGTGAAGCGGTTCGACGCGAAATAGGCGGCGAGTGATCGCCTGACACAACAAGAGCGGTCCCGGTACGCCGGGCCGCCGACAGAGAGACATTATGGAACGATCCTTCAAGGCGGAAGTCGCCAAATTGCGGCTGGGCGCCGGCCAGACCTTCAACGGCGAGGGCATCCTCGCCGTCACCAAGGCGCTGCTGCAGAGCGGTGTCTCCTATGTCGGCGGCTACCAGGGCGCGCCGGTGTCGCACCTCATGGACGTGCTGGCCGATGCGCGCGAGCTGCTCGGCGAACTGGGCGTGCACTTCGAGTCCTGCGCCAACGAAGCCGGTGCCGCCGCCATGCTCGGCGCCTCCATCAATTACCCGATCCGCGGCGCCGCCACCTGGAAGTCGGTGGTCGGCACCAACGTCGCCTCCGACGCGCTCTCCAACCTCTCCTCGGCCGGCGTCGTCGGCGGCGCGCTGATCGTCATCGGCGAGGACTACGGCGAGGGCGCCTCCATCATCCAGGAGCGCAGCCACTCCTTCGCGCAGAAGTCGCAGATCTGGCTGCTCGA
Organism: Rhodocyclaceae bacterium; assembly: GCA_041396245.1. Taxonomy (GTDB): domain Bacteria; phylum Pseudomonadota; class Gammaproteobacteria; order Burkholderiales; family Rhodocyclaceae; genus Desulfobacillus. The sequence continues at coordinate 161,879 of JAWKYW010000003.1, read as the reverse complement.
TCCGCGGCCGAACCTGCCTTCCATCGTGCGCATGGTGGAGAAGGGCTTCGAACTGTCGGAGGCCAGCAACACGCCGGTGATGCTGGAGCTGCGCATCCGCGCCTGCCACGTCACCGGCAGTTTCGAGACGAAGGACAACGTCCGCGCGAAGTTTTCCCGCCTCAACCCGGTCACGAAGCCGGTGTTCAACCTCGAGCGCATTCCGCTGCCGCCCCACAACTACACGCAGGAGAAGCTCAAGATCGACGTGCGCCTGCCCGAGGCGCTGAAGTTCATCCAGCGCGAGCAGCTGAACGAATTTTTCCCGGGCGACCTGCGCCAGGTCGGCATCGTCCTGCAGGGCGGCATGTACAACACCACGATCCGCGCCCTGCAGCAGCTCGGCCTGGCCGATCCCTACGGCGCATCGCGCATCCCGCTCTGCGTGCTCAACGTCACCTATCCGCTGGTGCCCGAGGAGATCACCCGTTTCTGCTCCGGCAAGCGCGCCGTGCTGGTGGTGGAGGAGGGCCAGCCCGCCCACCTCGAGGAGGCCATCAACTCGATCCTGCGCCGCGCCGACATCAACGACCCCCACGTCATCGGCAAGGACGTGCTGCCGATGGCCGGCGAATACACCGGCGAGGTGGTGCTGAACGGCGTCGCCGCCTTCCTTGGGCTGACTTTGCCCGACGGCGTCGACATCCGCGCCGTCGACGCGGTGCGCGACGGCGTGGCGCAGGCGAAGCAGCGCGCCACCGAGCTGCTCGGCACGCCGGTGCCGACGCGGCCGCCCGGCTTCTGCATCGGCTGCCCGGAGCGGCCGGTGTTCACCGCGCTGAAGCTCATCGAGCGCGAACTCGGCGGCATCCACATCAGTTCCGACATCGGCTGCCATACCTTTTCCACGCTGGAGCCCTTCAACCTCGGCAACACCGTGCTCGGCTACGGCCTCTCGCTGGCGGCGGCTTCCGCCATGGGGCCGAACTTCGGCAAGCGCATCATCACCGTCATGGGCGACGGCGGCTTCTGGCACCAGGGGCTCACCACCGGCGTCGCCAACGCGGTCTTTCGCAACGACGACGGCGTGCTGGTGATCATGCAGAACGGCTACACCTCGGCCACCGGCACGCAGAACATCGCCTCCTCGCCCGACCTGTCGCCCGCCGAGGGCAGCCGCATCAGCATCGAGTCCACCCTGCGCGGCCTCGGCGTGAAGTGGCTGGAGCGCGTGCCCAACTACCAGGTGGACGACGTCGCCGACGCCCTGCGCCGCGCCATGACCACCGATGAGAAGGGCCTCAAGGTCATCATCGCCGACGGCGAGTGCATGCTCGAACGCACCCGCCGCGAGCGGCCGGTCAAGGCGCAGCAGCTCGCCTCGGGCGAACGCGTCGTGCGCACCCGCTTCGGCATCGACGACGACGTATGCACCGGCGACCGCGCCTGCATCCGCCTCTCCGGCTGCCCCTCGCTCACCATCAAGGATTCGCCCGATCCGCTGCGCACGGAGCCGGTGACCACCATCAACAGCGGCTGCGTCGGCTGCGGCCTCTGCGGCGAGGCGGCCCACGCCGCCGCGCTCTGCCCGAGCTTCCACCGCATCGAGGTGATCCAGAACCCGAACGGCTGGGACCGCTTCCTGCATGGCATCCGGCAAAGCGTCATCGGTGCGCTGTCTCGTAGGTCGGACAGTAGGTCGGGCTTCAGCCCGACGACCGAAGGAAGTCCCCGTGGGACAACAGCCGCCGATGTCGGCCTGAAGGCCGACCTGCAGGAGGGCGCGAAATGACCCGCCCGATCACCATCCTGGTTGCCGCCCTTGGCGGCGAAGGCGGCGGCGTTCTGGCCGACTGGCTCATCGAGGCCGCCCTGCACGAAGGCTTCCCGGCGCAGAAGACCTCGATTCCCGGCGTCTCGCAGCGCACCGGCGCCACCACCTACTACGTCGAGATCTTCCCGGAGAAGGGCGCCCGCCCGCCGGTGATGGCGCTGGTGCCCAGCCCCGGCGGCATCGACCTGATGGCCGCCTCCGAGCTGGTCGAGGCCGGCCGCGCCATGCAGAACGCCTTCATCACGCCGGAGCGCACCACGCTGGTGGCGTCGACCCACCGCGTCTACGCCACCTCGGAAAAGATGCTGCCGACCGACGGCCGCTACGATGCGCTGAAAATCCTCGAAGCCGCGCCGAAGGTGGCGCAGAAGGCCCTGCTGTTCGACATGTCGCGCCTGGCGCAGGAGGCCGGCACGGTGATCAATGCCGTGCTCTTCGGCGCCATGGCCGGCAGCGGCGCGCTGCCGCTCTCGCGCGAAGCCTGCGAGCACGCCATCCGCGGCGCCGGCAAGGGCGCGGCGGCCAGCCTGCGCGGCTTCGCGGCGGGCTATGCCGCCGCTTCAACCCCCTTGGTAAAAGGAGGTGGCGAGCGAAGCGAGCCGGGAGATTTGACGGCCGCTAAATCCCCCCCGGCCCCCCTTTTGCAAAGGGGGGAGACGGCCCCCCATCCCCCGGCCCCCCTTTTGCAAAGGGGGGAGCAATCCGACCGCGTCCGCCGCGAATTCCCCATCCCGCTGCATGCCCTGCTCGACGAAGCCGTCGTGCGCCTCACCGACTACCAGGACGCTGCCTACGCCGCCCTCTACCTCGACCGCGTGCGCGGCGTGATGGCGGTCGACCGCGAGGCCGGCGGCGAGCCCGACGGCTGGCCGCTCACGCGCGAAGCGGCGCGCCTGCTCGCCCTCTGGATGAGCTACGAGGACGTCATCCGCGTCGCCGACCTGAAGACCCGCGCCAGCCGCTTCGCCCGCGTGCGCAGGGAGGCCGCTGCGAAGGACGACCAGATCGTCCTCGTCACCGACTACCTCAAGCCCAGCGCCAGCGAGATCGCCGACATCCTGCCGCCGGCCTGGGCCGCGCGCCTGCGCAGGAATGCCGGCGCCGGCCGCGCCGTCAAGCTGCGCACCAGCAGCGTCGCCGGCTTCCTCGCCCTGCGCCTCATGGCGGTGCTCAAGCCGCTGCGGCGCAGGAGTTCGCGCTTCGCCGAGGAGCAGACCCTGATCGAGCGCTGGCTCGGTTCGATAAAGCGCCTCGGCTTCGCCGCGCTGGATGCCGAACTGGCCCTGGAGATCGTCCGGTGCGCCCGCCTGGTGCGCGGCTACGGCGAGACCTGGCGCAAGAGCCGCGCCGCCTTCGTGAAAATCCTCGACGATCTGGTCGAGAACGAGCAGGCGGTGGCGAAGGGCGCCGACGCCCTCAAGCTCGCCATCCGCAAGGCGCGCGAGGCCGCGCTGGTGTATGAAGAAGCCAGGCCCGAGCCGGCCGTCAAGGCCAAGCCGGTGATCTGGCTGAAGCAGGGGTAGGGGCGGAAAGTCAGCGCACGCCGAGCGCCGCCAGCCGCGCATTGACCTTCGCCGCCAGCCTGGCGTAGCCGGCGGCATTCGGGTGGATCTCGTTTTCCCAGTCGGCGTCGCCGGCGACGGTGCCGGGCGCGGCCGGCGTCAGCGTGCTGCCGAAGGTGTCCACGACATGGATGCCGCCGGCCGGATCGTGGAAGGCGCGCAGGCTGTCGAGCATGTCCGAGGCAATCTCGCGGACGATGTCGAAGCGCAGCGCAGGCGGGGCATGCACCGCTTCCAGGGCGGGATGCAGCCAGGGGCCCGCCGCCGGCAGGCCGTAGGCCAGCGCCGGCGCCGGCCGCGGCATCGGCGCGTCGTAGGTGTGCAGCAGCACCGGCGTCTTGCGGTTGCGCGAGCCCGGCTGCAGCCGCCAGGACAAAATCTGCCGGTAGTTCAGGGTGACATAGCGCTTCAGGGCATCGAGTGCGGCGACGTCGATGTAGCTGGCCGGGTCGTTCGGGTCGCTGCCGGCGCCGGGCGCCTTCAGGATGTGGCCCTGGGCGAGGGCATCGAACAGGTCGTTGCCCCCGCCGGAGAGCAGGATGGCGTCGAACCTGCGCGCGCGCAGCTCCTGCATGAAGCCGGCACTGATCGCCATGCCGGCCATGTCGCCGACGGTATGCCCGGAATAGGCATGGTTCAGCGTCGCCGTCCTCCGCTCGAACTCGAGCCGGTTGAGCAGGTTGGGCTGGACGTCGAAGCCGAGGTAGCCCCAGGCAAACCACGAATCCCCCTCCGCCAGCAGGAGCTGCGCGTAGTCGTTGAAATGCGGCGGCATCAGCGCCGGATGCAGCTCGGGCCAGAAGATCTCGTTGGCGTGGGGCATCGCGTCCTCCCTCTCAGGCCGGGGTTGCCGGCGTCGCCGCACTCCGGCGGCTGACTTTTGCCGCCGGCGCGCGGCGACGAAGCTTCGCCGGCCTCATCGTCCGGCCGCCGCGCCGCCGGCGCGGACGAAAAAATCCCAGATGACCTCGTTGGCGTCGAGCGCCCGGGAGGCCGCCTCCTTGCCGCGGCGGACGGTCTTCGCGCCCGGCCAGGAATGGCCGCCCTGCTCGGTGACGCACAGCTGCACCGAAACGCCGCCGGCGCAGCCGGAATAGGCCTCGCAGAAGGCGCCCGGCCTTTCCAGGATGCGCCGCGGCGCCGCATCGCAGCGGTTGCGCTTCACCCAGCGCGCCACGGTTTCCGGCACCGAAACGAAATCCATCACCTTCGACGCATCGCGAAAGGCATCCCGGCCGGCGCCGCCCTCGAACAGCACGTGCGTGTCGTTGCGGGCGTGGATGTGCAGCACGGAAATCGGTCGCGCTGGCGCGCAGGAAGTCGTCGCATCGGTGCCCGCCACCGACGCCACGGCGCGAAAGACATCCGGCGCCTCGCACGCCAGCCGATGCGCCAGCATGCCGCCGTTCGACATGCCGGTGGCGAAAACGCGCGCATCGTCTATGGCGGCCAGCGCCTTCACCCGTGCCACCACGGCGCGGACGAAGCCGACGTCGTCCACCGCCCGGTCGCGCGCCTCGCCGCAGCAGCCGCCGGCGTTCCAGGTCGCCAGCCGGCCGCGCGGGAAGCGGCTGAAGCCGTTGGGGAAGGCGACGACGAAGCCCTCGCGCTCGGCCCTGGCGACCAGCCCGTAGCGCGCGTCGTCGGCCATGTACTCCGCATGCCCGCCGCCGCCGTGGAAGGCCAGCACCAGCGGCGCCGGCCGCACCGGATCGTAGCCCGCCGGCACATGCACCAGCACCTTGCGCGACAGGCCGCCGTGACGCAGCCGCAGCGCATGCGTGCCGGCCCCGAGCGGCGCGGCCGGGTCCTCGCCGCCGGCCTGCCGCCCGACGATGCGCTCGCGCAGCGTGGGCCGCTCGGATTCCGCCGCCCGCGAGGCGGGCGCCGGCAGGCATGCGGCCGCCAGCGCGATCAGGAAGAGAATCCTGAACGCCATGCCTGCGGCCGGGCGGTCATGGACGGAACGCCTGCCGGTTCGCCAAGGCAACGCGGGCAAGCTCAAAGGGCCGCGGTCGGCAAAAGTCAGCTTCCGCGGCGCGGCGGCGGGATGAGGCACCGGAGGAAGGCTGACGTCGATCATGAGAGATGGGCCGTACTCAAACTTCGCCGGAACCGCTTGCCTGCAATTCCGTATCCCAGTCCGTATCGCAAGCAATGCATGGAAAGGTTCTCGTGCCGTCCTCACTGACGCCGCCTCTGCTCCTGAGCCAGCGCCCGCATTGCGGGCATCGCGAAATCATGTCCCTTGCAAACAGAACCAGAATCAAGAGCCCCCCGGAGATCGTGAAAGTGCAGATGAAAACATCCACCAGGCGCTGATCCTTCAGAGACTCTTGCGCGTAGTAGCCAACCCCCCACGAAACCACTGCAATCGCAAAAAGGGCAGCCGCAAGCAATCGCGTATATCGGGCATGGGTCGGGTGGGGTCGGCTGTTCATGACGGAAACCGGTTAGCAGGCTGTTGATATTCCCCGCGTGTAAACGAACCTGGCGGGTTATGCGTTATGGATATCATGTTCATGGTATCGGCGGGGTGAATGAAATGCGCGGGACGGATGCAATGCAGGAGAACCTCTTCACGGTGGCCAAGCTCGACGACTTCGTGCCGTCCGACCACCCGCTGCGCGCCATCCAGGTGCTGGTCAATGATGCGCTCGGGCGCCTGAACGGATTGTTCAATTCGATCTATGCCGACACCGGGCGCGAATCCATCGCCCCCGAGAAACTGATGCGGGCGCTGCTCCTGCAGGTGTTCTACTCGGTGCGCTCCGAGCGGCAACTGATGGAACAGATGCGCTACAACCTGCTGTTCCGCTGGTTCGTCGGGCTTCCGCTCGATGGGCAGACCTGGGATCACTCGGTGTTCTCCAAGAACCGCGACCGGCTGCTTGCCAACGAGGTGGTCGAGGCGTTCTTTGCCGAGGTGATGGCGCTGGCCGACGAGAAGGGCCTGCTCTCCAAGGAACACTTCTCGGTCGATGGCACGCTGATCCAGGCCTGGGCCAGCCAGAAGAGCTTCCGGCCCAAGGACGGTTCGGACGACCAGACGCCCTCGGGCGGTGGCCGCAACGCCCAGGCCGACTGGAAAGGCCGGCCGCGCAGCAACGACACCCACGCGAGCACGACCGACCCGGATGCCCGCCTGTACCGCAAGAGCAACAACACCGCCTCGATCCTGTGCTACCAGGGGCATGCGCTTATGGAGAACCGCCACGGTCTGGTGGTCGGCGCCGTGGTCACCCATGCCGACGGCACCGGCGAGCGGGCCGCCGCCCTGACCATGCTCGATACGGTGCCGGGCAACCATGCCACGGTGGGTGCGGACAAGGCCTACGACACCGCCGACTTCGTGGCCGCCTGCCGCAGCAGAAACGTGACCCCGCACGTTGCGCAAAACGACGGCCGGCGCGGCGGCAGCGCCATCGACGGGCGCACGACGCGGCATGTCGGCTACCGGCTGAGCCAGATCGTCCGAAAGCGCATCGAGGAGCACTTCGGTTGGGGCAAGACGGTGGGCCGCATCCGGCAGACGGTCTTCCGGGGATTGCAGCGGGTCGATCAGCAGTTCAAGCTGACGATGACGGCGAGCAACCTCACGAGAATGGCCCGAATACTGTTCGCGGGGCCGCAGGGAGTGGCGACATGAGGCACAAGAATGACGGCGGTGCGCCGCCGCCCAGCAGAGCGACGAGTGAAATGCCACGAATTCAGTCTCGATTCGCATTCGAAAGTCTCATCGCCGTGCCCGGATTCCGTGAAATCGGGCGAATTTCAACGGCCTGTTAGACCGCATCTATTTCACGTGCTACACTAGTTAGCATACTAGTCTGTTAGTTGGAGGTGTGCTATGCAATCTTGGCCTGTACAGGACGCAAAAGCGCGGTTTAGCCAGTTCCTGGAAACGTGCCTGGCGGAAGGCCCGCAGATGGTAACCAGGCGCGGCACGGAGGCCGCGGTCTTGGTGTCGGCTGACGAGTGGCGACGGCTCCAAGCCGCGGCGCGGCCCTCTCTCAAGGAACTGTTGATGTCGAACCAGGCACGTACTGAAACTCTCGTACCGTCCAGGGGACGTGCTCGTCGCCGTACTCCCACGGCGCTGGGATGACGCCAATGTATTTGCTCGACACGAACGTCGTTTCGGAACTGCGCAAACCGAAGCCGCATGGCGCCGTAGTGCAGTGGCTTCAAGAAGTAGCAGACGCGGACTTACATATTTCGGCCGTGACGATTGGCGAGATTCAGGCGGGGATTGAATTGACGCGCGAGCAAGACGAAGCGAAAGCGGCTGAGATCGAGCAGTGGCTAGAGTTAGTTTCTGGCTCATATAGCGTGATTCCGATGGACGCTAGCGCGTTCAGGGTTTGGGCTCGCCTTATGCATCGGGCCTCCGATACCCTCTACGAAGATGCAATGATCGCCGCGACAGCGACGGCGCATAAACTCACTGTCGTGACTCGGAATGTGGCGGACTTCAAACATTTCGCCGTGAGCGTATTCAATCCGTTTGGTTCGCCCCGCAAATGAAGGTCGTACGGCATGGTGGTGATGCGGTCAACGTTCAAGGTCAGGGGCGCTGCGCAGCTTTATCGCGCAGCGTCCCCTGCACCGAAGGGTTGGGGGGCTACTCCGGTACTGACCCACCTGTAACGATCTTCTAAGGTTCGACGTTGAAGAATTGGGAAATAGCGGTCTTCGTTTGATGCCTAAACTCGCATATCTGCTCGATTCTTCCATCTACGAACTCAACGACGCCAGCGTCTGCATTGCTAATAGTCGCTGCTATGTAATAGCGGCCGCCAGCCTTGTAGAAATCCATGGAACCGTTTGCCAGTTTTCCAAATTGGCTGTTTAGCGTGTCATTCACGACCGCACCAAAATCTTTCGAGAGGATGGATAACCAGACTCTTGTTGATCCGCAACCGGCACCTGATGCGTACTCAAATCTTCCGATGTTCTTTTTCTTTCCGCTGCCGTCAAAGTCGATGGATAGCAAACTAACCCCATCGGCATAGTCACCATACCGCTTTACGAATTCATCTCGATATCCCTGTGGGGCATGGCTGAATGGAAGGTCTTCTGTAATCGGTTTCCATTTCAGCGGATGAAGATTTCCATTTGCAACGCCGGAACATAGCTCTGGGTTTTTCGCGGAAACTACTTTCATTTTAGTGTTCTTCGCCGAGAGCAAACACAGAGGCCGCTGTCTTCCATCAGGCTTGATCCAAGAAATCATATTTACGCGGTTTTTGTTGGACAAGTCCGAGGTAATCATGAAGTAGTGGCCGCGATAGAAAATTGGGTAGTCTCCCCCACCCCAATATGCCCAACGTATTTCTTCTTCTGGGTCGCTCACATCATCTACACCGACATCGTCGCCCTTTGAACTCAACAAGTATGGAATGTTGAATACTTGATAGGAAGCGCAGGTTCCTCCAGTTGAGAAGCTGGCAAAGCGCGTTGGACTGCCTTTGGCTGTGAGACGAAGCCTATACACAGTGCGTGGCTCGTTAGACCAATATGATTCATGAGCCTCCAGTTTTGCCTTTTCTTCTTGGGAAATCGACCACCCCGCCTTTGTAGATTTTTCGTCAAGCTGCCATTGGTTTTTGCCGGGTATTGCAAGACTAACCAAGCGTTCGTTGTCAGCTAGGACTGCAAGCGCTTTGCATGTCTCTTCAGCCTCGTTATTGGATAAGGGCTTCTCAGACGGGCGTACAGCAGAAATGAGAAGTTCGCTTAGTTCGGTAAGCCGCTCTTGGTATACGCGCTCTAAACACTCCTTGGACGTGCAACCGTCACGGATCAGGCGAAGCCATTTCAACTGTGTGTTCCGCAAACCTGATTTGTCAGGAACAGATTGACGGACAAGAGAGTAAGCATTGTTTAGCGCTTCGTCGAGACTCATCAGGTGTTGGTCAGTGCAAATCTCCGTTTCTGCCCAGTTGGGCTGCGTCCCAGCACAGCGATCACCAGCTTGAACTTCTGTGACGGCAAGAAGAAATATTGTCACCAGGGTGTGACGCAGCACACCTTTCGGAACCTGTGTCAGCATGATGCTCTAGCCCCCCAACGACAGAGTGGAGGGGCGCGACGCAGCTTCATCGCGGCGCGTCCCTTCGCACGACGGGTTGGCCGGCACTACCAAGGAGGAAGCGAAATGACAGTTGCAGTTGAAGCAAACGGCCTAGACGTGGCCGCGATACACCCGCGCAACGGCGCGAAGTACAGCCCGAACCTGCACGGCTGGCTGACGCTGCGGACGAAGAAGCACCGCGCAGAAACGAGCCGGGTTTTCTCTGACCAAAAGGGAACGCTCTACATCGGGTTTCAGGATGACGGCTACCTGATCGGTTCCCAACTGATCGCGGTTCTGTGCAACGGAAAGAAAGAAGAGTCTTGGGCCTTCGGCTACTTGGGCGAACTGACCGAGATACCGGACTTCTGGGCGCGCTACACGGCTGTTGGACGCTGCGCCATTGACCCGGCGCACAAAATGCACTTCGTCGGCGATGACACGCGCTGGCGGACGAATGGCGACCGGCGCGAATGCCTCTGGTGCGGAAACCATGCGCAGAAGCTGTGGCGCTGGGTTGAGCCGGTGGAGCGTAGCGCATGGGAGCCAGTGACGGCCAACGTAAAGTGGACAGCCTAAATGACGTGAGATAATCCGTCGTATTGTTTGCTATTAATTCAATTGACAAGATAGACTTCATATTATTCATGGTACTGGCAACAAATAGTGGGGCCTAAAAAATGGATACTAAGGCATCGCATGCGCCCAAGCTGCTCGATCAGGTGCGGGGCAAGATTCGCCTCAAACATTACAGCATTCGCACCGAACAGGCATATGTTGATTGGATTAGACGCTTTATTTTATTTTTCGGCAAGCGGCATCCTCGCGATCTGGGGGCGGCGGAGGTGGAGCAGTTCCTGACGCACCTGGCGGTTGAAGGGAACGTGGCGGCGTCGACGCAAAGCCAGGCCAAGAGCGCGCTGCTGTTCCTCTATCGCGAGGTGCTGGACAACGAGTTGCCCTGGCTGGACAACGTCGAGCGCGCCAAGGTGCCCAAGCGCCTGCCGGTGGTGCTGACACGCGACGAGGTGATGGCGGTGCTCACGCGTCTCGAGGGCACGCACTGGCTGGTCGCCAGCCTTCTCTATGGCACCGGACTGCGCATCATGGAGGCGCTGCGTCTGCGCGTGAAGGATGTCGAGTTCGCGCGAAAGGAGATCCTGGTGCGCGACGGCAAGGGTTTCAAGGATCGTGCACCATGCTGCCAGTGGCGCTGGCGGTGCCGCTCGCCGAGCATCTGAAGCGGGTGAAGGTGCTGCACGAGCAGGACCTCGCCGCCGGCCGCGGCGCCGTCTATCTGCCCTATGCGCTGGAGCGCAAGTATCCGGGTGCGGCGCGCGACTGGGCCTGGCAGTACGTGTTTCCCTCGGCGGGCCTGTCGGAGGATCCGCGCAGCGGCATCGTGCGGCGCCACCATCTGCAGGACCAGGCCGTGCAGCGCGCCATGCGCCAGGCGGTGCGCGATGCGGGGGTCGACAAACCGGCGACGCCGCACACCCTGCGCCATTCCTTCGCCACCCACCTCCTGGAGGGCGGCTACGACATCCGCACCGTGCAGGAACTGCTCGGCCACGCCGACGTCAGCACGACGATGATCTACACCCATGTGTTGAACAAGGGCGGCCGCGGCGTGACCAGCCCGCTCGACCGGGTTTGATCTGGAGGCAGGTTCAGGCCCGCGAGAGGGCGCGGCCGTTTTGCGCTGCCGTGTCGGACCAAGGCACGATCTTCCGCAGCTGGGTGCCGAGGGCGCGTGCCGCGACTTCCGTGTCATGGGCGGCCTGGGCGCGCAGCCAGTAGCCGTTGGAGAGGCCGAAGAAGCGGCACAGGCGCAGGTCGGTATCGGCGGTGATGGCCCGGCGGCCGGCGACGATTTCGCCGATGCGTTGTGCCGGCACACCGATTTCCTTGGCGAGGCGGTACTGGCTGATGCCCATCGGCTTGAGAAATTCCTCCAGCAGCAGTTCGCCTGGCGTGACGGGTTTCAGTTTTCTCATGGTCTGCTCCTCAGTGGTAATCCACGATCTCGACATCCTCGGCGCCGGCGGCCGTCCAGCGGAAGCACACGCGGAACTGTTCGTTGACGCGGATGCTGTGCTGGCCCGCGCGGCTGCCTTTCAGCGCCTCCAGGCGATTGCCGGGAGGCACGCGCAAGTCCTCCAGCCGCTCGGCGATTTCCAGTTGACGCAGCTTGCGGCGCGCCACGGCGGCGATGTTGGCAAACCGCTTGGCTGCGATACCGCCCGCCAGGGCCTGGGTGTCGACGCACTTGAAGGACTTGATCACGCACCGATAGTATCGCGGCGCGTGATTAACGTCAAGCGTGATGACCGCGTGATCGCCGTGCCGAAAAGTCAGCTTGCGCGGGACGGCGATCCGGCCTATTCTGTGACCATTATTGAGACCAGAATATCGATCATGGAAAAAGTCTACGCGGATGCCTCGGTGAGCGTCACCGACCTGAAGAAGAACCCCACCGCCGTGATCGAGCAGGCGGAGGGCTTTCCCGTCGCCATCCTCAACCACAACAAGCCGGCAGCCTACCTGGTGCCGGCGGCGTCGTTCGAGCTGTTGATGGACAAGCTGGAGGATGTCGAACTGGCGACGTTGGTGCGAAGCCGCCAGAAGGAGCGCAAGGTCAAGGTATCGCTCGATGACCTATAGCCTGGCCTTCCGCGAGACGGCGCTGAAGGAATGGAAGAGGCTCGATCCGCCGATCCGCGAGCAGTTCAGGAAAAAACTGGCCGAGCGGCTGCAACGCCCTCGCGTCGAGTCGGCTCGCCTGTCCGGCATGCCGGATTGCTACAAGATCAAACTGAAGAATGCCGGTTACCGCCTTGTCTATCAAGTCGAAGACAGGACGGTAACGGTCGTGGTGGTGGCCGTCGGCCGGCGTGAGAAAAATTTCGTCTATAAGATTGCTGCCAAGCGGGTCTGACCGTATGGCCCGTGCGGCAATTCCATCCGCAGGAGAAATCATGCACAGGATCGTACTCACGCTGGCATGCTTGCTGGCCCTGCTCGCCAGTTCCGCTTATGCCCAGCAGCAGCTCGAAATCATCAGCCTGAAGAGCCGCACGGCGGACCAGGTGCTGCCGCAGTTGCGGCCCTTCGTCGAGCCGGGCGGCACCCTCTCGGGCATGAACAACCAGATTTTCATCCGCGCCTCCGATGCCAACCGGCGCCAGATCAGGGAGTTGCTCGCCGCCATCGACCGGCCGCCGCGCCGGCTGCTGATTTCGGTGCGGCAGGATGCCGACAGCACGGCGAGTGCGCGCGGCGGCGAGGTGTCGGGCCGGGTGACTTCGGGCGATGTCCGCGTCGAAAGCCGCCGCACGGTGGTCGGCGGCGCGGGCGTGGCGGTGCGCCGCGGCGGCGACGTGGTGCGCGGCCAGGTCTGGGATTCGCGCAGCGCCGGTTCCGAGCGCGTCGCCCAGCAGGTGCAGGTGGTGGAGGGCGGCAAGGCGTACATCAACGTCGGCACCTCGGTGCCGGTGCCGCTGCGCCAGGTGGTGCTGACGCCGGGCGGCGCCGTCGTCTCCGACACGGTGGTCTACCGCGACCTGGGCACCGGCTTCAGCGCCGAGCCGCGGCTCGCCGGCGACAGCGTCACGCTGACCATCAGCCCGACGCACGACACGCCGGGCAGCCACGGCCCGGGCAGCGCCAACATCCAGCGCCTTTCGACGACGGTGTCGGGGCGGCTGGGCGAGTGGATCGACCTCGGCGGCTCGACGGAGGAGCGCTCCGGCGAGGAATCCGGCACGCTGCGCTATTCCACCCGCGGCGGCAGCACCGGGCGCAGCGTGCAGTTGAAGGTGGAGGAACTTCCCTGAGCGTGTTGTATGCTATCCTTACCAACAAGTAAGGAATCAGTCAGGAGGTAAGGAAATGGAAGCCACCCTCACCAGCAAGGGCCAGATCACCATCCCGAAGGCAGTGCGCGACTCGCTCAAGCTGCATGTCGGCGACCGCCTGGAATTCCTCGTCGACACGGACGGCTCGGTGCGCATCGTGCCGGCCACACGCTCGGTGACCGACCTGAAGGCGCTCCTGCCGCGGCCGGCGCGGGCGCTCAGCCTGGAGGAAATCGACGCGGTGATCGCCGAACGCGGCGCCCGGAAGAAGCGGCCGTGATCGGCCTCGACACCAACGTGCTGCTGCGCTACATCGTGCGCGACGACGCCGCGCAGGCGAAAGCCGCCGGCCGCCTCATCGAGGCGCGCTGCAGCAAGGATGCGCCCGGCCATGTCTCGCACATCGTGCTGGCTGAACTGGCCTGGGTGCTGGGTCGCGGCTATGGCTATGCCAAGGCGGAAGTGGTCAAGGTCATGGAGGCGATCCTCTCCTCTGCCGAACTGAAGGTGCAGGAGTCGGCACCCGCCTGGGCGGCGCTGCGCGCCTTCCAGTCCGGCCAGGCGGACTTTGCCGACTACCTGATCGGCGCGGTGAATGAGTCCTGCGGCTGCGAGACGACCTGCACCTTCGACAAGCGCGCGGCGAAGTCGGGCTGGCATACCCTGCTGTGACCCTCGAATCCGTTTTTGCCGCCGACGGCGCGCTGGCCCGCGCCATTCCCGGCTATCGCGTGCGCGCGCAGCAGATCGAGATGGCGGAGCGCATCGCCGATTCGATTAGCAAGCACGGCGTGCTGGTGGCGGAGGCGGGCACCGGCACCGGCAAGACCTTCGCCTACCTGGTGCCGGCGCTGATGGCCGGCGGCAAGGTGATCATCTCCACCGGCACCAAGACCCTGCAGGATCAGCTCTTCCGGCGCGACCTGCCGACGGTGCGCGACGCGCTCGGCGCGCCGGCCAGCATCGCGCTGTTGAAGGGCCGCGCCAACTACGTCTGCCACTACCACCTGGCGCGGGCGAAGGAGGCGGGGCGCTTCCTCTCGCGCGAGGAGGCTGGCCACATCCTCGCCATCGCCCGCTTCGCCAAGAGCAGCAACACCGGCGACAAGGCCGAGTGCGCCGTAGTGCCGGAGGATTCGGGCGCCTGGGCCCAGGCCACGTCCACCCGCGACAACTGCCTCGGCCAGGACTGCCCGAACGCCAAGGAGTGCTTCGTCACGGCGGCGCGGCGCGAAGCGCAGGCGGCCGACGTCGTGGTGGTCAATCACCATCTGTTCTTCGCCGACGTGATGCTGCGCGACACCGGCGTGGCCGAGCTGCTGCCGGCCTGCAACACGGTGATCTTCGACGAGGCGCACCAGCTGCCGGAAACCGCCAGCCTGTTCTTCGGCGAGAGCGTGTCGACGGCGCAGCTGGTCGAGCTGGCGCGCGATGCGCGCCTGGAGGGCCTTGCCGCGGCGCAGGATTTCGCCGAGCTGCCGGAGGGGGCGCGCACGCTGGAGAAGGCGGCGCGCGACCTGCGCCTGGCGATTGCCGGCGAGAACGCGCGCTTTTCGGCCGCGCAGTTGCCGCCGGCCTTCCATGAAGCGCTCGACAAGGCGGCCGCCGAGCTGGCGCATTTCGGCGCGCTGCTGGAATCCCAGGCCGCCCGCTCGGAAGGGCTGGAATATTGCTGGCGCCGCGCCCAGGAGCTGCAGCTCGTGCTCAAGCGCTGGCGCGACGTCGACGAGCCGGGCCGGGTGCGCTGGGCCGAGGTGTTCAGCCAGGCGCTCGCGCTCAACGCCACGCCGCTCGCCATCGCCGACATTTTCAGGAAGCAGATGGAGGGCCATCCAAGGGCCTGGATTTTCACTTCCGCCACGCTGGCGGTGGAATGCGACTTCTCGCATTACTGCGGCGAGCTCGGCCTCGATGGCGGGGAGAATCCCGCCGACACCGGCTGCTGGGGCAGCCCCTTCGACTATCCGAACCAGGCGCTGCTCTACGCGCCGCAGGCCATGCCCGACCCGAACAGCCGCGAGTACAACGCGGCGGTGGCGGAGGCGGCCTGGCCGCTGATCCATGCCAGCCGCGGCCGCGCCTTCGTGCTGTGCACCTCGCTGCGCGCCATGCGCCGCATCCACGAGCTGCTGAAACAGCGCTTCGAGGAGGAGGGCTTCGACCATCCGCTGCTGCTGCAGGGCGAGGGCTCGAGGAGCGAGCTGCTGGCGCGCTTTCGCCGCCTGGGCAACGCCGTGCTGGTGGCGAGCCAGAGCTTCTGGGAGGGGGTGGACGTGCGCGGCGAGGCGCTGCAGCTGGTCGTCATCGACAAGCTGCCCTTCGCCCCGCCCGACGATCCGGTGCTGTCGGCGCGCATCGAGCACATGAAAAAGGCCGGCCGCAACGCTTTCATGGAATACCAGCTGCCGCGCGCGGTGATCAGCGTCAAGCAGGGCGCCGGCCGGCTGATCCGCGACGAAGCCGACCGCGGCGTGCTGATGATCTGCGACCCGCGCCTGATCACCAAGCCCTACGGCAAGCGCGTCTGGCGTTCGCTCCCGGCCATGCGGCGCACGCGCGAGCTGGACGAGGCGCTGGAATTTTTCGCTTTGGAGACGGCATGAGCAATGAAGCCTGCAGCGAGCTGGCGGGACGGCTGAACCGCGACTGCCAGTGCATCAGCCTCGACCGCGAGGCGCTGCGCCGGGCGCTCGACGGCGGCGAGTCCGGCGCCGACCTCAACGCGCTGGTCGACGTCGGCCGCTCGAACCTGTTCTCCGACTCGGCGGTGTTCGTCGGCGCCGAATGCCTGCGGCGCATGGCCGGGGTCATCGCCGCCGTCGAGTCGGTGGTGGCGCTGCCGGCCTGGCGCGAGCAGGTGCTGGCCTGGGCGCCGGCGACGGCGCGCCATGCGCCGAAGTGCCATGGCGTCTTCCTCGGCTACGACTTCCACCTGAGCGCCGCCGGCCCGCAGCTCATCGAGATCAACACCAACGCCGGCGGCGGCCTGCTCAACGCCGCCCTGGCCCAGGCGCAGCGGGCCTGCTGCGAGGAAGTCTCGGCCGTCCTGCCCGGCGAGCATGCGGCCGCCACGGTCGAGCAGGACTTCGCCGACATGTTCGTCGCGGAATGGCGCGCCGAGCGGGGCGATGCGCCGCTCGGCCGCATCGCCATCGTCGACGTGCAGCCCGAGGCGCAGTTCCTCTACCCGGAATTCGTTTTGTTCAGGAAGCTGTTCGAGCGCCACGGCATCGCCGCCGCGATCTGCGATCCGGCCGATCTCGCCTTTCGCGACGGCGCCCTGTGGCTGGACGGCGGCCGCGTCGACCTGGTCTACAACCGCCTGACGGATTTCGGCCTGGTGCAGCCGGCCAGCGCGGCGCTGCGCGAGGCCTGGCTCGCCGGCGCCGCGGTGGTGACGCCGCATCCGCGCGCCCATGCCCTGTACGCCGACAAGCGCAACCTGGCGCTGCTCAGCGACGAGGCGGCGCTGGCCGGCCTGGGCGTGGACGCCGCCACCCGCGCCATCCTGCTGGCCGGCATCCCGCGCACGCGGCCGGTGCGGCGCGAGGAGGCCGAGGCGCTGTGGGCCGGGCGCAAGCAGCTTTTCTTCAAGCCGGCGGCGGGCTTCGGCAGCAAGGCGGCCTACCGCGGCGACAAGCTGACGCGGCGCGTCTTCGAGGAGGTCCTCGAAGGCAGCTACATCGCCCAGACCCTGGTGCCGCCCTCGGGGCGGCGCATCGGCGCCGGCGAGGCGCAGGCGGAGCTGAAGGTCGACCTGCGCAACTTCGTCTATCGCGGCCGCGTGCAGCTGGTGTCGGCGCGGCTCTACCAGGGCCAGACGACGAACTTCCGCACCCCGGGCGGCGGCTTCGCGCCGGTGCTGACGGTGCCGGGGATGGAACAAAACCGCTCATGACGCAAAGAACGCAAAGACGCAAAGGACGCAAAGAATACAATTCGATTTCCTTTGCGATCTTCGCGTCTTTGCGCCCTTTGCGTTGAAAGAGGTTTATGAAGGTATTCGGCTTTGCAGGCTACAGCGGCAGTGGCAAGACGACGCTGATCGAGCGGCTCATTCCGCGCTTCGTCGCGATGGGATTCAGGGTTTCGCTCATCAAGCACGCCCACCACGGCTTCGACATCGACCGGCCGGGCAAGGATTCCTGGCGCCACCGCGAGGCCGGCTGCTCGGAGGTGCTGCTCACGTCCGACCAGCGCTGGGTGCTGATGCATGAGCTGCGCGGCGCGCGGGAACCGATGCTGGAGGAGCAGATCAAACTGCTCTCCCCCTGCGACCTGGCGCTGGTGGAGGGCTACAAGACCAACGACCTGTTTCCCAAGCTGGAGGTGTATCGGCCCGCGCACGGCAAGCCGCCGATCCACCCCGAGCATCCGAACATCGTCGCCGTGGCCAGCGACGCCCCGGTCGCGACGTCGCTGCCCGTGCTCGACATCAACGATCCGGATGCGATCGTTCGCTTCATCGTGAATTACCTGGGACTGAAATGAGCC
Organism: Rhodocyclaceae bacterium; assembly: GCA_041396245.1. Classification (GTDB taxonomy): domain Bacteria; phylum Pseudomonadota; class Gammaproteobacteria; order Burkholderiales; family Rhodocyclaceae; genus Desulfobacillus. Next base: position 144,077 of record JAWKYW010000003.1, on the reverse strand, counting down.
TTCTATCCTTCGACGAAGCCCTGCAGAAACTCCTCGCCGCCGCCTGTCCGGTGGCGCAGGTCGAGGAGGTCGATACCGTCGCCGCCGCCGGCCGCGTGCTGGCGCGGGCGCAATCGAGCGGCCTCACCGTGCCGCCGCTCGACAATTCGGCCATGGACGGCTACGCCGTGCGCACGGCCGACATCCCTGCCGCCGGCGTCCGCCTGCCGGTGGCGCAGCGCATTCCCGCCGGAGCCGTCGGCATGCCGCTCGCGCCCGGTACGACGGCGCGCATCTTCACCGGCGCGCCGCTGCCGGCGGGCGCCGACGCCGTGGTGATGCAGGAGCTGTGCGAACATGCCGGCGAGGGCGTCGTGCAAATCAACCATGTGCCGCGCGCCGGCGAGCACATCCGCCGTGCCGGCGAGGACATTCGATCCGGCGCAGAAATCCTCGCCGCCGGCACGCGCCTCGCGCCGCAGGACATCGGCCTCGCCGCCTCGGTCGGCCTGGCGACGCTGCCGGTTTTCCGGCGCCTGCGCGTGGCGGTTTTCTTCACCGGCGACGAGCTGTCGATGCCGGGCGAGGCGCTCAAGCCGGGCGGCATCTACAACTCCAACCGCTACAGCCTGCGCGGGCTGCTCGCCGCGCTCGGCTGCGAGGTGCGCGACCTCGGCATCGTGCGCGACACGCTCGAGGCGACGCGCACGGCGCTGCGCGCGGCGGCAGAGGACAGCGACGTCATCATCACCAGCGGCGGGGTCTCGGTGGGCGAGGAGGACCACGTCAAGGCGGCGGTGCAGGCGGAGGGCGCGCTCGACCTGTGGAAGATTGCCATCAAGCCGGGCAAGCCGCTCGCCTTCGGGAAAGTCAGTCCCCGCGACACGGCGCAGACAAGCGCCATCCCCCCGGCCCCCTTTCCGGGGAAGGGGGTGACGGAAGCGCGCGGGAAAAGCCCGCTCGGCGATGAGGCGGCCTTCATCGGCCTGCCGGGCAACCCGGTGTCGACCTTCGTCACTTTTTTGATGCTCGTGCGGCCCTTCCTGCTGGCCTGCCAGGGCGCCCGTGTGACGGCGCCGCGCGGCCTGATGATGCGCGCCGACTTCGACTGGCCGCAGCCCGACCGCCGTCGCGAGTTCCTGCGCGTGCGCATCAACGCCGGGGGCGGGCTCGACCTGTATCCGAACCAGAGCTCGGGCGTGCTGACCTCCTGCGCCTGGGCCGACGGCCTGGTGGACAACCCGCCGGCGCAGGCGGTGGCGCGCGGCGAGCTGGTGCGCTTCCTGCCGTTCAGCGAATTGCTATACTGAATTCGCCGCAGGTCCGTAGGTCGGCCTTCAGGCCGACTTGGGCGGCCGATGTCGGGCTGAAGCCCGACCTACGAGAGGTTTGCCGCGATTGCCCGCAGGTCGGTCTTCAGGCCGACTCAGCGGCCGATGTCCCACAGGGATTACCTGCGGTCGTCGGGCTGAAGCCCGACCTACATGAGGCTTGCGGCGATTGCCCGCAAGTCGGCCTTCAGGCCGACTTGGGCTGCTGCTGCCGGGCTGAAGCCCGACCTACGAGAGGTTTGCGTGAGTTTGAAGATTCTCTATTTCGCCGGGCTGCGCGAGGCGGTCGGCCAGTCGTCGGAACAATTTGCCCTGCCGGCCGGGGTCGGCAATGTCGGCCAGTTGCATGCCTTCCTCGCCGCGCGCGGCGGCGCCTGGGCGTCGCTGGCGAAAATGAAAAACCTGCGCATCGCGGTGAACCAGCGGATGGCGGAGATGGATGCGCCGGTGAAGGATGGCGACGAGGTCGCCTTCTTTCCGCCGGTGACGGGAGGGTAAGTGAAAATCTCCGTCCAGACCGAAGACTTCGACCTCGGCGCCGAGTGCGCCGGGATCGCGCGCGGGCGCAAGGACATCGGCGCCGTGGCGAGCTTCGTCGGCCTGGTGCGCGATTCGAACGACGGCGCCGGCATCTCGCAGATGACGCTGGAGCACTATCCCGGCATGACGGAGAAGTCGCTGGCGGAGATCGTCGAGCAGGCGCGCGGCCGCTGGGATGTCATGGACGCCACGGTGATCCACCGCATCGGCGCGCTGCAGCCGGGCGACAACATCGTGCTGGTGGTGGTGGCCAGCGCGCATCGCGGCGATGCCTTCGCCGCCTGCGAGTTCATCATGGATTTTCTCAAGACCCGCGCCCCGTTCTGGAAGAAGGAGGAAACGCCCGAAGGCGGCCGCTGGGTCGATGCGCGCGAGTCGGACGACCGCGCGGCGGAGAAGTGGAAAACCTGAACCTCCTGACGGCAACCGCTTTCAACGCGAAGGACGCAAAGACGCAAAGAACGCGAAGAAAAGCTATTCGAACCCTCTTTGCGCCCTTTGCGTCTTTGCGATCTTTGCGTTGAAGGCGGTTTCATTCCACCTTGACGCTCTTGCCCTTGCCCGTCCCCGGCACTGTGAACGCGGCGGTGGAGGCCTTGGCGATCTGGTCGAAGGCGTCCTTGGCGGTGCTGAAGGCCTGCTGCATGGCGGCGAAGGCGTCCTGGCTGTTGCCGGGCAGGGCGCTCACCGACATCATCTTCTTGAAGTTCTCCATCATTTCCTGGCTGGTGCCGGCCATCTGCTGGCCCAGCATCCTGTTGAACTCGGCCTGGGCCCCGGCCGTCAGGTCGGCCATCTGGCGCATGGCCTCCATCATCCTGGCAGAGGTTTCCTGGGCGAACTGGGTGCGCAGGGCCAGCGCGCTCTGCGGGTCCTTGGCTTCCGTCAGCGACCGGGCGTTTTTCACGCTTTCCTCGAAGAGGGCGCGCGCCGTTTCCACCTGAAGCTCCATGATGCGCTTGGAGTTCTCCAGCGACATCTGCGTCAGCTTCATGGCGGCATCGATGTTCTTGCGGTGCATGTCTGCAAACTGGTCGTTGCTCATCTCTCCCTCCTGGAAAATGGTCGGTACCCGTTGGGCATCATGCGCCGATCCGGGCGTCTTGAAAACCCCGCGGCCAGCCCCATTTAGCTGAAGGACACCATATTTCGGAAGAAAATCATGCGCTTCGACAAGTTCACCACCAAGTTCCAGCAGGCCCTGGCCGATGCCCAGAGCATCGCCGTGGGCGGCGACCAGCAGTTCATCGAACCGAGCCACCTGCTGCTGGCCCTGCTGCGGCAGGACGACGGCGGCACCGCCTCGCTTTTGCAGCGCGCCGGTGCCAACGTGCCGCCGCTGAAGGCCGCGCTGGAGAAGGCCGTGGCGCGATTGCCCAAGGTGGAAGGCGCCGGCGGCGAGGTGCAGATCGGCCGCGACCTGTCCAACCTGCTCAACCTCACCGACAAGCAGGCGCAGAAGCGCGGCGACCAGTTCATCGCCTCGGAGATGTTCCTGCTCGCGCTGACGGATGACAAGGGCGAAACCGGCCGTCTGCTGAAGGAGCACGGCCTGCAGAAGAAGGCGCTGGAAGCGGCCGTCGAGGCGGTGCGCGGCGGACAGGGCGTGAACAGCCAGGAAGCCGAAGGCCAGCGCGAGGCGCTGAAGAAATACACCCTGGACCTCACCGAGCGCGCCCGCCAGGGCAAGCTCGATCCGGTCATCGGCCGCGACGACGAGATCCGCCGCGCCATCCAGATCCTGCAGCGGCGCACCAAGAACAACCCGGTGCTGATCGGCGAGCCGGGCGTCGGCAAGACGGCCATCGTCGAGGGCCTGGCCCAGCGCATCGTCAATGAGGAAGTGCCGGAGACGCTGAAGGGCAAGCGCGTGCTGAGCCTCGACATGGCGGCGCTGCTGGCCGGCGCCAAGTACCGCGGCGAGTTCGAGGAGCGGCTGAAGAGCGTGCTCAAGGAAATCGCCCAGGACGAGGGCCGCATCATCGTCTTCATCGACGAGCTGCACACCATGGTCGGCGCCGGCAAGGCGGAGGGCGCCATGGACGCCGGCAACATGCTCAAGCCGGCGCTGGCGAGGGGCGAGCTGCACTGCGTCGGCGCCACCACGCTCGACGAATACCGCAAGTACATCGAGAAGGATGCCGCGCTGGAGCGCCGCTTCCAGAAGGTGCTGGTGGACGAGCCGTCCGTGGAGTCGACCATCGCCATCCTGCGCGGCCTGCAGGAGAAGTACGAGCTGCACCACGGCGTGGACATCACCGACCCGGCCATCGTCGCCGCGGCGGAACTCTCGCACCGCTACATCACCGACCGCTTCCTGCCGGACAAGGCCATCGACCTGATCGACGAAGCCGCCGCCCGCATCAAGATGGAAATCGACTCCAAGCCGGAGGTCATGGACAGGCTCGACCGCCGCCTGATCCAGCTCAAGATCGAGCGCGAGGCGGTGCGCAAGGAGAAGGACGAGGCCTCGAAGAAGCGCATGGGGCTGATCGAGGACGAGATCGGCAAGCTGGAGAAGGAATACTCCGACCTCGATGAAATCTGGAAGGCGGAGAAGGCCCAGGTGCAGGGCTCGGCCCACATCAAGGAAGAGATCGACCGCGTCCGCGCCGAGATCGCCAGATTGCAGCGAGAAGGAAAGCTGGAGAAGGTGGCCGAGCTGCAGTACGGCGAGCTGCCGAAGCTCGAAGCGCAATTGAAGGCCGCGGAGAACACCATAAAGGCAAAGGCTGGTGCCGGAGTCAGTCCCCAGGACACGGCGAAGAAACTGCTGCGCACCCAGGTCGGCGCCGAGGAGATCGCCGAGGTGGTGTCGCGCGCCACCGGCATTCCGGTCTCGAAGATGATGCAGGGCGAGCGCGAGAAGCTCCTGCTGATGGAAGAGCGCCTGCACGGTCGCGTGGTTGGCCAGGACGAGGCGGTGCGCATGGTGTCGGACGCCATCCGCCGCTCGCGCGCCGGCCTGTCGGAGGAGAACCGGCCCTACGGTTCCTTCCTCTTCCTCGGCCCCACCGGCGTCGGCAAGACCGAGCTGTGCAAGGCGCTGGCCTCCTTCCTCTTCGATTCCGAGGAGCACCTGATCCGCATCGACATGAGCGAGTTCATGGAGAAGCATTCGGTGGCGCGGCTGATCGGCGCGCCGCCGGGTTACGTCGGCTACGAGGAGGGCGGCTATCTGACCGAGGCGGTGCGGCGCAAGCCCTACAGCGTGATCCTGCTCGACGAGGTGGAGAAGGCCCACCCGGACGTCTTCAACGTGCTGCTGCAGGTGCTCGACGACGGCCGCATGACCGACGGCCAGGGCCGCACGGTGGACTTCAAGAACACCGTGATCGTCATGACCTCCAACCTCGGCAGCCAGATGATCCAGCAGATGGCCGGCGACGACTACGGCGTCATCAAGCTGGCGGTGATGGCGGAAGTGAAGACCTATTTCCGGCCCGAGTTCATCAACCGCATCGACGAGGTGGTGGTGTTCCACGCCCTCGACGAGCGGCACATCGCCTCGATCGCGAAGATCCAGCTCGGCTACCTTGAGAAGCGCCTGGCGAAGCTGGAGATCAGGCTGGAGGTGACCGACGCCGCGCTGGCGGAACTGGCCAGGGCCGGCTTCGACCCGGTGTTCGGCGCGCGGCCCCTGAAGCGAGCCATCCAGCAGGTCATCGAGAATCCGCTGGCGAAGCAGATACTCGAAGGCAAGTTCGCGGCCAAGGACGTGGTCCGCGTGACGGCGGAGAAGGGCGCGATCGCCTTCGAGAAGGCCTGAATTTGCCCACACCCCATTAGTGGACTAAACTAACGAAACTTAGTCCAATGGAGGGCGCGATGCGCACCGTCAATATTCACGAGGCCAAGACGCAACTCTCGCGGCTGGTCGAGCAGGCGGCGAAGGGCGACTCCTTCGTCATCGCCAAGGCCGGCAAACCGTTGGTGAAGGTGATGCCGCTGGATGCGCCGGAAGCGGGCGAGAAGAAGCGTCTCGGCTTCATGGCCGGGCAGATCAGCGTGCCCGACGATTTCGACACCCTGGGTGCCGCGGAGATCGAACGCTTTTTCGCCGGCTCATGAAGCTGCTGCTCGACACGCACCTGCTGCTATGGGCGGCCGGCGAGCCGAAGCGCCTGTCGGCCGCCGCACGCAAGCTGATCGGCGATGCGCGCAACGAACTGCTGTTCAGCGCGGCCAGCCTTTGGGAAATCGTCATCAAGCGCAGTCTCGGGCGAGAAGACTTTCGCGTCGATCCGCGTTTGCTGCGCCGGGGCTTGCTCGACAACGGTTACGTCGAACTGCCCATCTCGGGCGAACATGCCCTGACGGTCGATGGCCTGCCGCCCGTGCACAAGGATCCCTTCGACCGCATCCTCGTCGCCCAATCGATTGTCGAGAGTGTCACGCTGCTGACCTCCGATCCGCTGCTGGCGAAGTATCCGGGGCCGATCCGAAGGGTCTGACCCAGTCGGGGGACCGGTAAGGCGTCTCAGAATCTTCGTGTCACGCCGATGCCTGCCAGATAGCCGCGCCCGGCCGCCGGGGCGTAGTAGCGGCCGTTGCCGTCGTTCACATACACCGCGCCGATGTATTTGCGGTCGAACAGGTTGTCGATGCGCATGAACTCCTCGAAGCGCCAGGCGCCGTGCGATTGCGTGAAGCCGCCGCGCAGGCCGGCGACGAAATAGCCCTCCGCCGATTCGGAATTCACGTCGTTGACCCGAATGCGGCTCGCCCAGCGCCCCTCGATGGCGGCGGAGAAGCCGCTCGCCGGATGCTGCCACGCCAGTTCGGCGAAGGCGGTGCGCGCCGGCAGGCCGGGAATGCGGTTGCCGGCGGCGACGGCACCGCCGCTGCCGGCGAAGGCGTCGCTGAAGCGGGCGTCGAGCCAGGTCGCGGAAAGGGCCATGGAAAACCCGCTGCCCAGTTCGCCCGATAGGGCCAGTTCGAGGCCGTTGCGCCGCGTGTCGCCGGCGTTGCGATAGGTGGTGCGGCCACCGACGCTGGTGTTCACGACGATTTCGTCGCGCGTGTCGATGCGGAACAGGGCGGCCGTCAGGCGCAGCGCGTCGGTGACATAGGCTTTCACGCCGATCTCGCCGTGCCGGCTGACGCTCGGGCGCAGCTGGAGGTTGAGTCCGCTGGTGCCGTCGGCCCGGTACGCCAGCTCGATGAAGGTGGGGGCCTCGAAGCTGCGGCCGGCGCTGGCATAGAGATTGACCCGCTCGTTCAGCCGGTAGAGCACGCCGGCGACGGGCGTCCATGCCGAGAAGGCGACACTGCCGCTATCGTCCGGATTGGCGCCGACGACGTAACGGTCGTTCGAGTCGAAGCCGACGCGCGTATGGCGCAGGCCGCCGTGCAGCGTCCAGTCCTTCGACGCCCGCCATTCGGCCTGCAGATAGGCTCCGCGCTGCCAAGTCGCATTATCCTCGTCGCGCTTCAATGCCCCCTTGACTCCGCCGTTATTGACGAATCCGCGCCGCCGGTCGTCGGCACGCTCGTAGTCCAGACCCGCGCTAAGCGTATAAGTGGCGGCGCGACGGGACCAGCGCAGGCCGGCGCCGTGGAACTCTCGCGAAAATGCGCTTACGCCGCCCGAACTGGTGGGGCCGCCGCCGGCGAAGGCGAGATACTGCTCGTTGCTGCGTTCGCCGGCATAGAAGAGGGCGCGCAGAGCCTGGCCGCCGCCGAGGTCGTGTTCGAGGATGGCGCCGCCCTGGACGTTGTCGAGCGAGCGCCGTGTGCGATTGGCGAGCGCTGCGGGATTGGCCTGGCGACGGTCCTGGGCCACTTGCGCGGCGGTAAGGCCGAGCGGGTCGAGGTTGCGCGGCTGTTCGAGACGGTTGCCGAGCAGGGTGAGCGTCGTGCCTTCGCTGCCGGTGATGCGCAGCTTGGCGTTGAACTGGTCCTTGCGTCCTCGGCTCCAGTCCCGGTAACCCTGGCTGTCCCAGCGCGAGACGGAGAGCACGGCGTTGGTGCCGTTCCAGTCGCCGCCGAACTTCAGTACGCCGCGTCGACTGCCGAAACTGCCGGCGAACAGGCCGCCGTACAGTTCGGGCGCGGCCGGCCCGTTTTCGGTGAAGACCTGGACGACGCCACCGGAATGGTTGCCGTAGAGCGCCGAGAAGGGGCCGCGCATCACCTCGATGCGGCCGGCCGAAACGAGATCGAACAGGCCGCTCCCGCCCTGGCCGTCCGGCGTGCCGGCGGGAATGCCGTCGGCGATGAGCTTGATGCCGCGCACGCCGAACTGCGAACGCGCGCCAAAGCCGCGCAGGGTGATCTGTTGCTCCTGTGCCATGGTTTCGCGGTGCTGCACCAGCGTGCCGGGCAGGCGGTTGAGGCTTTCCGAAACGGCGAGACGGGGCGTTTGTCCGGCGATGTGGCGCTTGTCGAGCGCATCGATGGCGACCGGCAGGTCGAAGCCGGACTGTGGCAGCCGGGTGGCGGTGACGACCACGGTATCGTCGGGGTCGGCACCGAAGGCGCGGCCGGCGGACAGTGCCGCAAGGGCCAGGGCCAGCAGAATGGGGCGTTGTGGCAGCATGATCAGCGTACGGCGATGAGTGACCGCCGGCACTACGGGGCGCCGGCGGTGGTGGCGGACCTTATTTCGCGGCGACCTTGCCGAGCTGGCTCTTCAGGTCGTGCGAGCGCTTGATGATGTACTGGCGGATGAGTTCCATGTCTTCCGGTTTCAGGACGTCGGCGAAGCTCGGCATGCCCCGGTTGAGCCTGGCGCCGCTGAGCGCCCCCACGTACTGCTTGTGCTTCTTCGCCGTCATGTAGCGCAGGTCGGGGTAGACCCCGCCGCTGACGGCGTTGAGGCCGTGGCAGGAGCCGCAGAAGCCGTTGAACATGGTGCGCGCGGTCTTGAGCTGTTCCGCGCTGGCCGTCACCTTCTGCAGCGGCGGCAGACCGGCGGGCGTCTGCTTGGGCGGCGGCAGCTTGCCCTTGGCGCCGAGCTTGTAGGTGACGATGCGCGCCTCGGGCTGGACGCGCGCCGAGAGCGAGAGCGGCCCGGCCACGCCGGGGAAGGCGCCGCCCCAGCCGACCATGAAGGTGACGTACTGCTCGCCCTTGACCTCGAAAGTCACGGGACCGGCCATGGCGCCCGAATTGACCGGGGTTTCCCACAGTTTCTTGCCGCTGTCGGCGGCGTAGGCGACGGCGCGCCCGTCGGCCGTGCCCTGGAACACCAGGTTGCCGGCGGTGCTGAGCGTGCCGCCGTTCCAGGGCGCGACATATTCCTGCGTCCACGCCGGAGCCTGCTTGACCGGGTCCCAGGCGATCAGGCGGCCCTTCCAGGCGCTGCGGATTTCGGCCTCGACCTTTGGATCCTCCGGCAGGTCGGGCACCTCGACGCCGAGGTTCACCACCGACTTGTGCGGGATGAACAGCGGCGCCTTCTGCGCTTCCAGTCCGGCCATGCTTTCCTGGGCCGGCAGATAGACGTAGCCCGTCTTGGGGCTGTACGACATCGGTTGCCAGTTGTGCGCGCCGAGGAAGCTCGGCATGACCAGTTTCGGCCCGGTAAGATAATTGACGTCGGGCGAGACGACCGGGCGACCGGTCTGCATGTCGACATGGGTGGCCCAGTTGATCGGCACGAAATTCTTGGCCGAGAGCAGCTTGCCGTCGGTACGGTCGAGCACGTAGAAGAAGCCGTTCTTCGGCGCCTGCATCAACACCTTGCGTTTCTGCCCATCGATGGCGATGTCGGCGAGGATCATGTGCTGGGTGGCGGTGTAGTCCCACTGGTCGGCCGGCGTGGTCTGGTAGTGCCAGACGTATTCGCCGGTATCTGGCCGCAGGGCGACGATGGAGGACAGGAACAGGTTGTCGCCCTTGCCGTCGCTGCGGAACTGGTGGTTCCAGGGCGAGCCGTTGCCGGTGCCGATGTAGAGCAGGTCGAGTTCCGGATCGTAGGCCATCGAATCCCACACCGTGCCGCCGCCGCCCCACTTCAGCCAGCCGCGCCCGTGCCAGGTCTTCAACGCCAGTTCCATGGCCTTGTCCTCGGGCGGATTGTCCGGATCGCCCGGAACGGTGTAGAAGCGCCAGGCCAGCTTGCCGGTTTCGGCATCGTAGGCGGCGATGTAGCCGCGCACGCCGAACTCGGCGCCGCCGTTGCCGATCAGCACCTTGCCCTTGACGATGCGCGGCGCGCCGGTGACGGTGTAGCTCTTCTTGCGGTCGATGACGGTGTCGACGCTCCAGGCGACCTTGCCGTTGCGGGCGTCGAGGGCGATCAGGCGGCCGTCGAAGCTGCCGACAAAAACCTTGCCCTTCCATACGGCGACGCCGCGGTTCACCACGTCGCAGCAGCCCTGGCCGAGGTTTTCGCCCGGTACCTTGGGGTCGTACTTCCAGAGGCGCTTGCCGTTGCGCGCGTCGAGTGCGTAGACGATGCTCTGTGCGCCCGTCGTGTACATCACGCCATCGACGACGATGGGGGTTGCTTCGACGCCGCGATCGATGTCGAGCCGGTAGGTCCACGCCAGGCCGAGCCGGGCGACGTTGCCGTCGTTGATGCCCGCCAGCGGCGAGTAGCGCTGCTCGTCGTAGGTGCGGCCGTGGCTCATCCAGTTGCCCGGCTCCTTGTCGGCGGCGACGATGCGGTCACCGTCAACCGCGGCCGGCTGCTGCGACGCGGCCAGGGCGGGCTGGGCGAGAGCGAACAGGACTGCAAGTGCGATTTGTGTCCGTTTCATGTGTTTTCCTCCTCGTGATTGGGTATTATTTCTTCACACTGATGACTTGCGGCCGGGTGACGGACTTCAGGCCGTCGAGCCCGAACTCCACGCCGTAGCCCGAACCCTTGACGCCGCCGAAGGGCACCATCGGGTGGATCATGCCGTGCTGGTTGATCCACACCGTGCCGGCCTGGATGCGGCCGGCCACCTGCTTCGCCTTCTCGACGTCGGCCGACCAGACCGAGGCGCCCAGTCCGGCATCGAGCCGGTTGGCGCTGGCGATGGCCTCCTCCACGTCGCGGTACTTGATGATCGGCAGCACCGGGCCGAACTGCTCCTCGTCGACCAGGCGGTCGCCGTCCTTCAGCCCCGTCACCAGCGTCAGCGGATAAAAGTAGCCGGGGCCGCCCCTGGGCGCGCCGCCGCAGACGACGGTGCCGCCCTGCTGCCGGGCGCTCTCGACCAGATTCACCACCTTGTCGTACTGCATCTTGTTCTGGATCGGGCCCATCACCATGCCTTCCTGCAGGCCGTCGCCCATCGGCATCATCTCGGCCAGCTCCTTGAGCGCCTGCACGGTCGGCTCGAACAGGTTCTCGGGCACATACAGCCGCTTGGCGCAGGCGCAGGTCTGGCCCATGTTGATGAAGGCGCCCCAGAAGAGTCCCATGGCCATCGCCTTGGGGTCGGCATCCGGCAGCATGATGGCGGCGTCGTTGCCGCCCAGTTCCATGGTGGTGGGCACCATGTTCTTCGCCGCCGCCTCGGCGATTTTCTTGCCGGTCGGACCGGAGCCGGTGAACATGATCTTGTCGATGCCCGGGTCGGCGGTGAGCCAGGCGCCGACTTCGCCCGGGCCGCTGACGGTGTTGACCACGCCCTTGGGCAGCACTTCGCTGATGATGCGCACCAGCTCGAGCGTGCCGATCGAGGTGTATTCGGAAGGCTTGATGACCACGGTGTTGCCGGCGCGAATGGACGGGATGATCTGCCAGATGGCGATCAGCAGCGGCCAGTTCCACGGCGCGATGGCGGCGACCACGCCGAAGGGCTTGCGGTGCACCTCGTCACGCCGGGTGTCGTCCTCGAAGGCCAGCTCCACCGGCAGGTCGAGGCTGGCCGGCACCTGGGTCCAGACTTCGCAACCCCACACTTCGAAGCGCGCGCCCGGCACCTGGTCGGGGCCGAGGCCGCCGAGCGGCTTGCCCTGTTCGCGCGTGACCCAATCGGCGAGGTAGTCGGCGTTCTTGTTGATCGCTTCCGCCACCTTCATCATGAGGGCCTTCCTCTCGGCGTCCGGCCGCGCCGCCCAGGCCGGCTGCGCGGCACGCGCGGCGGCAATGGCCTCGGCCACCTGCTGCTTCGTGGATACCGGCACGCTGCCCAGGCTCGCGCCGCTGGCAGGGTTGATCGACTCGAAGGTCTTGTCCGAGCCGGCCGGCTGACCGTTGATGGTGTTCAGATAGGTTTTCATGGTATTCCTCCTCTGGGTTGATCGAACTTCGGGTTCCGGCGCAAGACCCTGGCTGCGCAATCCGGCCAGGGCGCATTGCGCATCCTGTTCCTCACTGCCGCCGGAGACGCCGATGCCGCCGACACGCTCGCCCCCGGCACGGATAGGCAGGCCACCGCCGATCAGCGCCCAACGCGGGCGCGGCGGCAGGCCCCGGGCGAGCGAGGGCGAAGCGGCGAGAATGTCGTGCCAGTCGGCGCTCGGAAAGCCGAAACTGGCGCTGGTGTAGGCCTTGTCCTCGGCCAGCGAGAGGCAATGCAGCGGGGCTTCCGTGTCGCGCAGGGCGGCGAGGAGGTTGCCGCCGCGGTCGACCACGACGGCACAGACCTTGAGGCCGGACCGGCGCGCCTCGGCGAGGGCGGCGCGGGCGATGGCGAGGGCGGCGTCGAGCGTCAGCTCGCGCACCGTTCGCGTGCAGCCGTCCGGGTCGGTGTCATTACGGGACATGGGGCTTTTCCTCCGGCGCGGAATCGGGAACCAGTCGGGTGTCGGCGGGGAGCAGGCGCAGGCCGAAGCGGCCGGCGGCGAGCCCCCACAGGCCTTGCGGCGCGAACAGCATTGCGGCGATGGCGATCAGGCCGAGGGTGATGACGTACCAGGTACCGTAATCGGCCAGCCATTCACGCAGCACGAAGTAGATCAGGGCGCCGAGGATCGGCCCCTCGATGGTGCCGATGCCGCCGATGATGACGACGAAGATCATGAGCGCCACCCAGTCCACGGTGAAGGCGGCATCGGCGCTGACGAACATGGTATTGAGGTAGGCCACCGCGCCGGCGCAGCCGGTGAGGAAGGCGGCGAAGACATACACGGCGAATTTGACGCGGCCGACGTCGATGCCGACGCTCTGCGCGCTCGACTCGTTGTCCCGCACCGTTCGCACGGCCAGGCCGGAGCGCGATCGCAGCAGCAGGTAGATTGCGGCAATGCTGAACGCCGCTAGGCCGAGTGCGATCCAGTAAATGCCATGGGCGCGGGTCTCGGCCGGGACGCTGCGCAGCACGCGCGCCAGGGTCAGGCCGCTGGCGCCGCCCAGCCAGTCGGTGTTGCCGACCGCGATGCGGCACAGTTCCGCCAGAACCCAGGTGCCGATGGCGAAGTGCGGGCCGCGCAGGCGGAAGAGCGCCGGGGCTGCCAGCGCGCCGGCGAGCGCCGCGGCGGCGCCGCCGAGCAGGACCGCCGGGAAGGGGTGTACGCCGGCATGGATGGCGATGGCGAACAGGGCATAGGCCCCGATGCCGACGAAGGCCTGTTGACCGACCGAGACGAAGCCGGTGTAGCCGGCCAGGAGGTTCCAGGCCTGCGCCATCGCCACCAGGGCGAAGAATTCCACCAGCAGGCGCAGCGTGTCGGCACTGCCGTACCAGGGGGCGAGCGCCAGGACGGCTGCCGCCAGGCCGAAGAGTGCCGGACCGGCGAGCGGCCTGGCATGCCGCCAGTGCGGCCGGGCGGACGGGTGCATCGCTTCAGCCATGGCCGTTTCCGCGCGCAAAGAGTCCTGACGGGCGCAGGAGCAGGAAAGCGAAGAACACCACGTGCCCGGCGAAGGCGCCCCAGCCGGCATGCAGCTTGTAGCCGACCGTCTGGGCGATGCCCAGCGCCATGCCGCCGGCCAGCGTGCCCCAGATCGAACCCATGCCGCCGATGATGACCGCCTCGAAGGCGAACAGCAGCTGGCTGCCGCCGGCCTGCGGGTTGAACGAGGACTTGATGCCGTAGAGCATTCCGGAGAAGCCGACGATGGCCATCGACAGCGCCATGCCGAGGGCGTAGATGCGGCGCGTGTCCACCCCCATCAGTGCCGTGGTTTCAGGGTCGTCGACCGTGGCGCGCACGATCCGGCCGAAGCGCGTGCGTGCCATCAGGAGATCGAGTGCGGCATACACGGCGAGGGCGGCGGCGAGAATGCCCACCGGCAACCAGCCGACCTGGATTGGGCCGAGCGCCAGGCTGGCGGTCTCGACGAGGCCTGCGTCGAGGCTCTGGTAGTCGGCCGAGGCGATTTCCTGCAGCAGGTTGTGCAGGATGATCGACAGGCCGAAGGTGATCAGCAGCGGCGTCAGTTCGCTGGTGCCGATGGCGCGGTTGAGCAGGCCGCGCTGGAGCAGGTAGCCCAGCAGCCCCATTGCCGGCACCACCATGAGAATTGCCGTCAGCGGTCCGACCCCGCTCGTCGTCACCGTCGCGACGCCGAGATAGGCGGCGACGACGAGGAAGTCGCCGTGAGCGATGTTGACGATGCGCAGGATGCCGAAACTCAGCGACAGGCCGAGACCGGACAGCGCAAAAAAGCCGCCGAGAAGGATTCCCTGGATCAGGGTGTCGAGCCACTCGATCATTGGGGCGCGCTCCCGAAATAGGCGCGGGCGATGGCGGCACGGTCGGCTTCGGCCCGTGTACCGCCCAGCACGATGCGGCCCTCGCGCATGCAAAGATAGCGGTCGCTGGCCTGGATCGCCTGAGCGACATCCTGTTCGACGATGACCAGGCTGACGCCCTCGGTGGCGACACCGGCCAGCGTACGGTAGATGTCCTTCACCACCGCCGGAGCGAGCCCGAGCGAGAGTTCGTCGCACAGCAGCAACTGCGGGTTGGCCATCAGGGCGCGGCCGACGGCGACCATTTGTTGCTGGCCGCCGGAGAGCAGGTTGGCGAGCTGGGTGCGCCGCTCCCGCAGGACGGGAAAGAGGCTGTAGATGCGCTCCAGGGTCCACGGCCCGCGCCGGCCGCCGCAGGTACCCATCCTCAGGTTCTCCTCGACACTGAGGGAAGGAAACAGGCGGCGGCCTTCCGGTACCAGGGCGATGCCCCGGGCGGCGATGGTGTGGACGGGCAGGCCGTGAATCGGTGCGCCCTGCAGGCGGATGGCGCCGGCGGCAGCGCGGTTGAGGCCCGTGACTGCGCGAAGGAGGGTGGTCTTGCCGGCGCCGTTGGCGCCGATGAGGGCCAGTGTTTCGCCCTCTTCGAGCGCGAGGTCGATATCGAACAGGGCCGTGATCGGCCCGTAGCCGGCGCGCAGGCGCTCGAGCTCAAGCAGCTTCATCGACGTCCACCCCGAGATAGATTTCATGCACCTGCGGCAATGCCATGACTTCCTTCGGTGCGCCATGCGCGACGACCGAACCGAAGTTGATGACGGCAAGGCGGTCGACGAAGCCGGTGAGGGCATGGACGATGTGCTCGATCCAGACGATGGCCACGCTGCGGGCGCGGATGCCGCGCAGGATGGCATCGAGCTGGTGCAGTTCCGGATCGGTGAGGCCGCCGCCGATTTCGTCGAGCAGCAGCAGGCGCGGCGCGGTGGCGAGTGCCCGGGTGAGTTCCATGCGCTTGCGGTCGAGCAGGGTCAGCGCTGCGCACGGGGTGTTTACGCGGCCGCCCAGGCCGCAGGCTTCGATCGCCTCCAGCGCGAGGGCATCGGCGCGCCGGCCGGCGAGGCCGGCGCCGAAGCAGGCGGCCACCCGCGCGCTCTCGAACACCGTCATGCCATGAAAGGGGCGCGGCACCTGGAAGGTGCGCCCCATCCCGGCGCGGCAGCGTCGCTGGGGCGGCAGGTGCGTGACGTCCTCCCCGAGGAAAGTCACGGTGCCGCCGTCGGGTGCGAGCTGGCCGTCGATGAGCGAGAACAGCGTGGTCTTGCCGGCGCCGTTGGGACCGATGATGCCCAGGCTCTCGCCCGCGGAGAGTTCGAGCGAAAGGGCATCCACGACCTTCAGGTTGCCGAAGGACTTGTTGAGATTGCGTAGTTGCAGCATGGCCGACGCCGCCGCGGCCTTGCGGCCGCGGCGTGGGCAGGGTGGCTAGTCGAGCAGCTTCACCTTGTCCTGCACCGGGATGTTCGGTGCGGAGGCGTTGTTGGTGATGAGCAGATCGTATTTGTGTTTGCCCTTGCCGGCGCGCCACTGGCCGCCGACGACGGTGGTCTTGGCGACGCTCCTGATCGGCGTATCGGCCCAGTTCACTGTGCCGACGATGGTGTCCATCTTCATTGCAGCCAGTGCCTTGCGCACGGCCTGGCGGTCGTGCGGGTTGCCGGAGCGCTTGAGCGCCTCGACGCCGACCTCCCAGATGGCATGGGCGTAGCCGAGCGGCTGTGTCCATTGCCGGCCGGTTTCCCGCTCGTACTGGGCGGCCAGATCCTTCGCCGTCTGGCCGGTGAGCGAGGATTTGTAGGGGAAGCCGGGCGTCCACCATACTTCGGTGGTAAGGCCATCGCCGCGGTCGCCGAGCGCCTTCAGGCCGGAGGGAAAGAGCAGGGCAGCCGCCATGGTAACGACCTTCGGCTTGAACTTCTGTTGTCCGGTCTGGCTCCAGAAGGTGGTGAAGTCTGGCACGTGGGAATGGCCCGTAACGATGTCGACCTGTTCGGCCTTGAACTTGCCGATCTGCGGGGAGAAGTCGGCGGCCCCTTCCTGGAAGAAACCGGTCTTGACTTCCTTGAAGCCGATTTTCTTGAGTGCTGCCGGGATGCCGAACTCCTCGCTGCCGAAGGCCTCGCCGCCGGGATCCTTGGAATAGATGGCGCCGACGGTTTTGTTGGTCGGCACCGAGGTCCAGATGTCGACGTAGGCCGCAATGACATCCTCCAGTCCCCAGAAGAAATGATAGGTCCACTCGAAGCCGACCTTGGGATCGCCCTTGCGCGGGAACATCCAGGCCTGCCACGGCATCATTGTCGACACGGCCGGCACGCCATGCAGTTCGGCCTGGTCGGCAGCGGTGATCGAGCTCAGGCTGTCCTGCACCAGCAGCAGGTCGACCTTGTCCTTGAGGATCAGTTGCGCGGCGAGGTTGCTCGCGCGGTCGGTGCTCGACTGGCTGTCCTTCTCGATGATTTTTACGTCGTACTTCTTGCCGGCGATGGTCAGCCCGGACTTGAGCAGGGCCTTCATTTTCTTCAGCACGAACGGATCGGTTTCCGAGAACTCGGCGTGGCTGCCGGTGAGCGGGCTGATGTAGCCGATCTTGAGGGTGTCAGCCGCGGCGGCGCCGGCGGCGAAAAGCAGCGCGGCCGCAACGCAGGCGGCCGTGCCGCGTGGATGGAATGGGTTCAATGTCGCCTCCTCTGGTCGTTGTAGGACGGAGGCGCCGTGAGCGGCGCCTTTCCCGGCCGCGGACAAAGTCCGGCGGCGGAGGGCATCGTGCCCCAGAGGGGGCGGTCCGGCTTGGCGCTGGGTGCGGGAAACTTGACCTACGGTGCGAAAGGAGCGCTTCAGCCGAGGAAGCGCTTGCGATAGTCGCGCGGGCCGGCGCCGTAAGTGGCCTTGAACAGGCGGCTGAAGTGCGCCATGTCGCTGAAGCCGTTGTCGAAGGCGATGCGGGTGATGGTGCGGTTGCGTCCTTCCGGATCGATCAGCGCCTGGCGGCAGCGTTCGAGGCGCGTCTGCTGGATGAAGGCGAAGGGGGACTGGCCGCTGCGGGCGAACCAGTCGTAGAGCGTCCGTCGCGAAACGCACAGCGCGCTGGCCACATCGTCAGGAGACAGTTCGGGATTGTCGATGCTGTTGCAGATGAAGTGCTGCGCCCGGTTCAACTGGACCTGCAGGGGGGTGAGCGTTTCGGCTTCCGACTCGGACCTGAGCGCGGCGAGCATCAGCGAGGAAATCGAGGCGACGACCGTATCCGCCGCCACGGCGTCGTAGCCCTCGGGGTCGCGCAGGGCGGTCATCACCGAGGCAAGGGCGACGCGGGAGGCGCCGCTGGAACGGAAGGATAGCCCGGTGCGCTCGAAGGCGGGACTGCTCCAGTTCCGGCAGAGGGACTGCGGCATGAGCATCACGGCGAAACGGCTGGCATCGGAGGATTCGATTTCGTACGACCGGGCGGTGTCGTAGAAGGTCCAGTTGCCCGGCTGCAGTTCGCCGCTGCGGCCGGCCTGGGCGATGCGGCTGGCCCCGGCGATCTGCCAGAACAGCTTGACGTAGCCCTGTTCCGAACGTTCGGCCAGGACGCGCGTGCGCCTGACGCGATGGGCGTCGGCGCTGACCAGTGCGATCTGGGCGGCGCCGAGCTGACGCGCCGTGAGCGTGGCGAGGAAGACGTCGCTGCGCGGCGCGGCGAATTCGAGGGGCAGGAAGTTCTCGTGCACGCCTGCCTGAAAGCGGTCGATGCTGCGCGTGCGCAGGCGTGCCACGCCGAACGTCTGTTCCATGCCTTTCCTCCCGAGTGTGCCGCGCCGTTGCGTTCGATCCGGGTCCCGCGGGTAGCGCCCGATCCCGTGCCGCCGACTCCGGCATTCTTCGGCAAGCCAGTCGGAAATGCAATAATAAAGGCCTAAACGAGTTAATCCATGAATGCTTCCGTTCCTGTTTTCGAGCGCACCGGTCGCCAGGCCGTGCTGCTGATCGGCTTCGCCCACGCCGTCTCGCATTTCTTCCACCTGCTGCTGCCGCCGCTGTTTCCCTGGCTGATGCCGGAGTTCGGCCTCAGCTTCACCCAGGCCGGGGCGATGATGACGGCCTTCTTCGTGGTGTCGGGGGTGGGGCAGGCGCTGTCCGGCTTCGTGGTGGACCGTGTCGGGCCGCGGCGCGTGCTGCTGGCCGGCATCGCCTGCTTCGTGCTTGCCGCGCTGCTGCTCGCCGCGGCGAACAGCTATGCCGCGCTGCTCGCGGTCGGTGCTTTGGCCGGGCTGGGCAACAGCGTCTTCCATCCGGCCGACTTCACGGTGCTCAATCGCAAGGTGGCGACGGCGCGGCTCGGCCAGGCGTTTTCCGTGCATGGCCTGGCGGGCAACCTCGGCTGGGCGATCGCGCCGGTGTTCCTCGCCGGCATCGCCGCAGCGGCGGGCTGGCGGACGGCGGCGCTGGGCGCGGCGGCGCTCGGCGCGCTGGCCTGGATCGTGGTCTGGTTCGGCCGCGAGGCCACGGCCCTGGACGGCGACAGCGCAAAGGACGCGAAGGATGCGCAGGATGCGAAAGCCGAAAAGGCCGCGCCCGGCGCAAAAGTCAGTCCCGGCGGGACGGCGCCGATGTTCGGATTCCTCGGCGTGTCGACCGTGTGGCTGTGCTTCGCCTTCTTCCTGCTGGTGACGATGGCCTTCGGCGCGCTGCAGAACTACGCCACGCCGCTGATGCACGCGCTGTACGGCCTGACGCTGGCGGCGGCGGCGACGACGTTGACGGCGTTCCTGCTCGGCGGCGCGGCCGGGATTGCCGCCGGCGGGGTGCTGGCGGGACGCGGCGCCCCGCACGAAGGGTTGATCGCCGTGGCGCTCGGGGCGGCGGCGCTGGTGGCCGCCGTCATCGCCGCCGGCGTGCTGCCGGCCTGGGCCATGCTGCCGGCGATGGCGGCGATGGGCTTCTTTGGCGGCATCGCCGGCCCCTCGCGCGATCTGCTGGTGCGCCGCGCCGCGACGGCGCGCTTCGGCCAGCGGGCCTACGGCCGCGTCTATGGCTTCGTCTATTCCGGACTGGATCTCGGGCTGGCGCTGTCGCCGCTGGTATTCGGCCCGCTCATGGACGCCGGCCGCTTCAATGCCGTGCTGGTCGGCGTGGCGCTGCTGCAGGGTGCGGCGATCCTTACCGCGCTGCGGGCGGCGCGGGACTGAGGGACGGGGCGACGCCTTCCTGCGGGGCCTGCGCGACGCGGTTGCGTCCTTCGTGCTTGGCGCGGTAGAGGGCGGCGTCGGCGGCGGCGACGAGGCCGGCCGGCACGCCGTCGGCGGTATCGTTGGTGCTGGCGACGCCGATGCTGACGGTGACGTGGCCGGCGACACTCGAACCGCTGTGCGGCAGGTTCAATGCCGCCACCGCGGCGCGGATGCGCTCGGCGACGATGAGGGCGCCGGCCGGTTCGGTGGCCGGCAGCAGGATGGCGAATTCCTCGCCGCCGTAGCGGGCCACGGCGTCGCTGGCGCGCTTGACCACTTCGCCCAGGACCGCCGCCACGCGGCGCAGGCAGTCGTCGCCGCCCTGGTGGCCGTAGGTGTCGTTGTAGGGCTTGAAGTAATCGACGTCCACCATCAGCAGCGACAGCGCGCGCGACTCGCGCGAGGCGCGACGCCATTCCGTGTTCAGCGTGTCGTCGAAGCTGCGCCGGTTGGCGACGTTGGTGAGGCCGTCGCGCGTGGCCAGCCGCTGCAGTTCGTCCTGCGCCTCTTTCTGCGCGGTCATGTCGCGCAGGGTTTCCACTACCGCCACCAGCTTGCCGGATTCGTCATAGATCGGTCCGGCGTCGATGGCCAGATACAGCCGCGTGCCGGCCTGGGGCATGACGCACCAGTTCTCGGCGCGGCGACCGTGGGCCAGCTCGGCAGCGCCGTCCTTGCCGTCCCAGTCGGCATAGAGCGCATCGATTTCGCCCAGGCGGCCCTGCGCAACCAGGTCGGCCAGGCAGGGCCGGGGCGTGTCGTAGAAGCCGCGCCAGTGCTCGCGCGTGCCGATGACTTCCTCGGCCCTGATGGCGGTGAGGCGCTCGCAGGCCTTGTTCCAGATGATGACGCGGCAGTCGGCATCGAGGACGAAGGTCGGCACCACCAGCTGTTCCATCAGCCGGACGGAAAAATCCAGGGGAGCGGTTCCCCGCAGCATTTTGTTTGACATCGAACGTGCCGTCCCGAGTGCCTCGAAACCCGTTATCCGTATGAAGAATAACGAATTCAAGCTAAAAATGTTTGGCGTTTTAGTAACGCCTTGTTATTACTTTGGTTATATTGGCAGACGGCGCCGGGGGGGCGTCTGGGGCGCCTTCGCCTGTGCCGCCTTGACCGGCTTGCGCGGCTGGTTGCTGGCTTCGCTGGCGAAACGCACCTTGCCGTGCAGGGTGCAGCCGCGCATGCCGGGGTCGCAGGCGGCGCCGGCCACCAGCTGGCAGACGCCGTTCAGGTCGTGGGGGCAGCTCCAGGCGCTCATGAGCGAATATTACCCTGTTCCGCGCCCACTTCACCATGGCGGAAGCAGCCGACGAGATGGTCGTTCACCATCCCGGTGGCCTGCATGTGGGCGTAGCAGATGGTCGGGCCGACGAACTTGAAACCGCGCGCCCTGAGGTCGCGGCTGAGCGCCTCGGATTCCGTCGTGCTGGCCGGCACCTGGGCGAGGGTCTTCCACTGGTTCACGATCGGCCGGCCGTCGACGAAGCGCCAGACGTAGGCATCGAAGCTGCCGAAGGCCGCCTGCACCTCGAGGAAACACCGGGCATTGTTGATCGCCGCCGCGACCTTGAGGCGGTTGCGCACGATGCCGGGGTCGGACAGCAGGCGCTTGACTTCTTGCGCACCGTAGCGGGCGACCTTTTCGGCATCGAAGCCGGCGAAGGCGCGGCGGTAGGCCTCGCGCTTGCGCAGGATGGTGAGCCAGGACAGCCCGGCCTGGGCGCCCTCGAGGATAAGGAATTCGAACAGCCGCCGGTCGTCGTGCACCGGCACGCCCCACTCGGTGTCGTGGTAGGCGACGTAGAGCGGATCGTCGCCGCACCAGCCGCAGCGGGAGCGGCCCTTCGGGCGGCCGTGCGGGGCGCTCATGGCAGCGTGAAGTAGAAGGTGGCGCCCTGGCCGGGCTGACTTTCGGCCCGGACGCGTCCGCCGTGGCGCTCGACGATGCGCCGGACGCTGGCCAGGCCGACGCCGGTGCCGGGGAACGCGTCCGGCCCGTGCAGGCGCTGGAAGGGCTGGAACAGCTTGTCGGCGTAGGCCGGGTCGAAACCGACGCCGTTGTCGCGCACGCAATACTCGGGTCCGCCTTCGGCCGGCGCGGCGCCGAATTCGACGCGGGGCCGGGCCGTGCGCGAGGAGAACTTCAGGGCATTCTCCAGCAGGTTCTGCAGGACGATGCGCGCGAGCACCGGATCGGCCCGCGCGACGAGCGAAGGCGCGATGACGACTTCCGGCAACGGGTCGCGGGTCCCGGCCAGTTCCTCGGCGAGCGCGCGCGCCTCGGCCGAGAGGTCGACGGTCTCGCGGTTGAGCGGCAGGCGCGCGATGCGGCCGAGCTCGATCATGTCGTCGATGGTCTGCGACAGGCGCTGGCTGGCGCCGCGGATGCGCTGCAAATGGCCGTGGGCGGCCGCGTCGAGGCGCTCGCGGTAGTCCTCGGCGAGGATGTGGGCAAAGCCGTCGATGGCGCGCAACGGCGCGCGCAGGTCGTGCGAGACGGAATAGGAGAAGGCTTCCAGTTCGTGATTGGAGGCCTCCAGCTCGGCCGTGCGCTCGCGCACGCGCCGCTCCAGGCCGGCGTTCATGGCGCGGATCTCCTCCTCGGCGCGCTTGAGGGCGCTGATGTCGGTGAAGATGCCGATGTAGTGGAGCGGGCGGCCGCGCTCGTCGCGCACGGCAGAGATGCTGAGCAGTTCCGGGTAAACCTCCCCGTTCTTGCGCCGGTTCCAGATTTCCCCGCTCCAGAAGCCCTCGCCTTCGATGGCCTGCCACATGGCGGCGTAGAACGACTCGTCCTGGCGTCCCGAGGAGAGCAGGCGCGGGTTCTTGCCGACGATCTCGGCCGCCTCGTAGCCGGTGATGCGGGTGAAGGCGCGGTTGACGGAGACGATGTTGCGGCCGGCATCGGTGATGACCACGCCTTCGAGGCTGTTCTCGAAGACGGAGGCGGCCAGGCGCAGCTTCAGCTCGGCTTCCTTGCGTTCCGTGACGTCCTGCACCGTGCCGATGCCCATCAGCGGGCGCCCGGCGTCGTCGAAGGTGATCTCGGCCCGCTCCCGCACCCAGCG
This sequence comes from Rhodocyclaceae bacterium, assembly GCA_041396245.1. Classification (GTDB taxonomy): domain Bacteria; phylum Pseudomonadota; class Gammaproteobacteria; order Burkholderiales; family Rhodocyclaceae; genus Desulfobacillus. Next base: position 121,365 of record JAWKYW010000003.1, on the reverse strand, counting down.
CACCGCGCCACCGGCGAGGATGCGGTGCTCGATGTCGTAGAGGCCTTCGGTCATCGCCGCCTGCCAGGCTTCGTGCACTGCCTGGCGGTCTTCCGGGTGCACGCAATCGGCGAACAGCGCGTATTCGACCGGACTGCCCGGCGTCAGGCCGAAGATGCGGTAGGTCTCGTCCGACCAGCTCAGCCGCCGGTTCCGGATGTCGAGCTCCCAGCTGCCCGTCTGCGCCACCGACTGGGCCTTGAGCAGGCGCGCTTCGCTCCTGCGCAGATCGGCTTCCGCCTGCACGGCGGTCGTGATGTCGCGGCCGATGCCGCGGTAGCCGAGGAAGGCGCCGTCGGCGGCGAAGCGCGGCCGGCCGCTGACGGCGTAATGGCGCACGCTGCCGTCGCTGACGCGAATGGCATAGCGCAGGTCGTGGAAGGGCTCGCGCCGGTCGATCTGTTCGCGGTGGCGCCGCCACAGATCCGGGTCGGGGTCGAGGATCGGCAGTTCCCAGCGCGTCCTGCCCAGGGTCTGGTCGATGCGGAAGCCGCCCTTGTTGACCACGCCGCCCGACATTCCGGTGAAACGCAATTGGGCGTCCTGCTCCCAGTACCAGTCCGAAGAGAGGTCGAGCAGTTCGCGGAAGCGTTCGGCCGATTCGCCGGCCGCGGCCAGCGCGGTTTCGGCGCGACGGGCCTCGCGCCGGGCGAGGCGGAGTGCCCAGAACAGCAGCGCCGTCATCAGGACCGTGACGAGGCCGAGCACGGCGAAGATGCGCAGTCCCGCCGGTGTGCCGAAGTCGGCGGCGATGTTCCAGCCGACCAGGGCGGAGAGGCCCAGCCCGGCGCAGAGCAAGGCGGGAACGGCCCAACGGGTGAAGCGCTCGAGCAGCGCGGGACTGATCATCGCAAATCCGGGCCGATCGTTCCGGTCATGGTCACGGCAGGGTGAAATGGAAGACGGCGCCCTGGCCGGGCTGACTTTCGGCCCAGATGCGCCCGCCGTGGCGATGCACGATGCGATGGACGATGGCCAGGCCGATGCCGGTGCCTTCGAAGCGCTTGGCGTCGTGCAGGCGCTGGAAGGGCTTGAACAGCTTGTCGGCATAGGCCATCTCGAAGCCGGCGCCGTTGTCGCCGATGGCGAACACGGTCTCGCCGTTTTCCTCCCGGGCGGAAAAAGCGATGCGGGCATCCGCCCGCTCGGCGGTGAATTTCCAGGCATTGCGCAGCAGGTTGTCGAGCAGGGCCTTGGCCAGTACGGGGTCGGCGCGCGCGACCAGCCCCTCGCCGATGTGCCAGTCGACGCGGCGGCCGGGCTGCTGCTCCTCGATGCCCTGGCGGATCTCGCGCGCCAGGGCGCCGAGATCGACCGGCACGCGGGTCAGGTCCTGCCGGCTGATGCGGGCCATCTCGATGAGGTCGTCGATGAGCTTGCCCATGCGCTCGCTGGCGGCCTGGATGCGCTGCAGGTAGTGCAGCCCGTTTTCGTCGAGGCGGTGGGCGTACTCCTCGCCCAGCAGGTGGCTGAAGCCGTGCAGGGCGCGCAGCGGCGCGCGCAGGTCGTGCGAGACCGAATAGCTGAAGGATTCGAGCTCGCGGTTGGAGGCTTCGAGGTCGGCGGTGCGCTCCTGCACGCGCTGCTCGAGCGTATCGTTCAGGTCGCGGATGACCTGCTCGGCCAGCTTGCGCTCGGTGATGTCGAGGCCGAGGCCGATGACGGACGGTCGGCCGTCGACGTCGATGCGCAGGCCGGAGATGAAATAGGGAATGCGGTCGCCGCGCCGGGTCAGCAGGGTGGCCTCGGTGCTGGAGGCGCCGGCCTCCAGCACCAGTTTCGTTACCTGGCGCATGTGTTCGCGCTCGGTTTCATCGTAGAGCATGAGGGTGTGGCCGGCGGCGATGTCGTCGGCGCTCATGTCGAGGACAGTCTCCAGGTTCTTGTTCCACATCAGGAAGCGGCCGGACGCGTCGAAGAGGAAGAAGATGCCCGGGATCGATTCGATCAGCCGCTGGCGGAAGTCGCGTTCCTGGCGGATCTGGGCGGCGACGTGTTCCTGCTCGGTGACGTCGGTGTAGGTGGTGACGAAGCCGCCGCCCGGCAGCGGATTGCCGCGCACCTCGATGACGCGGCCGTTCGGCCGCCTGCGGCGGAAGCAGTGCGGCTCGACGTGCCGGGCGCGCTCCACCATTTCCCGCACCTTGTTCTCGACGTCGCAGGGCCCGTACTCGCCGCGCTCGGCATTGAAGCGGGCGAAGTCGGCGAAGCTCGTGCCGGAGCGTGCCATCTCCTCCGGGAACTCGAGCAGCTCGCAAAACTTGCGGTTCAGCGCGGTCATGCGCAGGTCCCGGTCCACCACGCTGATGCCCTGGTCCATGGCTTCCAGCGTGGCCTGCAGCACGGCCGTCTGGCGGGCGAGGGCATCCTCGATCTGCTGTCTTTCGGTCATGTCGGTACCGACGCCGACCAGGCCGGGTCGGCCGTCCTCCAGCGCGACGCGCACGCCGGTGAAGAAATAGGGGCGCAGGGTGCCGTCATGGGTGCGGAACAGTGCGTTGGCGGTTGCGGAACCCTCGGTGAATACTTTCCCGATACGTTCGGCGATGCGCTGCTTGTCCGCACCTTCGAAGAAATCCAGGGGATGGGCCGATGCCATGGCTTCCGCCGAATAGCCGGCGACACGCTCGAAGTTGCGGTTCCACAGCAGGAATCGGCCATCCGGATCGATCAGGTAGAACACGCCCGGGATGGATTCGATGATGTGCTGGCGGAAGTCGCGTTCGCGGCGGACCGCTTCCTGCGTCTTCTCCTGCTCGGTGATGTCGGTGTAGGTGGTGACCATGCCGCCGCCGGGCAGCGGGGTGCCGAGGACCTCGATCACCGTGCCGTCCGGGCGGGTGCGCTTGAAGCGGTGCGGCAGGAAGCCTCGGGCGAGTTCGACGCGCTCGCGCACCAGACGGTCGATGTCGCCGGGGCCGTATTCGCCGCGCTCGGCATTGAAGCGGACGTAGGCCTCGAACGGCGTGCCTTCCCGGTCGAGGTCCTCCGGGAAACCAAGCAAATCCAGGAAGCGACGGTTGCAGCCCACCAGGTTCAGGTCGGCGTCGACGACGCTGATGCCCTGGTTCATGTGTTCGAGTATGGTGCGCAGCAGCCCGGCCTGCTCGCGCAGGCGCGCCTCGGAGTCGATCTGCTCGGTGATGTCGCGGGCGGTGCCGTGGTAGCCGATGAATTCGCCGCGCTCGTCGAAGCGCGGCTGGCCCTTGGTCTCGACCCAGCGCGGCGAGGCGCCGGCCTGGGGTACCGGATAGGTCAGGGCGAACGGACGTCGTGCCTCGATATCGGCGCGATGCGCCGCCCACTGCCCGGCGCTCAACATGTCGGGCGCGGCTTCCCAGCGCGTCTTGCCGAGGAAGGCCTCCCTGCCGGCCGGGCGGGCGGCCGTGCCGACGAAGGAGACGAAGCGGTAGTCGCGATCCTGCTCCCAGTACCACTCGGAGGAAACTTCGGTCGCGGTCCGGAAGCGTTCCTCGCTGCGCTTCAGCTCGCGCGTCCTCTCCTCCACCATGCGCCAGGCCCGCTCGCGCGCGCCGGCCAGGGCGATGTACAACGCCGCCAGCAGCAGGCTGATGGCACCGCCGGCGGCAAGGAAGGCCAGCGCCTGGTTCCGCCCGGGCTGGGCGGCCAGCCAGGATTCGCCGGCCGACAGGCCGAGTTCCCAGCGGCGTCCGGCGGCCTCGATCGTTCGCTTGGTCGCCAGCAGCGGTGCGATGTCGCTGCCGCTCTCTGTGATGGTGACTGCCGCCGCCTCCGCTCCGGCCTCCGCCCCGGTCGGGCCGAGGTCGCGCAGGACGGCGCGCAGGCCTGCAAGGGCGGGCGCATCCATGATTCCCGCCAGCAACCCGTCGGCTTCGAGGGTGATGCCGACGAACCCTTCCAGGCCGGCGCGGCGCTCGGCGACGCTGCCGGCCATGAGGCCGTTGCGATAGACCGGCGCCCGCAGCACCAGGCCGAGCTGGCCCGGTCCGGTCTGGACCAGCTGGAAAGGCGGCGTCAGGTAGGTCCGGGCCTGGTCGCGCGCATCAGGAAAGGAGGCCCGGTTGGCGGCCTGGGTGTTGGCGTCGAGGCCGAACGCCGGACGGTTCTCGGCGAAGGGTTCGATGAATTCGATGACGAAGTATTCGGCCCGCTGGCCTTCGGGGTGGATGGCGAAATCGGGGTAGCCGCGCGGGTCGAGGCTGCGGTCGCCGCGCACGGCGGCGACGAAGGCCGCCTTGTCGGCCTGGGCGACGCGGCGGGTGAAGTGCAGGGCGCGAATGCCCCCGGTGCGGCCCTGCAGCCGCAGATTGTCCAGATAGCGATGGAATTCGACGCGGCTGACGCCCTCGGAGGAAACGTACAGGCCCTGCATGCCGAGAAGAATGGACTCGAACTCGTTCAGGCGTTGCTTGAGGTTGGATTCGACAATTCCGGCCTGATGGTCGAGCAGCGTTTCGGTACTGTGCGTGAAGTGGTGGTCGGTTTCGTGCCAGAGCAGCAGGCTCAAGGCGAGGCCGGCGGCCAGCACGAGGCCGGCGCCCGTGAGCGGCTTGAGGTAGTGCCTGACGCTGCGTTCGGCCTGTTCCGGCATTGTCTCGATTCGCTCCCGGGGTCTCGGGGAATGGGCTTGTCCGCTATGCTAGCGCATGTACAAGCCGTGTTCGGAGCACTATTTCACATGAATTCAGAAACATCTGCACCTTCGTCCTGGGTCGGGCGCTTCGCGCCGCTGATCCGGCCCGGCGGCCCTGTGCTCGACCTTGCCTGTGGTTACGGCCGCCACGCACGCTTTCTGGAGGCCGGGGGCTGGCGGGTGACGGCCGTGGATCGCGATGCGGCGGCGCTGGCCGGCCTTGCCGGACATCCCGGCATCGAGACGGTCGAGGCCGACCTGGAGGCCGGCGGCTGGCCGTTCGGCGCGCGGCGTTTCGACGGCATCGTCGTCGCCAACTACCTGCACCGGCCGCTGTTTCCGCGGCTGATCGAGGCGCTGGCGGAGGGTGGCGTGCTGATCTACGAGACCTTCATGGCGGGCAATGAGCGCTTCGGCCGGCCGTCGAACCCCGACTTCCTGTTGCGGCCGGGCGAACTGATCGAGGCCTTCGGCGGGCTGCTGCAGGTGGTGGCCTTCGAGCAGGGCGAAGTGGCGCAGCCGAAGCCGGCGGCGGTGCAAAGGCTCTGCGCCGTCAGGGGCGCAACGGCGCTTCGCCTGCCAGTATCAGCCTAGCCAGGCCTTCCAGTCCGGCCGGCGAGAGGTCGTCGGCGGCGAAGCGCGACGCCTCGGCGAAGCGGGCGTAGTTTTTGCCCTGCGAACGGCGGTAGAGGGGATCGTAGTGGCGTTCCAGCAATTCGGCCACCAGCGCCGGCCAGTCGCGCACGTCGATCAGCGCGTTCCAGCGCGCCAGCGTCTCGCCGCTCTGCAGATCGCGCAGGCAGGCTAGCTTTTCCATCAGGCCGGCGGGGTTGGCGAGGAAGTGGTCGTAGTCGCCGAGGAGGAAGGCGACGCGCGCGGCGGGCGTCGCCTCGATCACGACGCAGGGGCTGGCGCGCATGGTTTCCAGCAGCGCGTCGGGCAGTTGCAGCCGGCCGATCTTGCGGCTTTCCGCCTCGACGAAAACCGTCTCGGATAAAGTCAGTCGCCGCAGCACGGCGAGCAAATTGCCCTCGAACAGCTTCTGCGAGGGCTGCGCCACGTCCGGCAGCCCGCCCAGCACCGAGCCCTTGTGCGCGGCGAGCCGTTCCAGGTCGAGCACCTGCGCGCCCTGCGCGGCGAGGGCTTCGAGCAGGCGGCTCTTGCCGCTGCCGGTGGCGCCGGTGACGACGCGGAAGGTTAAGCGCCGCGGCAGCTCGGACAATTCGGCGACGACGTGGCGGCGCCAGGACTTGTAGCCGCCGTCGAGCGCGCAGGCGTGCCAGCCGATCTGGCGCAGCACGTGCGTCATGGCGCCGCTTCTCTTGCCGCCGCGCCAGCAGTAGACAAGCGGCTTCCACTCGCGCGGCCGGTCGAGGAAGCGTGCCTCGATGTGCGCGGCGATGTTGCGGGCGACCAGCGCCGCGCCGAGCTTCTTGGCGGCGAAGGGCGAGTCCTGCTTGTAGAGCGTGCCGACGCGGGCGCGTTCGTCGTCGGAGAGCACCGGACAATTGACCGCGCCGGGGATGTGGTCTTCGGCGAATTCGGCCGGCGAACGCACGTCGATTATCTCGTCAAATTCGCCGACCTGTGTTACGTTCGCGACACCCTGCATTTTCATCATTTTCATGGACATCAAACTCACGCAATTCTCTCATGGCGGCGGCTGCGGCTGCAAAATCGCGCCGGCGGTGCTGACCGAGCTGCTGGCCGATACCCCCCTGCGCACCATGCCGAAGGAGCTTATCGTTGGCACGGAAACCGCCGACGACGCGGCGGTGTACAAGCTCAACGAGGAACAGGCCATCGTCGCGACGACGGACTTCTTCACGCCGATCGTCGACGATCCCTATGACTTCGGCCGCATCGCGGCGACCAATGCCATCTCCGACATCTACGCCATGGGGGGGCGGCCTATCATGGCGCTGGCGGTGGTCGGCATGCCGCTCGACAAGCTGCCGCTGGCTGTGATACGCAAAATACTGGCCGGCGGCGAATCCATCTGCGCCGAGGCCGGCATTCCCATCGCCGGCGGCCATTCCATCGACGTGCTGGAGCCGATCTACGGCCTGGTGGCGCTGGGGCTGGTGCATCCGAAGCGCGTCAAGCGCAACAGCGGCGCGCACGACGGCGACGTCATCATCCTCGGCAAGCCGCTCGGCGTCGGCATCCTCTCGGCGGCGCTGAAGAAGGGCCTGCTGACGCCGGCAGGCTACGCCACCATGATCCGCCACACGACGAAGCTCAACACGCCCGGCGCCCGCCTGGTGGAAATGGAGGGCGTGCATGCGCTGACGGACGTCACCGGATTCGGCCTGGCCGGCCACCTGCTGGAGATCTGCCGCGGCTCGAACCTGACCGCCCGCGTCCGCTTCGCCGACCTGCCGCTGATCCCCGAGGCGGTCGGCTTCGTGCAGGAGGGCATCACCACCGGCGCCTCGACCCGCAATTGGAGCGGCTACGGCGCCGACGTGGATCTGCCGGCGGCCGCGCCCGACTGGCAGCAGAAACTCCTCACCGACCCGCAGACCAGCGGCGGCCTGCTCGTCGCCTGCGCGCCGGAGGCGGTGCCGGCGGTGCTGGCAGAATTGCACGGCGACGGCTTCGCCGAGGCGTGCGCGATCGGCCGGCTCGCGTCCGGCGTGCCGCGCGTCGTGGTTTGGTAGGTCGGGCTTTGGCCCGACATCGACGGCCGCTGACGGCCTGAAGGCCTACCTGAGGAGAGGCCGCAGCACTTTCCAGACGTTCTCCAGAATGACGGGCTGCGCTGCGGCCGTCGGATGGATGTTGTCGGGCTGGAAAAGTTCGCGCCGCTCGGCGATGCCTTCCAGCAGGAAGGGCACCAGCGCCGCCTTGTGCCGGCGCGCCAGTTCGGCATAGCTCTGCTCGAAGGCGCGCGTATAGTCGGGGCCGTAGTTGGGGGGCAGCTTCATGCCGGCCAGCACGATGCGCGCCTTGCGTGCCTGCGCCGCCTGCAGCATGGCCGCGAGGTTGTCGCGCAGGGCGGCCACCGGCAGGCCGCGCAGTCCGTCGTTGCCGCCCAGCGCGATGATGACGACGGCGGGCTTTGCCTGTTCGAGCGCGAAGTCGATGCGGCTGCGTCCGCCGGCCGTGGTGTCGCCGCTGATGCTGGCATTGACGACGCTATAATCGAGGCGCGCTTCGCGCAGGCGTTTTTCGAGCAGTGACGGCCACGACTGGCCCTGGCCGAGGCCGTAGCCGGCAGACAGGCTGTCGCCGACGACGAGGATGGTGCCCGCCGCCTGTGCGGCAAGAGAGAAAAGCAGAACAAGACCGACAGAGATGATTTTGAACATGGATAAGTCCGTACCCGTGGTGGAGGCCGACTCGCTCGGCAAGGAAGTGGCGAGCGGCGACGGCCGTTTGACGATTCTGCACGAGATTTCCTTCCGGGTCATGGCGGGCGAGGCGGTGGCCGTCGTCGGCGCCTCGGGCTCGGGCAAATCGACCCTGCTGGGACTGCTGGCCGGCCTGGACGTTCCCTCGCAGGGGCGCGTGCGGCTGGCCGGGCAAGACCTGTTCGCCCTGGGCGAGGATGATCGCGCGGCGCTGCGCGGCCGCCTGCTCGGCTTCGTCTTCCAGTCCTTCCAGCTGCTGCCGGCCCTCACCGCGCTGGAGAACGTCATGCTCCCGCTTGAACTGGCCGGCCGGGAAGGCGCCCGCGAAGACGCCGGCCAGATGCTGGCACGGGTCGGCCTGTCGCAACGGCTCGACCATTATCCCAAGCATCTTTCCGGCGGCGAGCAGCAGCGCGTCGCCATCGCCCGGGCATTCGCCACCAGGCCCGGCCTGCTGCTCGCCGACGAGCCGACCGGCAATCTCGACGCGGCGACGGGCGAGGCGATCATCGACCTGATGTTCGCCATGAATGCCGAGCAGGGCACGACCCTGGTGCTGGTGACCCACGACGAGGCCATCGCCAGGCGCTGCGGGCGCGTGCTCAAGCTGGGCGGCGGCAAACTGATGTAGGCCGGGCATCACTCACGACATCCACCGCTGCAGTCGGCCTGAAGACCGACCTACGTCGGGCGGGCTTCAGCCCGACATCCGTTTCCGCAGTCGGGGCCTGAAGGCCGGCCTACGCGGAGACCAGCCGGGCGCAGGCGACGCCGCTGCGCACGGCGGCTTCCAGCGTCGCCGGGTAATCCGAGGCGACGTAATCCCCGCACAGATAGAAGTTCGCCAGCGGCGTCTCGCAGGCCGGTCGCCGCAGGCCGGGCCGGCAGGCGAAGGTGGCGCGTTTTTCAACGATGACCTTTGACCAGGCCGGTGCCGGCGCGTCGCCGACGATGCCGCGAACCTCGGCGTGGATGCGTCCGGCGAGCGCTTCGTGCGACAGTTCGAGGTGCGGTCCGCGTGCGCTGATGACGGCGGCCAGGATGTCGTCCGAGCGCTGGATGAGGAAATGCGCCGTGCCGCCGACGCCGACCATTGTCTCCGGCAGCCGCACGGGATGCGGATAGCCGAGATAGGCGGTGAGGATCGGTTCGTGGTCGAGGCGCCCGACTTCCTCCAGCAGCGGCTGCAGGCGCGGCAGCTTCGACGCCAGGCGGGCGAGGTGATAGGGCGCCACGGCGGCGACGACATGGGTGTAGCTGCGTCCCGAGCGATCGCCATCGAGATGGAAGCCGTAGGGCGTCCACGCCACCGACCGTATGGGGGTTCCGCGCAGCACTTCGCCGCCTTGATTGAGGACGAAATGCTCCGCCGGCTCGGGAAAGAGGGCGGACAGATCCGTGCGCGGCAGCAGCAGGTCGCTGGCTTCGCGCGCCGCCGCCAGGCTGTCGCGCAGGACGTTCGCGAAGACCTGGGCGGAGGCTTCCTGCGGCGGCGTGTTGAGCGCCGAGGTGCAGAGCGGTTCCCACAGGTAGCGGATCGCCGCCGGATGCTGGCCGTGTTGCGCCATCATTTCGGTGAAGGGGAGGTCGCGCTCGATCCGGAAGCCGGCCCGTTTCATGGCCCGCATGAAGCGAACGGCGGCAAGGCGGGCGCCGAATGGCAGGCCGCGCGCCGTCAGCAGGGCGACGGCCAGGTGCAGCGGCGCCGGCAGGCGCGGCGCGGCGAGCCGCATGCGACCGGGAAAGACCAGGCTGAGCGGACGGCGCTCGAGCAGTTCCCCGGGATCGGCGCCGACGAGGCGCATCAGGCGCAGCAGTTCGGCATAGGCGCCGACCAGGATGTGCTGGCCGTTGTCGAGGGGATAGCCCCGCACCTCGACCCGCCGCGCCCGCCCGCCCAGGGTGCGCGAGGCTTCGAATACCGTGACGGGGATGCCGCCCGCCGCCAGTTCCGCGGCTGCGGCCATGCCGGCGTAGCCGGCTCCGATGATGGCGACGCGCATCGTCAGCCCGCCGCAGGGCCGCCCCAGGGCGGGCTGTAGTCAACGACATGGAAGCCGCTCAGCGGCTGAACCACTGTCACCCCTTTCCTCGGGAAAGGGGATGGGGGATAGGTCATCCTTTTCTCCAGGCGCGCCAGGCGATCCACAGCTTGCGGACCGGCGTCAGCGCGACCCGGCGCTCAAGCACGCGGCAGCCGTCGCGGCGGATTTCGTCGAGCAGGGTGCGGTAGATCGCCGCCATCACCAGCCCCGGGCGCTGGGCGCGGCGGTCCCGCGCAGGCAACTGGGCGAAGGCCTGGGCGTAGTGGTGTTCCGCGCGCTCGATCTGGAACGCCATGAGGGTGCGGAAGGCGTCGGAGCTGCGCGCCCGGAGAATGTCTTCGGCGGTAACGTCGAATCGCGCCATCTCGTCGGCGGGCAGGTAGATGCGGCCGCGCCGCGCGTCCTCGCCGACGTCGCGGATGATGTTGGTGAGCTGGAAGGCGAGGCCGAGGTCGTGGGCGTACTTGAGGGTGTGGCGGTCCTCGTAGCCGAAGATTTCCGCCGCCAGCAGGCCGACGGTGCTGGCGACGCGGTAACAGTACAGGTGCAACGCCTTGAAGTCGGCGTAGCGGTTCTGCACAAGGTCCATCTCCATGCCGTCGATGATCTCGGCGAGCAGTTCCTGCGGCAGGCTGAAGGTGCGCACGGCCTCGGCGAGCGATTGCGTGACGGGATGGCCCGGCCGGCCGGCGTAGGTGCTGGCCAGTTCCGAGCGCCACCAGGCGAGCCGGGTGCGGGCCAGGCCGGGGTCGACACACTCGTCGACGACATCGTCCACCTCGCGGCAGAAGGCGTAGAGCGCGGTGATGGCGCGGCGGCGCTGCGGCGGCAGGAAGAGGAAACTGTAGTAGAAGCTGGAGCCGCTTCCCGCGGCCTTGCGCTGGCAGTATTGCTCCGGCGTCATGCACTCACCCGAATGCGGCATGCAGCAGGATCGCCGGCCAGTCGCGCCAGCCGATCAGCGGACGACGGCGGAAGACGTCGCCGCGCACGCGCTGCAACTTGTCCAGCATGCGAAAGCCGCTGGCGACGATGAGACGCAGCTCGAGGCCGATGCGGCCGGGCAGCACCTGCACCAGCGGACTGCCGGCGGCCATCATGGCGCGGGCGCGGTCGATCTGGAAATCCATCATCGCCGCCCAGGCGGCATCCCAGCGGCCCTCGGCGATCTGGCGTTCCTCGATGCCGAAACGCGCCAGTTCGTCCTGCGGCAGGTAGACGCGGTCCTTGCGCCAGTCGATGGCCACGTCCTGCCAGTGGTTGATGAGCTGCAGGCTGCTGCAGACGCCGTCCGACAGCGACTGACTTTTCGGATCGTCGATGCCGTAGAGGTGCAGCAGCAGCCGGCCGACGGGGTCGGCCGAGCGGCGGCAGTAGTCCATCAGCTCCCCGAAGTCGGCGTAGCGCTTCTTCGTCACATCCTGGCTGAAGGCGTCGAGCAGGTCGCGGAACAGCGGCAGGGGCAGCCCGAATTCGGCGATGGCCGGCCGCAGGCGCAGGAAGACCGGGTCCTGCGTCGGCCGGCCCGCTTCGATGGCGTCCAGTTCGGCGCGGTAGCGGTCGAGGCCGTCCAGGCGCTCCCGCGCCGTCAGGCTGCCTTCGTCGGCGATGTCGTCGGCGCTGCGGGCGAAGCCGTAGATGGCCTTGACCGGTTCGCGCAGGCGGGCGGGCAACAGCAGGGAGGCGACGGGGAAGTTCTCGTAGTGTTCGACCGACATGAAAAAGTACGGCTGGACGGGCACTTGGCATGCGGGCAGGGGTCGCCAGTATAGGTTAAAATGCGCCCACGCGAAGGTGGCGGAATTGGCAGACGCACTGGATTTAGGTTCCAGCGCCGCGAGGCGTGCGGGTTCAAGTCCCGCCCTTCGCACCAGCCATTGCACAACCGACTGATTCAACCTAGGATTTTTCATGCAGACCAGCCCTCAGCCCGCGAGCCCCGTGGCCGCCAATCCGCTCGAACGCCGCATCGACATGACGGTGGCGATGGCGGATATCGAAAATGACGTCGAGCAGCGCCTTAAAAAGATGGCGCGCACCGTGAAGATGCCCGGCTTCCGTCCCGGCAAGGTGCCATTGAAGATCGTGGAACAGCAATATGGCGCCCAGGCCCGCAACGAAGCCATCGGCGAAGCGGTGGAAAAGGCCTTCGGCAACGCCGTGCGCGAGCAGAACCTGCGCGTGGCCGGCTATCCGCGCATCGAATCGAAGGGCGGCGAGGATGCCGCCCGGCTGGAGTTTTCCGCGGTGTTCGAAGTGTATCCGGAGATCAGGCTCAACGGCATCGGCGACAAAAGCATCGAACGGCCGCAGCTGGACGTGGGCGAAGCCGAGGTGGACAAGACCATCGAGGTGCTGCGCAAGCAGCGCACCACCTTCAGCAAGGCGGAGCGCGCCGCGGAGAAGAACGACCGCGTCGTCATCGACTTCACCGGGAAGCTGAACGGCGAGGTCTTCCAGGGCGGCCAGGCCGAGGATTACCCCGTGGTGCTGGGCGAAGGGCGCATGCTGCCGGATTTCGAGAATGGCATCGTCGGCCTCAAGGCGGGCGAACGCCGCACTTTCGACCTGACCTTCCCGGACGATTACCAGGTGAGCGAACTGGCCGGCAAGCAGGTCAGCTTCGAGGTGGCATTGAAAGGCGTCGAAGCGCCGCAGCTGCCCGAAGTCGATGCGGACTTCGCCAGGTCGCTCGGCATCGGTGATGGCGACGTGGCGAAGATGCGTGCGGAGATACGTTCCAACCTGGAAGGCGAAATCGGCAAGCGCATCAAGGCACGCGTCAAGGAGCAGGCCATGCAGGCGCTGCTCGATGCCAATCCGCTCGAGGTGCCCAAGGCCCTCGTCGAGCAGGAATCCGAGTCGATGGCGGAAGCCGCCCGCCAGGATCTGGCGAATCGCGGCGTGGACGTCAAGAACATGCCGGTCGATGCGACCTGGTTCACCGCCCAGGCCGAGCGCCGGGTCAAGCTGGGCCTGATCATCGCCGAGGTCGTGAAGGAACACGGGCTGCAGGCCAAGCCGGAGCAGGTCCGTGCGCTGATCGACGAGCAGGCGCAATCCTACGAGCAACCCGACGAGGTGGTGCGCTGGTACTACTCCCAGCCGCAGCGCCTGGCGCAGGTCGAGGCGCTGGCGATCGAGGAGAACGTGGTGAACTGGGTGGCGGCGAATGCCCGGACCAGCGACAAGGCGGTCTCTTTTGACGAACTGATGGGAAATGCGGCATGATGCCCGTACGAAAGAATCACGCGGCGATCGCGAAGCTCCCCGCTCCCTCGGGGAGAGGGTTTGGGGGCGAGGGAAGACAGAATGACATTCGATAACGGCAGTTTCCGGCAGCAAGACCAGTGGGATCCCCGGGCCCTGGGCCTGGTGCCCATGGTGATCGAACAGAGCGGACGCGGCGAACGCGCCTACGACATCTATTCGCGCCTGCTCAAGGAGCGCGTCGTCTTCCTGGTCGGCCCGGTGAATGATGCCACCGCCAACCTGATCGTAGCCCAGCTGCTCTTTCTCGAGTCGGAAAATCCCGACAAGGACATTTACTTCTATATCAACTCGCCAGGCGGGTCCGTCTCGGCCGGGCTGGCCATCTACGACACGATGCAGTTCATCAAGCCGGACGTGTCGACCCTGTGCGTCGGCCAGGCGGCGAGCATGGGTGCCTTCCTGCTGACCGCCGGCGCCAAGGGCAAGCGCTTTTGCCTGCCGAACTCTCGCGTGATGATCCACCAGCCGATGGGCGGCTTCCAGGGGCAGGCCTCGGACATCGAGATCCACGCCAAGGAGATCCTCTACCTGCGCGCCCGCCTCAACGAGATCATGGCGAAACACAGCGGCCAGCCGATCGAGCGCCTCGAACGCGATACCGACCGGGACAATTTCCTCTCCGGTGCGGAGGCGGTCGATTACGGCCTGGTGGACAAGGTGCTGACGAGCCGCGCCGAGGCGTGACCGGCGCGGGCGCAACGAAAGAGCGGAGGCGGCAATGACGGAAAAGAAGACTCCCGGAGAGAAGCTCCTCTACTGTTCCTTTTGCGGCAAGAGCCAGCACGAGGTGAGGAAACTCATCGCCGGCCCCTCCGTCTTCATCTGCGACGAATGCATCGAGCTGTGCAACGACATCATTCGAGACGAGATAGCCGCCGACCACGGCGGCAAGGCCGCCAAGGGTGACCTGCCGACGCCGGCGGAAATCTGCGCCATCCTCGACCAGTACGTCATTGGCCAGGACCCGGCCAAGCGCATCCTGTCCGTCGCCGTCTACAACCACTACAAGCGCCTGCGGCACATGTCGAAGAGCGACGAGGTGGAACTGGCCAAGAGCAATATCCTGCTGATCGGCCCGACCGGCTCGGGCAAGACGCTGCTGGCGCAGACCCTGGCGCGCCTGCTCAACGTGCCCTTCGTGATGGCCGATGCGACGACGCTGACCGAGGCCGGCTATGTCGGCGAGGATGTCGAAAACATCATCCAGAAGCTGCTGCAGAAGTGCGACTACGAGGTGGAAAAGGCACAGCAGGGCATCGTCTACATCGACGAGATCGACAAGATCTCGCGCAAGAGCGACAACCCATCAATCACCCGCGACGTCTCCGGCGAAGGCGTGCAGCAGGCCCTGCTCAAGCTGATCGAGGGCACCATCGCCTCGGTGCCGCCGCAGGGCGGGCGCAAGCACCCGAACCAGGACTTCGTCCAGGTGGACACCACCAACATCCTGTTTGTCTGCGGCGGTGCCTTCGACGGCCTGGACAAGATCATCCGCAATCGCACCGAGCAGGCCGGCATCGGCTTCGGCGCCGAGGTGAAGAGCCGCGAAGCCAAGGACGTGTCCGAAACCCTGCGCAAGATCGAGCCGGAAGACCTCATCAAGTTCGGCCTGATTCCCGAGTTCGTCGGCCGCCTGCCGGTGGTGGCGACCCTGCACGAACTGGACGAGGCGGCGCTGATGGAGATCCTCGTCGAACCGAAGAACGCGCTCATCAAGCAATATCAGAAGCTCTTCGCGATGGAAGGTGCGGAACTCGAAGTCCGTCCCCAGGCCCTGCTGGCGATCGCCCGCCGGGCGCTCAAGCGCAAGACCGGTGCGCGCGGCCTGCGTTCCATCCTCGAGTCGGCGCTGCTCGACACCATGTATGAACTTCCCGGCATGGAGAATGTCTCCAAGGTGGTGGTCGACGAAGGCATGATCGAGGGTACCGCCCAGCCGATTCTGATCTATGCCGACCAGCCCAAGGTGGCCGGCTCCAACTGATTGTTTCAAAAGGCCTAGTCAACATCCGCAGGCCACCGCTGGATTTCTTGATTTATCTGCCGTTGACCCCAATATGAGTTCAACGGCTGTCTCTCCATATAAAGGAAAAACATCATGTCAAGCGCGCTTGACCTCCCCGCAGAACGAATCGAACTGCCGCTGCTGCCTCTGAGGGACGTAGTGGTCTTCCCCCACATGGTGATCCCGCTTTTCGTCGGGCGGCCAAAATCGATCAAGGCGCTGGAAACCGCCATGGAAGCGGGCAAGCACATCCTGCTCGTCGCGCAGAAATCCGCGGCCAAGGACGAACCCGGCGTCGAGGACATGTACGACATCGGCTGCGTCGCCAACATCCTGCAGATGCTCAAGCTGCCGGACGGCACGGTCAAGGTGCTGGTCGAAGGCGGACAGCGCGCCCGCATCGAGCGGGTCAGCGAAGAGGCCGCCATGTTTACCGCGATCGTCACGCCGCTGCCGGCCGACGAACGAATGACGCACGAGGTCGAGGCGATGCGCCGGGCCATCATCGCCCAGTTCGACCAGTACGTGAAACTCAACAAGAAAATTCCGCCGGAAATCCTGACCTCACTGGCCGGCATCGAGGAGGCCGGTCGCCTCGCCGACACCATTGCCGCACATCTGCCGCTCAAGCTCGAGCAGAAGCAGGACATTCTCGAGATTTTCGATGTCGGCGGCCGCCTGGAAAAGCTGCTGTCCCAGCTCGAGACGGAGCTGGACATCCTGCAGGTGGAAAAGCGCATCCGCGGCCGCGTCAAACGCCAGATGGAGAAGAGCCAGCGCGAGTATTACCTGAACGAGCAGGTGAAGGCCATCCAGAAGGAGCTTGGCGAGGGCGAAGAGGGCGCCGACCTCGACGAGATGGACAAGAAAATCCGTTCCGCCGGCATGAGCAAGGAGGCGCAGAACAAGGCCCAGTCCGAGCTGAAGAAGCTGCGCCTGATGTCGCCGATGTCGGCCGAGGCGACGGTGGTACGCAATTTCATCGAGACGTTGACCAACCTGCCCTGGAAGAAGAAAAGCCGCATCAGCAAGGACCTCGCCGCCGCCGAAAAGGTGCTGGAGAAGGATCACTACGGGCTCGAGAAGGTCAAGGAACGCATTCTCGAATACCTCGCCGTGCAGCAGCGCGTCGACAAGCTGAAGGCGCCGATCCTCTGTCTGGTCGGCCCCCCGGGGGTCGGCAAGACCTCCCTCGGGCAGTCGATCGCCCGCGCCACCAACCGCAAGTTCGTTCGCATGTCCGTCGGTGGCGTGCGCGACGAGGCGGAGATCCGCGGCCACCGCCGCACCTACATCGGCTCCATGCCCGGCAAGATCCTGCAGAACATGACCAAGGTCGCCGTGAAGAACCCGCTCTTCCTGCTCGACGAGGTCGACAAGATGGGCCAGGACTTTCGCGGCGATCCCTCTTCGGCGCTGCTGGAGGTGCTCGATCCCGAGCAGAACTCCACTTTCGTCGACCACTACGTCGAGGTCGAGTACGACCTGTCCGACGTGATGTTCGTCGCCACGGCCAATACCCTGAATATCCCGGCCCCGCTGCTCGACCGCATGGAGGTGATCCGGCTGTCGGGATACACCGAGGACGAGAAAGTCAACATCGCCCAGCGCTATCTGCTGCCGAAGCAGCTGAAGAACAACGGCGTGAAGAAGGAGGAGCTGTCCGTTACCGAGGATGCGCTGCGCGACATCGTGCGCTACTACACGCGCGAGGCCGGCGTGCGCAGCATGGAGCGCGAGATTTCGAAGATCTGCCGCAAGGTGGTGAAGTCGCTGGTACTGAAGAAGCGCCACAGCAAGCTGGTGGTGAACGCCCGCAATCTCGACAAGTACCTCGGCGTGCGCAAGTACTCCTTCGGTATGGCCGAGAAGGACAACCAGGTCGGCCAGGTGACCGGATTGGCATGGACCGAGGTGGGCGGCGAACTGCTGACCATCGAGGCCGTGGTGCTGCCGGGCAAGGGCAAGACCGTGACCACGGGCAAGCTGGGCGAGGTGATGCAGGAGTCGATCCAGGCGGCGCTGTCGGTGGTGCGCAAGCGCTCCAGGACGCTCGGCATTTCAGAGGACTTCTACCAGAAGAGCGACATCCACATCCACCTGCCGGAAGGCGCGACGCCAAAAGACGGTCCTTCGGCCGGCATCGCCATCTCCACCGCGCTGGTGTCCGTTCTGACCGGCATTCCCGTGCGTGCCGATGTCGCCATGACCGGCGAGATCACCCTGCGGGGCGAGGTGTTGCCGATTGGCGGCCTGAAGGAGAAACTCCTGGCCGCGGTGCGTGGCGGCATCCGCATGGCCTTGATCCCTGAGGAGAACGTCAAGGATCTGGTCGATATCCCGGAGAACATCAAGAACACGCTGGAGATCGTGCCGGTGAAGTGGATCGACCAGGTGCTGGCACTGGCGCTCGAACGCAATCCCGAGCCTTTGCCCGAGGCGGCCGAAGTGGCGGCCGTCGCATCGGGGGAGGCCGCCGCTGCCGCGAATCTGATCACGCACTGACCTCCTCGTGCGCCTTCCCTGCCGCAAGTTCGCGGCAGGGAAGGCGCGATTTGCATCCATCCTCCGGTTTAACTTGCCACGCTCCGGAATGTTGCTTGACACGAGGTTTTTCGGCTTGCTATAAAGCACGTTCGTCTTTCATCAATCCAAATTCAGAGGGGGCCTTTGTGAACAAGTCAGAACTCATCGATCAAATCGCCAAGTCGGCCGATATTTCCAAGGCAGCCGCCGGCCGGGCGATCGACGCCACCGTCGGCGCGATCAGGTCCTCCCTCAAAAAGGGCGGCATGGTGACGCTGGTCGGTTTTGGCACCTTCTACGTCGGCAAGCGTGCAGCCCGCAGCGGCCGCAATCCGCGCACCGGCGCGACGATCAAGATCAAGTCAGCCCGCGTGCCGAAGTTCCGCGCTGGAAAAGCGTTGAAAGATGCGGTAAACTAGCGCGCTTTCCCCGGGCCGCGCGGGCTGTGACGCAAGCTGCGGACGGCGGGGCAAGCGGGTGCTTAGCTCAGCTGGTAGAGCGTCGCCTTTACACGGCGAATGTCGGCGGTTCGATCCCGTCAGCACCCACCAGCCAGGATTCGCGGCGGTCCGGTCGGCAACGACAACCAGGACAAGTGCACTCCTGGAGAAGCACGGAATTCGGGAGTGGTAGTTCAGTTGGTTAGAATACCGGCCTGTCACGCCGGGGGTCGCGGGTTCGAGTCCCGTCCACTCCGCCAGCACGAAGAAAAGGCGAACGCAAGTTCGCCTTTTTTACTATCTTCATCAGCTTTCGGGTCGGTGACCGAACATGTTTGACGCAGTCCGCAACAACAAACGGATAGTCCAGGTCTTCCTCGTCCTGATCACGCTGCCCTTTGCTTTCTGGGGGGTGGATTCCTATTTCGGTGGCGATGGCGGCGCCGGCGAACTGGCCAGCGTCGGGGGCAGCCCGATTTCGCGACAGGAATTCGCCCAGGCCCTGCGCGATCAGCAGGATCGCCTGCGGAACCAGTTGGGGCGCGAGTTCAACCCGGCCATGCTGGAGACGCCGGAAGCGCGGCTGGCCCTGCTCGATTCGCTGGTGAGCCAGCGCCTGTTGCTGCTGCACGCGACGAAATCCGGTCTGGGCGCGACCGACGCGCAATTGATTGAAGTCATCGGCTCGATTCCTGCCCTGCAGGAGAACGGCCAGTTTTCCAGACAGCGCTACGAGCAGGCCCTGCGGGCCCAGGGCCTGACGCAGGCGGGTTTCGAGGCCAGGCTGCGGCAGGACCTGACGATTCAGCAACTGGTCCAGGCCGTTTCGGATACCGCCGTGGTTTCCAATGCCGCGGCCAAAGGATTGATTGCCGTACAGCTCGAGGAACGGCAGGTGAGCCAGGTGACGATCCGCCCCGAACGCTTCGCCGGGCAGGCCGCTATCGGCGAGGACGCCGCCAGGGCGTTCTACGAGAAGAATCGCAAGGCGTTCGAGATACCGCAGCGGATCCGGGCCGAATATGTCGTACTGAGCCGTGAGGCCCTGGCCGAGCAGACCACGATCAGCCCGGACGAGATCAAGCGAACCTACGAAGCGAATGCGGACAGTTACGTTACCGAGGAGGAACGCCGCGCCAGCCACATCCTGATCCAGGCGGCCCCGGATGCGCCGGAAGCGGAACAGGCTGCTGCGAGAAAACGGATCGAGCGGATCCTCGCCCAGCTGAAGAAATCGCCCGGCAACTTCGCCCAGCTTGCCAAGGATAATTCGCAGGATCCGGGCTCGGCGGAAAAGGGCGGCGACCTCGGTTACTTCCCGCGCGGCGCCATGGTCAAGCCTTTCGAGGATGCCGTATTTTCTCTCAAGGTAAACCAGATCAGCGACGTGGTGCGCAGCGATTTCGGCTTCCATGTCATTCGCCTGACCGGCATCAAGCCGGGCAAGGTGCGCAGCCTGGAGGAGGCGCGGGATTCGATCGAGGCCGAATTGAAGAAGGAGGCGGCCGGCAGGAAATTCGCGGAAGTGGCCGAGGCTTTCTCGAACATGGTGTACGAACAGTCCGACTCCCTCAAGCCGGCCGCGGAGACGTTCAAGCTGGCGCTTCGCCAGACCGGCTTCTTCGATCGGGCGAACCGGGCCGAGGCCGGCCCGCTGGCAAGCAACGAAAAGCTCGTCGCCGCCCTGTTTTCAGACGATGTCCTGAAGAACCGGCGCAACACCGACGCCATCGAGGTGGCGCCGAACACCCTGGTGGCCGCGCGCGTGCTGGAGGTGCGTCCGGCCGAATTGCGCGCCTTCGACGCCGTGAAGCCGGAAATCGAGAAGACGCTCGCCGCCGAGGAGGCGGCACGCCTGGCGCTCAAGGAAGGCGAGGCGCTGCTGGCGCGGCTGAACAAGGGCGAAAACCCTGCGCTGTCGTGGAGCCAGCCTCAGGCCGTCGTGCGCCAGCCGATGCGCGGGCTGGTGCCCGAGGCGCAGCAGGCCATATTCCAGGCACCCGTGGGCAAGCTGCCGGCTCATGCCGGCGTGCAGTTGCCGGACGGCAGCTACGCGCTTTTCCGCATTGCCCAGGTGCGCAGCGGCTCGACCAAGGGGGAGACCGATCCCCGCGCCAGGGCCTTGCGTGCACAGCTGACGCAGCTCGCCGGCACGGAGGATTTCAATGCCTATCTTGCCGCACTGCGGCAGCGCTACGGCGTGGAGGTTGACAGGGAAGCGCTGGCTAAGGGTGAGGGCGAGTAATCCGCGCCAGTTGACACTTAGTGCGACCAGCAAAACGAAACGGGCTGCCACGGCAGCCCGTTTCGTTTGTTGCGCCGGGACGCTTATGGCAGCGGTTCGGAATTGCCGAGGGCCGTGGTGTTGAGTCCGCCGTCCACGTAAAGGATTTCGCCGGTGATGGCGCTGGCCAGGTCGGAGAGCATGAAGGCGGCGGCATTGCCGACTTCCTCGATGGTGACGTTGCGCCGCAGCGGTGCATGGTGGGCGTTGTAGGCAAGCAGCTTGCCGAAATTGCCGATGCCGGAGGCGGCCAGGGTCTTGATCGGGCCGGCCGAAATGGCGTTGGCGCGGATGCCTTGCGGCCCGAGGCAGAAGGCCAGGTAGCGGGTGGCGGCTTCCAGGCTGGCCTTGGCCAGGCCCATGGTGTTGTAGTTCGGCAGCGTGCGCACGGCGCCGAGATAGGTCAGGCACAGCAGCGAGGCGTTGTTTCCCTTCAGCAGCAGCGGTCGGGCGGCCTTGGCCAGGGCCGGAAAGCTGTAGGAGGATACGTCGTGGGCGATGCGGAAGCCATCGCGTGTGATGCCGTCGAGGAAGTCGCCCTCGATGGCCTCGCCCGGCGCGAAGGCGATGGAATGCACCAGGCCGTCGAGGCCGTCCCAGTGACTGGCCAGTTGCGAGAACAGGGCATCGATTTGCGCGTCTTCCGCCACGTCGCAGGAAAAGACCAGAGTGCTGTCGAATTCCTCGGCGAATTTGGCAACGCGCTCCCTGAAACGATCGTTCTGGTAGGTGAAGGCCAGTTTGGCGCCTTCGCGATGGCAAGCCTTGGCTATGCCATAGGCGATCGAGCGGTTGGAGAGCAGGCCGGTGATGAGGATGCGTTTTCCAGCGAGAAAGCCCATCGTCGAGTCCCGTAAAATGACCGCGCGATTATAGCGGAGCGTCGCGGATGACGCCATTCCGCCCTTTCGGCTACACTCCGCGCACGATGCGCGATATCCCGATGCATGTCTGGCTGCTGCTCCTCGTCGTGTCTCTTGCCGGTTGCGGCGAGGTCTGGAACGACCCCTATCCGGCCGAGGAGGGTGGCCGCAACATCCTCTATAGCGCTTTTACCGAACGGCCCAAGCACCTCGATCCGGTGCAGTCCTACAGCGAGGACGAATCCGAGTTCAATTCGCAGGTCTACGAGCCGCCCCTGCAGTACCATTTCCTCAAGCGCCCCTATACGCTGGTACCGCTGACGGCAGCGGCCCTGCCGCAGCCACGCTACGAGGATGCGGCGGGCCGTCCCGTGGCGGCCGATTCGCCGCAGCTCGCCTTTTCGATCTACGAAATCCGCATTCGCCCGGGAATTCTGTACCAGCCGCATCCCGCCTTCGCGCGGGACGATTCGGGCAGGCTGCTCTATCATTCCCTGACGCGCGAAGCCCTCCGAGACGTATTCGCATTGCGGGACTTCGCCCAGACCGGCACGCGCGAACTGACGGCGGACGACTTCGTCTATCAGATCAAGCGGCTGGCGCACCCGCGCCTGCATTCGCCCATTTTCGGCCTGATGAGCGAGTACATCGTCGGACTGAAGGCATTCGCCGAACGGCTGAAGGCCGAGGATGCCGTCCTCGCCGCCGCAGGCAGGGGGGGTGCCTGGCTCGACCTCTCGCAATTCCCTCTGACAGGGGCCGAGACGGTTGACAAATACACTTACCGCGTTCGCATCAAGGGCCGCTATCCGCAGTTCGCCTACTGGCTGGCGATGAATTTCTTCGCCCCCGTGCCGATCGAGGCCGACCGTTTCTTCGCCCAGCCGGGCATGGTCGAGAAGAACCTGACGCTCGACTGGTATCCGGTCGGCACCGGGCCCTTCATGCTCACCGAGAACAATCCCAATGCGCGCATGGTGCTGGAGCGCAACCCGAACTTCCGCGGCGAGGCCTATCCGGACGAGGGCGAGGAGGGCGATGCGCAGGCCGGCCTGCTCGCCGATGCCGGCCGGCGCATGCCGTTCATCGACAAGGTGGTGTTCTCGCGCGAGCGCGAGGGCATTCCCTACTGGAACAAGTTCCTGCAGGGCTACTACGATTTCTCCGGCATCGGCTCGGACAGCTTCGACCAGGCCGTGCGCATCTCGGTGGAGGGAGAGGCGGGCGTTTCGCCCGAGATGGCGGCGAAGGGCATCCGGCTGGCCACCTCGGTCGGCACGGCGACGCGCTATTTCGCCTTCAACTGGCTCGATCCGGTGGTCGGCGGCAGCCAGGCCGATGCCGAGGCGCGCGTGCGGGCAAGGAAGCTGCGCCAGGCCATTTCGATCGCCATCGACTGGGAGGAATACATCTCCATCTTCGCCAACGGCCGCGGCATTCCCGCACAGGGGCCGATCCCGCCCGGCATCTTCGGCCTCCGCACCGGCCGGGCCGGCATGAATCCGGTGGTGTACGACTGGGTGAATGGCGCGCCGCGGCGGAAATCCATCGAAACGGCGAAACGGCTGCTTGCCGAAGCCGGCTATCCGGGCGGGCGCGACGGGAAGAGCGGCCAGCCGCTGGTGCTGTATTTCGACACGACCGACCGCGGCCCCGGCGACAAGCCGCGCCTGGACTGGTACCGCAAGCAGCTAGCCAAGCTCGACATCCAGCTGGAGATCCGCGGCACCGACTACAACCGCTTCCAGGAGAAGGTGCGCAAGGGCGCGGCGCAGATCTTTGTGTGGGGCTGGAACGCCGACTATCCCGATGCCGAGAATTTCCTCTTCCTCTTCCACGGACCTCAGAGCCGCGCCCGCAGCCGGGGCGAGAACGCGGCCAATTACGTCAATCCCGAGTACGACCGGCTCTTCCGCCAGGTCAAGCACATGGAAAACGGACCGGCGCGCCAGGCACTGATCGACCGCATGACGGCCATCCTGCACGAGGACGCGCCCTGGTCCTTCGGCTTCCATCCCAAGGACTACAGCCTGAACCACGGCTGGGTGTCCAACCTCAAGCCGAACAATATGGCGCGCAACGGCCTCAAATACAAAAGGATCGACGTCGCACTGCGCGAGCGCCTGCGGGCCGAGTGGAACCGGCCTGTGCGCTGGCCTCTCGCGCTGTTTGCCGCCGTCCTCGTCGCCGGCGCGGTGCCGGCGGTGTGGAGCTGGCGGCGGCGGGAACGCGCCCGGGGCAGGACCTGATGCTGGCCTACATCGTTCGGCGCCTGCTGTATGCCTTGCCGATCCTGGTGGGCGTGAATCTCCTCACTTTCACGCTGTTCTTCGTCGTGAATACCCCCGACGACATGGCGCGCATGCAACTCGGCATCAAGCGCGTCACGCCGGAGGCGATCCAGAAGTGGAAGGCGGACCGGGGCTACGACAAGCCGCTGCTCTACGATGGTGCCGCCGAAGGGGCGGCGAAGGTCACGAATACCATCTTCTTCGAGAAGTCCGTAAAGCTCTTTGTCTTCGATTTCGGGCGCGCCGACGACGGTCGCGACATTGGACACGAGATCAGGACGCGGATGGGGCCGAGCCTGGCCATCGCCGTACCGGTCTTCCTGCTCGGACTCTTCGTCACGGTATCCTTTGCCCTCATGCTGGCCTTCTTCCGCGCCACCTACCTCGACTTCTGGGGCGTGGTGACCTGCGTCGCCATGATGTCGATATCGAGCCTGTTCTACATCATCGGCGGGCAGTACCTGGTAAGCAAGATCTGGCACCTGGTGCCGATATCGGGCTATGCCGGCGGGCTGGATGCCGCGCGCTTCCTGATCCTGCCGGTGCTGATCAGCGTGGTGGCCGGCATCGGCGCGAGCACGCGCTGGTACCGCACCATCTTCCTCGAGGAGATCGGCAAGGACTACGTGCGCACGGCGCGGGCCAAGGGACTTTCGGAATCGGCCGTGCTGTTCCGTCATGTGCTGAAGAACGCCATGATCCCGATCCTGACCGGCGTCGTGGTGGTGATTCCCCTGCTCTTCATGGGCTCGCTCATCGTCGAGTCCTTCTTCGGCATCCCCGGCCTGGGGTCGTACACCATCGACGCCATCAACGCTCAGGATTTCGCCGTGGTGCGCGCGATGGTGTTCATCGGTTCGGTGCTCTACATCGTCGGCCTGCTGCTGACAGACCTGTCCTACACCCTGGTTGACCCGCGCGTAAGGCTGCAATGATGCCGATGATTCTGTGGACCGACGCCCTCGTCTTCCTGCTCGTCGCCTGCGCAGTGGCGGCCGCTTTCCATGTCAGCCGTCGCGAATACCTGCTGGTGTCGTGGCGGCGCGTCGGCGAGAGCCGTGCCGGCATGGCGGCCCTGACGGTGCTGGCGGTGTTCATCCTGATCGGCCTGCTCGACTCGCTGCACTATCGGCCGCGCCTGGAGGCCGTTGCCGGCCAGCCGGCGAACGGCTACGGCAGCGAGGTGCGCAGCGCCCTCGATGCGCTGCTGCAGCCCCTGAAGGCCGCCACCGAGAAGACCTATTCCGCACCGCTGGCCACCCATCTCTATGCCCGGGAAACCGTGGAGATGACGGATGGCACGCAGGCCCGGATATTCCCGCGACTCAGGCACGGCGGCGCGCATCTGGAGGATCCCGCCCGGGACTGGGCGCCCGACGTGGCGGGACGGGTAGTGCGCGGTCTCGTCCTCGCCGTGCTGGCGGGACTGACTTTGGTGGCGGTTGCGGTGCAGGTGGTCGCCCGGCGCCGGGGCGTGCCCTGGCCGGATGCCTGGCGCAGCATCCGGCGCGGCGAGACCCGTTTCGCCTGGAATGCGGTGCTCGCCACGCTGACGGGACTGCTGCTGCTCGGGGGACCGGTCGTCGCGCTGGCCGGCGGTTACCATGTCTTCGGCACCGACAAGGTCGGCCAGGACGTGCTCTACCTCACCCTGAAAAGCATCCGCACCGGGCTGGTCATCGGCACCGTCACCACGCTGGCCATGCTGCCCTTCGCCGTGGGGCTGGGCATCGTCGCCGGCTATCTCGGCGGCTGGGTGGACGATGTCATCCAGTATCTCTACACGACCCTGAATTCGATTCCGGGCGTACTGCTCATCGCCGCCGCGGTGCTGATGATGCAGGTGGTGATCGATACCCACCCGGACTGGTTCGCCACCGCCGCCCAGCGTGCGGATGCGCGCCTGCTGGCGCTCTGCCTCATCCTCGGCGTGACCAGCTGGACCGGACTGTGCCGGCTGCTGCGGGCGGAGACCCTCAAGCTGCGCGAGCTGGAGTATGTGCAGGCGGCACAGGCCTTCGGCGCTTCGTCGATCCGAATCATGGCCCGTCACATCCTGCCCAACGTCATGCACATCGTGCTGATCGCGGTGGTGATGGACTTCTCTGGACTGGTGCTGGCCGAGGCCGTGCTGTCCTATATCGGCATCGGCGTCGATCCGAGCACCTTCAGCTTCGGCACCATGATCAACACCGCGCGCCTGGAACTGGCGCGCGAACCGATCGTCTGGTGGTCGCTGGTGGCCGCTTTCACCTTCATGTTCATCCTCGTATTGGCGGCCAACCTGTTTTCCGATGCGGTGCGCGACGCCTTCGATCCGCGCCTGGCCGGCCGGCAGGCCCGCCTGCAGGAAGCGGGGGCATGAGCCTGCTCAGAATCGAATCCCTGCGAACCGCTCTCGCCAGCGACGCGGGCCCGGTGCGTGCGGTGGACGACGTGTCGTTCGAGGTCGCCCGGGGGGAGACCTTCGCCCTGCTCGGCGAGTCCGGCTGCGGCAAGTCCATGACAGCCCTCTCGCTGATGCGCCTGCTGCCGGACGCCGGCGCCATCGTCGGCGGACGCGTGCTCCTGGGCGGACGCGACCTGCTGTCGCTCTCGGAGTCGGAGATGCGGGATGTGCGCGGCCGAGAGATGGCGATGATCTTCCAGGAGCCGGCCACCAGCCTCAATCCGGTCCTCAGCGTCGGCCAGCAGATCGTCGAGGTGCTGGCGCGGCATGGCGCGCTGCCGCGGGGTGCCGCGCGCCGGCGTGCGCGGGAGCTGATCGAATCGGTCGGCATTCCCGACCCGGCGCGACGGCTTGATGAATATCCCTTCCAGCTCTCCGGCGGCATGAAGCAGCGCGTCATGATCGCCATGGCGCTGGCCGGCAACCCCGACCTGCTGATCGCCGACGAGCCGACCACCGCGCTCGACGTTACCATCCAGGCGCAGGTGCTCGATCTGCTCGGCCAGCTGCAGCGCAGTCGCGGCATGGGCATGCTCCTCATCACCCATGACCTGGGCATCGTCGCGCAACTGGCGCAGCGGGTCGGCGTCATGTATGCGGGCGAGCTGGTCGAAGTTGCCGGGCGGCAATCCTTTTTTTCCGATGCCCGCCACCCCTATTCGCGCAAGCTGTTCGCCGCGCTGCCGCGACCGGCGCGGCGCGACGGCGTTCTGGAAACCATTCCGGGCAGCGTCCCGCCGCTGACGACGGTCTTCACCGGCTGCCGCTTCGCCGAACGTTGCCCGAACGCATGGGCGCGCTGCCGGAACGAGATCCCGTCCTGGTACGAGGCCGCCGCGGGCCATGCGGTGCGTTGCCACCTCTACGATCCGGCGGCGGACGGCGGTCGCGGCGCGCCCGCCGAGGCGCAGCCGTCTGACCCGGCGCCGCTGCACGCGGTGCCAAAAGTCGAAACGCCGCTTCTCGAGGTCAATGACCTGAAGGTGCACTTCCCCATTCGCAAGGGCGTCTTCAAGCGGGTCGTCGGCCAGGTCAGGGCCGTCGACGGCGTCTCGCTGGGACTGACTTTCGGCCGCACGCTGGCGCTGGTGGGCGAATCCGGCTGCGGCAAGACCACCGCCGGCAAGGCCATCCTGCAGCTGCTCAAGCCGAGCGGCGGCAGCGTGCGCTTCGAAGGAGAGGAGTTGACCGCGCTGCCCGCCGCGCGTCTGCGCCGCCTGCGCAGCGCCATGCAGATCGTGTTTCAGGACCCCTATGCTTCGCTCGACCCGCGCATGCGCGTCGGCGACATCATCGAGGAGGGCATGGCCGCCGTGGGCGACCGGTTCCCTCCGGAATCGCGGGAACGCCGGACCGGCGCGCTGCTCGAGCGGGTCGGCCTCGCCGCCGACATGCGCGGACGCTATCCGCACGAGTTTTCCGGCGGACAGCGGCAGCGCATCGCCATTGCCCGTGCCCTGGCGGTCGAGCCGCGTCTGCTGGTCTGCGACGAGCCGACCAGCGCCCTCGACGTTTCCGTCCAGGCGCAGATCCTCAACCTGCTCAAAGACCTGCAGGCTTCTTTCGGGCTCGCCTACCTGTTCATCACCCACAACATAGCGGTGGTCGAGTATCTGGCCCACGAGGTGGCGGTGATGTATCTCGGACGCATCGTCGAGCGGGGCGGGACGGCGGACATCCTGGGCGATCCGAAGCATCCCTACACGCAGGCCTTGCTTTCCGCCGTGCCGCGCATCGACGCGGCGGAGGGCCGCCCGGTCATCGTCCTCGGCGGAGACATGCCGTCTCCCGCCCGTCCGCCCGCAGGCTGCCATTTCCATCCGCGCTGCCCGCAGGCAATGCCCGAGTGCGCGGCCGCCTATCCCGCCGAAACCCTGCTCGGCGACGGGCGCAGCGTGCGCTGTTTTCTTTACCGATAGACGGCGGCAGGCCTCATTTCTTCTGCTTCGCCTGCTTTCTGGCGGGTTTCTTCTTTGCCGTCGAACTGGTCTTCTTGGCGGAAACGGCTTTCCTGCCGCCCTTTGTCGCTCCCTTCTTGCCGCGCTTGGCGTACCGCTTCTTGCGTATCTTCGGCTTGGCCACGGGCAGGTTGACGGAGAGCAGGTCGTCTGTCGCCGAATTTCCCTTTGCCGGTACCAGCAGGGTGTGGCCCGGCCGGATGCGCATTCTTGCGTTGATGCCATTGATCTGCCGCAGGCGTGCCAGCGTCAGGCCGTGTTTCTTGGCGACACCTTTCAGGTTTTCACCCTTCCTGAGGGTATAAGCCTGCCAGTTCGTCAGCGGCTTGTCGTGCGATTCGAGATTCGAGACGAAGGTGTCGACCTGTTCCGACGGCAACACGATGCTGACCCCTTCCTTGTCCGGGATGACCGGGCGGTTGTAGGCCGGGTTGAGCGCCAGAAATTCCTCGACGGTCATCTCCGCCAGGCGTGCCGCAATGGCCACGTCCATATGGGCGGAGACCTCGACGGTCCGGAAGTAGGGCTTGTTGGGAATCGGATCCAGGCTGAAGTTGAACAGCTCCGGGCGGGCAACGATGTTCTTGAGGGCCTGCAGCTTGGGCACGTACAGGCGCGTTTCCTCGGGCATGGACAGGCTCAGGTAGTCGGTCGGCAGATCCTCGGCGCGGTTCTTTTCGATGGCGCGCGCCACCGCGTTCTCGCCCCAGTTGTAAGAGGCCAGCGCCAGGTGCCAGTCGCCATGCATGTCGTAGATCGATTGCAGGTATTCCAGTGCCGCGCTGGTGGAAGCGATGATGTCGCGACGCTGGTCCATCCACCAGTTCTGGTCGAGCTGATAGGTCTTGCCCGTGGAGGGGATGAATTGCCACATGCCTGAAGCATGGGAGCGCGAGTAGGCCATCGGGTTGTAGGCGCTCTCGACGATCGGCAGCAAGGCCAGTTCGGTGGGCATGCCGCGCTTTTCCAGCTCCACGACGATGTGGTGCATGTAGCGGCGGCTGCGCTCGACGACGCGGCGCAGGTAGTCCGGATGGGCGAGATACCAGGCCTGCTGCTGCTGCACGAGGGGGCTGTCGATGTCGGGCATGCCATAGCCGTTGCGGATGCGGTCCCACAAATCGTCGGGAGGCAGGGTCAGGTCGATCATTGCCAGGGGTGGCGAGTCTTCAGGCAATTCGATGATCGGGTCGGGGTCGATGGCAGGCTCGGAGCCAGGCCCGTTGACGACGGCAGGGGCGGAAGCGGAACCGGGCGGAACACCCGCCTCCGAGGCGGCGGCAACAGCTGAAAACAGACAGAAAGCGAAGCAGGCGAGAAACCCCGGCAGAGCGGGCGGGTATTTGAACATTGAGCCAAGCGATGCGAAAGCCCAATGCTAACGTCGGCTGCTGCGGTCGTCAATTTGCAGGCGGGCGACACCGCCGACTTAACGAGGGATCGCGGGCTCTAGCGAAAGCCGTTGCGCCACTCGCGCAGTGCGGCAAAGACCTCGACCGCCGCGTGCAATCTGGCGCCGCAGCGGCGCTCGGCCGATGCGGCCACTTCCGCTTGCGGGCTGCGCAGGAAGGGATTTGTCTCCTGTTCCTCCATCAGCAGGAAGGGAACCGTCGGCCGGCCGTCGGCGCGCAGTTGCGCCACCCGCCCGGCGCGCGCCTGCAGGGCGGCGTTGCCGGGTTCCACGGCGAGGGCGAAGCGGATGTTGGTCTGGGTATATTCGTGGGCACAGTACACCCGCGTGTCGCCCGGCAGGGCGGCCAGCTTGCACAGCGAAGCCCACATTTGCTCCGCCGTTCCCTCGAACAGCCGGCCGCAGCCGCAGGCGAAGAGCGTGTCGCCGCAGAACAGCGCGCCGTGGCCGTAATAGGCAATATGGCCACGGGTATGGCCGGGTACGTCGATGACCTGGAAGCTGACTTGCAGCTGCGGCAGGCGAACGGTATCGCCCTCCTGCAACGGCACGCTCACGCCGGGGATATCTTCGCCGGCGGGGCCGAAAACCGGCACCGGGTATCGGCTGAGCAGGTCGCCGACGCCGCCGGTATGGTCGCCGTGATGATGCGTGAGCAGGATGGCGGCGAGGCTGGCGCCCTGTTCCTCCAGATAGTGCAGCACCGGCGTCGCATCGCCGGGGTCGATCGCCACAACATGGCGCCCCTCGCTCAGCAGCCAGATATAATTGTCCTCGAAAGCGTGCAGGGGCTGGATGTCCATGCCGTGATTCTCTGACATCGGAGCGAAATGTCAAATCCAGCAATCGAGGAGCGGAACAAGTCCCGCCGGGACGCCTGGCTGCAGACCCCCCAGGGCAAGTACATCCTTGAATGGGAACAGGCCCGCTTCGATCAGATGGTGGCCGACATTTTCGGCTTCAATGCCGTGCAGATCGGTCTGCCGCAATGCGACTGCCTGCGCGCCAATCGCATGCCGTTGCGCTTCGTCTATGACGCGATCCCGCCGGCCTGCGTGCTGGGCGATGCCCATCATCTCCCCCTGGCGGGCAACAGCATCGACCTGGTCGTTCTGCCGCATGTCCTGGAGTTCGCCGCCGACCCGCACCAGATCCTGCGCGAGGTCGAGCGCGTGCTGGTTCCCGAGGGGCAGGTGCTGATCTCCGGCTTCAACCCGTTCAGTCTCTGGGGCATCAAGCGACGCCTGGCGGGACGCGGTTCAGCCTTTCCCTGGCAAGGTCAGTACTTCAGCGTGCGCCGACTCAAGGATCTCCTGACCCTGCTGAGCTTCGAGACCCAGGCCGGCTGTTTCGGACGCTATTCTCCGGCTGTTATCCAGGAAAAATGGCTGCGTCGTTGGCATTTCATGGAACTGGCCGGCGACCGCTGGTGGCCGATCGCCGGGGCGGTGTACCTCCTGCAGGGAATCAAGCGCCAGCATGGCTTGCGTCTGCTGACGCCGGCGTGGCACGATCGCAAGGCGCGTGCCAAGGCGCTGGCGCCGGCAGTGCAGAGAATGCACAAGGACGGCCAGTGAAATCCGACGCGGATATCGTGGAGATATTCACGGATGGGGCCTGCAGCGGAAATCCGGGTCCGGGCGGCTGGGGCGTGCTGATGCGGATGGGCGGACACGAAAAGGAACTCTATGGCGGCGAGGCCGACACCACCAATAACCGCATGGAGCTGACGGCCGTGATCCGCGCCCTGGAAGCGCTCAAGCGGCCGGTGAAGGCGCGCGTGCATACCGATTCGCAGTATGTCCAGAAGGGCATCAGCGAGTGGATCCACGCCTGGAAAAAGCGCGGCTGGCGCACCGCCGGCAGGCAACCCGTTAAGAATGCCGAGTTGTGGCGGGAACTCGACGATCTCGCCTCCCGCCACAGGATCGAGTGGCGCTGGGTCAAGGGCCATGCCGGGCACGCCGAGAACGAGCGCGCCGACGCGCTGGCGCGCCGGGGCATCGAAACCTTGAAAGGCAGGCACGCTTGAGGCAAGTTATTCTCGACACGGAAACCACCGGGCTCGATTTTCGGCTGGGGGATCGCATCATCGAAATCGGCTGCGTCGAACTGCTCAATCGCAAACTGACCGGACAGCGCTTTCATCGCTATCTCAACCCGGAGCGCGAGGTGGAGGCGGGCGCGCTGGCGGTGCATGGCCTGTCCAACGAGTTCCTGCAGGACAAGCCCCGTTTCGGCGAGATCGTCGCAGAGTTTCTCGACTTCATCCGGGGGGCTGAGCTGGTCATCCACAACGCAGCCTTCGACGTCGGCTTTCTCGATAACGAACTGGCCCTGCTGCAGAAACCTCTCCTGGAATACGCTTGCATGGGGGTGGTGGACACCCTGAAGATGGCCCGGGAACTTCACCCCGGCCGGAGGAACTCGCTGGATGCACTGTGCGAGCGCTACGCCATCGACCATTCCGGCCGGGCGCTGCATGGGGCCCTGCTGGATGCCGAGTTGCTGGCGGAAGTCTATCTGGCCATGACGCGCGGCCAGGAAAGCCTGATCATGGACCTGGAGGCCGCACCGGCGTCCGCCCTTGATCCTGCCGGCTTGCCGGCCGAGTCCCCCCGCCTGCGCGTGCTGCGCGCGACACCGGGGGAACTGGCGGAACATGAGCGCGTGATTGCCGAAATCGGCAAGGAAAGCGGGGGCAACTGCGTGTGGCCCCTGTCCGAAGCCTGAAGGGCGCCAGGGATTTTGAAATGGATGCGGTTTCCGCTACAATGCACACCTTGCAGGCGCGTAGCTCAGCTGGTTAGAGCACCACCTTGACATGGTGGGGGTCGTAGGTTCGAGTCCTATCGCGCCTACCAGTATTCAGGAATCAGAGGTCAGGGATCAGGGATCAGCGGTTTCCCGGTTCCTGACTTCTTTGTTTTGGGCGTCATGACATGCCGTTAATCACGCTGCCGGATGGATCGACGAGGGAATTCGCGCAACCAGTTACGGTCGCGGAGGTGGCGGCTTCGATCGGCGCGAGCCTGGCCAAGGCCGCACTGGCGGGGAAGGTGGATGGCAGGCTGGTCGACACCAGTTACCGCATCGAGCAGGACTGCGCGCTGGCCATCGTCACCGACAAGGATCCCGAGGGCCTCGACGTTCTGCGCCATTCAACCGCGCACTTGCTGGCGTATGCGGTAAAGGAGCTTTTTCCCGAAGCGCAGGTCACCATCGGCCCGGTGATCGAGAACGGTTTCTACTACGATTTTTCCTACAAGCGGCCCTTCACCCCGGAAGACCTGGCCAAAATCGAAGTGCGCATGGCCGAACTGGCCGGGAAGAATTTTCCCGTCGTGCGCGACGTCTGGCCACGCGACAGGGCGGTTGAATTCTTCAAGTCCATCGGCGAGCACTACAAGGCCGAGATCATCGCCTCGATCCCGGCCGACCAGGATGTTTCGCTCTATCGCGAAGGCGATTTTGTCGATCTGTGCCGCGGTCCGCACGTTCCCTCCACAGGAAAGCTGAAGGTCTTCAAGCTGATGAAGGTGGCCGGCGCCTACTGGCGCGGCGATTCACGCAACGAGATGCTCCAGCGCATCTACGGCACCGCCTGGGCGAAGAAGGATGAACTGGCGGCCTACCTGCACATGCTGGAAGAGGCGGAAAAGCGCGATCACCGCAAGCTCGGCCGGCAGTTGGACCTTTTCCATCTGCAGGACGAAGCCCCCGGCATGGTGTTCTGGCACCCCAGGGGCTGGGTGATCTGGCAGGAGGTTGAGCAGTACATGCGCCGGCTGCTTTCCGCCAACGGCTACCAGGAAGTGCGTACGCCGCAGGTGATGGATCGCGTGCTGTGGGAGAAGTCCGGCCACTGGGAAAACTACGCCGAGCACATGTTCACCACCAAGGCGGAGGAGCGCGATTACGCGGTCAAGCCGATGAATTGCCCCGGTCACGTGCAGATCTTCAACCAGGGCATCAAGAGCTATCGCGATTTGCCCTTGCGCCTGGCCGAGTTCGGTTCCTGCCACCGCAACGAGCCTTCCGGGGCGCTGCACGGCATCATGCGCGTGCGCGGTTTCGTCCAGGACGACGCGCACATCTTCTGTACCGAAGAGCAGATCCTGTCCGAGTCGGCGGCCTTCATCGACCTTCTGCGCGAGGTGTATGCGGATTTTGGTTTCAGCGACATCCTCGTCAAGCTGTCCACACGGCCGGAAAAGCGCATCGGCTCGGACGAAACCTGGGACCGGGCCGAGACCGCGCTGGCGCAGGCGCTGGATGCCAAGAACCTGAAATACGACCTGCAGCCGGGCGAGGGCGCCTTCTATGGGCCGAAGATCGAATTCTCCCTGAAGGATTGCCTTAATCGCATCTGGCAATGCGGCACCTTGCAACTCGACTTCTCGCTGCCGGGGCGACTCGGCGCGGAGTACGTGGCGGAAGACAACTCGCGGCGCCAGCCGGTCATGCTGCACCGGGCCATCCTCGGTTCGATGGAACGCTTCATCGGGATTCTGATTGAGCATCATGCCGGTGCGTTTCCGCTCTGGCTGGCACCGGTCCAGGCGATCGTCATGAATATTTCAGAGCACCAGGCCGAATACGCCGAAACTGTTGCGGAAAAGCTACGCTTGGCCGGTCTGCGGGCCGTCTCGGATTTGCGTAATGAGAAAATTAGCTATAAAATACGCGAACATAGCTTGCAAAAGCTGCCTTACCAGGTCGTTGTCGGAGACAAGGAGAAGGCTGCTGGGTTGGTCGCCGTGCGTGCCCGGGGCGGACAGGACCTCGGGCAGATGTCCCTCGAGACGTTTGTCGAACGCCTGACGCGAGAACGCGATGCACGGGCAGGGGCGGCCTGATTTTTGATTTTTTGGAGACTTGAACCATCGCACAGCCACAGCAGAAAGCGCAGCAGAAGACGCAGCGACTGAACGAAGAAATCAACGCCCCGGAGATTCGCCTGATCGGCATGGAGGGCGAGCAAGTCGGGATTGTGCCGGTCCAGACGGCCTTGAAGATGGCCGAAGAGGCGGGTGTGGATCTGGTGGAAATCGCGCCTCTGGCCCAGCCGCCCGTCTGCCGTATCATGGATTTCGGCAAATTCAAGTATGCCGAGGCCAAAAAGGCGCATGAGGCCAAGCTCAAGCAGAAACAGATACAGGTCAAGGAAGTTAAGTTTCGCCCCGGCACTGACGAGGGGGATTACAAGATCAAGCTGCGCAATCTGGTCCGTTTCCTGCAGGAAGGCGACAAGACGAAAGTGACCCTGCGCTTTCGGGGGCGCGAGATGGCTCACCAGGAATTTGGAATCAGGCTCCTGGAACGTGTGAAGGGTGACCTCGAAGCCTACGGGACAGTCGAGCAGTTTCCGAAGATGGAGGGTCGCCAGTTGGTCATGGTGCTGGCGCCGATCAAGAAACAGGAAAAGAAAAGCTAGTACCTGGATTGGTTTCCGGGGGACAGGATTCATCGCTCCCAGCGTGGGAGCGAAACGGTGGAATGGGCCGGCCGGGGTGCGCGTGTCTTCGTACCAACGGTCCATGCAACAAGTGGTTGCGGGTTGTCGAAGTGCTCCTGTATCGGGGGCCACCTGGCGCCATGACAAAAGAAGGAGTTCTGCAATGCCGAAGATGAAAACCAAATCCGGCGCGGCCAAGCGCTTCAAGGTGCGGCCAGGGGGCAGCGTCAAGCGGTCCCAGGCTTTCAAGCGCCACATCCTGACCAAGAAGACCACCAAGGCCAAGCGTCACTTGCGCGGAATTACGGAGGTCCATTCTGCGGACATCGCATCCATCCGGGCCATGCTGCCCTACGCCTAAGGAGACCGGAACATGCCAAGAGTCAAACGGGGTGTAACGGCGCGGGCGCGCCACAAGAAAGTTCTTGACCAGGCCAAGGGCTTCCGCGGACGCCGTGGCAGTGTTTATCGCATTGCCAAGCAGGCGGTAATGAAGGCGGGGCAGTATGCCTACCGCGACCGTCGCCAGCGCAAGCGCCAGTTCCGTTCGCTGTGGATCGTCCGCATCAATGCGGCCGCCCGCGAACTGGGTATGACCTACAGCGCATTGATGAACGGCCTCAAGAAGGCCTCCATCGAGGTCGATCGCAAGGTGCTGGCGGATCTGGCGGTGTTCGACAAGCCTGCCTTTGCGCAGATTGCGAACCAGGCCAAGTCCCGCCTCGCTGCGTAAACACGCAATACACGAAAAAAGGAGGCCCCAAGCCTCCTTTTTTTGCGCTTGAGACATGAATGACATAGAACAATTAGTCGCCCGGGCAACGGCCGAATTCTCCGGCATCGGCGATGCCGCCTCGCTGGAGCAGGCCAAGGCGCGCTACCTCGGGAAAAGCGGTTCGGTGACCGAGCTCCTGAAGGGCCTCGGCGCGCTCGCGCCCGAGGAGCGCAAGCGTGCCGGGGCTGCCATCAACAGTGTCAAGGAGCGCATCGAGGCCGCACTCAACACGCGTCGCGAGGCGCTCAGGCATGCCGCGCTGGAGGCTCAGCTCAAGGCCGAAGCGCTCGACATCACGCTTCCCGCCAGGGGACTGCCGACGGGCGGTCTGCACCCGGTGACGCGGACACTGGAGCGCATCGAATCGCTGTTTCGCTCAATCGGATTCGATGTCGCCGACGGCCCAGAAATCGAGGACGACTTCCATAACTTCACCGCCCTCAACACGCCGGAGAATCATCCGGCGCGTTCGATGCACGACACGTTCTATCTGGAGAATGCCCCTGGCTTGCTGCTGCGCACGCACACCAGCCCGATCCAGGTGCGCTACATGGAAACGCACAAGCCGCCCATCCGCGTCATTGCGCCGGGCCGGGTCTATCGCGTCGACTCGGATGCCACTCACTCCCCCATGTTCCATCAGGTCGAAGGATTGTGGATCGACAAGGATGTCAGCTTCGCCGATCTGAAGGGCGTGTTTACCGATTTCCTGCGCTGTTTCTTCGAGAAGCCCGACCTGCGAACGCGCTTTCGGCCATCCTTCTTTCCATTTACGGAGCCGTCGGCCGAGATCGACATGAGCTGCGTCTTCTGCGAGGGCAACGGCTGTCGCATCTGCAGCCATACCGGCTGGCTGGAGATCGCCGGCAGCGGCATGGTACATCCCAACGTGCTCAAGGCCGTGGGCATCGACAGCGAGAATTTCATCGGCTTCGCTTTCGGTATGGGCCCGGATCGTCTGACCATGCTGCGCTATGGCGTAAACGATCTGCGCCTGTTTTTCGACGGCGATCTGCGTTTTCTTTCGCAATTCAGATAACCATGCAGTTTTCAGAACACTGGCTGCGAGAGTTTGTTGACCCGCCGCTCACCAGCGCCGAACTGGCACACAGCCTGACCATGGCCGGGCTGGAAGTGGAGGCACTGGCGAACGTCGCTCCGCCCTTCAGCGGCGTCGTCGTGGCGCAGGTGCTCACTGTCGACAAGCATCCCGATGCCGACAAGCTGAAATTGTGCCGGGTGGATGCCGGCCAGGGGGAAACCCTTCAGATCGTTTGCGGCGCGCCGAATGTCGCTCCCGGCATGAAAGTGCCCTGCGCGCTCGTCGGCGCCGATCTTCCCGGAGTCAAGATCAAGGCCGCCAAGGTGCGCGGTGTCGAATCCCTCGGCATGTTGTGCTCGGCGCGCGAACTCGGCCTGTCGGAGGATCACAGCGGCCTTCTGGCGTTGCCGGACGAAGCGCCGGTAGGCGAGGACATTCGTTCCCATCTGGCCCTCGATGACAAGTTGTTTACCCTCAAGCTCACGCCGAATCGTGCCGACTGCCTGAGCCTGAAAGGGGTGGCGCGGGAAGTGGGGGCGCTGACCGGCACTTCCGCAATCCTGCCTTCGATCCGGGAAGCCGAAATCGGCTGCGACAAGCGCCGCGACGTGGTGCTGGATGCGCCCGCAGCCTGCCCGCGCTATTGCGGACGGGTGGTGGCCGGTATCGATGCCAGGGCGCCCACGCCGGCCTGGATGAAGCGGCGCCTGGAGCGCAGCGGCATCCGCGCCATCAGTGCCGTGGTGGATGTCACCAACTACGTCATGCTGGAGCTTGGCCAGCCGCTGCATGCCTTCGACAACGCTCGCCTGTCCGGGGCGGTGCACGTGCGTTATCCGGCGCCGGGCGAGTCGTTGCTGCTGCTCAACGAGCAGACGGTCAAGCCGGCTGCCGACACAGCCTTGATCGCAGACGAAAAGCGGGTACTGGCGCTGGCCGGCATCATGGGGGGGGAAGACAGCGGCATTTCGGATGCCACCAAGGAGCTTTTCCTCGAGAGCGCCTTCTTTGCACCCGACGCCATCGCCGGCAAGGCACGCATGCTGGGCTTTTCTTCGGATGCTTCCTATCGTTTCGAGCGCGGTGTCGACTTTTCCGCCACCCGTGAGGCGCTGGAACGGGCGACGCAGCTGATACAGGAGATTTGCGGCGGCCAGGCCGGCCCCGTAACGGAAGCGATTGCCCGGGATCATCTGCCCGAGCGCCAGCCTGTGCGGCTTCGCGTGTCGCGTGCCGAAAGGATTCTCGGGATCAAGCTGGGGGGCGAGGTGGCGGCACGCCTGTTCAAGGGACTTGATTTTCCGTTTACGCGCGAGGAAGACATTTTCACGGTTACGCCACCCGCGCACCGCTTCGACATCGCCATCGAGGAAGATCTCGTCGAAGAACTGGCGCGTCTTCATGGTTACGACAACATTCCTGCGCGATTGCCGCAGGGATCGCTGGCCATCCTGCCGCAGGACGAGCGGGTCAGAAGCATCTGGCGCGTGCGTCGGCTGCTCGCGGCACGCGACTATCAGGAAGTGGTGAATTACAGTTTCGTAGACGCTGCCTGGGAGCAGGACTTCAGCGCCAACCCGGATCCTGTCGTACTGGCCAACCCCATCGCCAGCCAGATGGGAGTGATGCGGTCCAGTCTGATCGGCGGCCTGGTGGCCAATCTTGTCGGCAACCTGAACCGGCGTATTGAGCGGGTAAGGGTATTCGAGACCGGCCGCTGCTTCCTGCGCACCAAGGGCGGCAGTGAGGGAAACCCCATCGCCGGTTTCCTCCAGCCCAAACGCATCGCTGCCCTGGCAGCGGGACCGGCAGCGCCGGAACAATGGGGCCTGTTAACGCGCCCTGCCGATTTCTTCGACATCAAGGCCGATGTCGAAGCGCTCCTCGCGCCCCAAAAAGCCGGTTTCCAACGACTGGATCATCCGGCCCTCCATCCCGGCCGGGCCGCTTCGGTAGCCTTGCAGGGCAGGATCATCGGCCTGGTCGGCGAATTGCATCCGCAGTGGGTACAAAAATATGAGCTGGGTGCTGCGCCGGTAGTGTTCGAACTGGATCTGGATGACGTTC
The DNA here is from genome assembly GCA_041396245.1 of Rhodocyclaceae bacterium. Classification (GTDB taxonomy): domain Bacteria; phylum Pseudomonadota; class Gammaproteobacteria; order Burkholderiales; family Rhodocyclaceae; genus Desulfobacillus. The sequence continues at coordinate 82,468 of JAWKYW010000003.1, read as the reverse complement.
TCCCGCAGTCCATGCCGGGCTACCGGGAGGTTTCCCGCTTTCCTCCGGTGGTTCGCGACCTTGCCCTGGTGGTGGATCAGGAACAGCCGGTTCAGGCTTTGCTGAATTGTCTGATCACGGCGGCGCCAGACTGCGTCAGAGAGCTTGCCCTGTTCGATGTTTATCATGGAAAAGGGATCGATCCAGGCAAAAAAAGTCTTGCATTCCGGGTAGTTATGCAAGATACTGAGAAAACACTTTCTGATGGCGAAGTCGAGGCGGCATTGGTCGGGATGATCGAAGCCGCCACGCAAAAATTTGCCGCGAAGCTGCGTTCCTAGGGAGCGGAAATGACCTTAACAAAGGCGGAACTCGCCGATCTTCTGTTCGAGAAGGTCGGTCTGAACAAGCGAGAAGCGAAAGACATGGTCGAAGGCTTTTTCGAGGAAATCCGCACAGCGCTGGAACGTGGCGAGAGCGTCAAGCTGTCCGGCTTCGGCAATTTCCAGCTGCGTGACAAGCCGCAGCGCCCCGGCCGCAACCCCAAGACCGGGGAAGAGATCCCCATCACCGCGCGTCGCGTCGTCACTTTCCACGCCAGCCAGAAACTCAAGGCCTCGGTCGAGAAGCTGAGCAGCCATGGCAAGCAAGGATGATCTGCCGCCCATCCCGGCCAAGCGCTACTTCACCATTGGCGAGGTAAGTGAACTGTGCGGCGTCAAGCCGCACGTGCTGCGCTACTGGGAGCAGGAATTCACCCAGCTGAAACCGGTCAAGCGGCGCGGCAACCGCCGCTATTACCAACACCACGAGGTGTTGCTGGTACGCCGGATTCGCGAGCTGCTTTACCGGGAAGGTTTCACCATCAGCGGCGCACGCAACCGTCTCGAGGATGGCCCGGCCAAGGAATCTCACAATCCCGCGGCCGTCTCCGCGTCCTATCCTGCCGCCGCCGATTCCCTGCGCGGCGAGATCGCCGGCATCATCGCCATGCTGCGGGCGTGATTTGCGTCCGCGCCGCCTCGCTTTCCCCTCCTGCTCTGATATAATCCGCATCCAGTCGGGGCGTAGCGCAGCCTGGTAGCGCACTTGCATGGGGTGCAAGGGGTCGCGAGTTCGAATCCCGCCGCCCCGACCATTCTTTCCCTGAGGCAGCCATCGCCGCGCGGCACACCATGCGCATCCTCCTATCCAACGACGACGGCTACTTTGCGCCGGGCATCGAGGCCCTCGCCGGAACGCTTTCCGATCTGGCAGAAATCACGGTAGTCGCTCCCGAGCGGGACCGCAGCGGCGCCAGCAACTCGCTAACCTTGGACCGTCCCCTGCGGTTGCGCCAGGCCGCCAACGGCTTCTATTTCGTCAATGGAACCCCGACGGATTGCGTGCATCTTGCCGTGACGGGCATGCTGGATCACCTTCCCGACATGGTGATTTCAGGCATCAATCTGGGCGCCAACATGGGCGACGACACCATCTATTCCGGCACGGTCGCAGCCGCGACCGAGGGTTATTTGCTTGGCGTGCCTTCGATTGCGGTTTCACTGACCAGTCACAAGGCGGCGCATTTCGAGACAGCGGCAATGGTGGTGCGTCGTATGGTCGAGCGGTGCCAGCAGAACCCGCTCAGCGAGCCGGTTCTGCTGAATGTGAATGTGCCGGATGTGCCCCCCGGCCTGCTCAAGGGCGTGCGGGTGACGCGGTTGGGCAAACGGCACAAGGCCGAAGGCGTGGTCAGACAGGTCAATCCCCGCGGCGAAACGGTTTTCTGGGTCGGCGCAGCGGGTGCCGCCCAGGACGCCGGGGAGGGGACCGATTTCAATGCCGTTGAGAACGGCTTCGCCTCGATTACCCCCTTGCAGATCGATCTGACGCACGCGCCCCAGATCGACTCCGTCAGGAACTGGCTCGCGGCATGAAACGCGATCTGTCCGGCATCGGCATGACGTCCCAGCGCACCCGTGCGCGGATGATCGAGCGCCTGCGGGCAGGCGGCATACGCGATGAACGGGTGCTGGCGGCAATGGCCGCCGTGCCGCGCCACATTTTCGTCGAGGAGGCGCTGGCTTCGCGCGCGTACGAGGACATGGCCTTGCCGATCGGCCTCAAGCAAACGATTTCTCAGCCGTTCATCGTCGCCCGCATGATCGAGCTGCTGGCAGCCGGACGGGAGCTGGGGAAAACCCTGGAGATCGGCGCCGGCTGCGGTTATCAGGCGGCCGTCCTGGCGCAGCTGGCGAAGGATGTCTTTGCCATTGAGCGCATTGCCCAATTGCTGGACAGGGCGCGCGCCAATCTGCGCCAATTGCGCTTGCCCAATGTCCGGCTGAAGCATGCGGACGGCCATCTGGGGCTGGCGGATGCTGCGCCTTTCGATACAATCATCCTTGCCGCCGCCGCCACTCGCGTACCCCAGACGCTGCTCGATCAACTGGCGGTAGGCGGGCGCATGATCCTGCCCCTGGGCGGTGCCGAGCAAGCGCTCTGCCTGATCGAGCGCAGCGTACGTGGGTATACTGAAAGCCGTCTCGAAGCGGTACGCTTCGTGCCCCTTGTGGCTGGAGTCGAATGAGCATTGTGACCTGCATTTACCGATCGATTCTGCTGACCGCTTGCGCCGCCATCCTGCTCGGCGGCTGCGCATCGAGGACGCCTGCTCCGGTGATCGAGCGTGGCGCGCAGCCGCCGCGCGCGACGGCGATCGCCGGCAAGGGTGAATACCATACGGTCAGAAAGGGCGACACGCTCTACAGCATCGCCCTGGAGCATGGCCAGTCCTATCAGGATGTTGCGGCCTGGAACCATATCGACAATCCCAACCTCATCCGCATCGGCCAGCAGCTGCGCATTGCTCCTCCGGAAGGTGTGGCCGTGGCAAAGCCGATCGCTTCGCCGTCAATGGTCGAAACGCGTCCCCTTGCAGCAACCGGCGTGCCGAATACAGGCATGCTGATGCGAGAGCCGAAAGGGGGCAAACAGCCCTATACGGAACAGGCCATGGCGATGGCGCAGAAGCCGGCAACGGGCGATGCACCGCAACCTGCCGTGACGGCCGGGCCCGAGCCGGTGACGGCAACACCCGCTGCCAGGGGGGAATCGAACTGGGCCTGGCCGAGCGCAGGAAACGTGATGGCACCCTATGTCGAAGGCAGCAGCAAGGGTATCGATATCGAAGGCAGAATCGGCGATCCGGTGCTGGCGGCCCAGGCAGGCAAGGTCACCTATGCCGGCAGCGGCATACGCGGCTACGGCAATCTTCTCATCATCCAGCACGCCGACAGTCTGTCCAGTGTCTACGCCCATAACAGCAAGCTGCTGGCCAAGGAAGGCCAGCAGGTGGCCAAGGGCCAGAAAATTGCGGAACTCGGCGACAGCGACACGGATCGGCCCAGGCTGCATTTCGAGATCCGTCGCCAAGGCAAGCCGCTCGATCCTGCGACCCTGTTGCCGCAGAGGTAATTCATGCGCGACGATGCCCTGCCGGAAGACGGGGACGCTGCCGAGCCGGCAACGCCAGAGCCCGCGCCGGTGGCGGAGCCGGAATTTCTCAACGACGTCACGCAGATCTACCTTAACGAAATCGGTGCCAACCCCCTGCTGACACCGGCGCAGGAACTGGACTTTTCCCGCCGCGCCCGCCAAGGCGACGAATCGGCGCGGCAGAAAATGATCGAGCACAACCTGCGCCTGGTGGTGAATATCGCCAAGCATTACCTCAATCGCGGCCTGCCGCTGCTCGATCTGATCGAAGAAGGCAACCTCGGCCTGATTCACGCGCTCGACAAGTACGATCCTGAGCGCGGCTTCCGCTTCTCGACCTACGCCACATGGTGGATCCGCCAGAACATCGAACGGGCCATCATGAATCAGTCGCGCACCATTCGTCTGCCGGTGCACGTCGTGAAGGAGCTCAACACCGTATTGCGCGCCATGCGTCATCTGGCAGCGGCCAGTGCGCGCGAGACCGGCGTCGAGGAGATCGCCCAGTTGCTCGACAAGCCGGTCGAGGAAGTGCGCCAGGTGCTGGCGCTCAACGAGCACGTGGCTTCGCTGGATGCGCCGCTGGAGATCGATCCGAGCCTGTCCATCGGCGAGTCGCTGGCGGACGAGACGGCCGAATCACCGGAGATGCAGATTCAAGCCGTCGAAATCGAGCATCTCGTCACCGAGTGGATCAGCATGCTCGGCGACAAGCAGCGCCAGGTGATCCAATTCCGCTATGGCCTCAACGGCTGCGAACTGGCGACCCTGGAAGAACTGGCCGAGCGCCTGTCCCTGACGCGGGAGCGGGTGCGCCAGATCCAGATCGAGGCGCTGGCCCAGTTGCGCCGCATCCTCAAGCGGCGCGGCGTGTCAAAGGACGTGTTGCTCTAGCCCTTATCGTGCTGCCAGGCGCGCTTCGCGTTCTCTCAGCAATTCCCGCGACAGCGCATAGACCGCCATTGCGTAGAAGCTGGAGCGGTTGTAGCGCGTGATGACGTAGAAGTTGCGGTAGCCGAGCCAGTATTCGGTGGCGGCGCCAGGCGAGACGAGATCGATCAGGGCGCAAGGCCGTTGCGGCGCGTCGACCGCGGCACTGATCCCGTAGTCCGCCATTTCGGCAGGAAGCCGTCGGGGCAGGATGCCTTCAGCGATGAGTTCGGCGAACCGATCACCCGACACGCTGGCGGGCGCGGCGATCGGACCGCCCGCTTCCCAGCCATGGCTGGCGAGGAAATTGGCGACGCTGCCGATGGCGTCGTCGCTGCTTGCCGCCAGGTCCGCATGACCGTCGCCATCGAAATCCACTCCCCAGTTGCGTATGCTGCTGGGCAGGAACTGCGGGATGCCGAGCGCGCCCGCATACGAGCCCGCGTAATCGAGGGGGCTGCGACGCGTCTCGCGCGCCAGCAGCAGCAAGGCCTCCAGTTCTCTGCGGAAAAGCTCGGCGCGGGGCGGATAGTCGAAGGCCAGCGTGGCCAGCGTGGCGAATGACGGAAACCGGCCGACGTTGCGCCCGTAGATCGTCTCGATGCCGATGATGGCGACAATGATTTCCTCCGGCACGCCATAGCGATGCCGGGCGGCTTCGAGTACCCGCAGGTTTGCCTCCCAGAAGCGCAAGCCGCCCTCGATCCGGGAAGCGTCGAGGAAACGCGCACGATAGGCCAGCCAGGAGCGTGCCGAAGGATCCGGCGGCGGCATGATGGCCTTGATTGCCTTCGGCTGGGGTTGTGCCTGGCGGAAGAGTCGTGCCAGCCGGGCGCGATCGAAACCATGCTTTTCGTGCATTTCACCGATGAACTCCCGGACGTCCTCACGCTGGGCGAAGCCGCCGGCCCTGCCGTCGGCGGGCATCGCCAGGGCAAGAAAGCTGAGGACGGCTGGCGACAGGATACGGTTCATCTCGGGGAGGTTACATCAAGGTTGGCAATCAAACCCCGCAGCTTCCGGCGGGCGTCGCTGCCGCTCAGTCTGCCATAGCGCAGGTCGATGTAGAGCGCGGCGATCGCGGCCACGGGCTGAGACAGGTCGGGGCGGGCCAGTGCCACGCGTCGGGCGTAATCCGCCGGCCCTTCCCAGGGCAAGCGCGCCAGGCCGTAGCGGGCCAGCCTGCGGCTGAGCCGGTTCCAGGCCCGCAGGGTCGGGTCGAGCCGGACCCGCTTGCGCAGCGCCCAGGCCGTGAGGCCGAGCAGAAGGACACCGCACGCCGCGGCCATGGCTGCCGTCATGGTCCGCCAGTCCGGCTCGCGCATGCCGAGTCGCGACAGGACCTCTCGCTGTCGCTGCGGATCATAGCCCAGCACCCACTGGTTCCAGGTGTTGTTCAGCGCCTCCCAGTTGAAGCGGATCTGGCGCAGCCACGAAAGGTCTGACCGAACGATGAACGGCAGGGGTTCGCCCGCCGGCACCGCGGCAGCGAGTCCGGCTTCGATGCGGCTGGGCGCGACAGCCGCCGTCGGGTCGACGCGGACCCAACCCCGGCCCTCCAGCCAGACTTCCGCCCAGGCATGGGCATCGGACTGGCGCACGATGAGGTAGCCGTCCACCGGATTGCGTTCGCCGCCTTGATAGCCCGTGACGATGCGCGACGGCACGCCGGCGGCACGCATGGCGAAAACGAAGGCCGACGCGAAGTGCTCGCAGAAGCCGCGCCGGGTCTCGAAGAGGAACTGATCGATGCTGTTCTCGCCGAGCAGGGGCGGGGTCAACGTATAAAAGAACGCCTCCGTGCGGATATGGTCGAGCATGCGGCGCACCACGGCTTCGCCTCCGCCGGATTCGCGCCGCCATTGCTCGGCCAGTGCCCGGGTGCGGGGATTGTTGCCGGGCAGTCTGAGGTAGTGGCCGACGCCGGCGGCGGGTTCGTCGATGCCCGGCACGTAACCGGGATAGGAGGTCAGCGCGTAGCGGATGCGGTTGCGCACCGGCCTCTTCGCAAGCACCTGGTATTCGTGGGAGATTACCGCACCGGGCGGCAGCGAGCCGGGCATCTCCAGGACGAACAGCCAGTGCTTGTTGTGCGGTTCGAGCGTGACCGCATAGCGGAAAGCCTCGCCTGGCGCCGCATCGGGGAGACTGACTTTCACTTGCCGGGCGCCGGGACGCCAGGTGCGGCCGTCATAGACGCTCAGTACCGGACCGCGCCAGTACAGTGCGCGCTGCGGCGGCAGATCACCTTCGAAACGGGCGCGGAAGGCGATTTCGCCGGACAGGCTGAGACTGCTGATGGAACCCGGCGACATGCTGTCGGAGAGGCCGCTCATGCCGCTGTAGGCATCGGCGGGCATGCCCCACAGCGGGCCCTGTACGCGCGGAAAGAGCAGGAACAGGACCAGCATGAATGGCGTGGCCTGGGCCAGCATCAGGCCGGCAAGACGCAGTTGCGCCGCAGCGGGCCGCTCCGCGTGCGCCAGACTGGCCAATGCCGCGGTGATGGCGACGAGTGCGGCCAGGGTGAAGCCGGCGACATCGAGCCCCTGTGCATTGAGGAAATGGGTAAGAAGCAGGAAGTAGCACAGGAAGACGACGGCCAGGCCGTCGCGCACCCGCCCCATCTCGAGCAACTTGAGGACAAGAAAGAGGATGAGCAGGGCAATGCCCGGATCCTTGCCGAAGAACTGGCGATAGGTGAGGAACACCCCGGCCGAGCCGGCGGCGACAAGAAAGCTCAGCAGCCAGCGCGGCGGCAGCGCGGCGCCCCGCCACCAGATCGCCGCCCGCCAGGCGAGGGCCACGGCGGCCGCCGCCGTCAGCCAGACGGGTGCATGTTCGACATCCGGCACCAGGGTCAGGATGGCGCAGGCGAACAGCCAGAGTTCCTGGTTGCGGGTAAGTCTCGGGCTTTCGTGCCTAGTCGCCATACAGGGCCAGCGCCTCGAGGCAATCCTGCAATTGTCGCGCGCCCTGGCCCGGAGGAATTTCCCGGCCGGGCAGGCGCAGGCCGTAGGCGAGACCCTGGGTGTTGGCGTCGATCAACCAGCGCGCCAGGCGCGCCAGGCGCGCTTCCACGCCGAGATCCGGCGGCAATCGGTTCCAGTCGAGCCAGACCTGTCCGGCGCTGGCGCCGGCGAATTGCTTGGTCAGCAGGGGCTGTCCGCGCGCAACCGCCTTCCAGGCGACATGACGCGGCGAGTCGGCCGGCTGGTGAGTGCGCAGGCCGGAGAAATCCTCGCTGCCCATGCCGGCACGCGCGCCGCCGGTTTCGCTCGATGCCGACAGCGGAAGCGGCGGCGCGGAAGGATCGGGCCGGGGGTAGACGAGGCAGCGCATGTCCGGCTCGACATAACTCCAGGCGCGGACGAGGCAGAGGGGATAGCGCGTTTCCAGGGTGACGCGACCGGGACGGAGCCAGCCGCGGCGGCGGGCCGGCATCGGCAAGCCGATGACGGTGGTGGCCTCCGCCGCCAGATCGGTCAGGATTGGCTGTCCCCCGTCGAGACGGACGCTTATCGCGTAGCGTGCCAGTCCGCGCCGGTTGCGCATTTGCAGGCTGAAATGCGCCATTTCCCCGGCGAAGACCGGTTCGACCCGGCCCGGGGAAACCTCGATCTGCACGAGGTTGCGGAAGCCATGCAGCAGTGTCACCAGCCCGAGGCCCCCGAGCAGAAAGATGAGGGCGTAACCGAGGCTCAGCGTGTAATTGATGGCGCCGATCAGCATGAGGCCGAGCGCTGCGGCATAGGCCATACCGGCCGCTGTCGGCAGGACATAGACGCGGCGCTGGGTCAGGACGATCGGCGCGGGCTCCGGGCCGTAGAGACGGAACAGCCAGCGCCTGAACGATGCGACGGCTTGCATGAAGTGCACCCTATGGGATGGGAACGGCCCCGATGAGTGCCGCTGCGATATCCGCCGAAGAGGCGGCCGGGGCGCCGCCGGCCGGATGCAGGCGATGCCCCGCCACGGCCGGCAGCACTGCCTGGATGTCTTCCGGCAGAACCAGGTCGCGGTGATCGATCAGGGCCCAGGCCCGTGCGGCGCGCAGCAGTGCAAGGGCGGCGCGCGGGCTCAATCCCGTCTCGTATTCCGGAGAGCGGCGGGTATGTTCGGCAAGGGCCTGCGCGTAGGCGACGAGCGCCGCGGAGACATGCACGTCCCGAACCGCCCGCTGGAGCTCGATCAGTTCGCCCGGCTCCATGCAGGAGGACAGGGAAGCAACCATGTCGCGCCGGTCGGCGCCCGCCAGGAGCTCGCGTTCCGCCGCCTGGTCCGGGTAGCCCATTTCGATGCGCATCAGGAAACGGTCGAGCTGCGATTCCGGCAAGGGGAAGGTGCCGATCTGGTGATAGGGATTCTGGGTGGCGATCACGAAAAAGGGGTCGGGCAGGGGACGCGTTTCACCCTCGCAGGTGACCTGGTGTTCCTCCATCGCTTCGAGGAGCGCGCTTTGGGACTTCGGCGTGGCGCGATTGATCTCGTCGACCAGGATCATCTGGGCGAAGATCGGGCCGGGATGGAACTGGAAGCCGCCGGAATTGCGGTCGTAAATCGACACGCCGATGATGTCGGCCGGCAGCATGTCGGCGGTGCACTGGATACGATGGAAGTTCAGCCCTAGCAGCTTGGCCAGCACATGGGCCAGGATGGTCTTGCCCACGCCCGGCAGATCCTCGATGAGCAGGTGTCCGCGCGCGAGCAGGCAGACCAGGGCGAGCCGGATCTGGCGCTCCTTGCCCAGCACGATGCGGCCGGCATGGTGAATGGCTTCGTCGATCGGTGAAGTCGGCATGGGGAATCGGTTAGGGAAGGGGAAGGCTTGACTTGAGGCGAACGCTGCAATCGGTGGATAATGGCGGCGGTAAATACATTCTATTGCAATTCCATCCAGAAAAGACCCGACGAGGATCGGGGTTTCAAATGGCCACCGCCTTCATCACCCATCGCGACTGCTGGCTCCACGACATGGGCGCCCATCATCCGGAATGTCCGGAGCGCCTGTCCGCCATCAGCGACCGGTTGATTGCCGCCGGACTCGATCTGTACCTGTCCTATTACGACGCGCCCCTGGCGACACTGGAGCAGATCGCGCGGGTGCATCCGCCGGAATACGTGCGGCGCATCGCCGAGAGCGCGCCGGCGAACGGAATAGTTCATCTCGATCCGGACACCGCGATGAGCGCCGGCACGTGGCAGGCGGCGCTGCGCTCTGCCGGTGCCGGCATCCTGGCGACGGATCTGGTCATGCGCGGCGAGGTCGATAACGCCTTTTGCAGCGTGCGGCCGCCCGGACATCACGCCGAACGGGCCAGGGCAATGGGCTTTTGTTTTTTCAACAACATCGCCATTGCCGCCATGCATGCGCTCGCGGAGCACGGCCTCGAACGGGTGGCGATTGCCGACTTCGACGTTCATCATGGCAATGGCACCGAGGATATCTTCGCCGACGACCCGCGAATCCTCATGGTCGGCACCTTTCAGCATCCCTTCTATCCTTACAGCGGGACGGAAGCGACGGCGGCGAACATGGTCAACGTGCCGATATCGGCCGGGACCCGCAGCGACGGCTTCCGCGAAGCCGTGGAGCGCGCCTGGCTGCCGGCCCTGCGGCGCTTCGCCCCGCAAGCGATCTTCATATCCGCCGGCTTCGACGCACATTATGAAGACGATATGGCCTCGCTCGGGCTGGTCGAGTCAGACTACGCCTGGGTAACGGAGCAACTCAAGGCAGTTGCCGCCGAATCGGCGCAGGGGCGCATCGTCTCGATGCTGGAAGGCGGTTATGCCTTGTCTGCCCTGGGCCGCAGTGTGGCGGTCCATGTCAAGGCCCTGGCCGATTTGTAGACCGTCGGGGAACCGAAACCATTTGGCAATGTCGGATATTTGCAACTGGTTCATTTCCTTCCGGAACTGCAGCACATCAAGTAAAATTCAAGGTTTTACTGCTTGCGTGAATTCATGATTCAAGGCTCGATTGTCGCCATCGTCACGCCCATGCTGGCGAATGGCAGTCTGGACTACCCCAGACTCAAGTCCCTGGTGGATTTCCACGTCGCCGAGGGAACCGACGGCATCGTCATCGTCGGCACGACCGGAGAATCGCCCACCGTTGACGTCGGCGAGCACTGCGAACTGATACGTGCGGCCGTCGAATACGCTGCCGGCCGCATTCCGGTTATCGCCGGGACGGGCGGCAATTCGACCTCTGAAGCGATCGAACTCACGGCCTACGCGAAGAAGGTCGGCGCCGCCGCATCCCTCAATGTCGTGCCCTATTACAACAAGCCGACGCAGGAAGGCCTGTACCGTCATTTCAAGGCGATTGCCGAAGCGGTGGACCTGCCGATGATCCTCTACAACGTGCCCGGGCGCACCGTGGCCGACATGAACAACGACACAACGCTGCGCCTGGCACAGGTGCCCGGCATCGTCGGCATCAAGGACGCCACCGGCAATATGGAGCGCGGCGCGGAACTCGCCAAGCGGGCGCCCAACGGATTCGCGCTGTACAGCGGCGACGATGCCAGTGCGCTGGCATTCATTCTGCTGGGCGGCCATGGCACGATTTCGGTGACGGCCAACGTGGCGCCGCGCCTGATGCATGAAATGTGTTCGGCCGCACTGGCCGGCGAGGTGACCAGGGCGCGCGACATCAATGCGCGCCTGCTCGGCCTGCATCGCCATCTTTTCGTCGAAGCCAATCCCATCCCGGTGAAATGGGCCGTCAGCCGGATGGGATTGACGGAAGAGGGCATTCGCCTGCCGCTGACACCCTTGTCGCCGGAGTATCACGAGCGTGTGCTGCAGGCCATGCGTGAAGCCGGCGTAGCCGTTTAATCCGAATTTACTGAAAGGCGGGGCATGATCCGCATGTGGTCGAGACAACTACTGTTCGTCATTTCCGTGATGCTGGCGGGTTGTTCCAGCATGTCGATCGAGTCTAAGAAAATCGATTACAAGTCTGCCGGAAAATTGCCGCCGCTCGAAGTTCCGCCCGACCTCACCGCGCCCAATCGCGACGAGCGTTACACCGTTCCGGATATTTCTCCGCAGGGCACCGCCACCTTCTCCGCCTACAGTTCAGAGCGCACGGGCACGAAGGACGCGGCGGCGCAGGAAGTCCTGCCGCAGATCGACAAGATGCGCGTCGAACGCGCCGGCAGCCAACGCTGGCTGGTGGTGGCCGGCCGGCCGGACCAGATCTGGCCGACGCTCAAGGCGTTTTGGCAGGAACTGGGTTTCGTCGTCAACCTGGAACTGCCCGATGCCGGCATCATCGAGACGGATTGGGCCGAGAACAGGGCCAAGTTGCCCCAGGATGCGATTCGCGCCACGCTGGGCAAGTTTCTCGACCAGATCTATTCGACGCCTGAACGCGACAAGTTCCGCACCCGCCTGGAAAAGGGGGCCGAGGAGGGCACGACAGAAATCTACATCAGCCACCGCGGGATGTACGAGGTGTATGCCACGGAAGGCCAGGACCGGACGGTGTGGCAACCCCGTCCACCCGATCCCGAGCTTGAAGCCGAGATGCTGCGCCGGCTGATGGTGCGCCTCGGCACGGAAGAAAACCGCGCCAAGACGCTGATGGCTGCAGAATCGAAGAAGGAAGAGCGGGCCAAGTTGGTGCGGGTCACTGGCGGTGTCGGTTCGCTGCAACTCATGGAAGCCTTCGATCGGTCCTGGCGCCGCGTCGGACTGGCGCTGGACCGCGTCGGCTTTGCGGTGGAGGACCGGGACCGCAGCAAGGGTCTTTACTATGTCCGCTATATCGACCCGGAAGCCGGCGAAGACAAGAAGTCGGATGGCGGGTTCCTCAGCAAGCTGAAATTCTGGAACAGCAGCAAACCGGCGGCCAACCAGCAATATCGCATCTTCGTCAAGGGCGAGGGCAGCGAGAGCTCGGTGCAAATCCTGACTCGCGAAGGCGGCGTGGATAACTCCGATACTGCCAGAAAGATTCTCGGGCTCCTCTACGACCAGTTGAAGTAATGCGCTTTGCTTCGCTGGGAAGCGGCAGCCGCGGCAATGCGTTGGTCGTCGAGGCCGGGGCAACCCGCCTGCTTCTCGATTGCGGGTTCGGTCCGCGCGAGACACTGTCGAGGCTGGGCCGGCTCGGCCTGGCACCGAAGGACCTGTCCGGCATCCTCGTCACCCACGAGCACAGCGATCATGTCGCCGGCGTCTTCAAGATGGCGAGTCGACATCGACTGGCGGTCTGGATGACGCACGGCACCTTGGTCGCCAGTTCGCAGGGGCAAGGTGCACTCCCCGGTGCGGAACTCATCGACAGCCACCGGCCTTTCCGGATAGGCAATCTTGAAATCCATCCCTTTCCTGTGCCGCACGATGCGCGCGAACCGGTTCAGTTCGTATTCTCGGATGGCCAGTGTCGCCTCGGTGTGGCAACCGACCTGGGCAGTACGACGGCGCATGTGGAAAGGATGCTGTCTGGTTGCGATGCGCTTGTGCTGGAGTGCAACCATGACCGGGAAATGCTCCAGCAGGGGAATTACCCACCGCAACTGAAGCGGCGCATTGCCGGGGGGTTCGGCCATCTCGACAATGCCGCTGCTGCTGCGTTGTTGGCGACGCTGGATACCGGTAAGTTGCAGCATCTCATCGCTGCACACCTGAGCCAGCAGAACAACACTCCCGACCTGGCGCGGAGGGCGCTGGCTAGGGTAGTGGGCTGTGCCGAACGATGGGTGGAGGTTGCGGACCAAAACTTCGGGTTCGGTTGGCGCGAACTGGCATAGCAAGAAAAAGCCGGCCCGCAGGCCGGCCTTCCTCATGTTGCGCGAGGATACGCTTACTTCTTGACTTCTTCCTTGGCGCCTTCGACGGCACCCTTGACAGCTTCCTTGGCCATTTCCTTGACCTGATCTTCGGTACCCTTCTGGGCTTCGGTGCCGGCAGGCTGGGCAGGAGCCGCAGCCGGAGCAGCGGCCGGAGCTTCAGCAGCAGCCGGGGCAGGAGCAGCAGCCGGGGCAGGAGCAGCAGCCGGGGCAGGAGCAGCAGCCGGGGCAGGAGCAGCAGCCGGGGCAGGAGCAGCAGCGGGCTTGGCTTCTTCTTTCTTGCCGCAGGCAGTCAGGGCCACGGCGACGAGGGCGGCAACGAGGAGAGAGTGTTTCATATGATTTCCCTTATGGTAAAAAGCAATCGGTTTTTCATTTCAGCAACTAGAATTGGACCAAAAGACGTACTTGTGACATGCGCCATTCTGGCCGAATTTGATTTTAGCAAATTCACATAATTGAACCACTTATTTCGCTTGCGCGTGTTGTCCCCAACTATAGACCGAGATGGCTTGCCGAAATCCCTGGTACCGACTCCAGCCAGAGGTTCTCGAAGCGTTGCTGCCAGTCATGGACCTCCAACGGCCTTTCGAGAAACAACTTGCCGCGGAAGTGGTCGGCATGGAATCGGACTACGCCGGTTATTCCGTCGGCCAGCACGAAGGCATCGGCCAGATTGCGCAGAGACTCCGGCGTCTGGCGGATGGCGAAGCAATGGCTGTAGCGCCTGAGCAGCCCCATCAGTCGGGGCGAGTAACGGTTCACATGCTCGAGATCGTGCAGAACGATGCGCAGGCTGCGGTCACGTCCCCCGGCAAGAAAGGCTGCAATCGCATCGGCGCGCACCCTGGTCTCCAAGCCGAGGGTTGCGATGTCCGCGTCAAAGATGCAGATTTCCCTTTTGGCCACCGACAGCACGGTGCCTACCGCCCTGTCATGGGCGGCGCGGGTATCGAACATTTCCTCAAGACTGTCCGGCATGGTTTTCGGGCCTGAATACGTACCCGTCATCCTATGACAAGGCCGTGATCGTTGCAAATCCTGCGTCCATGCATACAATTGCGCCTCCCGTATCCGAACCCGCCGTGAATGCCAGAAACCGTCATCGAATCCCTCGACCATGAAGGCCGGGGAGTGGCCCGACATGAAGGCAAGACCCTCTTCATCGAAGGTGCCCTTCCGCAGGAACAGGTGGTTTTCTCCAGCTATCGTCGCAAGCCGAACTACGAACTGGCCACGGCAGACCGGATACTGGCGCCGAATTCCCTTCGCGTCGAACCGCGCTGCAGGCACTTCGGCCTCTGCGGCGGTTGCAGCATGCAGCACCTTGATGAACCGGGACAAACCGCAGCCAAACAGCGTGTGCTGGAAGACGGCCTCTGGCACCTCGCACGTTTGCGGCCGGAGGTGATCTATCCGGCCATTCATGGCCCGGCATGGGGTTACCGTACTCGTGCGAGGTTGTCGGTTCGGCTGGTGCCGAAAAAGGGGGGCGTTCTGGTGGGCTTCCACGAGAAACGCAGCAGTTTCATCGCCGACATGGACAGTTGCGAGGTACTCCCCCCGCCGGTTTCCGCCCTGTTGCCCCTGCTTCGCAAGCTGATTGGTTCTTTGTCCCTGGCCGACCGGCTGCCGCAGATAGAGGTAGCGGTGGGTGATCGGGTAACGGTGCTGGTGCTGCGCATTCTGCAGCGGCTGAAGCCGGAGGACGAGATGCGGCTGCGCCAGTTTGCCGACGAACAGGCCATACAGTTCTGGCTGCAACCGGGCGGGCCGGAGACGGCCCATCCCTTCCATCCCGTCGATGCGCCGCCGCTCAGTTATGACTTGCCGGATTTTGGCCTGCGGCTAGAATTCCAGCCCAACGAGTTTACCCAGGTCAATAACGGCATCAACCGCATGTTGCTGCGGCGGGCCATGAGCCTGTTGCAGCCCCGGGCGGGCGAGCGTATCGGCGACCTGTTTTGCGGCCTGGGCAATTTCACTTTGCCCGTCGCCCGCTGTGGTGCCTTTGCCTTCGGCATCGAGGGCAGTCAGGCGCTTGTGAGCCGGGCAGGGAAGAATGCCGCTCGAAACGGACTTTCCGGAATGACGGGCTTTGCCGTCGCGAACCTCTTCGAGGCCACGCCGGCGCTGGTCGAAGGATGGGGGCGGCTGGACAAGTGGCTGATCGATCCGCCGCGCGAGGGTGCCATCGAACTGGTCAGGGCGATCGGCGCGGCCACGCCGCAGCGTATCGTGTATGTTTCCTGCAATCCCGCCACCCTGGCGCGCGATGCCGCGGTGCTGGTGCATGAGAAGGGTTTCAGGCTGCGCGGAGCGGGCATTGCCAACATGTTCCCGCAGACCTCGCACGTCGAGTCGATTGCGTTGTTCGAACGATAGACCCGCGCTGCGGGAGACAAAGGGCCGCGTGATAAAATTTGAACGGCAATGCAGCGGAAGGTTGGCAGAGTGGTTGAATGCACCGGTCTTGACAAGACGCCTGCGCAGCAGGCTTCTTGCGGCGAAGGCTAACCTTCAGGTTATGCCGAAGCCAAAACCGGCGGAACGGAAGGTTGGCAGAGTGGTTGAATGCACCGGTCTTGAAAACCGGCGTGCCCGAAAGGGCACCGTGAGTTCGAATCTCACACCTTCCGCCATCAAACCGTGTCCGTTTCCTCCCGGATCGCATCGGCCCAGCAGTTCGGTGTCTCGTAGAGACGCACCTGTTCCAGACGCAGGTGATTGCCGAAAGTGTCCCGATAAACCCGATCAAGCAGTTTGAAGGCCAACGCGGCCAGGTTTTCTGCCGTGGGTACCACGTCGAGCACGACGGTCTTGTGTCCCGGCAGGCTTTCGAGGAAACTCAGTACGTCGGCATCGCCGCGCCAGACGAGGAAGGCGTGGTCCCAGGCGTCCACCAGGTTGCGCCTGGCCAGCGTTTTGACGTCGGAAAAATCCATGACCATGCCGTTCAGGGGAGAGCCTTCCTGCCGGATGACCTCACCCGCGAGCGTGATCTCGATGGCGTAACGGTGGCCGTGCAGGTGACGGCACTGGCTCTGGTGATCAGGGATGCGGTGACCGGAATCGAATTCGAGGCGGCGTGTGATGCGCATGGTGCCTCTGGACGGGACGTTGAACGGATACGGGCGCCGATTATAGCACCGGCCCGAGGGGCCACAGAAGATGAGCGGAGACGAAAGACAACTCGGGGTGAGCGACCATAGCCGCGACAGCGCCGGGCTGACCTATGTCTATCCCGTCGTTTCGCGCCGCGCAGGAGGCGTCTCGATCGGCATCAACCTGAACCCCAACAACGCCTGCAATTGGCGCTGCATCTACTGCCAGGTGCCCGATCTGAGGCGCGGCGCGTCACCGTCGATCGACCTGGCGCTGCTGGAGCGTGAACTGCGCGGCTTCATCGATGACCTGCTGCATGGCGATTTCATGCGCAAGCACGTTCCCGAAGGCTCGCGGAAGATCACCGATGTCGCGTTCTCGGGCAACGGCGAACCGACCTCGGCGCGGGAGTTTCCCGAAGCAGTGGCACTGGTAGGCAGGGTGCTGCGCGATGCCGGGCTGGACGGCAAGGTCAAGATTCGCGTCATCACCAACGGCAGTCTGCTTGGTCGTGGCCGGGTACGACAGGGCTTGCGGCTTCTGGGCGAACTGGGAGGAGAGGCCTGGTTCAAGGTCGATGCGGGTACGGCCGAAGGGTTTCGCCGCATCAACAACGCGGCGATTTCACCGGAATCGGTGGTGCGGAACCTGCGCCGCTGCGCAAAGTTGTGCCCGACATGGGTGCAAACCTGCATCTTCGCCCTTGACGGCGAGGGGCCGGCGGAAAGCGAGCTGCTCGCTTATCTGGACCTGCTTGCCCGGGCTGCGGGGGCCGGCCTGGCCGGGGTGCATCTCTACGGCTTGGCGCGACCCTCGATGCAACCGGAAACGAAGCGGCTTTCCAACCTGCCGGAAGACAGGCTGGAAGAGATTGCAGCACGCGTGCGCGGTTTGGGACTGAGCGTCCGCGTCAGCCCCTGAGACCGCTTCAGTTGCCCTTCCTGGGCCTGGCCTTGGCGGCCTTCTTGAGAGACTTGAAGAGCTCCGGATCGCTGGACTTCAGATATTCCACCACTTCCCAGTCGTCGCGCCTGATCTTTCCGATGTCGATCTGTTCGACATGCACCAGGCGAAGCAGTTGCTGCACCGGGCGGGGCATGTTGCGGCCGCTTTCGTAGCGGGAGCCGCCGCTCTGGGTTACGCCCACCTTGGACCAGAACTGCTGCTGGTTGAGACCGAGCTTGCGCCGGATCTCGCGTGCGTCAATGGTTTCGCTTTTCATGAGGAGCCGTCCTTGAGAAGGTAATACATATTAGATATAAAATGTTAGCAATGCAAAGCAAGCTATATCTTTAGTTATAGCGCTTGCAGTATAGTCTTTATCCTATCCACATACAAGCTTGGCATATACGGCTATAGCAAAGGGGTTTGTCCGATCTGACCGGATTCGACAAGACGCATCGCCGGATTCCTGTATTCATGTAAAATCCCACGTTTTTCAAAGCACTAGCAGAAAAGCGGTCCATGGCACTTATCGTTCAGAAATACGGTGGCACATCGGTCGGATCACCCGAACGGATCAAGAATGTCGCCAGGCGTGTCGCCAGCTGGCAGGCCAGGGGCCACCAGGTGGTCGTGGTCGTGTCCGCCATGAGCGGCGAAACCAACCGCCTGATCGCGCTGGCGAAGGAAGTTCAGGCGAATCCCGATTCCCGTGAACTGGATGTCATCGCCGCCACCGGTGAGCAGGTCACGATCGGCCTGCTGTCGATGGCGCTGATCGATATCGGGGTCAAGGCGAAGAGTTATACCGGCGGCCAGGTGCGCATCCTGACCGACAGCGCGTTCACCAAGGCGCGCATCGTCAGCATCGACGAGGGCGGCATCAAGCGTGATCTCGACAACGGCTATGCTGTCGTCGTGGCCGGCTTCCAGGGCGTGGACGAAAACGGCAGCATTACCACGCTGGGGCGCGGCGGCTCGGACACGTCTGCCGTGGCCATCGCCGCGGCGCTGAAGGCCGACGAGTGCCAGATCTACACCGACGTCGATGGCGTCTACACCACCGATCCGCGTATCGTGCCCGAGGCGCGCCGGTTGGAGACGATCACGTTCGAGGAAATGCTGGAAATGGCCAGCCTCGGCTCCAAGGTGCTACAGATCCGTTCGGTCGAATTCGCCGGCAAGTACAAGGTCAAGCTGCGCGTCCTCTCCAGCCTGGAGGAACTCGGCCAGGAGGGCCCCGGCACGCTGATCACTTTCGAGGAAGACATCAAGATGGAACAACCGATCATTTCCGGCATTGCCTTCAACCGGGACGAAGCCAAGCTCACCGTGCTCGGCGTGCCCGACCGGCCCGGCATCGCCTACCAGATCCTCGGCCCGGTGGCCGAATCCAACATCGACGTGGACATGATCATCCAGAACGTCGGCCACGACGGCTCGACCGACTTCTCGTTCACCGTGCCGCGCGGCGAATATGCCAAGGCCTCGGCCATCCTCGAACAGGTCAAGGGCCACATCGGCGCGCGCGAGATTGCCGGCGACAACCGGATTGCCAAGGTTTCCGTGGTTGGCGTCGGCATGCGTTCCCACGTCGGTATCGCCAGCAAGATGTTTCGCACGCTGGCCGAGGAAGGCATCAACATCCAGATGATCTCCACCTCGGAGATCAAGATATCGGTGGTGATCGACGAGAAATACCTGGAGCTTGCCGTGCGCGTGCTGCACAAGGCCTTCGAGCTCGACCAGGTGCCGGGGTAAGGGATGTCGCAAGGGAGGTCTTCTTGCCGGTTTGACCGGGCCGGGCGAAAACGGTAATATCGCCAGCCCTCCGGAGAGATGGCCGAGTGGTCGAAGGCGCTCCCCTGCTAAGGGAGTATATGGGCTTAAACCCGTATCGAGGGTTCGAATCCCTCTCTCTCCGCCACAGTTTGATATAATTTTGCAGCAACGCGCCCGTAGCTCAGCTGGATAGAGTACTTGGCTACGAACCAAGGGGTCAGGAGTTCGAATCTCTTCGGGCGCGCCAGATAAAACAAGGGGTTGGCTCAGGCCAGCCCCTTTTCTTTGCGCGTCCGACGCGTGACTGTCATGCGTTTGTTATACGATGCGGTCCGGGACAACGGAATTGGAGGGGACGATGAAAGCGACAAGAAGCTGGTTGAAGTTGGGTGGGGTGCTGGCGCTGTTTGCCGCGGCGAATGCCTGGGCCGCATCGCGCGAGGAAATCAACGCTGAAGTCCGGCAGACGGTGCAGGCGTTCTACAAGCACACCAGTGCCGGCAAGGAATTGTCGCAAAGAGCCGCCGGGATGCTGGTGTTTCCCAACGTGGTCAAGGCCGGCATCGGCATCGGCGGCGAGTACGGCGAGGGGGCGCTCCTCATAGGAGGCAAGCCGGTGGCCTATTACAACATCGCCGCCGCCTCCATCGGCCTGCAACTGGGCGCCCAGGCGCGCAGCCAGATCATCCTGTTCATGACGGAACGCGCCTTGTCGAAGTTCCGCGGCAGCGAAGGCTGGAAGGCCGGCGTAGACGGCAGCGTGGCCCTGGCCACGCTGGGCGCGGGCGGCGCGGTAGACACCGAGACGGCGAAGAAGCCGATCATCGGTTTCATCTTCTCGAACAAGGGGCTGATGGCCAACCTGACCTTCGAGGGCTCGAAGATCACCAAGATCGACAAGTAGCGATCAGGCAGGCAGCGGCGGCTCGTCCATCAGCGCGATCTGCTCTCGCAGCTCGAGGATGCGGTCCTGCCAGTAGCGCTGGGTATTGAACCAGGGGAAGGCCGCCGGAAAGGCCGGGTCGTCCCAGCGCCGGGCCAGCCAGGCCGAGTAGTGCAGCAGGCGCAGGGTGCGCAGCGCTTCCACCAGGTGCAGTTCCCGCGCATCGAACGCGCAGAAATCCTCATAGCCGGCGAGCACGTCGGCGAGCTGGCGGGTCATGTCGGGACGCTCTCCCGACAGCAGCATCCACAAATCCTGTACAGCCGGCCCCATGCGGCAGTCGTCGAAATCCACGAAATGCGGGCCGCGCGTTTCGCCATCATCCGTCCATAGCACGTTGCCGGGATGGCAGTCGCCGTGGAGGCGGATCGACGCCACCGGCCCGGCGCGCTCGTAGCAGCGGCGTACGCCGTCGAGCGCCTGCCCGGTGACGCTTTGCCAGGCGGCCAGCAGGTCGTCGGGCAGGAAGCGGTGCTCAAGCAGATAGTCGCGCGAATCCATGCCGAAGCTGGCGATGTCGAGTACGGGGCGTTCGCGAAACGGGGACAGCGCACCGACGGCGTGGATGCGGCCGAGGAAGCGCCCCATCCATTGCAGGGTGTCCGGCTTGTCCAGTTCGGGGGCGCGGCCGCCGCAGCGCGGAAAGACCGCGAAGCGGAATCCCGCCGCCGCATGCAAGGTCTTGTTTTCGGCCAGCGCCAGGGGCGCGACGACGGGGATCTCGCGTGCGTGCAGTTCCTGCGCGAAGGCATGCTCCTCGAGGATGGCGGCATCGCTCCAGCGTCCCGGCCGGTAGAACTTGGCCACCACCGGCGGCGCGTCGACTAGGCCGACCTGATAGACGCGGTTTTCGTAGCTGTTGAGCGCCAGCAGGGCACCGTCGCAGGGCAGGCCGATGCCTTCGAGGGCGTTCAGGACGACATCGGGGGTGAGGCCGGAATAGGGGTGCTGGCCGGAATCCATGACGTCATTGTACGTTCTCGCCGGCGCGTTATCATGGGCGCTTTGCAACACCAAGAACAACAAGACCAACGACGATGGCCGACTATCCGCAGCATCTGGTTCACCCGCACCGACTGTTCGACGGTACCGAGGTTGTCATCCGGCCCATCCGGCCGGAGGATGCCGCCATCGAGCAGGATTTCGTGCGCGGCCTGTCGGACGATTCCCGCTACAACCGTTTCATGGGCCAGCTGCGCGAGCTGGCGCCGCGCAAGCTGCAGTACATGACGACGATCGACTATGACCAGCACATGGCGCTGATCGCCACGGTGATGCGCGACGGTCATGAGGTCGAGATCGGCGTCGCCCGCTATGTCGTCACGCCCGGCAGCGAAAGCTGCGAGTTCGCCATCGCCGTGGACGATGCCTGGCAGGGCACCGGGGTGGCCGGCATCCTCATGCTGGAGCTGATCGAGGCGGCGCGCAGCAAGGGGCTGAAGGCCATGGCCGGCTTCGTGCTGGCGAGCAATCACAAGATGCTGAAGTTCTGCCGGCAGCTTGGCTTCGAGTTCCATCGCGACATGGGCGAGGGCGATACCGTCAACGTCGTCAAGACGCTCTAGTTTTTTCTGAGGCGAGACGGTGGGCCCAGCGCGTCGTCTCCGGCAGGCGGTAGCGCGTCAGGCAGGCCATGACCCAGGCGACCGACGAGGCCAGTCCGATGCGATGGCCGGACGAGATGTAGAGCGGCTTGACGCCCTGGCGGGTGCGCAGCACGGCGCCGATCGTCTCCTTTCCGTCCCTGAGCGGCACCCAGGCGCCGCGCGTGTCCGGCACGTCGTCGTGCCTGCCGATCAGGCGCGTCTTGGCCACGCCGATGGCGGGCAGGTCGAGCAGCAGGCCGAGGTGGCTGGCGATGCCGAACCGGCGCGGGTGGGCGATGCCCTGGCCGTCGCAGAGCAGCAGATCGGGACGCACCTCGAGTCGCGTCATCGCCGCCAGTACGGCCGGGATTTCCCGGAAGGAGAGCAGTCCCGGCACGTAGGGGAAGCGCGTCGGGAGCCGGGCGATGGCCGAAACTTCCAATTGCAGCGACGGAAAGGCGAGCACCGCGACGGCGGCGCGCGTCATGGTGCCATGGTCCTCGAAGCCGACATCGACGCCGGCGACGCGGGTGACCGGACCGAAGTCGTCGTCGCGGACGATCCGGGCGGCCAGGCGCGACTGCAGCGCCATCGCCTCCTTCGGCGCCAGGTCCCAGGCGTGAAGCGGGCGGATTTTCATCGCCCGGTATCCGCGATCACGAGCGGCACCAGCATTTCGTCGGCGCTGACCCCGCCATGCACGCCGATCTGGCGGTGCTGCTTCTCGCCAGCCACCCGGTCCAGCAGTGTCCAGTCGTCGCGCATCACCAGCACGTAGTCGCCGATGCGCCCGGCCAGGCGCGGATCCGCCGCGCCCGGGCCGAACCAGCCCTGCGCGATCAGGCTGCGGCTGGGGAAGGCGTCCAGGCAATGGCCGAGGTGCGTTGCCACGTAATCCTCGAAGCGGGCGGCCTGTCCGGGGCGGACATAGCAGTAGACGACGCGCCGCTCGCCGCAGAGCGGGTGCGCCAGCGTCGCCGCGAGGTCGGGATGCTGCGCCAGATCGATCTGGCGCCCGGGCGGGGAATCGATGAAGCCGTGGTCGGCGCAGGCCAGCACCAGCGTATCGCTGCCGGCGATGGCGGAGAGAAAGGCGCCGAAGGCCTCGTCGAGCGCGGCGAACCGGGCCGCGACCTGCGGGCTGGCGACGCCGTGGAGATGGGCCAGCGCGTCGAGCTTCGGATAATACGCGTAGAGATAGGAAGGCATGACGGCTTCCCGGATCGCTGCCGCGATCTGCCCGAACAGTTCGGCCAGCGTCTTGTAGCCGCGTACCGCGGCGCGGCCGCTGTGATAGAGGTTGAATTCCGAACCGGCGATGTCCTGCGGCGAGACGAAGACGCTGCGTCGCGCGATGCGTTCGGTGAAGGGCGCATGTCCGAACAGCCGCCGCGACAGCATGCCGGGCGGCGCATCGAATGCACCGTCGCCGCGCGGACTGAGCGGCAGCACGGCGGCGATGGCATCCAGCTCGGAAAAGTACATGTGCCAGCCGGTCAGGGCGTGCTGCTGCGGCGCCAGGCCGGTGAGATAGGTGGTGACGGCACTGGCGGTGGTGGAGGGGAAGACCGAGGTGAGGCAGGCTTGCAGGTGCCGCTGCAGGTGTCCGCCCGCGCCGTGTCGCTGGAGGTAGTCGTAGCCGAGGCCGTCGATGACCAGCAGGACAATGTTGCGCGCCGTCTTGCGGAGACTGACTTTTGCCTCGCGCAGGGGCGGATAGGGAAAGGGCGGCGATGCCGCGCCGCAGGCGTCGCCGAGCGAACGCATCAAGTTGACGATGCTGCCGCCCTCGTAATCGGGCAGGGTCACGTTACTGGCGCTTCTGGTAGGTGCCGATCAGTTCCGCCTGCGCCAGCACGCGTCCCGGCATCGCATGTCCGCGGCGGCGGGTTCAGTGATCCTCGATGTGCGGCCGGCCTTCCTCCGCCAGCGCACCCGTGTCCGGGTCGATCCAGTCTGAAATCCCCAACTCGTCCTCGGCCTCGGCCAGGGTTTCGCCCGGCTCGTAGTCGGACTCGTCGCAGTATTCCATGTCTTCGGCCGCTTCGAGCAGGGTGGGGAAGGGACCGTACTCCTCGCCGCTGGCCTTGTCCTGCCAATAGAATCCGTCCGGTCTTTCGATGACGCGCGCGCGGTCGTAACTCGAAGGTGTGGCAGGTATGGTCTTGGGCATGGCGATCTCCTTCCTTCACGCTGCGGTTATCTTGAACCTTTTCGATTCCAAAAGCTATGGCCAATCGGCGATGCGTTCGTTGACCGGCGTCAACGGTGGCGGTTTGAATGACTTATCGGCCCGGGAACGAAAACCTGAACCCGCATGATCCCTTGTGTGCGAATTGGGCGGGCGTTATAGTTGTTCGGCAAATTCGAATATAGAAAAGCCCGAATGCCCACGATTCCGCCTCTCGACGCAGCGTCGCTGCTGCGGCGCTGCGATCCCGCTCTGCTGGACTTCGAATCCACCGTCGAGCTGGTCGATGCCGCCGATATCGTCGGCCAGTCGCGCGCGCTCGATGCGGTGCGCTTCGGCATCGACATCAAGCAGCCCGGCTTCAACCTCTTCGTGCTGGGCGAGCCGGGCAGCGGCCGCCATGCCGCGGTGCGGCGCCTGCTGGAGACGAAGGCCGCCGGCGAGCCGGCACCGAGCGACTGGTGCTACGTCAACAATTTCTCCGACCCGAACAGGCCGCGCCTGCTGCGGATGCCGCCCGGTCGCGGCGACCGGCTCAGGCACGACATGCAGCAGTTCGTCGCCGAGCTGGCCAAGGCCATCGGCTCGGCTTTCGAGAGCGAGGAATACCGCGTCCGCATCGAAGCCATCCAGGAGGAGTTCAAGCAGCGCGAGGAGGGCGCCCTGCGCGAACTGGGCCAGGCCTCCGGCGAGAAGGGTATCGCCCTGCTGCGCACGCCGCACGGCTTCGTCTTCGCCCCCATCAAGGGCGAGGAGACGATAGGGCCGGAGGAATTCGAGAAGCTGCCCGACGAGGAAAAGACCCGCATCGGCCGGCTGATCGAGGAGTACGGAGAGCGCCTGCAGAAACTGATGCACCAGTTTCCGCAATGGCGGCGCGAGATGCAGGGACGCATCAAGGAGGCCAGCCGCGAGACCATGGGCCTGGCCGTCGGCCAGCTCATCGAGGAACTGAAGGAGCGCTACACCGATCTGCTCAACATCCTGGAGTTCCTCGACGAAGTGAGGCGCGACGTCATCGAGAGCGGAGAAGAGCTGCGCGAACAGCCGAAGACCGAGGGCGACATGAGCGGCGTCATCGTCAGCGGCAGCATCTCGCTGGCCCGCTACCAGGTGAACCTGCTGGTCGACAACGGCGCGGCCAAGGCGGCGCCGGTGGTGTTCGAGGACAACCCGATCTACCCGAACCTGGTCGGCCGCGTCGACAGCGTCGCCCACATGGGCACGCTGGTGACCAACTTCACCTTGATCAAGCCGGGCGCCCTGCAGCACGCCAACGGCGGCTATCTGGTGCTCGATGCCGTCAAGGTGCTCTCCCAGCCCTATGCCTGGGAGGGCCTCAAGCGCGCGTTGCGCTCGGCGCAGGTGCGCATCGAGTCACTCGGCCAGGTTTTCGGCTTTGCCAGCACGCTGCCGCTGGAGCCGGAGGCCATGCCGCTCAACGTCAAGGTGGTGCTCGTCGGCGAGCGCATCCTCTACTACCTGCTCAAGGAATACGACCCGGAGTTCGACGAGTTGTTCAAGGTCGGCGCGGATTTCGAGAGCGATGTCGTGCGCAACGAGCCGAACACGCGCAGCTACGGCCGCTTTCTCGGCATGCTGGCACGCCATTACGGCCTGCGCCCCTTCGCGCGCGAGGCCGTGGCGCGCATGATCGAGCACAGTGCGCGTCTGGCCGGGGACGCCGAGAAGCTCTCCGCCAGCACGCGCCGGCTCTCCGACCTGATGCAGGAAGCCAGTCATCGCGCCGGCCAGGCGGGGCGCGCCACAGTCGGACGCGAGGACATCGAGGCGGCGCTGGAAGCCCGGCGCCATCGCGCCAGTCGTCTGCACGAATCCATCCAGGAGCAGATCCTGCGCGACAACCTGCTGATCGACTCCAGCGGCGGTCATGTCGGCCAGGTGAACGGCCTGGCGGTGATCGACCTCGGCGACACCCTGTTCGCCCATCCGGTGCGCATCACCGCCACGGCGCGCATCGGCGAGGGCGACGTCATCGACATCGAGCGGGAATCCGAACTGGGCGGTGCGATCCACTCCAAGGGAGTGATGATCCTGTCGGCCTTCCTCGCCGCGCGCTACGCGCGCAGCCTGCCGCTGTCGCTTTCGGCGAGCCTGGTCTTCGAGCAGTCCTACGGGCCGGTGGAGGGCGACAGCGCCTCGCTGGCCGAACTCTGCGCGCTGCTCTCGGCGCTGGCCGCCGTGCCGATCCGGCAGTCGCTGGCGATCACCGGCTCGGTGAACCAGTACGGTCGCGTACAGCCGATCGGCGGGGTCAACGAGAAAATCGAGGGCTTCTTCGACATCTGCCAGGCGCGCGGCCTGACCGGCGAGCAGGGCGTCGTCATCCCCCGCTCGAACGTCAAGCACCTGATGCTGCGCGAGGAGGTCGTCGCTGCCTGCGCCGAGGGCAAGTTCGCCGTGTATGCCGTCGAGGACGTCGACCAGGCCGTCGAGCTGCTGACCGGCGTGCCGGCCGGCGAGCCGGACGCGCAGGGCCTCGTGCCGGAGGGCACCATCAACTACCTGGTCGCCACCCAGCTGGCCGAGCTGACGGCGCTGCGCCAGGCCTTCTCCGCCGCCGGCAGGAAACAAGGCAGCCGCAAGAGCAGGGACAAGGCGTAGCGTCATGAACAACAGGCCGTGCCGCCGCCGGCGGTTATGCTGAAAGCGGCCCTTCGACCAACCCACTTACAACAGGTGTCGCCATGCAGAGACCCGTCCAGATCACCTTCAAGGACATTCCCCATTCCGACGCGGTGGAGACGCACATCCGCGAAAAGGTCGCCAAGCTGGAGACCTTCTATCCGCACATTATCGGCTGCCATGTCTCGGTCGAACTGCCGCACAAGCACCACCACCAGGGCAAGCTGCACAACGTACGCATCGACATCAAGGTGCCGGGCAGCGAGATCGTGGTGAACCGGGACAAGAACGAGGATCTTTACGTCGCCCTGCGCGACGCCTTCGATGCCGCCAAGCGCCAGGTCGAGGAATACGGCCGGCGCCAGCGCGGCGACGTCAAGCACCACGAAAGCCGGCGGGCGCCGGACACGGAAGAGGAAGACTGAGACAGCGGGGCTGCCGCAACGGCGCAACAGCGCTGCGGCGGCCGGCTCAGGCGTTGCGGCGGATGAACTCGCGCACGCGCGGACAGACCGTTTCGCGCCAGCGCTTGCCGCTGAAGATGCCGTAATGGCCGACCCCCGGCACGAGATAATGGTCCTTTTTCCCGGCCGGGATGTTGCTGCACAGGTCGTGCGCCGCCTCGGTCTGGCCGGGGCCGGAGATGTCGTCGAGTTCCCCCTCGACGGTAAACAGCGCCGTGTCGCGGATGGCCCAGGGCTTGACGCGACGGCCGGCGACGGTCATCTCGCCCAGCGGCAGCAGGTGGCGCATGAAGACCATGTCGAGGGTTTCCAGGTAGTACTCGGCCGACAGGTCCATCACGGCGTTGTACTCGTCGTAGAACCTGCGGTGCGCCTCGGCCGATTCGCCGTCGCCTTCCACCAGATGATTGTAGAAATCGATGTGCGCCTGCAGATGGCGGTCGGAATTCATGGCGACGAAGCCGGAATGCTGCAGGAAGCCGGGATAGACGCGCCGCATGTAGCCGGGGTATTTCAGCGGCACGCGGGTGATGACGTGGGCGTCGAACCAGCGCAGGCTGCGCGTCTTGGCGTAGCGGTTGACCTCGGTCGGCGCGCGGCGCGTGTCGATCGGTCCGCCCATCAGCGTCATGCTGCGCGGCTGGGCCGGATCGTCCTCGGCCGCCATCAGCGAGACGGCGGCCAGCACCGGCACCGTCGGCTGGCACACCGAAATGACGTGCGCGCCGGGCGAGAGCAGGCGGAGGAAGTCCCTGACGTAGGCGACGTAGTCGGCGAAGTGGAAATAGCCTTCGGCGAGCGGCACCTGGCGGGCGTCGATCCAGTCGGTGATGTAGACGTCGTGGTCCGGCAGCAGCGCGCGCACGGTGTCGCGCAGCAGCGTGGCGTGATGACCGGAGAGCGGCGCCACCAGCAGCACCTTCGGCTGTTCGGGCGCCGATTCGCGGCGGAAGCGCAGCAGGTTGCAGAAGGGCTTCGATTCGACCACCTCTTCCCGCACCGCCACCGCCTTGCCGTCGATGAGGGTATGGTCGAGTCCGAACTCAGGCTTCTCGTAGCGCCTGGCGACGCGCGCCAGCAGTTCCGAGCCGGCGGCGACGCGGCTGCTCTGGGGCAGGTAGGCGAGGGGGCTGAACGGGTTGGTGAAGAGTTGCTGGCTGGCCTCCGCCAGGAGCCTCAACGGGGCGTTGGCGGCGTATTGCATTTCGTGCAGCGTATAGATCATGTTTCCGGCGTTCCTCTCGTGTCGGTCGAGCCAAGCATCTGCTTGGTTCGAGCTTACACGATTTTGTTGGGGTTACCAACGATTGACGGCCTGCCCGGGGAAAACTTGAGCCGATAGGCGGCAGGACGCGTTCCGACAAGCGAAACACGATGGTTTACGCGGGCAGCTTGTGGTCGCGGAAGGCTTCGCGGAGCTTGGTCTTCAGCAGCTTGCCGGTGGCGGTGTGAGGCAGGTTGTCGACGAAGACGACGTCGTCGGGCAGCCACCACTTGGCGATCTTGTCGCGCATGAAATCCAGCAGTTCGTCGCGCGTCAACGCCTGGTCCTGCTTCCTGACCACGATCAGCAGCGGCCGCTCGTCCCACTTCGGGTGGGCGACGCCGATCACCGCCGCTTCGGCCACGGCCGGGTGGGCCATGGCGAGGTTCTCCAGGTCGATCGAGCTGATCCACTCGCCGCCCGACTTGATGACGTCCTTGGAGCGGTCGGTGATCTGCATGTAGCCGTCGGGGTCGAGCGTGGCGACGTCGCCGGTGGGGAACCAGCCGCCCTCGCGCAGGACGTTGCCGCCCTCGCCCTTGAAATAGCCGGAGACGATCCACGGCCCGCGCACCAGCAGGTCGCCGAAGGCCTTGCCGTCGCGCGGCAGTTCCTTGCCCGCGTCGTCGACGATCTTCATGTCCACGCCATAGATGGGACGACCCTGGTTGAGGCGCAAACTGTCGCGCTCGGCGGCTGACAGATCGAGGTGTTTGCCCTTGGGGGTGTTCACGGTGCCGAGCGGGCTCATCTCGGTCATGCCCCAGGCGTGCAGCACGGTGATGCCGAACTGCTCGTCGAAAGTGCGGATCATCGCCGGCGGCGCCGCCGAGCCGCCGATGACCAGTCGCTTGACGGTGGACAGCTTCAGTCCCTGGCCCTGCAGGTGCTGCAGCAGGCCGAGCCAGATTGTCGGCACGCCGGCGCTGACCGTCACCTTTTCCGCCTCGAAGAGTTCATGCAGGCTGGGCCCGTCGAGCTGCGGCCCCGGCATCACCAGTCTGGCGCCGGTCAGCGCGCAGGCGTAGGGCAGGCCCCAGGCATTGACGTGGAACAGCGGCACCACAGGCAGCACGGTGTCTCGGGCGGAGAGGTTGAGCGCATCCGGCAGGGCCGAGCCGTAGGCGTGCAGCACCGTCGAGCGATGCGAGTAGAGCGCGCCCTTCGGGTTGCCGGTGGTGCCGGAGGTGTAGCACAGCGAGGAGGCGGTGTGCTCGTCGAACTCGGGCCAGTCGTAGTCGTCGGAATGGGCGTTGACCAGCTCCTCGTAGCAAAGCAGGTCGAGCTTCGATTCCGGCATGTGGGCGCGGTCGGTCAGCGCCACCCAGGCCTTGACCCCCTTGCAGTGCGGCGCGACACCCTCGACCAGCTGCAGGAAGGTCAGGTCGAAGAAGACCAGGCTGTCCTCGGCATGGTTGATGATGAAGGCGATCTGTTCGGGAAACAGGCGCGGGTTGATGGTGTTGAGGATGGCACCCATGCCGGAGACGCCGAAATACAGCTCGAAGTGGCGGTGGTTGTTCCAGGCCAGCGTCGCGACGCGGTCGGCCGGCTTGACCCCCGATGAAATCAGCGCGCGGGCCAGTTGGCGCGAACGGCGGTGGGCGTCGCGGTAGGCATAGCGATGGAGGCCGCCGGTGGTTTCGCGCGAGACGATCCCGGTGTCGCCGTGGTAGCGGTCGGCATGGCGGATGAGCGACGAAATCATCAGCGGCAGGTTCTGCATCAGGCCCAGCATGTGCGTCCTCCTTGCGGATCGGCTTGTTGTCCGGTTCGTAAAAATAGCATGCGATCCGCGCTACTCAAAGCGTCGCTGCGGCGGGGGCGTCGCGGCGGCGAGGGGCCCGATCAGGAATGCCCCGGCATGATGTCCGCGAAGTGGCGCAGGGCGGCGAACTCGCCGACGTCCTTGTCGGGCTGGCGCGTGTCGGGGCGGTGGACGGCGAGCAGGTGGGCGAGGCCGGCCGCACGCGCCGCGCGCAGTACCGGCAGGCTGTCGTCGATGAGCAGGGTGCGCGCCGGGTCGTAAGGTACCGTCGCGCGCAGCGCCGGCCAGAAGGCGGGATCCTCCTTGGGCCGGCCGACCTCGTGCGAGGTGACGAGCAGGTCGAAATGCACCTGCAATCCGGTGCGCGCCATCTTCAGGGAGAGGCTCTTCCGGTGGGCGTTGGTGACGAGCACCACGCCCTTGCCGGCCGCGCGCAACGCATCGAGAAAGCGCGGCACGTCCGGATGGACGGCGATCAGGTGCGCCACTTCCTCCTTCAGGCGGGCGATGTCGAGCTGCAACTCGCGCGTCCAGTAGTCGACGCAATACCAGTCCAGCGTACCGGCCCTGGCACGATAGATGTCGGTCAGGCGGTTGCGCGCCTCGGCGTGGGGCAGGCCATGCCGCTCGGCATAGCGCACCGGGACGTGCTCCTGCCAGAAATGGTTGTCGAAATGCAGGTCGAGCAGGGTGCCGTCCATGTCGAGCAGGACGGTGTCGATGGCGTTCCAGTCGACCATCAGGCCGTGGCCGGCGACGGTGCCGACATTTGCGGATCCTGCAGCCAGGAGGCGGCGACGACGCGGTTGCGCCCGCCGCGTTTGGCGGCATAGAGCGCCTGGTCGGCGCGATGCATGAGCGCGTCGATGCCGTCCTCGCCGGAGCGCAGCTGCGCCACGCCGATGCTGGCGGTGGTGGGCGCCGGGAAACCGGGCGCGGGCAGGCGCTCGGCCTCGGTCAGCTCGCGCAGCCGTTCGGCGATGGCGACGGCCGTTTCCTCGCCGGCGTCGGGCAGCAGCACGGCGAACTCCTCGCCGCCGAGACGGGCGAAAAAGTCGTATTCGCGCAGGTGCGGACCGACCAGCGCGGCGAAGCGGCGCAGGGTGTCGTCGCCGGCGGCATGGCCGAGCGTGTCGTTGATCGACTTGAAGCGGTCGAGATCGATCATCAGCAGCGACAACGGCGTGCCCTTGCGCCGGCAACGCGCCATTTCAGACTCGGCATGGCTGTAGAAGACGCGGCGGTTGCCGATGCCGGTCAGCGCGTCGAGCGTGGCCAGCCGGTTCAGTTCGGAGGCGAGCTGGTCGACGATCATCAGGGCGAAGCCCAGGCTCATCAGCATCGTGATGATGTGGGCGCCGCCGAGGATCATGCCGTGCCAGAGGCTTGAAGCGAAGAGGTGCGTCGGCGGGCTGTCGGAGATGAGCATGAAGCCGAGGCGCAGCGCCATCAGCGTGCAGCCGATGAGGAAGAGCAGGCCGGTGAAGCGGTGCGAGACCGGCTTGTCGTCCGCAAGCGGCAACAGCAGCCGGGCGGCGCTGAGGCCGGTGAGGATGACCAGCGCGATGGACAGCGTCCCGACCGCGAGGCGGTAGGGGGCGGCCGTCGACCACAGCAGGATGAAAATGACGCCGGACGCGGCCACCGTCGACCAGGCCAGGCGCGTGTTCGGCCGGTCGCCGAGCAGACGCTGGATGGCAAGATAGTAGAGGGCGGTGGTCAGCACCAGCAGGGTGTTGCCGCCGACGCGGGCAGGAAGGTCGTTGGCGGTCTGCGACAGGCCGAGCAGCAGCAGGCCGGCGGCCAGCGCGACGTTGGCCCAGGTCCAGTGGCCGACGCCGCGCACGCGGGCGGCATAGAAGCGCGAGACGGCCACCAGCACCAGGGCGGTGGGCACCGCCGTGAAGGCCATCAGCAGCAGGATGGTGCGGGCGTCGAGCGTCATCGGGCTAGGCGGACTCGGGGGTCAGCAGGGAGGCGCCCAGTGCGGCGCGTCGCTTCAGCCACGGGCTGGGGCGGTAGCGCGGGTCGCCATAGAAACCCTGCAGGTTCTCCAGGATGGCGAGGACGGTGCGCGGGCCGAGGGCGTCGCCCAGCGCCAGCGGTCCTCTCGGGTAGCCGAGGCCGAGGGTGACGGCGCGGTCGATGTCTTCCGGCGTGGCGATGCCCTGCTGGGCGATGTCGCAGCCGATGTTGACGATGTGCGCCAGCACGCGCTGCGCCACGCATCCGGCGCTGTCGCGGACGAGGGAAACCGGCACGCCGTCGGCGGCGAACAGGCCGCGGGCTTCGTCGCGCGCGGCGACCGAGGTGAGCGGGGTGGTCATCAGGGTGCGGTGGCGATCGAGTCCGCAGAGCGCGTCGATGGCGACGGTGCGCGCCGCATCCAGTCCTTCGCGTACGGCGCAGGCCGTGGCGTCCTCGCCGAGCGGCGTGACGACGCACAAGGCGCCGTCCTGCGGCGACTGACTTTCGTCGAGCGTGCCGCCGAGCCGGAATACCAGTTCGCGCACGGCGGCGGCGAAGGGCGGCCGTTCGCCGCTCACCCAGACGCGAGGCGGCCGCGCGGCGGGAGCGGCCGGCGCCGGCGGCACCTGCTGCTTGCCGTCCGGGTAGGCGTAGAAGCCGCGTCCGCTCTTCCTGCCGAGCAATCCGCCGGCAAGGCGCTGCGCCGCCAGGGCGGAGGGCCGGTAGCGCGGCTCCCCGTAGTACTGGCGGTAGATCGACTCCATCACCGGATGCGAGACGTCGAGGCCGGTCAGGTCGAGCAGCTCGAACGGGCCCATGCGGAAGCCGGCCGCCTCGCGCAGAATGGCGTCGATGACGTGGAATGCGGCGACGTTCTCGCCGGCCAGGCGCAGGGCTTCGGTGACATAGCCGCGGCCGGCGTGGTTGACGATGAAGCCGGGGGTGTCCCTGGCGCGCACCGGCGCGTGGCCCAGGCGCCGGGCGAGCGCGACGAGGGCGTCGCCGACCCAGGGCTCGGTGAGCAGGGCGTCGATGACCTCGACGACCTTCATCAGCGGCACCGGGTTGAAGAAATGGTAGCCGGCGACGCGTCCCGGCCGGCGGCAGGCGGCGGCGATTTCGGTCACCGAGAGCGAGGACGTGTTGCTGGCCAGCACGCAATCCTCGCCGACGATGTCCTCCAGCGCGGCGAACAGCTGGCGCTTGGCCTCGAGTTTCTCGACGATGGCTTCGACCACGACATGGCAGGGGGCGAAGGCTTCCAGCGCCGCGACCGGCGCGATGCGGGCGACGGCGGCCTCGGCCGCCGCAACCTCGATCCTGCCCTTGGCGGCCAGCCCGGCCAGGGTGGCGGCGAGTGTCTCCCGCGCCGCCGCCGCGGCGCCGGGCTGCAGGTCGAAGAGCAGGACCCGGAGGCCGGCCTGGGCGGCGATCTGGGCGATGCCGCGGCCCATGGCGCCGGCGCCGGCGATGCCGAGGGTCAGTTCCGGGGAGTCGATGTCTGGCTGCATGGGCGTCGCCTGATGGTCGGGGCGGCAAAGTATATCAACAGGGATGATTGAACCGCCGCCCGCCTTCCATTACCATCGATCCGACCACAACAGCCGGAGGGGTTCCAACCATGTACCGGAAAGTGCTGCTGGCCTACGACGGATCGCAGAGCGGGCGCACGGCGCTGCTCGAGTGCGCCGACATCAATAATTTCCTGCATGCCGAAATTCACCTGCTGGCGGTGGCGCCGCTGATGGCCGGGCTCTACCTGACCGAGGGCTTCGTGCCGGATACCCTGCAGGAGGACGAGAACCGGCGTTTTGCGGAGATTCTCGACGAGGGCCTGATGCTGCTCGATGAGCGCGGGGTCAAGGCCGAGGGCCACGTCGTCACCGGCGAACCGGTGGACGAGATCTGCCGTATCGCCGGAGAACTGCACGCCGACCTGATCGTCGTCGGCCATCGCAAGCACGGCTTCTTCATGTCGCGCTGGTGGAAAGGCTCGGTCGGCGCCACCCTGATCGAAGACGCGCCCTGCAGCGTCCTGATCGCCATCGGCCGGTAGGTCGGGCTTCAGCCCGACCGTCCGCGACTCCTGCCCCGGGTGGCTTTGCACTGCCTTCGGTCGGATTTCCTTCTCTCGTCGGCCTGAAGACAGACCTGCCGGCTCACCACAGCTTCCACCACGGTTCCTTGCGGTCGATGCCGCGCTTGTAGTAGTCGCTGTTGGGGAAGTTGGTGCGCATGACGCGCTCGGCGTCGTCGCGCAGCTCGTCCATGCCGAGCGCGTCGTAGGCCTTGACCAGGATGAACAGGGCTTCTTCGTTGGCCGGCGCGTCGAGGTAGGTCTTGACGGCGAACTGGGCGCGGTTGGCGGCGGCGACGTAGGCGCCGCGCTTGAGGTAATAGCGGGCGACGTGCACTTCGTGCGAAGCCAGCGCGTTTACCAGGTATTTCATGCGCGCCGAGGCGTCGGCGGCGTATTTGCTGTTGGGGTACTTCAGCACCAGCTCCCTGAAGGCGACGAAGGACTCGCGCGCCGCCTTCGGGTCGCGCTCGGACTGGTCCTGCATGCTGACATAGCCGAGGATGCCCAGGTCCTCGTTGAAATTCACCAGTCCTTTCAGGTAATAGACGTAGTCCACGTTGGGGTGGTTCGGGTGCAGCTTGATGAAGCGGTCGCAGGCGGCGATGGCGGAGGCCGGCTCGCTTGCCTTGTAGTAGGCGTAGGCGATTTCGATCTGCGCCTGCTGGGCGTAGCGGCCGTAGGGATAGCGCGATTCGAGGATCTCGAAATACTGGACGGCCTTCTCGTAGGAGCCGTCGCCCATGGCTTCCTTCGCGGCGGAGTACAGCCGGTTGGCCGACCAGCCGGTGGTCTCGTCCTTGAGTTCCGGCAGCAGCCCGCAGCCGCCGAGCAGCAAGGCGAGGATTAAAGCTAGACTACGCATCGTGAATGCCTCGAATTCGAACCGCGCCGATTATATCGCACCGCCGCCGCGCATCCTTGAAATTCCCGCCGACTGCGCCGGCCTGCGCCTCGACCAGGCGCTGGCGCGCCTGCTGCCCGAGCATTCGAGGAGCCGCCTCGCCGCCTGGGTGAAACAGGGGAAAGTCAGCCTCGACGACACGGCGGCGGATGCGCGGCGCAAGGTGTGGGGCGGCGAGCGCGTCGCCATCGCGGCCATGACTTTGCCGGAGGACGCCGCGCAGCAGCCGGAAGCCATCCCGCTCGCCATCGTTTTCGAGGACGCCCACATCCTGGTCGTCGACAAGCCGGCCGGCCTGGTGGTGCACCCCGGCAGCGGCAACTGGCAGGGTACGCTGCTCAACGCCCTGCTGCACCACGCTCCGCACCTCGCCGGCATTCCGCGCGCCGGCATCGTGCATCGCCTCGACAAGGACACCAGCGGCCTGCTTGTGGTGGCGAAGACGCTGGAGGCGCAAACCGACCTGGTGCGCCAGCTCGCCGCGCGCAGCGTGAAGCGGCTGTATCTCGCGCTGGCGCACGGCCGCGTCGTCCGCGACGGCGTCGTCGACGCGCCGATCGGGCGCCATCCGGTGCGGCGCACCAGGATGGCGGTGGTCGGCTCGGGCCGCGCCGCGCGCACGCACTACCGCGTGCTGGAGCGCTTCACCCGCGCCACCCTGCTCGAATGCGCCCTGGAGACCGGGCGCACCCACCAGATCCGCGTGCACATGACCCAGCTCGGCCATCCGCTCGTCGGCGATCCGGTCTATGGGCCGCGCCGCAAGGCGCAAACGGCGCTGGCCGATTTCCCGCGCCAGGCCCTGCATGCCTGGCGCCTGGCGCTCACGCATCCGGCGACGCGCGAGGAGGTGGCCTGGGAGGCCCCGTTGCCGGATGACTTCTCCGCGCTGCTCGATTCCCTGCGGGCGGAAACGACATGAACGACTGGATCGTGCCGGACTGGCCGGCGCCGGCCGGCGTGCGCGCCCTGGTCACGACGCGGTCGGGCGGCGTGAGCACCGGTCCTTATGCGTCGATGAATCTGGCGGAGCATGTCGGCGACGACCCCGGCTTCGTGGCCGAGAACCGGTGCCGCTTGCGCACGCATCTGCCGGCCGAACCGCTCTGGCTCTCCCAGGTGCATGGCCATGCCGTGGTGTGCGCCGAGGATGCCGTCGAAGGGGTCGCGGCCGATGCCGCCTTCACGCGCCGTGCCGGCCGGGTGTGCGCCGTCCTGACGGCGGACTGTCTGCCGGTGCTGCTGTGCAACGACGCCGGCACTGTGGTCGCCGCGGCGCACGCCGGCTGGCGCGGCCTCGCCGGCGGCGTCATCGAGGCGACGCTGCGGGCGATGAACGAGCCGCCTGCGCACCTGCTGGCCTGGCTCGGCCCGGCCATCGGCCCGCAGGCTTTCGAGGTCGGCGCGGAGGTGCGCGCGGCCTTCCTCGCGCATTCGCCCGACGCGGCGGCGGCCTTCGCTGCGCAGGAGAACGGCAAGTGGCTGGCCGACCTCTACCGGCTGGCAGGGCTGCGCCTGCATGGCCTGGGCGTGGAACGCGTTTTCGGCGGTGGCTTCTGCACCTGCCGCGATCCGCAGCGCTTCTACTCCTTCCGCCGGGAAAAAACCACCGGCCGCATGGCCACGCTGATCTGGATGGAATAGACCCGATGGAAAGGAAAACGCACCTCGACACCACCGCCATGGTCCTGATGGTTGTTCTGTGCGCCGCCTGGGGTCTGCAGCAGGTGGCGATCAAGGTGGCCAATGCCGGCATCTCGCCGGTCTGGCAGGCCAGCCTGCGTTCGACCGGCGCCGCCGTGCTGGTTTGGGCCTGGGCGGCGCACAAGGGCATCCGCCTGTTCGACCGCGACGGGACGCTCGTGCCGGGGCTTATTTCGGCGGTGCTGTTCGCCGGCGAGTTTGCCTTGATCTACTGGGGGCTTACCTACACCACCGCCTCGCGCGGGGTGGTTTTCCTGTATACGGCGCCCTTCATGATCGCCCTCGGCGCGCACTGCTTCCTGCCGGGGGAGCGCCTGCGCGGATTGCAGTGGCTGGGACTGGCCTGCGCCTTCGCCGGCATCCTCGCCGCCTTCGGCGAGTCGCTCGGCCTGCCGACGAAAAGTCAGTTGCTGGGGGACGGCATGCTGATCCTCGCTGCGGTGCTGTGGGCGGCCACCACGCTGGTGATCAAGGGCAGCGTCCTGGCGAAAGTCAGTCCCGCCAAGACGCTGTTCTACCAGCTCGCCGGATCGGCCCTGCTGCTGCCCT
The DNA here is from genome assembly GCA_041396245.1 of Rhodocyclaceae bacterium. Lineage (GTDB taxonomy): Bacteria > Pseudomonadota > Gammaproteobacteria > Burkholderiales > Rhodocyclaceae > Desulfobacillus. Next base: position 45,379 of record JAWKYW010000003.1, on the reverse strand, counting down.
GGGTGTCGATGGCGCTGGGCGAGCCGGGCATCATCGCCCTGACGCCGCTGGTGCTGGCGAGCCTTGCCTACCAGGCCGTGCTGGTGGCCTTCGCCAGCTATCTGGTCTGGTTCTGGCTGGTGGCGACCTATCCGGCCGGCCGGCTGGCGGCGTTCTCCTTTCTGACCCCGCTGTTCGGCGTGCTGGCGGGGGCGCTGCTGCTCTCGGAGAAGGTGTCTTCCGCGCTGGCGGCGGCACTGCTGCTGGTGGCACTGGGCATCTGGCTGGTGAACCGGCCGGCCGCCCGGCACTGATGCGCCGCGTATAATCCGCGCCCATGTCCGTTCTCGCCTGGATCTTCGCCGCCTCGATCGCCGGTGGCGCGTTGTCGGTGCTGGCCGCCGCCGTCTTCGCCCTGACGGCGCGCAGCGCCTGGATCACCCACCTCATCAGCTATGCCATCGGCGCGTTGCTGGGGGCGGCCTTCCTCGAGGTGCTGCCCCATGCCGTCGAGGCCCAAGGCGATGCCGGCACGGCGATGGCGATCGTGCTGGCCGGCATCCTCGGCTTCTTCGTACTGGAAAAGCTGGTGCTGTGGCGCCACTGCCACGACGATCACTGCGAAGGACACGAGACCCATGCCGCACAGGACGATCACGGCCGCAGCGGCCTGCTCATCCTGGTCGGCGACACCTTCCACAACTTCGTCGATGGCGTGCTGATCGCCGCCGCCTTCATGCAGGACGTGCGGCTGGGCATCGTCACCGCGCTGGCCATCATCGCCCACGAGATCCCGCAGGAAGTGGGCGATTTCCTGATCCTGCTGCATTCGGGCTACTCGCGCCTGAAGGCGCTGGCCTTCAACCTGCTGTCCAGCCTGGCCACCCTGGCCGGGGGGCTGCTGGCCTATTTCGCCCTGTCGGCGGTGCAGGGCGTGGTGCCGGTGTTCCTGGCCCTGGGCGCGGCCAGCATGATCTACGTCGCCGTGGCCGACCTGATTCCCGGCCTGCACAAGCGCACCGCCCTGGCCGCCACGCTGCAGCAGGTGCTACTCATCGCGGCCGGCGTCGGCACCATTCTCCTGGCGCACTTTCTCGTCGAGCATTGAGCGCCGCCGCCGCGCCGGCGTGCCGGCCAGCCAGAGAAATAGGGCGAGCGGGGCCAGCCCGTAGAAAATGAAGGTCAGGATGCCCGCCGTGATGCTGGTTTCCGTCACGGCCATCATCAGGACAACCCACAACCAGCCGATGGCGACGATGTACATGTCCGGATTCTAGATTCTATCCTTGCCAGCGGCGTTGACAGGGATTATGCTGCGGTGCAAAATTCCCATTGAATCCGACGCTTGCCATCTTGCAATCGTCATAGGGAGAGCGGTCGATGTCCGGTAATTCGCAGCCCGATGCGGCTGCCATGCAGCACCTTTTTCAGGCCGGTCAGGCGTTCGCGCAGGGGTTCATGAATTTCATGGCGCAGCAGCCGGCGGCCGGCGCCGCGCCGAATGCCGCGACGGCTTCCCTGCCGCACCTGCCCCGGAATGAGGCCATCGCCGGCCTGCAGAAAGTCTTTGCCGAACGCCATATCGCACTGTGGCAGTCCATGCTGCGGGGCGGCACGCCGGCCGAGGTAAAGGACAAGCGCTTTGCCGCAACCGAATGGTCGGAAAGCCCCTACTACGATTATCTGCGCCAGGCCTACCGGCTCAATGCCGAGTTCCTCGTCAGCCTGGCGGAGGCGATGCCGGGCGACGCAGATGCCCGCGACCGGCTGAAATTCTTCACGCGCCAGTTCGTCGACGCCATGGCACCGTCGAATTTCGCCGCGACCAATCCGGAATTCATTTCGAAGGCGCTGGCCACGCAGGGCGCCAGCATCACCGACGGCCTGCGCAACCTGCTCGCCGACCTCGGCAAGGGCCGCATCTCGATGACCGACGACGACGCCTTCGAGGTCGGTCGCAACCTGGCGGTGACGCCGGGCCAGGTGATCTTCGAGAACGCGCTGATCCAGCTCATCCAGTACGCGCCGGCGACGAAAAAGGTACATGAGCGGCCGCTGCTGATCGTGCCGCCCTGCATCAACAAGTTCTACATCCTCGACCTGCAGCCGGAAAATTCCTTCGTGCGCCATGCCGTGGAGCAGGGCATGACGGTGTTCCTCGTCTCCTGGCGCAATCCGCAGGCCGAGCTCGGCCATCTCGGCTGGGACGACTACCTCGAACTCGGCGCGCTCAAGGCGCTCGAAGTCGCGCGGGAAGTGGGCGGCGCCGACCGGGTGAACGCCCTCGGCTTCTGCGTCGGCGGCACCATTCTCGCTGCCGCGCTCTCCGTCGCCAAGGCGCGCGGCGCGGACCCGGTGTCGAGCCTGACCCTGCTCACTTCGCTGCTCGACTTCTCCGACGGCGGCGAAGTCACCCATTACGTCGACCCGATCTCGCTCGAAGCGCGCGAGAAGGCGATCGGGCAGGGCGGGCTGCTGCGCGGCGCCGAACTGGCAGCGGCCTTCTCCAGCCTGCGCGCCAACGATCTGATCTGGCAATACGTTGTCGGCAACTACCTGAAGGGCGGCAAGCCGCCGGCCTTCGATCTGCTCTACTGGAATGCCGACGGCACCAACCTGCCCGGGCCCTTCGCCGTCTGGTATCTGCGCCACCTCTACCTGGAAAACGCCCTGCGCGAGCCGGGCCGGCTGGCGATGTGCGGCACGACGGCCGACCTTGGCCGGCTCGACATGCCGGCCTACCTCTACGCCAGCCGCGAGGACCACATCGTGCCCTGGCAGAGCGCCTACCTCTCGCGCGGGCTGCTCGGCGGCGAGACGACCTTCGTCATGGGTGCCAGCGGCCACATCGCCGGGGTGGTGAACCCGCCGGCCAAGGGCAAGCGCAGCCACTGGCGCAACGATGCGGCGGCCGCGACGTCCGACGACTGGCTCGCCGGCGCCACCGAGCACAAGGGCAGCTGGTGGCCGCACTGGATCGAATGGCTCAGGGGCCATGCCGGCGCGGAGCGCCCCGCACCGAAGAAGTTCGGCAGCCGTCGCCACAAGCCGATCGAGGCGGCGCCGGGACGCTACGTCAAGGAAAGGGCTTAGGGCGTGTTCTCAATCATTCTGTCGGTGCGAACGGGGCTTTCCGGGCGTAGGGCAAGGCGCGGCGGCGAAGACAGTGGTCATTCCACGGCGAGCCGCCGCAACGCGGCCATGCGCCCGGAAAGACCCGTTCCCTTCGGGTTGCGGCCAAAAGCGCCGGCTGCGTCGTTGCGCTCCTCGTCAAGGGGGCGGCCATTGACTTCGTCGCGCGCCTAGCATCCGACGCTTTTGGCCACAACGCATCCGACAGAATGATTGAGAACACGCCCTAGACCGGCCGCGCAACAGGGGAAACGCGGCCGCGCGCAACAAGCAAATTCCCCGTCAAGCAAAGGAGAGAGAATCATGTCGAGAGTGGCACTGATAACGGGTGGCATGGGCGGACTGGGCGAGGCGATCTGCATCAAGATGGCCGCGCTGGGCTACAGGGTGGTGACGACCTACAGCCCGAGCAATACCAAGGCCGGCGACTGGCTGAAGCAGATGAAGGCGCAGGGTTTCGACTTCCACGCCTATCCCTGCGACGTCGCCGACTTCGATTCCTGCAAGGCTTGCGTGGACACGGTGGCGAAGGAGCTCGGGCCGGTCGACGTGCTGGTCAACAATGCCGGCATCACGCGCGACATGACGTTCAGGAAAATGACCAAGGGCGATTGGGACGTGGTCATGAAGACCAACCTCGACAGCGTCTTCAACATGACCAAGCAGGTGATGGACGGCATGATGGAGCGCGGCTGGGGCCGGGTCGTCAACGTCTCTTCCGTAAACGGCCAGAAGGGCGCCTTCGGCCAGACCAACTACTCCGCCGCCAAGGCCGGCATGCACGGCTTCACCAAGGCGCTGGCGCTGGAAGTGGCGAAGAAGGGCGTGACGGTGAACACCATCAGCCCGGGCTACATCGGCACCAAGATGGTGATGGCGATCCCGCAGGAGGTGCTGGACTCGAAGATCCTGCCGCAGATCCCGCAGGGACGGCTGGGCAAGCCGGAGGAGGTGGCCGGCCTGGTGGCCTATCTGGCCTCCGAGGAGGCGGCGTTCCTGACGGGCGCCAACATCTCGATCAACGGCGGCCAGCACATGTTCTGAGTTTTGTCCCGGCCGCCGCCAGGCTCGGCGGCAGCCGGTTTTCAAGTTTCATTGTTGTCATATAGGAAACACTGCGATGTCGAAGAGGGTAGCGCTCGTTACGGGTGGCATGGGCGGACTGGGCACGGCGATCTGCCGGGCGCTGGCCGAGGAGGGATTCGTCGTGGTGGCCAACTGCCTGCCCGGTTTTCCGCAGAGGGAAGAGTGGCTGGCGCAGAACAAGGCCGCCGGTTTCACGTTTCACGCCGCCGAGGGCAACGTGGCCGACTACGATTCCTGCAACGCGATGGTCAGGCGCATCGAATCGGAGATCGGGCCGGTCGACGTGCTGGTGAACAATGCCGGCATCACCCGCGACAACATGTTCCGCAAGATGCCGGCGGCGGACTGGAACGCCGTCATCGACGTGAACCTCAACAGCGTGTTCAATGTCACCCATCAGGTGCTGCCCGGCATGGCCGAGCGCGGCTGGGGGCGGGTCATCAACATCTCGTCGGTGAACGGCGTCAAGGGCCAGTTCGGCCAGGCCAATTATTCGGCGGCGAAGGCCGGCATCCTCGGCTTCACCAAGGCCATCGCCCAGGAAGTGGCGCGCAAGGGGGTGACGGTCAACGCCATCGCCCCGGGCTACGTCGGCACCGACATGGTCATGGCGATCAAGCCGGAGGTGCGCGAGCAGATCGTCGCCCAGATTCCGATGGGGCGGCTGGGCCGGCCGGAGGAGATCGGCAAGCTGGTGGCCTACCTGTCTTCCGAATACGCCGGCTACATGACGGGATCGACCCTGTCGATCAACGGCGGATTGCACATGGGCTGATGCCGCGGGCGCGCCGTGCGGCCGCGGCATTCTGCGTATAATTGTCCGATATTGGGGAGGAACGCGAGCATGGCTGAAGCCAGACTGATCAAGAAATACCCGAACCGGCGGCTCTACGACACACGGACGAGTTCCTACATCACCCTGGCCGATGTCAAGGAACTGGTGCTGAAGAACGAGGATTTCCGGGTCGTCGACGCCAAGAGCAGCGAAGACCTCACGCGCAGCATCCTGCTGCAGATCATCCTCGAGGAGGAAACCGGCGGCATGCCGATGTTCACCAGCGACCTGCTTTCGCAGATGATCCGCTTCTACGGCAATGCCATGCAGGGCATGATGGGCAAATACCTCGAGGGCAACATCAAGGCCTTCACCGACATGCAGGCCAAGCTGCAGGAGCAGGCGCAGGCCATGTACGGCGAGAACAATCCGGCCAGCAAGGACCTGTGGGCGCAGTTCCTCAACTTCCAGGGCCCCGCCATGCAGAGCATGATGGGTACCTACATGGAGCAGTCGAAGAACATGTTCATGCAGATGCAGGAACAGATCGAGAGCCAGACGCGCAACATGTTGTCCGGCTTCCAGTTTCCGAATTTCGTCGCGCCGGCCGGCCGGCCGGCCGACAAGCAGGAAACCGCGCAAGAGCCTTCGCCGGAAAAGAAGTAAGCCTGATCCCCGCGGCCCGGAACCCGCCGCACGCTCTCCCCCCGACAGCATGTCCCGCAAGAAAGCCGCTCCCCCCAAGGTGGGCTTCGTCTCCCTCGGCTGCCCCAAGGCCACCGTCGATTCCGAACAGATCCTCACCCGCCTGCGCGCCGAGGGTTACGCCATCGTGCCGGACTATGCCGGCGCCGACCTCGTCGTGGTGAACACCTGCGGCTTCATCGACGCCGCCGTCGCCGAATCGCTCGATGCCATCGGCGAGGCGCTGGCCGAGAACGGCCGCGTCATCGTCACCGGCTGCCTCGGCGCGAAGGAGGACGTGGTGCTGGCGGCCCACCCGCAGGTGCTTGCCGTCACCGGCCCGCACGCCGCCGAGCAGGTGATGCAGGAAGTGCACCGGCATCTGCCCAAACCCCACGACCCGTTCGAGGATCTGGTGCCGCCCCAGGGCATCAGGCTGACGCCTCGGCACTACGCCTACCTGAAGATTTCAGAAGGCTGCAACCACCGCTGCACCTTCTGCATCATTCCCTCGCTGCGCGGCGACCTCCTCAGCCGCCCCGTCAGCGACGTCATGCGCGAAGCGGAGAACCTCGTCGCCGCCGGCGTCAGGGAACTGCTCATCGTCTCGCAGGACACCAGCGCCTATGGCGTCGACGTCAGGTACCGCACCGGCTTCTGGGGCGGCAAGCCGGTGAAGACCCGCCTCCTCGATCTGGCGCAGGCGTTGGGCGAACTGGGCGTCTGGGTGCGCCTGCACTACGTCTATCCCTATCCCAGCGTGGACGACCTGATCCCGCTGATGGCCAAGGGGAAAATCCTGCCCTACCTCGACGTGCCCTTCCAGCATGCCAGCCCGCGCATCCTCAAGCTGATGAAGCGGCCGGCCAGCGCCGAAAACGTCCTGGCGCGCGTCCGCGCCTGGCGCGCCGTCTGCCCGGAACTGACTATTCGCAGCACCTTCATCACCGGTTTCCCCGGCGAGACCGACGCCGATTTCGAGACGCTTCTGCAGTTCCTCGAGGAAGCGCAGCTCGACCGCGTCGGCGCCTTCGCCTATTCCCCGGTCGAGGGTGCCGAGGCCAACAAGCTGGCCGATCCCGTGCCGGAAGCCTTGCGCGAGGAGCGCCGGCAGCGCCTGATGGAACTGCAGGAGGACATCAGCACGCAGCGGCTCGAACGCAAGATCGGCCGCGAGATCGAAGTGCTGGTCGAGGAGGCCGACGAGGAGGGCGCCATCGCCCGCAGCCAGGCCGACGCGCCGGAGATCGACGGCCTGGTGCACATCCCGAACGGCGAGCATCTCGAAGTCGGCGAATTCGCCCGCGTCCGCGTCACCGACTGCGACGTGCACGACCTCTACGCCGAGGTGGTCGAATGAGCATCGTTGCGCGTTTGTCTGAGATCGTCGGCACCCAGGCGGTGCTGGCCGGCGGCGACATGGCGCCGCATCTCACCGACTGGCGCGACCGCTATACCGGCCGGGCGCGTTGTGTCGTCAAGCCGGCCTCGACCGAAGAGGTCGCCGCAGTCGTCGCACTCTGCGCCGAAGAGCGCATTCCCATGGTGCCGCAGGGCGGCAACACCGGCCTGGTCGGTGGCGCCACGCCGCTGCACGACGGCCACGCGGTGGTGATCAACCTCTCGCGCATGAAGCGCATTCGCGAGATCGACACCGCCAACAACACGCTGACCGCCGAAGCCGGCTGCCTGCTGGCCGAGGTGCAGGCGGCGGCGGAGGGCGCCGACCGGCTCTTTCCGCTCTCGCTGGCGGCCGAGGGCAGCTGCGAGATCGGCGGCAACCTGTCCACCAACGCCGGCGGCGTTGCCGTGCTGCGCTACGGCAACATGCGCGAGCTGACACTCGGAATCGAAGCGGTGCTGCCCGATGGCCGCATCTGGCACGGCCTGCGGGGGCTGCGCAAGGACAACACCGGCTACGACCTCAAGCACCTCTTCATCGGCGCCGAGGGCACGCTGGGCGTCATCACCGCCGCCGTGCTGAAGCTCTTCCCCCGCCCGCGCAACAGCGCCACCGCCTGGCTGTCCGTGCGCGATCCCGCCGCCGCCGTGGAACTCCTGTCGCGCCTGCGCGGCGCCTGCGGCGAGCGCGTCACCGGCTTCGAGATCGTCGCCCGGCCGGCGCTGGAACTGGTGCTGAAGCACGTCCCAAGTACGCGCGATCCGTTGGCAAACCCCTCGCCCTGGTACGTGCTGATCGAACTCACCGACACGCTGGCGGATGCCGACCTGGCCGGCACGCTGGAGGCGATCCTCGGCGCCGAAATCGAAGCGGGGCGGGTGACGGATGCCGCCGTGGCGCAGGACCTCGCCCAGCAGCAGGCCTTCTGGCACCTGCGCGAGAACATCTCCGAGGCGCAGCGCATCGAGGGCCTCAGCATCAAGCACGACATCGCCGTGCCAGTATCCCGCATCGCCGAGTTCATCGCGCGCGCGGACGCCGAACTGCGGCGCGCCTTTCCCGCCGTGCGCATCGTCGCCTTCGGCCACATCGGCGATGGCAACCTGCACTACAACCTGTCGCGGCCGGAGGCGGCGGAGAACGCCGAGTTCATCGCCCAGTCGCCCGAGGCCAACCGCATCGTGCACGACCTCGTCGCCGAACTGGACGGATCGATCTCCGCCGAGCACGGCCTTGGCCAGCTCAAGCGCGGCGAAATCCTGCGCTACAAGAGCACCGTCGAAATGGACCTGATGCGGGCCGTCAAGCAGGCGCTCGACCCCCACGGCCTGATGAATCCTGGCAAGGTGCTTTGAGACGTTCCGGAGGGTTTACAAGGGCAGGGGCGCTACGTATAATGCGCGCTCCTCTGTGGGGGTATAGCTCAGCTGGGAGAGCGCTTGCATGGCATGCAAGAGGTCAGCGGTTCGATCCCGCTTACCTCCACCACAAGACACATACGACTTCGAGCAGCACCTCGGGTCCCCATCGTCTAGAGGCCTAGGACATCGCCCTTTCACGGCGGTAACCGGGGTTCGAATCCCCGTGGGGACGCCAAACAAAGAAACCACCCGCAAGGGTGGTTTTTTGTTTGGCTTTCCTGCGGACGCAGCAGAATCCCTCGGTTCGGCTAGCAGTGCTCCTAGGCGGCAAGGGGCGTCACTTCCTGCTCGATGCGCTTGCGCATCTCCTTTTCAGTCGTCTCCAGATCGTACTGTGCCTGCAGACTGACCCAGAACTGCGCATCGGTGCCGAACAGGCGGGCAAGGCGCAATGCCGTGTCGGCCGTGATGCCGCGCTGCCCGCTGCAGATTTCGTCGATGCGGCGCTGCTGCACGCCGGCCAGCTTGGCGACCTTGTAGCGGGTCAGCGCCATCGGCTCGATGAAGTCCTTCATCAGCACTTCGCCGGGATGCACCGGCGCCAGGCGGCGTCCGGTGGCGACATCCCGGAAGTTCGTTCCCTTCAAATCCTCGCGCCTGATGGCCATGGTGTCTCCTAGTGATAATCCGCGATCTCGACGTTGAAGGCGTCGCCGCCAACCCACTCGAAGCAGATGCGCCACTGGTCGTTGATGCGGATGCTCCATTGCCCGGCCCGGTTACTTTTCAACTGCTCCAGGCGGTTTCCCGGCGGCACGCGCAGACTGCCGAGTGATCCAGCCGAGTCGATCTGCTTCAGCTTCCGCCGGGCGGTTCCCTGGATCTCGTTCGGCAGATTCCGCACTTGAAAGCCCTCGAAGATCGCAGCCGTCCGCTTGTCGGCGAATGTCTTGATCATGAGGAGTCATAGTATTGGCGCTGAATAGTATTGTCAATCGTTATTATTGGACGGTGACCGGGGTTCGAATCCCCATGGGGACGCCAGCTTCCCAAAGGGGCGCCAAACAACAAAGCCACCGCAAGGAGGTGGCTTTCTTCATTCCACCGTCAGCGGCTTGCCGTTGTGGCGCGGACCGAGCCTGAGCAGGAAGGGCACGGCCAGCCGCGCCCACTCCTCCGGTCCCGGGTAGCCGCCGGCACCGTCGCCGAAGCAGCGGCGCAGCATGGCAGTGTCGATGATGCCCGGGTTGAGCGGTATGGCCGCCATGCCGGCGGGCAGTTCCTGCGCCAGCGCGCGCGTCAGGCCTTCGATGGCCCACTTGCTGGCGCAGTAGGGCGCCACCTCGGCGTCGACGGCGCGGCCCCAGCCGGAACTGAAGTTCACGATGATGCCGCGCCCGGCCTTCACCATCGCCGGCACGAAGTGGCGGAGGACGTTGGCGGTGCCCTTGATGTTGACGTCCACGACCGCGTCGAATTCCTGCGCCGGCACCTTCCACAGCGGGGCGTTGCGGTTCATCAGGGCGGCGTTGTTGAGCAGGAGGTCGGGGGTGCCGTGTAATTTCAGCACGTCGGCGGCCCAGGCCTTCACCGCCGCGTCGTCGGCGACGTCGACGACGTCGAAGCGGTGCGGCGCGCCAAGCTGCGCCTGAAGGGCCTCTATGGGTTTGCGGCTGCGGCCGCAGCCGAGGACGACTTGGCCGAGGCGGGCGAATTCCTCGGCCATGGCATGGCCCAGGCCGCGACTGGCGCCGGTGATCAGCACCCGGCGCGGATCGGATTTGCGGGTCGTCATGGCGAAGGTTTGTCGCGGTCGGACAGGTTGCGGTTTCCGCGCCCGACTTCGGTGTATTCGCCTTCGAGGATGACGGCTTCGCCGGGCGCGCGTTCGCCCGGCTTGCCGCCCAGCAGGCGGCGCAGGACGCCGAGGGCCAGCGCGACGATAGCGATGAGCAGGGCCAGCCACCAGGCGACGAAGACGGCGACCAGCACGGCGGCGAGGAAGGCGGTGAAGATGAGCCAGCGGAAGACTTGTCCGATCATGGTAGGCAAGGATAGCGCGGCTGCCGCGCCGTGACGCGGGGACTGACTTTCACGGGGAGAAAAAAAGCCGGCGGGCGCCGGCTTTTTTTTGGATTCCCGCTTGTGCGGGAATGGCGGTGCCGCTCAGCCGCCGAAGGCCGGGATGCCCGTCTGCGCCCGGCCGAGGATGAGGGCGTGGATGTCGTGGGTGCCCTCGTAGGTGTTGACCACCTCCAGGTTCACCATGTGGCGGATGACGCCGAACTCGTCGGAGATGCCGTTGCCGCCGAGCATGTCGCGCGCCATGCGCGCCACGTCGAGGGCCTTGCCGCAGGAGTTGCGCTTCATGATCGAGGTGATCTCGACCGAGGCGGTGCCGTCGTCCTTCATGCGGCCGAGGCGCAGGCAGCCCTGCAGGCCCAGCGTGATCTCGGTCTGCATGTCGGCGAGCTTCTTCTGGATGAGCTGGTTGGCGGCGAGCGGCCGGCCGAACTGCTTGCGGTCGAGCACGTACTGGCGGGCGCGGAACCAGCAGTCTTCCGCCGCCCCCAGCGCGCCCCAGGCGATGCCGTAGCGGGCCGAGTTGAGGCAGGTGAACGGGCCCTTCAGGCCCTGCACGCCCGGCATCAGGTTCTCCTCCGGCACGAACACCTCGTCCATGACGATCTCGCCGGTGATGGAGGCGCGCAGGCCGACCTTGCCGTGGATGGCCGGGGCGGAGAGGCCCTTCATGCCCTTGTCGAGGATGAAACCGCGGATGATGCCGTCCTCGGTCTTGGCCCACACCACGAAGACGTCGGCGATGGGCGAATTGGAGATCCACATCTTCGAGCCGGAGAGCGAGTAGCCGCCCGGCACCTGCTTCGCTCGCGTGACCATGCTGCCGGGGTCGGAGCCGTGGTTGGGCTCGGTCAGGCCGAAGCAGCCGATCCACTCGCCGGTGGCGAGCTTCGGCAGGTATTTCTTCTTCTGCGCTTCCGTGCCGAATTCGTTGATCGGCACCATCACCAGCGAGGATTGCACGCTCATCATCGAGCGGTAGCCGGAATCGACACGCTCGACCTCGCGCGCGATGAGGCCGTAGCAGACGTAGTTGAGGCCGGCGCCGCCGTACTCGGCCGGGATGGTGGGTCCGAGCAGGCCCAGCTCGCCCATCTCGCGGAAGATGGCGGGATCGGTGCTCTCGTTGCGGAAGGCGTCCTGGATGCGCGGCAGCAGCTTGTCCTGGCAGTACTGGTAGGCGGTGTCGCGCACCATGCGTTCTTCCTCGCTGAGTTGCAGGTCGAGGAGGAGGGGATCGTCCCACTTGAAGGCGGCTTTGGCTTTGGTCATGGCAGTGTCCGTAGTGAAAATTAGCGAATGGTCAGTCCGCCGTCGACGGCGAGGATCTGTCCGGTGATGTAGCTCGCCCAGTCGGAGGCGAGGAAGACGAAGGCGGGGGCCACCTCGTGCGGCTCGGCCCAGCGGCCGAGCGGGATGCGCTCGAGGTACTTGTCCTTGAAGCGGTCGTCGGTGCGGATCACCTCGGTCATCGGCGTCGCCGCGCCCGGGGCGATGGCGTTCACCGTGATGCCGTGGCGGCCGAGCTCCTTCGCCGCCGACTTGGTCATGCCGGCGATGGCGGCCTTGGCGGCGCTGTAGTTGATCTGGCCGATGGTGCCGAGCAGGCCCGCCGTCGAGGTGACGTTGATGATGCGGCCGGACTTGCGCTCGATCATGCCGTTCACCACCGCCTGCAGGCAGTAGAAACTGCCGTTCATGTGCACGTCGATGACCTGCTGCCACTGCTCCTGCGTCATCTTGTGCAGCATGGCGGTGCGCGTGATGCCGGCGTTGTTCACCAGGATGTCGACGCGGCCCCACTCGGCCGTAACGGCGGCGGTCATCGTGTTCACCGATTCGCGCCCGGCGACGTTGCAGGCGAAGCCCTTCGCCGTGCCGCCGGCCTGGCGGATGCCGGCGGCGACGGCGTCCGCCGCCTCGGCGTTCATGTCGACCACGGCGACTTTGGCGCCCTCGCGGGCGTAGGCCTGCGCGATGGCGGCGCCGATGCCCTGGCCGGCGCCGGTGACGATTGCGATCTTGTCTTTCAGCAGCATTAATGTTTTCCCGATGAGTGCATTGGTTTTTCGTAGGTCGGGCTTCAGCCCGACAATGTCGGCCAAAGTCGGACTGAAGTCCGACCTACACGTCCGCGCGCAAGGTGAACCGCCGGGTGCAGGTGGCGCCGCCCTGCGGCAGCTGACTTTCCGTGACGACGCGCACCTTCGGCGAGATGGTCCTCGCCGTGACCTCAAACCAGCGGTCGCAGCCTTCGCCGCACTGGTTGGGCAGGCCGGCGGCGCGGAAGGAATCCAGCCACGGGCAGGCGGTGTGCACCACCAGCACGGCGTCGCCGTCCTTCTTCATGTGCGCCGTCTCGCCCATGACGTCGCTGGCGCGCTGCATGGTGAAGGCGATCTGCTCGAGGTCTTCCGGCCTGCCGCCGCGCTTCAAATACATCTCGCCGGTGCCGACGCCGACATTCTCCCAGAAGGCGAGTTCCATCTCCTTCGCCGCCGCCTCGCCGCTCTTGTCCTTCACCGCCTTGCGCCAGGCGTGGAAAAAGTCGTGGGTGATGCGGATCATCGATTGCCAGTCGCGCTCCTTGCGGGCCAGCTGTTTTTCCAGGTCGTTCGTGCTCATGTTTTCTCGCTTTTCCCCTGTTTGCTTGCGGCGAAATCCGCCAGTGCCTGTTTGAATTCCGCTTCCATCTGCGGCGTCACCGCGGCGCCGCATTCGTAGCAGGTGTTGGTCATGCGGTCGAACCAGCGGCAGCCGCACTGGTCGCAGGCCAGTTCCGGCGCACCGGCCGGGTTGTGGAAGATCATCGGCAGGCTCCCAGGAAGGCCAGGCCGAGCGTGTCGAGGAACTCCTCGTAGCCGGCGTCCTGCAGTTCGTACTTGGTGCGCATGACGAAGAACATGATGTTGCCGGCGCGGATCTGCCGCTTCATCAGCGACAGCGTGTTGTCGTCGAGGTTGCCGCGCAGCGCCTCCATCGCTTCGGCGTCGGCAACGAAGAGCAGGTCCACCTTGGCATCCTGGAAGCCGCGGTAGGGCGCCAGCGCGGCGCGCATGCCGCCCGGCACGACTTCCCAGCGCAGCATCTCGCCGGCGCCCTCGGCGGCCATCAGGCCGGCGACGTGCTTGCCGGGCTGGATGCCGGAGCCTTCCTTCGGCACGATGGCCACGCTCGAGCCCGGCACCATCTCCGTGAACAGTTCGTCGTGGCGGTCCAGCATGGCCTGCCAGTCTTCGAGTTCGCCGAAAGTGCCTGCTGTCGCGACCGTCATGTCAGTGCTTCGGAAACACCAGTCCGAGATCCTCGACGAACTCGGCCAGCCCGGCATCCTCGAGTTCGTCCATGGTTTTCAGCATATAGGGATGGAGGCGGCCTTGCCGGACCAACGCCGGCAGGGGTGCCAGGCCGCCTTCGCGCAGGGCCGCCAGCGCCTCCGCGTCCGCCACCAGCAGGACGGCCGTATCTTCCGCGGTCGCTCCGTTATACTCGCTCAACACGGCGCGGCAGCCGGCGCTGTCGTTGCGCCACAGCAGCAGGGTGCCGCGGCGCGCGGCGAAATCGTCCCGGCGCAGCAAGCCGATCGAGGCGCTCGAGGCCGGCAGGCCTTCGCGTTCCAGCATGGCCTGCCAGCCCGCGCAATTGAAAAATCCGTCTCGCATGAAATGCCCATGATGCCGTGTCGGAAACGGCTCAATATATAGCATGATATGATCAAAAACTGCAACGTACTGCATCAATAATTCATTAAATGCACAATAATGCAATATTTTTAGGGCTGGCAAAGTGACGCATGCGAATTTGGGCTTTGACCTGGCGGCTGTACTGAACCGATCCCGCCCGGCCCTGGCGCGGGCCATCACGCTGCTGGAGAACGACCGGCTTGGCGCGGCGGAGCTGATGGACGAACTGGCGCCGCGACGCGGCCGCGCCCACGTCGTCGGCGTCACCGGCGCGCCGGGGGCCGGCAAGTCCACGCTCATCAATGCACTGCTGGGGGAATACGCGAAGCGCGGCCGCAGCGTCGCCGTCGTCGCGGTCGACCCCTCCAGCCCGATCAGCGGGGGTTCCATCCTCGGCGACCGCCTGCGCATGGACGAGCACGGCAATCGCGACGACGTCTTCATCCGCTCGGTGTCCTCGCGCGGCCACCTCGGCGGCCTGTCGAAGACCACCGGCCGCGTCATCGACGTCTTCGACGCCGTCGGCTACGACGTGGTGATCGTCGAGACGGTCGGCGCCGGCCAGTCGGAGGTGGAGATCCGCCACTTCGCCGACAGCAACATCGTCGTCTGCCCGCCCGGGCTGGGCGACGAAGTACAGGCCATCAAGGCCGGCATCATCGAGATTGCCGACATCCTGGTGGTGAACAAGGCCGATTTGCCGCAGGCCGAACGCACCGTGCTCGACCTCACCACGGCCGTCCACTTGCGCCACCGCAGCGACTGGCAGGTGAAGGTGCTGCGCACCGTGGCGACCAGCGGCGATGGCGTCGCCGCGCTGGTCGACGCCATCGGCGAACACGCCGCCGCCACCGGCATCGGCAAGCGGCTGAAGCAGGCCGCCGCCGCGCCGGCGCCGCAGGCGACGGACGAGGAACTTTTCGCGCAAGCGCGCCGCTGGCGCGCCGCCGGCAAGGGCGTGGCGATGGCGACGGTGGTGAAGACCTGGGGCTCCTCGCCGCGGCCGGAGGGCAGCCACCTGGCGGTCGAGGCGGGCGGCGCCTTCGTCGGCTCGGTCTCCGGCGGCTGCATCGAGGGCGCCGTCATCGGCGAGGCGCAGGCCGCCATCGCCGACGGCCAGCCGCGCCTGCTCGAATTCGGCGTCTCCGACGAGCGCGCCTGGGAAGTGGGGCTGGCCTGCGGCGGACACGTGCAGGTGTTCGTCGAACGCGCGAACGACGAACTAATCGAGCGCCTGCTCGCCGAGCGCGCTGCCAAGCGCGCGGTGACCCTCGTCACGCGCCTCGCCGACGGCACGCAGGCGCTGGTGGCCGGCGACGAGGTCAGCGGCGAGCTCGCGCTCACCGAAGCGCAGCGCGAGGAGGTCTGCCGCCGCTTGCGCAGCGACAAGAGCGGCATGCTGGAATCCTCCGACGGCACGCTGTTCGCGCGCTGCTACTCGCAAGCCCCGCGCATGGTCATCGTCGGCGCCGTGCACATCACCCAGGCGCTGGCGCCGATGGCGGCGATGGCCGGCTTCGAGGTGGTCGTCATCGACCCGCGCCGCGCCTTCGCCACCGCGGAGCGCCTGCCCGGCGTGACGGTGACGACGGAGTGGCCCGACGAGGCGCTGGCGCGCATCGGCCTCGACGCCCAGACCGCCGTGGTGACGCTCTCGCACGATCCCAAGCTGGACGACCCGGCGCTGATCGCCGCGCTGCAAAGTCAGGCTTTCTACATCGGCGCCCTGGGCAGTTCGCGCACCCACGCCAAGCGCGTGGCGCGGCTGACGGAAGCCGGGCTGGCCGATTCCATCCCGCGCATCCGCGCGCCGGTCGGGTTGGACCTGGGCGGGCGCTCCCCGGCGGAAATCGCCGTGTCGGTGCTCGCGCAAGTCATACAATCCAGATACGCCAAATGATCTTCGGCGAATTCCGCTGCGAGGAGGCCGAGGGCGTCACGCTCGCCCACACGCTCAACCTCGGCGCGAAGACGCTGAAGAAGGGCCGCGTCCTCGGCGCGGACGACATCGCCCTCCTGAAGCAGGCCGGCATCGCCGCCGTCACCGGCGCGCGCATGGGCGAGGGTGACCTCGACGAGAACGCCGGCGCCGCCGCGATCGCCGCGCTGCTGGTCGGCCCCAACACCGAGACGCGCAGGCCCTACACCGGCCGCTGCAACGTGCACGCCTCGGTGCGCGGCGTGCTGCGGGTGGACGCCGCGCGCATCGACGCCCTCAATGAACTCGACGAAGCGATCGCCGTCGGCACGCTGCCCGATTTCGCGCTGGCGCGGCCGGCCCAGGTGCTCGCCACCATCAAGATCATTCCCTTCGCCGTGACGCAGGAACTGGTGGAGCGCTGCCGCGCCATCGCCGCGGACGGGCCGCTTCTGCAGCTCGCCCCCCTGCAGCCGCGCCGCGCCGCGCTGATCCTGGGCGAGCTGCCGGGCATGAAGGAGAACGTCTTCCGCGGCACCGTCACCGCCACGCGCAACCGCCTCGAGGGCCTCGGCAGCCGCCTCGCCCTGGTGCTGCGCTGCCGCCACGTGCGCAGCGAGTACGAGGCGAAGCTGCGCGAGGCGCGCGCCGCCGGCTGCGACCTGCTGCTCATAGCCGGCGCCACGGTGACCAAGGACCGCCTCGATACGGTGCCCGCGGCGGTCGTCGCAGTGGGCGGTGCCATCGACCACTTCGGCATGCCGGTCGAGCCGGGCAACATGCTGCTGCTCGCGCACATCGGGGAAGTGCCGGTGCTGGTGCTGCCAGGCTGCGCCCGCTCGCGCCGCTCGAACGGCCTCGACTGGGTGCTGCAGCGCCTGACTTCCGGTTTGCCGTCCGGCCGTGCCGAGATCATGCGCATGGGCGTCGGCGGCCTCATTCGCAGCCCGCTCGAACCCGAGGACGAGGAGGAGGGCGATACAGAGAGCGTGCCCGCCGTGCCGGCCGGCACGCCTAACGTCGCCGCGCTGGTGCTCGCCGCCGGACAGTCCTCGCGCATGGGCGGCGCCAACAAGCTGCTCGCCGAGGTGGACGGCGTGCCGATGCTGCTGCGCGCGGTGAATGCCGCGCTGGCCTCGAAGGCCGCCTCGGTGACGGTGGTGCTCGGCCACGAAGCGGACAAGGCCGAGGCGCTGCTCGCCGGCCGCCGCGTGAACCTCGTGCGCAATCCCGATTACGCCCTAGGCATGTCGACCTCGCTGCGCGCCGGCATTGGTGCGCTGCCGGCGGATGCGGAAGCGGCCATCGTGCTGCTCGCCGACATGCCGCGCGTCAGCGCCGTGCAGGTCGACCGCCTGATCGACGCCTTCGAGGCGCAGCGGTCGTCCATCATCGTGCCGCGGCGCAACGGACAACGCGGCAATCCCATCCTCTGGCCGCGCGCATTCTTCGCGGCGATGCAAAACGTGGCCGGCGACCAGGGCGCACGCGGCGTGCTCGAAGCGAACGCCGGGCGCCTCCGTTTCGTCGACATGGACGACGACGCCATCCATGCCGACGTCGACACGCCGGCCGACCTGCGCGGGAGCCGGCCATGAGCTTCTCCGCCGCGAAATGGCGCGGACACTTCCCGCTGCTGGCCGCCCATCACGACCTGCACTATCTCGACAATGCAGCCACCGGCCAGCTCTGCGAAGCGGCGCTCGACGCCGTCACCAGCCACGAGCTGCTGCACCGCGCCAATGTCCTGCGCGGCACCTACCGCCTCGCCGAGCAGGCGGATGCCGCCTACGAGAACGCGCGGCGGCAGGTCGTCGCCTATCTGAACGCCGCGAGCACGGAGGAGGTGGTGTTCACCTCCGGCACCACCGCCTCCATCAATCTGGTCGCCCATGCCTTCGGCGATGGCCTGAAGCCCGGCGACGAGGTGGTGCTGAGCCTGGCCGAACACCACAGCAACTTCGTGCCCTGGCAGATGCTGCGCGACCGGCGCGGCGTCGTGCTGCGCATTCTGCCGCTGACGGCCGACGGGCGCATCGACATGGCGCACCTCGGCGAAACGCTGACGCCGCGCTGCAGGCTGGTCGCCGTCACCCATGCCTCCAACGTCACCGGCGCCGTCACCGACCTTGCGCCGCTTATCGCGGCGGCGCACGCCGTCGGCGCCCGCGTGCTGGTCGACGGCGCCCAGGCGGTGCAGCACGGCCCCGTATTCGTAGCCTCGCTTGGCGCCGACTTCTACGCCTTCTCCGGCCACAAGGCCTTCGGCCCCACCGGCGTCGGCGTGCTGTGGGGCAAGGCGGAGGCCCTGGAAAAATTGCCGCCCTTCCTGGGCGGCGGCGGCATGATCGGGCGCGTGTCGGTGGCGGAAACCACCTGGGCGCCGCCGCCGCGACGCTTCGAGGCCGGCACGCCACCCATCGCCCAGGCCGTCGGGCTGGGCGCCGCGCTCGACTGGCTGCGCACTCAGCCGTGGGAGGACATGCATGCCCACACCACGCACCTTGCACAGCGCCTGTCCGATGGCCTCGCCGTGCTGCCGGGACTGATTTTTCTCGGGCCGCGCGATCTGAAGAATCGCCTGCCCATCGTCTCCTTCAATCTTGCCGGCATTCATCCGCACGACGCCTGCCAGATCCTCGACGAACACGGCGTCGCGGTGCGCGGCGGCCATCACTGCGCCCAGCCGCTGATGGATTTCTTCGGCGTGCCGGGCGCCGTCCGTGCCAGCTTCGCCCCCTACAACGATGAGGCCGACGTCGACGCGCTGCTGGCGGGCCTCAAGGACGCGATGAGGAAGCTGGGATGAGCGCCGACCTCTACCAGCAGGCCCTGGTTGACCTCGCCAGGGCCGCCCATGGCGCCGGCACGCTGGCCGCGCCCGACGGCAGCGCGCTGCGCGACAGCCCGCTTTGCGGCGACCGCGTGCGCATGCAGGTGGCGCTCGACGCGGGCCGCATCATGGCCCTTGCCCACGACGTGAAGGGCTGCCTGCTCTGCCAGGCCGCCGCCTCGCTGGTCGGCCTGCACGGCGCCGGACTGAATGCGGAAGAGGTGAAGGCGCTGCGCGGGCAGGTGGCCGCCACCCTCGCCGGCGGTGCGCCGCCGCCCGGCTGGCCGGAGCTTTCCCTTTTCGAGCCGGTGCGCCCGCACCGCAACCGCCATGGCTGCGTCCTGCTGCCGTTCGAGACGCTGCTGGCCGCGCTGGACAGCCAGACCCGCGCTTAGCATACTGGCGTCATGACATTCCAGTTCAGCAAGAAGATGATCCGATGCTTCGACAGCTAATGATTCTCCTGCACCTGGCCGGCGTGATCACCTGGGTCGGCGGCATGTTCTTTGCCTACTTCTGCCTCAGGCCGGCGGCGGTCGAGGTTCTCGAGCCGGCCAGGCGGCTGCCGCTCTGGTCGGCCACGTTTGCGCGCTTCCTGCCGTATGCGGCCATCGCGGTTCTGGTCATCCTGGCCACCGGCCTCACCCTGCTCGTGCAGGTCGGGTTTCGCCAGGCTCCCGTCGGATGGCACGCCATGCTGGCGCTGGGCCTGGTCATGGCAGCGGTGTTCGCCCATGTCTATCTCAGACTCTTTCCGCGGTTGCGGGATCGGTCTGCCGCCGCCGACTGGCCGGCTGCCGCGCAGGCCCTCGACGGCATCCGCCGCCTGGTCGCGCTGAATCTCTTTCTGGGCTTGTGCGCGGTGGTCGCGGCCATCTCGGCACGCTGAGCGGAACTTCGGCCCCGAATGAAATGACGGACAGTCGCACGCGCTACCTTGCCGCCGCCGCGGCCGTGCTGGTCGGCCTGCTCGTCCTTTCCGGCCTGAACCCCTACGACCGCGCCACCTGGGCGCTGGAAGTGTTGCCGGTCGCGATCGCGCTGCCGGTGATGGCGTTCACGTACCGCCGCTTTCCCCTGACGACGCTGCTGTATGCCGGCATCTTCCTGCACGCGCTGGTGCTGATGCTCGGCGGCGCCTACACCTATGCGCGCGTGCCGCTCGGCTTCCAGATCCAGGACCTGCTGCAGCTCGACCGCAATCCCTACGACAAGATCGGCCATTTCTTCCAGGGCTTCGTGCCGGCGCTGGTGGCGCGGGAGATTCTCATCCGCGGCGCCTATGTGCAGGGGCGGCGGATGCGGGCCTTTATCGTGATCTGCATCGTGCTGGCGATCAGCGCCAGCTACGAGCTGATCGAGTGGGGCGCGGCGGTGGTGATGGGGCAGGGCGCGGACGAGTTCCTCGGCACGCAGGGCGATCCCTGGGACACCCAGTCGGACATGCTGCTGGCGCTGATCGGCGCTTCGGCGGCGTTGCTGCTGCTGTCGCGCTGGCACGACCGGCAGATCGCCGCCATCCAGGGCCGGCGCTGAAGCTCAGTCGACGCCGCCCGCACGCGGCAGGCTCGGGCGAACGAGCATCGCGCTGAACACTGCGAGGTACACCAGGAAAGTCAGTCCCCACAGCACGGCGGCCAGGGCGATCGCCCAGTCGCCCAGGCCGTGCACCGTCGCCGCCAGGCGGAGCAGCGCGGCGGCGAACATCATCCCGCAGGCGAGCTTCATCGACGCCGGCACGACGAGCGGGCGGCCGGTGTGGCGCAGGCTGACGCGCGTCATCAGGCCGAGCATCATCAGGCCGAGGCTGCCGACGGTGAAGGCGTGCACCCAGGCGGCTTCCGGCACGAGGCCGGTGAGTTCCGCCACGGCCTTCAGCGCGAAGGCGAAGACCAGCCAGGCGAAGCCGAGGTGCATGACAAACACCAGCGGCACGTCCGGGATTCGCCAGCCCTGCCAGCGCGCGGTGCGGACCGCGTGGACGATCGCGCAGGCCAGCGCCGCCAGGCCGGTCGACAGCGCAGGCGCGCCGGCGAGATCCAGCGCGGCGAGCGCCAGCACGACGGCGACGGCCAGCACCTCCAGTTCGACGTTGAAGGGCGCCTGCCCGCCGCGGCCCTTTTCGCGCAGGGCATTGCCGGTGAAGATCGGCGTCAACACGCCGCCCTTCAGCACGTAGAGCAGGATGATTGCGTAAAGCGCGCCGCTCAGGCCGATGCCGGCAAGGCGGGCTTGGGCGGCAAGCAGGCCATAGTGGTAGACGCCGTTGGCCGCTGCCAGCGCCAGCAGGATGGGCAGCAGCAGAAGGTAGAAACGGTTCGACGCGCGCGCCAGCTGCGGCGCGACCATCAGGAAGACAGCGGGGAGGAGCAGCAGGTCGGCCAGCGCCGGCGCCAGCGGCGGCAGCCAGGGCGCCGCCCAGAAGGCGATGCGGCCGGCCAGCCAGAGGATGACGAGCAGGGCGAGGCGCCCGCCGCGGATTTCCTCGGTGCCGGCCCAGCTCGGCAGGGCGGTGAGGACGATGCCGACGATGATGGCGGCGGCGAAGCCGAACAGCATTTCATGGCCGTGCCACAGCGCCAGCGGCGTGCCGGGCGCAGTCACTGTCCAGGCGCCCAGCCAGGCGCCCAGCCAGGCCGCGGTCAGCAGCAGGGCGTAGAGCGCGCCGAGAAAGTAGAAGGGCCGGAAAGCGCTGGACAGCAGCGGGGAATGGCTGGGGGGCATGCCCCGATTCTACGCGGCGATGGCGGCGTCCAGGCGGGACCGGTCGTAGCCCGACATCAGTTCGGCCTGCCTGGCCCGCGCCGCGGCGGCGTTGCGCAGCTTGATCGGGCCGTAGCCGCGGATGGTCTCCGGCAGGCGGGCGATCTGGGCGGCCGTCTCGAGGTTGTCGGCGCGCAGGCCGGAGAGCAGAGCCTCCACCGTTTTCTCGTATTCGCCGATCAGCGCCCGTTCCAGCCGCCGCTCTTCGCTATGGCCGAAGGGATCGAGCACGCTGCCGCGGAGGAATTTCAGCTTCGCCAGCAGCCTCATCACGGCACGCATCCAGCCGCCGTAGGCGTGCTTTTTCGGCAGGCCGGTGTTCGGGTCGGTGCGGCTGAAGAGCGGAACGGCCAGGTGAAAGCGCAGGCGGTAGTCGCCCTCGAAGGTGGCGGACAGCATGCGCTCGAATTCCGGATCGCTGTAGAGGCGCGCCACCTCGTACTCGTCCTTGTAGGCGAGCAGCCTGAAATAGTTGCGGGCGACGGCTTCGGCCAGCACGGTGCTGCCGGGCCGCAGGGCGGCCTCGGCGGACTGCACGCGCTGCACCAGGGCCGAATAGCGGTCGGCGCAGGCTGCGTCCTGAAAGTCAGTCAGCGCAACACGGCGGCGGGAGACGATCTCGTCGAGGCTGCGGGACAATTCGTGGGTCGGCAGCACCGGCTCGGCCTCGGCCACCAGGCGCTCGACCGCGGCCAGGTCGTGGGCGGCGCGGCGTCCCCAGAGGAAGGCGGCCCGGTTGTCGGCGACGGCCACGCCGTTCAGTTCGATGGCGCGCAAGAGCGCGTCGTGCGAGAGCGGCACGCGCCCCTTCTGCCAGGCGTAGCCGAGCATGAACAAATTGGTGGCGATGGAATTGCCCATCAGCAGCGTGGCCAGCCGGCTGGCGTCGAGGAAGTCGGCGCCGTCGCCGCCGACGGCGTCGCGGATCTGCCCCTCCATGGCGACGAGCGGGAAGGGATGGTCGGGGTTGCGCACGAAGTCGCCGGTGATGGCCTTGCCGGTGTTCACGAAGGCGCGGGTGCGGCCGGCCAGGGTCTTCACCAGCGCATCGTTGCTGACGGCGACGACGATGTCGCAGCCGAGCAGGGTGTCGGCTTCGCCGGTGGCGATGCGCGTGGCGTGGAGCTGTTCCTGGCGCGCGGCCAGGCGCACATGCGACATGACGGCGCCGCCCTTCTGCGCCAGGCCGGTCATGTCGAGCACCGAGACGCCCTTGCCGTCGATGTGCGCGGCCATGCCGATCAGCGCGCCGATGGTCACCACGCCGGTGCCGCCGACGCCGGTGACGAGGATGTTGATCGGCCGTTCCAGATCGGGCAGCGCCGGCTCGGGCAGGGCGGCGAAGGCGTCGCCGGAAACCGCCAGCGCCTTGCCGCGCCGCAATTGGCCGCCGTGCACCGTCAGGATGCTGGGGCAGAAGCCGGAGACGCAGGCGTAGTCCTTGTTGCAGGTGGACTGGTCGATGGCGCGCTTCCTGCCGAACTCGGTCTCCACCGGCACGACGGAGAGGCAGTTCGACTTGATGCTGCAATCGCCGCAGCCTTCGCAGGCCAGCTCGTTGATGAAGACGCGCACGGCCGGATCGGGGAAGGTGCCGCGCTTGCGCCGGCGGCGCTTCTCGGCGGCGCAGGTCTGGTCATACACCAGCGCGGTGACGCCGGGGATGTCGCGCAGTTCGCGCTGGGTGCGCTCCAGCTCGTCGCGGTGGCGGATCTCCACGCCCGGCGCGAAGCCGGGGTTGCCGCCGTACTTCTGCGGGTCATCGGCCAGCACGACGATTTTTTGCACGCCCTCGTCGGCGACCTGGCGGGTAATCTGGGGCACGCTGAGCGGGCCGTCCACCGGCTGGCCGCCGGTCATGGCGACGGCGTCGTTGTAGAGCAACTTGTAGGTGATGTTCACGCCGGCGGCGACGGCGGCGCGGATGGCGAGCAGCCCCGAGTGGTAGTAGGTGCCGTCGCCCATGTTGGCGAAGACGTGGCGGGTGCCGCTGTGCGCGGCCATGCCGAGCCAGGTGGCGCCTTCCCCGCCCATCTGGCTGATGGTGACGGTATTGCGGCCCATCGATACCGCCATCAGGTGGCAGCCGACCCCGCCGAGCGCGCAGGAGCCGTCCGGCACGCGGGTGGACAGGTTGTGCGGACAGCCCGGGCAGAAATAGGGGGTGCGCATCATGGCCAGCTTCGAGCCGGCCAGGGCCCCGTCCTTGGCGTCGAGCAGGGCAAGGCGCTCGCGCATGCGCGGGGAATCATGGAAACGGCCGATGCGCGCGGCAATGGCGCGGGCGACGATGGCCGGCGTGAGTTCCGCCGTCGGCGGCAGCAGCCAGGCATGGTGCGGGGCGGGCCACTCGCCGGTTTCGTCGAACTTGCCGACGATGCGCGGACGCACGTCGCGGCCGTGCGCGTCCGTCCAGTTGTAGAGCATTTCCTTCAGCTGGTATTCGATGATCTGGCGCTTTTCCTCGACGACCAGGATCTCCTCCAGGCCCTCGGCGAAGTGGCGCACGCCTTCGGCTTCCAGCGGCCAGGGCATGCCGACCTTGTACAGGCGCAGGCCGATTTCGGCGGCGACCGCCGCGTCGATGCCGAGGTCGTCGAGCGCCTGGCGCACGTCCAGATACGCCTTGCCGCAGGCGATGATGCCCAGCCGCGGCCGCGGGCTGTCGAACACCAGGTGGTTGAGGCGGTTGGCGCGGGCGTAGGCGAGGGCCGCATAGATCTTCGACTCCTGCATGCGGTGTTCCTGCGCCAGCTGCGGGTCGGGCCAGCGGATGCTGACGCCGTCGGGCGGCAGGCTGAAATCTTCGGGCAGGCGCACCTGCACGCGCTGCGGATCGATTTCGACGGTGGCCGAGCTTTCGACGGTGTCGGAGGTGGTCTTCAGCGCCACCCAGCAGCCGGAATAGCGCGACATGGCCCATCCGTGCAGCCCCAGGTCGAGATAGTCCTGGATGCCGGCCGGCGCCAGCACCGGGATGCCGCAGGCGGAGAACATGTGCTCGCTCTGGTGCGCCACGGCGGAGGAGCGCGCCGAATGGTCGTCGCCGGCGATCAGCAGGACGCCGCCGTGCTTCGCCGTGCCGGCATAGTTGGCGTGCTTGAAGACGTCGCCGCAGCGGTCGACGCCCGGTCCCTTGCCGTACCACATGGCGAAGATGCCGTCGACCTGCGGATCGGGGAAAAGATGCAACTGCTGGGTGCCCCAGATGGCGGTGGCGGCGAGATCTTCGTTGACGCCCGGCTGGAAACGGATGTTGTGGGCGGCAAGGTAGGGTTGCGCATCCTGCAGGGCCGTGTCGAGGCCGCCGAGCGGAGAGCCGCGGTAGCCCGAGACGTAGCCGGCGGTGTCGAGGCCGGCAGCCCGGTCGCGGGCGTGCTGCAGCATGGGCAGCCGCGCCAGGGCCTGTACGCCGGTGAGGAAGACGCGGCCGTGCTCGAGCCTGTACTTGTCTTCGAGGGTGACGGCGGCCGGTTTCATGGCGGGCTCCTTCTGCGTACAGTATACATTTCATTCTAGCGCAAGGGCGCCGGCCTGCAAGCGCCGGCGGCTGCGCGATTCAGGTCACGAACTGCGTCAGGTAGAGCGTAACCGCCGGAAAGGCGACCAGGATGCCGAGGCGAACGATGTCGGCGACGATGAAGGGCAGGACGCCGCGGAACACGGTCTGGGTCGGCACGTCCGGCAGCACGCTGCGAAGGACGAAGACGTTGAGACCGACCGGCGGCGTGATCATGCTGATCTCGGTGACGACGACGACGATGATGCCGAACCAGATCAGGTCGTAGCCGAGGTGGGCGACCAGCGGATAGAACATCGGCACGGTGAGCAGGATCATCGACATGCTCTCGAGCACGCAGCCGAGTACGACATAGATCACCAGAATCACCAGGATGACCAGCAGCGGCGTCTCGCGGAACTGCTCGGCGTATTCCGTCAACTCCGTCGGCATGCCGGTCATGTTGATGAAATTGGCGAAGATCAGGGCGCCGATCAGGATGGTGAAGATCATGCCGGTGGTGATGGCGCTCTCCATCAGGATGACGCGCAGCATGTGCCAGTCCCAGCCCTTGCGTGCCACCAGGAAGACCATGCCGCCACCAGCGCCGATGCCAGCCGCCTCGGACGGCGTGAAAATGCCGCCGTAGATGCCGCCGATGACGACGAGGAAGAGGGCCAGCACGCCCCAGACATCGCGAAGCGCGAGCAGGCGTTCGCGCCAGGACGCGCGCTCGCCCGGCGGGCCGGCCTTGGCGTCGAGGCGTACCGTTGCCGAGACGGCGGCAAGGTAGCAGATGATGGCCAGAATGCCGGGCAGGATGCCGGCGATGAACAGCTTGCCGATGTTCTGCTCGGTCAGGATGCCGTAGATGACCAGGACGACACTGGGCGGGATGAGGATGCCGAGGGTGCCGCCGGCGGCGATCGAGCCTGCGGCCAGCGCGTCGGAATAGCCGTACTTGCGCATCGAGGGCATGGCCACCTTGCTCATGGTGGCGGCGGTGGCGAGGCTGGAGCCGCAGATTGCGCCGAAGCCGCCGCAGGCGAGGATGGTGGCCATGGCCAGCCCGCCGCGACGATGGCCGAGGAAGGCATAGGAGGCGCGATAGAGTTCGCCCGAAAGGCCGGCCTTGGTGACGAAGTTGCCCATCAGGATGAACAGCGGCACGATCGACAGGGTATACGACATCCCGGTCTCGTAGGCCACGGTGCCGACCATGGACAGGGCCGCCGGCGTGCTGACGATGTAGGCGAAGCCGGCGAAGCCGACCAGGGCCATCGAGAAAGCGATGGGTAGCCGCAGGAAAGTCAGCCCCAGCATCACGGCGAAGGCGATGAGTGCTTCTTGCATGTTTGTTGATACCTAGACTTCGCCGGCGCCGCCCGCGGTTTTCCCCGTGGCTTCCTTGTGCCGGATCATGATCAAAAGAATAAGCGCGGTAACGGCCGAGAGGACGCTCATGAAGTACACCAGCGGCCAGATGGAGATTCTCAATACGGCGGTCGTGTCGCCATACTCCATCACCTGTCCGGCCTTGATCCAGAGACGCCAGGCGATCACGCCGAGGCAAAGGCTGCCGACGATCTGGATCACAATCTGGAGAGGCCGCTTGACGGCCTTCGGGATGAGCGGGGTGAAAAGATCGATGGTCACCTGCTCGTCGCGCAAGGTCACCAGCGGCAGCGAGGCGAAGATGAGCGCGCCCATCATGAGCTCCGTGACTTCGAGGGCGCCCGGCACCGGCATGGTCAGCAGATAGCGGCCCGCCACGTCCAGGCAGGTGAGCAGCATGATGCAGGCCAGGATCAGCGCGGTGGCCGATCCCAGCAGCATCTCGAAGGGTTTTTCCCAGCGGCCCAGGATCGGGCCGCCGGGGTGGGTCGACAAGCCGGACACTATTACTTCTTCTGCAGCTTCTGGATCTCGGCGCGGAACTCGGCCATCACGGCGGCGCCGTCGACGCCCTTGGCCTTGGCTTCGGCGTACCAGGCCTGCTCCAGCGTGTCGGTCTTCGCCTTGATCTCGGCCACCAGTTCCGGGCTGGCGTTGCGGATGATGATGCCTTCCTTCTGCATCGCCTTCAGGCCGTCATCGTCCGCCGCATCCCAGACCTTGCCGGACATGCGGGCGAAGTTCTCGCCGGAGACCTTCATGATGGCGTCCTGGTCGGCCTTGGGCAGGCTATTGAACTTGGCCTTGTTCATGCCCATGAAAAAGCTGACGTTGTAGAGGCCGCCCGGTATCACCGTCATGTGATTGACCAGCGGCGTCAGCTTGAAGGCGGGCACGGAATCCTTCGGGAAGAAGATGCCGTCGGCGATGCCGCTCTTCATGAGCTCATAGGACTGCGAGGCCGGCTTGAGCAGCGGCACCGCGCCGATGGCCTTGGTGATGTCCACCACCAGGCCGCCGCCGACGCGGATCTTCTGATTGGAAATGTCGGACAGCTTGGCAATCGCCTGCTTGGTCATGTAGATCTGGCCGGGGCCGTGGGTCATCAGGCCGAGGAGGACGATGTCCTTGTTCTCGCCGAGCTTGGCCATGTGCTTCATGTAAGTGCGGTAGTAGGCAACCGAGATGGCTTCGGCGGAGTCGCCGAGGAAGGGGAACTCGGCCATCTTGGTCATCGGGAAGCGGCCGCCCGGCGTGTAGCCGTGCACGGAGAGCGAGACGTCGACGAGGCCGTCGCGGATGGCGTCGAAGGTGCCCGGCGGGCTGGCCGCCGGCTTCGGCAGCAGCTTGACCTTGACGCGGCCCTGGGTGGCCTTCTCGACTTCCCTCGCCCAGCCCATCATCATGTCCTTGGTGATGATGTGGCTCGGCGGCAGCCAGGACGACATGGTAAGGGTGGTCTCCGCTTGCGCGGGGGCCCAGGCGAGGGCGCCGGCGAGCAGGGTTGCGGCGAGCGTTGCGAGCTTCTTCATGTTTTCCTCCTTTGATTTGAGCGGACAAATGGTTTAAGTGTTACGTGTTTCGTTTTCCGCAGGCTACATTGTGTAACATAATAAATCCCTGTCAAGGGTGAGGTATCAAGGGGTGGTGCTGAAATCGGGCTTTCGTCCCGCCTGGAAGGCGCCGATGCCTTCCCGCGCCGCCGCTGTGCAGGCGCTGGCGCCGAATGCACGATAACCGATCTCGAGGGCTTCTGCCAGCGCCGGTGCAGCGGCGGCATTCGTCACGGCCTGCTCCAGAATGCCCATGATCTCCTTCGAGAGCGGCTGGCCGCCGGCGGCGCTGGGTGCGATCGGCGCGATCGGCGCCAGGGACACCGGCCCCTGGGCGATCGGCGAAGGCTTGCCCGCCAGCGCCTGCACGCGCGCCACGGCAGCCCTGACCAGACCCGGCAGGTCGTCGGCGAGGGCGTCCACCACGCCCAGCGCGTGGGCCTGGGGGGCCTTGAGCTTTTCGGCGCGGCGCAGCATGCCGTGAAAGGCCTCGGCCGCCTGCGGCCAGCGGCGGTAGGGCACGACCATGGCGCCGATGCCCGGCACGATGCCGAGGGTGATCTCCGGCAACTGCATCCAGGCATCCTTGAGGGCGACGATGCCGTGGCAGCGCATCGCCAGCTCCAGCCCGCCGCCCAGCGCCATGCCGTTGAGCGCGGCGACCACCGGCTTCTGCATGGCATCCAGGTGCACCAGCAGGCGCGAGCAGTCGCGCGCGTACTGCGTCGCCGCGGCGGCGTCGCCGAGCATGGCGGGGAAGCGGCCGATATCGGCGCCGGCACAGAAGGCGCGCGCGCCGTAGCCGGTGAGGACGAAGCCCTTGACGGCGGGATCGGCCTCGAACTTGCGGATGACTGAAAGCACCTCGTCGGTCAGTTCGTCGTGCAGGGCGTTCATCGCCTCGGGACGGCGCAGGGTGATGATTTTGACGCCATCCGTGTCATCGACGAGGACATGGCGCCAGAAGTCCTGATAGGCGGCCAGCGGCTGCTTCGGCATCGGCATGCCGGGGCGCTCGGTTTTCAGGCGGTCGAGGATGCGGCGGGTCTCTGCGTCACCCAGGTCGCGCATCAGTTCCAGCGGGCCTTTCCTGAAGCCGAGTGCGGTGCGGCAGCCGAGGTCGAGGTCGGCCGGTTCTCCAATCGATCGGTCGAGGATGTCCACCGACTGCGAGAAAAGGATGCCGAGCAGCCGGTCGCGGATGGCCGCCGCCGTCTCCGGCGCGACGTCGACCTTCTTGCCGGGCGGCACGGTGAGCCAGCTGTCCACCGAGCGGAAGACCGGGGCGGGGGTGTAGTGCGCGCCTTCCTCCTCCGCCTGCAGGGTGTTGGTCTCGGTGATGATCGGGTTGCCGCGGGCGAGGTTGAGCACGAAGAAGGGGCCGGCGTGCACGAACTCGGCGGCGACGCTGTCGATCTCCGCCGCGGTGGCATGATCGAGAAGCAGCGCCGCCTCGTTGCACCAGTTGTCGAAGATGCGGTCGAGCATGAAGCAGACCGCGTCGGCCGTGACCAGCGGCACCTTGCCGGTGAGGCAGAACAGCCAGCGCAGCCAGTCGACCACCGCCGGGTCGGTCTGCTCCCAGGCAATGACCTCCACCGCCGGGTTGCGCCAGGCCGGCGCGAAGAAGTGGGTGACGGTGGCGCGGCCCTTGTGCTTCAGTTCGGAAAAGATGCGCGCCGCCGGCAGCGAGCTGGTGTTGGAAGTGATCAGCGCATCCGGCCGCACGACGCTCTCCACCTGGGCGAAGATGCGGCGCTTCAGCGCCATGTTTTCCGTCGCCGCCTCGATGACCCAGTCGCAGTCGGCGAGTTGGGCGTAATCCGTCGTGCCGGCGATGTTGGCGACAACGGCTGAAGCCTGCGCCTCGCTCATCTTGCCTTTGGTGACGGCCTTCTTCGCGTAGTCGTTGCAGCGCTGCAGGGCCTTGTCGATCGCCGTTTGGTTGACGTCGACCAGGGTCAGGCGGAGCTGCGGCAGGGCGCTCTTCAGGTAGTAGCCGATGTCGGGGCCGATGGTGCCGGCGCCGATGATGGCGACGTGCTTCGGCAGCGGTCGGGCGGGCGTGTGCAGGAGGGGATTGGCAGTAGTCATGGCAATGAGGTCGATAAAGCGACGTCATTCCCGCGAAAGCGGGAATCCAGAAGTTCTGGGTCCCCGCTTTCGCGGGGACGACGGGTAAGTTGAGCGTTGTCGGTCATCGTCAGGCGATGATGCGTTCGTTTTCGAGCTTGGCGATTTCTTCGGGCTTGCAGCCGGCTTCCTTCAGCACGGCGCGGGTGTGCTCGCCGTACTTCGGCGGGAAAGTCAGTTCCTGGGAGACGGCGGGAAGGTCCACCGCCATCGGCTGCATGTGCACCGGCTTGCCGCCGGGCATGCGCGTCAAAGTCAGTCTGCTGGATACGGCATCCAGTTTGCGCACGGCCGGGATGTCGTGGATCGGCGCGTGCGGAATGGTGGCCTGGCGGAAATCCGCAGCGATGTCCGCCGTGGCGTACTTGCGCGTCGCTGCCGCCATGTCGCGGTGGATGGCTTCGCGCTCCCGGTGGCGTCCCTCGTTGGTGACGCGCGACGGCGAGCCGACTGCGGCGAACTTCGGCAGCTCGGTCAGGCGCTTCCACTGCACGTCGCTGCCGATCGCCATGTAGATGAAACCGTTTGCCGTCGGGTAGACGTTGGTCGGGATGAACTTCCGGTGCTCGTTGCCGCAGCGCGTGATCTCGTTCGGCTGGCAGTCGAAGTCGAGCAGCGGCAGGGTGGTGATCAGCCAGGAGGCGGCCGCTTGCAGCATGGAGACGTCGATGCGCATGCCCTTGCCGGTCTCCGCGCGCTCGGCCAGCGCCAGCATGACGTTGGCGTAGACCTCGTCGCCGGCCTTGAGGTCGACCAGCGGCACGCCGGAGAGCGTCGGCGGACCGTCGGCCGGGCCGGTCAGCTCCATGTAGCCGGCCATGGCCTGGATCACCGGGTCGTAGCCGGGGGCATCGGGATACTCGGGTCCCATGGCCGAGATGCCGGCCCAGATCAGATCCGGTTTGGCGGCGGAGAGCGTCTCGTAGTCGATGCCGAGCTGCCGGTAGCGGCGCGGCACGGTGTTGCAGCAGAAGACGTCGACGTCGAGCTCGACCAGCAGCTTGCGCAGCAGCGCCTGGCCCTGCGGGTCCTTCAGGTTCAGCGCGATGGCTTCCTTGCCGACGTTGGGCGCGATGAAGTAGCTGCGCCGGTCGTCGTCCACCACCTTGCCGCCGATGTAGCGGTTGGGATCGCCCGGCAGGCCGTCGCCGGCCGGCGTCGACTCGATGCGGATGACGCGCCAGCCGAGCTGGGCGAAGCGCAGCGTGGCATAGGGCAGGGACAGCGCCTGCTCCATCGATAATACGGTTCGTCGCTTCATTTCAATTCAAAACCTTTTACCACAGAGACACAGAGGCACAGAGAAAGACAAGAAGAAATACGATTTTGATTTGCAGTTCTCTGTGTCTCTGTGCCTCTGTGGTTAATGGTGCTGTTTTAATGCCCGATAGACCTTCTCCGGCGTGAACGGCAGCGCCATGATCCTCACGCCGGTGGCGTTGCAGATGGCGTTGGCGGTGGCGGCGGCGATGCAGATCGCCGGCGCCTCGCCGACGCCCTTGGCGCCCTGCGGGCCTTCGCCGTCCATGGTCTCGATGAAGCGCACGTCCATTTCGGGGATCTCCGGCGCGGTGACCAGCTTGTAGTCGCGGAAGCCGGGGTTCCTCACGACGCCGTTCTCGACCATCAGCTCCTCGGTCAGCGCGTAGCCCTGGCCCATGACGATGCCGCCCTCGATCTGGCCCTCGAGGCCGAGGCGGTTGAGCACGCGGCCGACGTCGTGGGCGCCGGTGACCTTGAGCAGTCGGACGATGCCGGTGTCGGTGTCCACCTCGACCTCGACCACCTGCGTCGCCCAGGCGTAGGCGGCGGAGACGTCGCCCTTGAAGTGCTTGTCCTGGTGCTTCGAGGGCGGCTCGTAGTAGAAGGAGGTCATTACCAGTTCGGCCTTGTCGCTGAAGTGCAGCTGGCGCAGCAGCTTGGCCAGGGTCATCACCACCTTGCCGCTCTTCGTTTCGACAATGTGGCCGCCGCGAAGGTCGAGCGCGTCCGGATTCAGGTCGGCCATCTTGCCGGCGGCGGCGAGGATCTTGCCGCGCGCCTTCTTCGCCGCGCCGATGGCCGAGTTGCCGGCGATGAAGGTGGTGCGCGAGGCATGCACGCCGACGTCCCACGGCGTGATCTCGGTGTCGTTGTTGACGACGCGTACGGCGGAAATCGGTAGCCCCAATTCCTCGCAGACGAGCTGCGCCAGCACCGTCTCCGAGCCCTGGCCGATCTCGGAGGCGCCGGTGATCAGCGTCACCGAGCCGAAGTCGTCCATCTTGAGGATGGTGCCGCAGCCGTCGGACGGGTAGATCTTGGCGCCGCCGCCGACGTGCAGCATGGAGGCGATGCCGATGCCGCGCTTGAAGCGGCCCGGCTTGCCGCGCTCGGCGGCGTTGGCTGTGGACTTGGCCAGGAAGCCGCTCGCCTCGGCGGCGGTGGTCAGGCATTCCTTCAGGCCGCAGCTCTTGAAATGCATGCCCTGCGGCGTCACTTCGCCGGGGTCCTGGGCGTTCTTCAGGCGGAAGGCGAGCGGGTCCATGCCGACCGCCTCGGCCATCATGTCCATGTGCTGCTCGACGGCGAAGGTGGCCTGCAGGTTGCCGTAGCCGCGGAAGGAGCCGGCGTAGGGGTTGTTCGTGTACACCGCCTTGGTATGGTAGAGGCAATGCGGTACGCGATAGAGCGAGGAAATCGTCTGCATCATGACGAAGGGCGTCGTCGCGCCCCACGAGGTGTAGGCGCCGTTGTCGTGCAGGGTATTCACGGTGCGGAAGGTCAGCGTGCCGTCCTTCTTGCAGCCGGAGCGCAGGGTGAGGATCACCGGCTGGCGCGTCGGCGAGGCGAGGAATTCCTCTTCGCGCGTGAACACCAGCTTCACCGGGCGGCCGGTGGCCTTGGCGAGGAACACCGTGATCGGCTCGAAGGGGTAGATGTCGAGCTTGGAGCCGAAGCCCCCGCCGATCGGCGGCTGGATGATGCGGATGCGCGCCGGGTCCATGTTGAGGATCTCGGCGAACTCGCGCTTGTGCAGGAAGGGCACCTGGGTGTTGGAGTACATCAGCAGGTTGCCGGAGGAATCGAACTCGGCGATGATGCCGGACACGCCCATGCAGCAGTGCGTGACGTAGTGCAGGTGGAAGGTGTCCTCGAACACCACGTCGGATTCGCGCTCGCCCGCCGCCACGTCGCCCTGCGCGTAGTCGAAGGTCATGGCGACGTTGTCGGGCTTGCCGAGGTAGGCGATGCCCTGCGCCTGTTTGAGGTGGTCGTGCTTGGCCGTGGCGCCGTGCGGTTCGGGATGGATCAGCGGCGCATCCGGCTTGAGCGAGTCGTTCGGGTCGGCGAGGATCGGCAGGTCCTCGTACTCGACCCTGATCAGCTTCAATGCCGCTTCGGCGATGGCTTCGGTCTCGGCCGCCACGGCGGCGATCTCGTCGCGCAGGCTGCGCACGCGGTCGGTCTTCAGCGGGAAGTGGTCCTTGGCGACGCCGATCGGGCGCTGGTAGGGCACGTCGGCGGCGGTGATCACCGCATGCACGCCGGACAGCGCCTTCGCCTTCGAGGTGTCGATGCGCTTGATCTTCGCGTGCACCCGGGTGGAGCGCAGGATCTTGCCGTAGAGCTGACCCTGCACGTCCAGGTCCTGGATGTGGCGCGTCTTGCCGCCTGGCCTTTTCCGGCGCATCGAGTTTCGTGATGCGCTTGCCGATGAGCGAGTCTTTCTGAATGGTTTCGGGCATCTCAGGACTCCTTTCCGACTGCGATCGCCTCGATGGCATCGATGATCTTCACGTAGCCGGTGCAGCGGCACAGATTGCCTTCGATGCCGCGCTGGATTTCCTCGCGTGTCGGGTGCGGGTTGTCCTGCAGCAGCTGCCTGGCCTGCACCACCATGCCGGGGGTGCAGAAGCCGCACTGCACCGCGCCGGCTTCGACGAAGGCCTTTTCGATGCGCAGGCCGAGCGGATCGCTGGCCAGCCCCTCGATGGTGGTGACCTGGCGGCCGTCGCACTCGACGGCAAAGAGCAGACAGGAATTGAGCGAGACGCCGTCGAGCAGGATGGTGCAGGCGCCGCATTCGCCCTCGCCGCAGCCGTACTTGGTGCCGGTCAGGCCGGTGACGTTGCGGATCATCTCCAGGGCGCTCATGTCCACGGGCACCGACACCCGGGTCGGCACGCCGTTGAGGGTGAAGTTAATGGCTTGTTGAGACATCTTCGAGAATCCTTTTCGTCATGTTGTGGATCATCTCCTTGCGGTACCAGTCGCTGGCGCGCACGTCGGAGATGGGATGCACTTCGTCGCGGGCCGCCACGGCGGCGGCGGCGATGGTGGCGGCGTCGAGTTTTTTTCCTTCCAGCGCTTCCTCGGTGGCGCAGCCGCAAACCGGTGTCGGTGCCACGGCGCCGAAGGCAACGCGCACGTCGGTGAACATGCCGTTCTTCAGCACGCCGCCGACGCCGATGGAGATGGCCGAGATGTCGAGCGCCGGGCGCGTGCCGAACTTGTGGAAGCGCGCGACGAAGCCCTGCGGCGGCACGGGGATGCGCACGGCGGCGAGCAGCTCGGCTGTGGCGAGTCGCGTCTTGCCGGGGCCGACGAAGAATTCCGGCAGGTGCATGGTGCGGCGGTACAGCTTGTCGTCGAGCATGGAGGCCAGTTCGACGCTGGCGCCCAGCACCATCAGCGGCACCAGGGTGTCGCCGGCCGGCGATGCGTTGCAGACGTTGCCGCCGAGCGTGCCCGCATTGCGGATCTGGTTGCTGGCGAAATGGTCGCCGGCGCTGACGAGCAGCGGCAGGTGCTCGCGCACCAGCGGATGCGCCATGATCTCGCTGATGGTGGCGAGCGCGCCGATGCGGATCTCGTCGCCCTCGCGGGCGATGCCGCGCAGTTCCG
Source organism: Rhodocyclaceae bacterium (assembly GCA_041396245.1). Lineage (GTDB taxonomy): Bacteria > Pseudomonadota > Gammaproteobacteria > Burkholderiales > Rhodocyclaceae > Desulfobacillus. Next base: position 10,214 of record JAWKYW010000003.1, on the reverse strand, counting down.
GGATGCGGCGGATGTTCATCAGCGTGCGCTTGAACTTGACGCGGCCGGCGTTGGCCTGCGGCATCAGGTCTGTGCCGCCGGCGAGGATGGTCACCTCGCCGAGTTCCAGCAACTGCTCCACCGCCTCTTCAAGGCTGGTGGGCGCCACATAGTTGTCGAGTGCGGTCATTGCTTTCCTTTCCGTTTTTCTCCCTCTCCCGCTTGCGGGAGAGGGTTGCGGTGAGGGGGGAGTTCGACGCTGCCCCTCAACCCTGGCCCTCTCCCCGCGGACGGGGGGAGGGGATATCAATCAAAACCGTATCGGTTCCTGGTAGCGGCCAAAGACCTTGACGAGTTCCTTCGTCATTTCGCCGACGCTGGCATAAGCCTTGACGGCGTCGACCAGGGCCGGCATGACGTTGCGGCCGGCAGCGGCATCGGCGCCGACGCGCGCCAGCGCCTTCTTGACCCGCTCCGCGTCGCGCTCGGCGCGAACCTTGTTGAGCCCGTCGATCTGCACCCGCGTGTCCTCCTCGTTGTAGGGGTGGAACTGCACCGGGTGTTCCTCTTCCTGTTCGTTGCGGTAGCAGTTGACGCCGACCTTGGGGAACTTGCCGGATTCGATGTCGCGCTGCATCTGGTAGGCCTGGGCGGATACCTTGGACTGGATGGCGCCCTCGGAGACCAGCTTGACGATGCCGCCCTGGGCGTCCGTCTCGGCCATGATCTCCTCCATCTTCCTGCGCATCTCGTTGGTCAGGGTCTCGACGTAGTACGAGCCGGCGAGCGGGTCGACCGTCTCGGTGAGGCCCATTTCCTCGATGAGGAGCTGCATGGTGCGCAGCGAGATGCGCGCCGAGTACTCGGTGGGGATGGTGTAAGCCTCGTCATAGGAGCACAGCGCCATGGTCTGCGTGCCGGACAGCGCCGAGATCAGGGCGTAGTAGGCGCCGCGCACGATGTTGATCTCCGGCTGCTCGAAGGTCAGTCCGCCGCCGCCGCCGGCGGCGATCATGCGCAGCCACATCGAGCCGGGCTTCTCGGCGCCGTACTGCTCCTTCATGATCTTCGCCCACAGGCCGCGGCCGGCGCGGAACTTGGCCACCTGCTCGAAGAGGTTGCCGAAGATGTTGAAGTTGTACGACAGCCGCCCGGCGAACTCGTCGACATGCAGGCCGCGCTTGATGACGTCGTCGGCGTAGGCCTTGGCGATGCAGAAGGCGTAGGCCATTTCCTGCGCCGGATTGGCGCCGGATTCGCGGATGTGGTAGCCGCACACCGAGACGGGGCTGTACTTCGGCGCGTGCTCGGCGCAATACTCGATGGTGTCGCCGACGAGGCGGATGGACGGCTCGACCGGGAAGATCCAGGTGCCGCGGCCGATGAACTCCTTGAGGATGTCGTTCTGCGCCGTGCCGCGCAGCTGCTTGACATCGTAGCCGCGCTTCTCCGCCATCGCCAGGTACATGGCGATGAGAATGGCGGCCGCCCCGTTGATGGTGAGCGAGACGGTGATCTTGTTGAGGTCGATGCCGTCGAAGGCCACCTCGAAGTCGCGCAGGGTGTCGATCGACATGCCGACGCGGCCGATTTCCCCCTCGGCGAGCGGGTCGTCGGAATCCAGGCCGATCTGCGTCGGCAGGTCGAAGGCGACATTCAGCCCGGTCTGGCCGTTGGCGATGAGGTACTTGAAGCGCTTGTTGGTTTCCGCCGGATTGCCGAAGCCGGCGTACTGGCGCATGGTCCACGGCTGCTTGCGGTACATCAGGCGGTGGATGCCGCGGGTGAAGGGATACTCGCCCGGCTGGCCGAGCATGTCGAGGCCGCCGCTGGCCTCCACGTCCGCCTGGGTGTACAGCGGCTTGACCTCGATGCCCGACTCGTTGAAGACGGGCTTCAGGGGATCTTTCGCCCTGTCATTCATTGCACGCTGTCCTTTACGTTGTTGCGGATGTAATCGACGATGGCGTCGAACTTGCTGCCCGTCGGGAAAATGCCCGTGAAGCCGAGCTGGCGCAGGGCCTCGTGATCCTGCGCCGGCAGGTTGCCGCCGATCACCCACAGCTTGTCCTGCAGGTGGTTGGCTTCCAGCAGCGGCTTCAGCTTGGTGCAGAAGGGGATGTGCGAGCCGGCCAGGCTGGACAGGGCGATGACGTCGACGTCCTCGTCGAGCGCCATGCGCGCGATGGCCTCCGGCGTCTGCCGCAGTCCCGTGTAGATGACCTCCATGCCGGCGTCCATGAGGGCGCGCACGACCACCTTGGCGCCCTGGTCGTGGCCGTCGAGGCCGGGCTTGGCCAGGAGCACCTTGATCCGCCGTGCCGTGGAGGCTGACTTTTGCGCCGTCATGAGCTCACTTCCTTCGCGATGATGAGTTTCAGGATTTCGCTGGTGCCGCCGCCGATCAGCGTGAAGCGCACGTCGCGCAGATAACGCTGCACCGGGTATTCCATGGCGTAGCCATAGGAAGCCAGCACGCGGGCGGCCTGGTCGCAGATGCGCGCCGCCGCCTCGGTGGCGTTGAGCTTGGCCATGGCGGCCTGCTTGTGGTGCGGCCGGCCGGCGTCGCGCAGCCAGGCGGCGTAGTACACCAGGTGCGTCGCCGCCTCGAGGTCGGTGGCCATCTCGGCCAGCTTGAACTGGATGGCCTGGTAGCGGTTGATCGGCTTGCCGAACTGCTTGCGCTCGGCGGCGTAGCGCACCGCCTCGTCGAGCGCGGCCTGTGCCACGCCGAGGGCCATGGCGCCGGTGATGATGCGGATCTCCGCCAGCGTCTTGCGCAAATGGCCTTCGCCGTCGCCTTCCGCCTGCGACAGGCGGTGGCCGTCCGGCACGAAGCACTCGTCGAAGGCGACCTCGGAGGTGGGCAGGGCCCACACGCCCATCTTGTGGATCTCGCGGCCGACGATGAGCCCCTTGAAGTCCTTCTCGACCAGGAAGATGGTGAGCTTCTTCTCCTCGCCGGCCTTGGCGAAGACGGTGAAGAAATCGGCCACCGGCGCCGAGGTGATCCAGGTCTTCTGCCCGTTGATGACATAGCCGCCGTCGACCTTCTTCGCCGTGGTGGCGATGGAGTCGAGGTCGGAGCCGGCGTTCGGCTCGGTCATGCAGATGGCGCCGATCTTCTCGCCGCGCAGTGCCGGCTTGAACAGGCGCTCGAGGATGTCGGCGTTGCCGAGCATGTGGAGGAACTTGCTGCCCATCAGCGACTGCATGGCCACCGCGCCGGCGAGCGACATCGAGCCGCGCGCGATCTCGGCCAGCGCCAAGGCGAACTCGGTGAGGGCGAGGCCGGAGCCGCCGACGTCCTCCGGGTAGCGCATGCCGAAGAAGCCAAGGTCGGCGAGCTCCTGGAAGAGGGCGCGCGGAAAGGCGCGCGCCTCGTCCAGCGCGGCCGCCTGTGGTGCGATGCGCTCGTCGCAGAAGCGCGCGAAGGTGTCGCGGATCTGTTTCTGCTCGTCGGTGAGATCGAAGTTCATTTAGAACCTTTCACCACAGAGACACAGAGGCACAGAGAAAAGCAAAACAAGAACATCTTTCGATCTTCTCTGTGCCTCTGTGTCTCTGTGGTTAATGGTTTTGTTCATTTGAAGTCCGTGTCCGTCATGCCGTAGTCGCGCATGGCGGCGTCCTTCGAGATGACGCCGTTGCGCACTTCCTCGCGCAGCAGCTTGCGGTCGCGCTTCTTCGGGTTGCCGTAGCCGCCGCCGCCGCTCGCCACCTGGTGATATACGGTGCCCTTCGGCACGCCGGTGATGAGGTCCTTGTTCTTCGGCACCACGGTCTGGCCGTCCGGGTAGTTCAGGCGGATGAAGTTCAGCCCGGCCTCCTTGCCGCCGAAGAGGCCGAAGGCCGGTTCGAAGTCGCCGTCGCCGAAGGTGACCAGCTGCGTGTCGTCCGAGCCGATCTCGAAGACCGTTTCCACGCCGAGGCCGCCGCGCCACTCGCCGGCGCCGGCCGAGTCGGTCAGCAGTTCGTGGCGGATCAGGGTGTGCGGCGTCTGCTGCTCGAACATCTCGTAGTCCTGGTCGAGCACGCCGCCCGAGGCGTCGATCATGCCGATGTGGTCGTAGCCGTCGGTGCCGCGCATGCCGCCCGAGCCGCCCTTCAGGCCCATGAAGCCGATGTCGACGTACTTCTCGTTGGTGCCGGGATCGATGCCCGTCGTGAGCGAAGCGAGCAGGTTGTTCCAGCCGGCCGTGACGCGATCGGGCATGACGGGCGCCAGCGCGCGCTGGATGGCGTCGGCGTTGGGCGGGCAGAGGTGGTTGCCGAAGGTGGTGGCCTTCGGATAGGCGGCATTGAGGATGGTGCCCTCGGGAATCACGATCTCGATCGGCTGCACCATGCCCTCGTTGTGCGGGATGTCCGGATTGACCATCTGCAGCAGGGTGAGGATGGTGGCCGAGGCGCTGGAGGTGTACGTGCCGTTCACGAAGCCGTTGGTCTGGGGGTCGGTGCGCGAGTAGTCGAACTTGATGTGCCTGTCCTGCACCTCGATGTCCACGCGGATGGTGTACTTCGAACCGACATGGCGGCCGTCGAAATAGACGTAGCCTTCGCCGGCGTAGTTGCCGTTGGGGATCTTGGCGATCTCGGCTTCCATCATCTTGCGCGTGGCATCGAACAGCGCCTGCTTGTGCGCCTCGTAGCTGTCGACGCCGTATTTGTTCAGCAGTTCGACCAGGCGCCGTTCGCCGACCGTGCAGGCGCCCATCTCGGCCTTCATGTCGTGCTGCACGATGTCCAGGCGGACGTTGGCGAAGATCAGGTTCCACACGTCGCGGCGCAGCTTGCCGCGCTCGACGATCTTGACCGCCGGGATGCGCAGCGCCTCCTGCCAGACCTCGACCGCGTTGGGGTTGTAGCCGCCGGCGACGTTGCCGCCGATGTCGGCCTGGTGGCCCTTGACGGCGGTCCAGCCGACCAGCTGCTCGCCGACGAAAACCGGCTTGAAGACGGCGACGTCGTTGTTCTGGTTGCCCAGGCTGAAAACGTCGTTGTGGAAGAAGACGTCGCCGGGGTAGATCTCGCCGTCGAACAGCTTGCGGATGTGCTTGCATACCGGCGCCAGCGAGAAGGCCAGGATCGGCAGGTTCTCGGTCTGCTCGAGCATGCGCCCGTCGGCGTCGTAGAGGCCGGTGACGTAGTCCTTGGCCTCGCAGAGGATCGGGCTGCGCGTGGTCTGCTCCATCGAGATGCTCATCTCGTCGGTGATGGACTTGAAGGTCCGCGCGTACACGGACAACAGGATGGGGTCGATCTTGCTCATGACACGGTCTCCTTGGTTTCCTTGACACAGGACTGCACCAGGTCCTCGCGCCCCTTCTGGAAGAGGACGAAGGAACCCAGCGCGTCCACCGCGCAGTCGTAGGAGGCGCTGACGAAGATGGCGGTGGTTTCCTGCTCGATCATGGCGGGGCCGTCGACGCGGTTGCCGAAGCGCAGGCGGTGGCCGTCATAGACGGGTATCTCCTTGAACGCCTTCGTTTCCGGGATATAGACGGCGCGCTGTCCCTTGAGGGCGTGGGCCGCATCCGTGCCGGCCCAGGCTTCCTCGCGGTAGGCCGGCTTGTCGGTGACGCCGATGGCCTGCACGCGCACGTTGATGATCTCGATCGGCGTGTTCTCCTGCTCCAGCGAGTAGCCGTAGAGCCGGTTGTGCTCGGCATGGAAGGCGCGCGCGATGGCGGCCGTGTCGCGCCGGTCGATCAGCTCGCGCGGTACGAGGAAGGAGACCTCGTGATACTGCTTGATGTAGCGGCAGTCGAGCTTCACGTCGTAGCGCCGCCGGGCCTCGGGGATGCGCTCCTCGACGAGCTGGCGGGCGCCCTCGGCGGCCATCTCGTCGATGATCGTCTTGAGCTGCGGCCAGTCGATGCCCTCGAAGCGCGACACGAAAGTGCGCACGAAATCGTGCTTGAGCTCGCTCATGAGCATGCCGAAGGCGCACAGCACGGAGGACTCGCGCGGCACGATCTGCAGCGGGATCTCCAGTTCCTGGCAGATGAGGCAGGAGTGGATCGGGCCGGCGCCGCCGGCCGGGATGAAGGGGAACTCGCGCGGGTCGAAGCCGCGCTTGATGGTGACCTCGCGCACGCCCTGCGCCATGTTGTTGCAGGCGACGCGGTACATGCCGGCGGCGGCCTCCTCGACGGAGAGGCCCATCGGCTTGGCGATGTGCTCCTCGATGGCCTGGCGCGCCGCGGCGACGTCGAGCTGCATCTTGCCGCCGGCGAAGAAGCCGGGGTCGAGATAGCCGAGCACGACGTTGGCGTCGGTGGTGGCCGGCAGGGTGCCGCCCTTGCTGTAGCAGGCCGGGCCGGGATCGGCGCCGGCGCTTTGCGGACCCATGCGCAGCATGCCGCCCTCGTCGAGCCAGCCGATGGAGCCGCCGCCCGCGCCGATGGTGTGGATGTCGAGCATGGGCAGGGCGATCTTGTGGCGGGCGATCTCGCCGTCGTTCTTGATCATCGGCGCATCCACCGCCACCGAGGCCTCGAAGCTGGTGCCGCCCATGTCGGTGGTGATGCACTTGTTCTGGCCGTGGGGGCGGACGTAGAAGAGTCCCGCGCCGGGGCCGCCGGCCGGGCCGGAGAGCAGGGTCAGCGCGGCCTTCTCCCGCGCCAGCTGCGGCGTGATGACGCCGCCATTCGATTGCATGATCAGCAGGAGGCCTTTGAAGCCAATGCCTTTCAGGCGCCCGACCAGTTGATCGAGATAGTGGTTCAGCTTCGGCCCGACGTAGGAGTTGAGCGCCGTGGTGCTGACGCGCTCGTAGAAGCGGATCGAGGGCAGCAGGTCGGTGGACACCGACAGATAGGCGCCCGGCATCTCCGCCCGCACCAGTTCCGCCGCCGCCTGCTCGTGCGCCGGATTGGCGAAGGAGTTCATGAAGCAGATGGAGACCGCCTGCACGCCTTCCTGCTTGAACAGGTCGACGGCCTTCCGCACAGAATCAAGGTCGAGCGGCGCGGTTTCGCGCCCGTTGCGGTCGAGGCGGCCCTTGATGCCGGCGCGCAGGTAGCGCGGCACCAGCGGCTTCACGTTGGTATAGCGGTTGTTGTACTGCTCCTCGCGGATGCCGCGGCGCATCTCAAGCGCATCGCGCACGCCCTCGGTGGTGAGGAGTCCGCACTTGGCGCCGGTGCCGGTCAGCGTGGCGTTGGTGGTCACCGTCGTGCCGTGCACGATGGTGTCGATGGTCGGCGCGAAGGCCTCCAGCGACAGCGGCGGATTCATGCTGGCGGCGATGTCGGTGAGGCCGTTGACCACCGCGATGGAGGGGTCCGAGGGCGTCGACAGCGACTTGTAGATCGCCGGCTCGGCATCGTCGCGCGTGACGACGAAGTCGGTGAATGTGCCGCCGACGTCGATTCCAATTTTCAAAGCCATGAAGTTCGCTCCGTATGTTCTGGCATGTGTGTTCTTTCAGGCGGCTGCTTCGTGGGCGACCATGCGACGCACGTCGTCCTTGCGTATCTTGCCCAGGGCGGTCTTCGGCAGCTGGCCGACGAAGACGACTTCCTTGGGATGCTTGTAGCGGGCAATGCGGCCCTCGAGCAGCCTGAGGACCTGCTCCGCGCTGAGGCTGCAGCCGTCCTTCGGCGCCACCACGGCGACGACGATCTCGCCCCAGCGCGCATCGGCGCGGCCGACGACCGAGGCCTCGGCAATGTCCGGGCTCTCGAGCAGGACGTTTTCGATCTCGGCCGGATAGATGTTCTCGCCGCCGGAAATGATCATTTCCTTCCTGCGACCATCGACATAGAGATAGCCCTCGGCGTCCAGGTGGCCCATGTCGCCGGTGTGGAACCAGCCGTTTTGCAGTACCGCGGCGGTTGCCTCGGGCGCATTCCAGTAGCCGGCCATCACATTGTGGCCCTGGACGAGGATCTCGCCGGTGGTGCCCTGCGGGACGTCCTTGCCGAGGTCGTCGGCGATGCGCAGGCGGCAGTGCCTGGCAGGCTTGCCCGCCGAACCCGCCTTGCGCTCGGCGTCCTTGACCTTGATGTAGGCCGCAATGGGACAGGTTTCGGTGGAACCGTAGACCTGGATCAGCGGCACGCCCTTTTCATGCACGGCGCGGATCAGCCGCTCCGGCACGATGGTGGAGCCGCTGGTGATCATGCGCAGGCTGGAGAGGTCCGCGCTTTGCCAGCGCGGGCTGGCCATCATCATGTCGAGTTGCGCCGGCACCAGCACGGCAAGGGTGATGCGCTCGCGTTCGATGGCATCGAAGGTGGCGTCGACGTCGAATTTCGGATGCAGCACCACGCTGCAGCCCGCCGCGAGGGCCGGCGTGGTCTGGTTGTTGAGGCCGCCGACATGGAACAGCGGCAGCGTGGTGAGGATGATGTCGTCGGCCGTCAGGTCGTGCATGTCGGCGCTGTTGGCCGCATTCCAGAGCAGGGCATCCTGCGTCAGCAGCACGCCCTTGGGCTTGCCGGTCGAGCCGGAGGTATAGCAGATGAGCAGGGGCGCCTGTGCATCGACGCCGGTATCGCGCGGCGCGGACGTGTTGGCGCTCGTCAGGAAATCGTCACAGCCGGTCCAGCCTGCCTGCTCTGCGCCCATGCTGACCAGCATGACGCCGCCGAGCTCCGGCCTGAGTGTTTCCGTTTGGGCGATGAAAGGGGCTTCGACGAACAGCACGGCGGGCGGGCAGTCTTCCAGCATCTGCCGGTGCTCGGGCGCGGCCAGGCGCCAGTTGAGCGGCATGAAGAGAGCGCCGAGCCGGGCGCAGGCGAAGAGCAGCGCCAGCATTTCCGGGCTGTTGTAGCCGAGGTAGGCGGCGCAGCTGCCGCGCTTCACGCCGCTGCCTGCCAGTGCTGCGGCGAAGCTGTCGACCAGCGCGGCCAGGCCGGCATAGGAGACTTCGCGTCCGGGAAAGCGAATGGCCGCCTTGTCGGGCGCCAGCCCGGCATTGTGGTCGATCCATTCGGCCAGGTTCATCTTTCGCTCCCTATGCGATTCAGGCGCCGGTCACTTCAAGCACGACCGCCATTGCCGTGTCGCCCGCTGCGCAGCCGGTGAACAGTCCGTAGCCGCCGCCGCGCAGCGCCAGTTCCTCGATCAGTTCGATGATCGCGCGCGTGCCCATCGGCGCCTGCGGGTGGCCCCAGACCAGCGAGCAGCCGAAATTGTTCATCGACATCAGGTCGGCGCCGGTCTGGCGGGCGAAGAAGAGATCGTTGATGGCGAAGGGGTTGTGTGTCTTGATCGCCGCCATGTCCTTGATGTCCTTGCCAGCCTGCGCGAGGGCCTGTTTAGCTGCCGGCACAGTGGCCTCGGGCATGTGGGCGAGGGCGGCGCGCGACAGGCCGAAGCCGTGCAGGCGCACGGCGATCTTCGGGTCGGCGGACAGTTCGCGCGCCTTTTCCGGCGTGGTGACGACGATGGCGGCGTTGCCGTCGGCCGGGTGCGTCTGGCCGCCGAAGGTGACAGTGCCGCCTTCCATGACCGGCTTGAGCTTCGCGAGGCCTTCGGCGGTGGAGTGGTTGATGCCCTCGTCAGCCTCCATCGTGCCGACGGTTTTCTTGTAGTTCGGCGCCGGCACCTCGAAGGGCAGGGTCATGAAGCGCTTGAGGAAGGCCGCATCGTTCGCCAGCGCCTCGCGGTACTGCGCTTCGCGGCGCAGCACGACCTCGTGCTGCTCGGCGGTGCCGATGCCGTGCTTCTTCGCCACGTTTTCCGCCGTCTGCAGCATGGAATGGCGGCCGAGCGGATCGCAGCCGAAGTTGTCCATCACCCAGTCTTCGGATCCACCGGTGCCGCCCGGGCCCTTCGGATTCGGGTAGTAGAGGTGCGGGCCATTGGACGTGCGATCGCAATTGATCACCAGCGCCGTGCTGCAGAGGCTGACTTCTATTTCCTGCACTGCCGCGAGCAGGGTGCGCACGCCGGTGGCGCAGGCCTGCATCAGCGTCGGACCGCCCGCCTGGCCGGCACCGATGAGGCCGGTGAGCCAGGGCAGGCCGTAAAAGGAATGTTTCTGCGGCACGGAAAAACCGAGCGCGCCGTAGTCGAACACCTTCGGATCGATCTTCCGCTTTGCCAGCTCGTTCTTCGCCACGTGGGCGGCGAACTCGATGCTGTGCAGGTTGGCGAAACTGCCCTGCCAGCGCGCGAAGGGGGTGCTCCAGTAGGCGCCGTAGGGGATCTCTGCCTTGTAGCTCATGTCGGTTTCCTGTGTGTTATACGGTTTCAGGCTGGTCAAGCCCGGTGGCAATGAT
>JAWKYW010000002.1:0-322732 GCA_041396245.1 Rhodocyclaceae bacterium | reverse complement strand
CTGTCACTACTTAATGCGAATTGAGCCAAAGATTAACGGACTCGCCCCGTTCTCTACCATTCGCACAGGATTACCCTGCGATACTTCATTCGGCACGCAGTTGAACGTCAGTGGATTCTTGGCGCAGCAGCATCATGGTCTGAGCCAATATTCTAGAATCCGGCAACCGGGAGGCGCCGTTCCGCGGCGACTGACTTTCGGGTAACCTTCCCGCCGACAAGGGGAGGGACATTGCCACACGACAAACCGGGCATGGCGGGGCTGCGGCGCCTGCTGGCCGTCGCCGCGCTGCTGTTCGCCGCCGCCGCCGCGGCGGCGCCGCCGTGGACGGAGGCGGATTTCCTCATCGCCGATTCCGCCGTGCCGCCCGGCGCCGACGCGGCCTGGTCGCGCCAGGCGCTGCCGGACGAGTGGCATCGCACGCGGCCGGAATTCACCGGCGCGGCCTGGTACCGCTTCCGCGCCGATCTGGCGGCGGCGCCCGAGGCGGTGCAGGCGCTCTACCTGCCGCGCGCCGGCGACCGCCTGACGGTGTTCGTCAACGGCCGGCTGGTCGGCAGCACGGCCGGGCCCGGCGGCACGGCCATGAACACCTGGAAGCGGCCGCTGCTGTTTCCCCTGCCGCCGGCCGCGTTGGCGGCCGGGACCAACGTCGTCCATCTCCGCCTGGAAGGGGTGGCGTCGCATTACAGCGGGCTTTCCATGGTGGCGTTAGGGCCGGAGGCGGCGCTGCGCGAGGCCTACTGGACGCGCTTCGCCCTGCAGACGGTGGCGCCGGTCGGCCTGGCCGTGGCGCTGGGCCTGCTCGGCATCTTCTTCCTCATCCTCTGGTCGCGCCGCCGCGAGGACACGACCTACGTGCTGTTCGGCGCCGCCTCCATCGTCTGGGGGCTGCGCAACGTCACCGACGTGCTGTTCCACCTGGCCATCCCGCAGCCGCACTGGGAGATCGCCCTGGCGACGCTGTATTTCCTCTTCGTCGGCCTGCTCTGCCTGTTCTGCCTGCGCTTCGTCGAGGCGGCGCTGCCGCGCTACGAGCGCCTGCTGCGCGGCGCGATGCTCGCCGCGCCCGTCCTGCTCTACGCTTCGCTGCCGTGGGTCCCGGTGCTGGATGCGACGCGCTTCATGCACCTGTGCATGCTCGGCTTCGTCGCGCCGCCGCTGTGGGTGGTGGCGCGGACGGCGCTGCTCCGGCGCGATCCCGGCGCGATCCTGGTCACGCTGGCCGGCGCCGTCGCCTTCGGCTTCGGCGCCTACGACTGGCTGGCGGTGGGCCGGGCCGGCATGTTCGACAGCGTGCGCCTGGTGCCGTATGCGGCGCTGTTCTTCACCACCGCCGTCGGCTGGCTGCTGGCGCACCGCTTCCTGCTGGCCTATCAGGGGATCGAGCAGCTGAACGCCGAACTCGATGCGCGGGTGGCGCAGAAGAGCGCGGAGCTGCTCAGCAACCTGGACAGCCTTGCCCGGGCGAAGGCCGAGGCGGAGGCGGCCAACGCCGCCAAGTCGCGCTTTCTCGCCGCCGCCAGCCACGACCTGCGCCAGCCCATGCACGCCCTCGGCCTTTTCGCGGCGGAGCTGGCGGCGCGCGAGCGCGCCCCCGGCAACCGGGACCTGGCGATGCGGATCGGCCAGTCGGTGCGCGCGCTCGAGACGATGTTCGGCGAGCTGCTCGACATCTCGCGCCTGGATGCGGGCAGGGTCAGGGCGGCGCTGCGCTGCTTCCCGCTGCAGGAGGTGTTCGACCGGCTCGAGACCGACTTCCAGCCGCAGGCGCGGGAGAAGGGCCTGCGCCTGCGCGTCCGCCCGACGCGGCACTGGTGCGAGAGCGACCCCGTCCTGCTCGAGCGCATCCTGCGCAACCTGGTTGCCAACGCCATCCGTTATACCGAACGCGGCGGCGTCATCGTGGCCTGCCGCGCCCGCGGCAGCCGCCTCTGGCTGGAGGTGCGCGACAGCGGCATCGGCATGAGCGAGGCCGAGCGCGGGCAGGTCTTCGAGGAGTATTACCAGGTCGGCAATCCGGAGCGCGATCGCGAGAAGGGATCCGGCCTCGGCCTGGCCATCGTCCGCCGTCTGGTCGAGGTGCTCGGCGAGCGGCTGGTGGTCAAGTCGGCGCCGGGCCGCGGCTCGCTCTTCGCCCTGCGGGCGCGGCCGGTCGAAGCGCCGACCGAGGCAGCGGCCGAGGCGGCGGAAGGCCGGCCGCTGAGCTTCCTGCAGGGCCGCCACCTGGTCGCGCTGGTCGAGGACGACCGGCTGGTGCGCCTGGCGATGGAAAGCCTGCTGACGGGGCAGGGGCTGACCCTGGCCTCCGGCGCCGATTACGCGGAAACGCGCGAGGCGCTGCGCCGGCTCGGCCGGGCGCCCGATCTTGTCATCGCCGACTACCGCCTGCGCGGCGACGAGACGGGCGTGGCGGTGGCGCGCCGCCTGCGGCGGGACCACGGCCGCGACATTCCCGTGCTGCTGCTCACCGGCGAGAGCGCGCCCGAGGAGCTGGCCGATGTCGGCGGCGAGGCCTTCCCCGTCCTGCGCAAGCCTGTCGGGCCCGAGCGCCTCTTCGCCGAGATCGCCGCCCTGCTGCCGCCGCCCGAAGGCGCCGCGCAGCGGCAGGCCGCCCTGTAGCGCACCCCGCTCTGTAACGCTTGTCACACAGACGGAAAAAAGGCTTGACGCTGCTTTTTCCGGGAGATATATTAGCAACGTCTAATATATCTGAGTGAGCAAGCAAATGACCGTCAATCAACTTATCCGCATTTTCGCCGGCAGCTTCATCCTCGCCTCGCTGGGCCTTGCCCACGCCAACGGCCAGGCCGACCTGTCGCAGATGTCCTGGCTCTGGTTCACCGCCTTCGTCGGCGTCAACCTGTTCCAGAGCGGCTTCACCCGGTTCTGCCCGCTGGAGACAATTCTCGTCAAGCTCGGCGTCGCCAAGCCGTCCGTCGGCGGCAGCTGCGCCTGAGCCGCAACCTTCCTCCTCCTCGCCGCGCAAAGCGGCAGGTTCAACGGGAACTTCGCAAGGGGTTCCCGTTTTTTTACTTGATTACCCATGATTCTCAGCCTTGCTTGCGCCTGCTTTCCGTCGCCATGGTGCAACCTCTTCATCGTCATGCCGGCGAAGGCCGGCATCCAGAGCGGCCGTACGAGGATGCAAGCCGTATTCTGGATACCGGCCTTCGCCGGTATGACGAGTATGAGACCAACGTGAAGCTATGCTGAGCTTGCTTGGTAATCAGGTTTTTTTATGGCTTGGCCGGGGCCAGCGTTCCCTTGGCGGCCGCCGCCGGCGCCGGCACCGGCTTCGAGGCGAAGGCGTAGCCGGCGGCCATGAAGAGGCTGCCGGCGACGGCGTTGCCGAGCGTCACCCACAGCAGGTTGTGCGCCATGCCGGCGAGGCCGACCGTCTCGGGGTGCTGGCCGAGCAGGGCGATCGCGAACAGCGTCATGTTGGCGACGCTGTGCTCGTAGCCGCTGGCGATGAAGGCGAACAGGCACCAGAAGATGACGCCGAGCTTGGCCGTGTCGCTGGCGGTGCGCGCCGCCATCCAGATGGCCAGGCAGACCAGCCAGTTGCAGAGGATGGCGCGGGCGAAGAGCTCGCCCGCCGGGGCGTTCATCTTGGCCGCCGCGACGTTGTTGAGCAGGGCCGCGCCCTCGGCGAGCAGCGCGCCGCCGCCGCCGGCGACGAAAGTCAGCGCCAGCAGCACGGCGCCGGCGAGGTTGCCGAGCCAGGACAGCGTCCAGCTTGCGGCGAGGTCGCCCGTCGTGATGCGCCGGCGCAGCCGGCCGATGGTCATGAACATGGTGTGGCCGGTGAACAGCTCCGAGCCGGCGAAGATCACCAGCGTCAGCGCGATGCCGAAGGAGGCGCCCATCGCCAGCCGGCGCAGGGACGGGTCGAGCGTGGCGCCGACGCTGAAGATGAGGATGATGCCCAGCCCGACGTAGGCGCCGGCCATCATGGCGCCGACGAGGAAGGGCAGGGGATGGCTGCGGATCACCGCCGCCTTCTTCTCGGCGACGGCGGCGAAATGCTCCAGCGTGTCCGCGTACATGTCAGTGCTCCTGGCCGAGGTTGAGGAAGACCACGCCCTTGTCCACCCGCACGCGGTACTTGTGCGTGCAGCCTTCGTCCGGCGCCTGCGCCTTGCCCGAATCGAGGTGGATCGTCATGCCGTGCAGCGGGCAGGCCACGCGGCGGTCGAAGACCAGGCCCTGCGAGAGCTGGCCGCCCTTGTGCGGACAGCGGTCGTCGACGGCGAAGACCTCGTCCTCGGCGTTGCGGAACACGGCGATGTCCGCCTTGCCGGCGCCCTTCACCACTTTCGCGCCGAGGCGCGGGATGTCCTCAAGCGGACAGATTTTCAGCCAGTCGCTCATCGATGCTTCCTCCCGAAACGGAATCCTTGGAATAAAACGTCACCGGCCTGAACTCGCCGGCGTCGAAGCCCGCGGCGCGCTCGGCCCAGGGGTCCTTCTCCACCGCCAGCGCCGCCTTCATGCGGGCGTAGAGCGCGCGGCGGCCGTCGAGGTCGTCGACCACCCGCCGCCTGACGCTGTCGAGGCCGACGCGGCCGAGCCAGTGCACCGTGCGGTCGAGGTAGCGCGCCTCCTCGCGGTAGAGCTGGATGAAGGCGCCGGTGACTTCCAGCACCTCCTCGCGCGTCTTTACCTTGCAGAGGAACTGCGCGACCTCGGTCTTGATGCCGCCGTTGCCGCCGACGTAGAGCTCCCAGCCCGACTCGACGCCGATCACGCCGACGTCCTTGATGGTGGCCTCGGCGCAATTGCGCGGGCAGCCGGAGACGCCGAGCTTGGTCTTGTGCGGCGTCCATAGCCGCTCCAGGTCGCGCTCGAGGTCGATGCCCATGTTGGTCGAGTCCTGCACGCCGAAGCGGCACCACTCGCTGCCGACGCAGGTCTTCACCGTGCGCAGGCCCTTCGAGTAGGCGTAGCCGGAGGGCATGCCGAGGTCGGCCCAGATCGCCGGCAGGTCCTCCTTCTTCACGCCGAGGAGGTCGATGCGCTGGCCGCCGGTGACCTTCACCGTCGGCACGGCGTACTTCTCCGCCACCTCGGCGATGCGCTTCAGCTCCGCCGGCGAGGTGACGCCGCCGTACATGCGCGGCACCACCGAATAGCTGCCGTCCTTCTGGATGTTGGCGTGCACGCGTTCGTTGATGAGTCGCGACTGCGGGTCGTCCCGGTATTCCTGCGGCCAGGCGCACAGCAGGTAGTAGTTGAGCGCCGGACGGCAGGCGGCGCACCCGTTCGGCGTGCGCCATTCGAGGAAGCGCATCGCCTCGGGGATCGACAGCAGGCGGTTGTCACTGATTGCCTTGCGCACTTCCTCGTGGGTGTAGTCGGTGCAGCCGCACAGCGGCTTCCGCTCCGACGCCACCGGCTGATAGGCGCCGCCCACCGCCGAGGCGAGGATCTGCTCGACCAGCCCGGTGCAGGAGCCGCAGGAACTGGAGGCCTTGGTGTGCCGGCGCACTTCGTCCAGGGTGAACAGGCCCTTTTCCTTGATCGCCTTGACGATGGTGATCTTCTTCACGCCGTTGCAGCCGCACACCTCGAAGTCGTCGGCCAGCTCCGCCGCGCGGTTCTTGCCCTCGTGGCCGGCGCCGCCGGAGTGCGACTGGCCCAGCATCAGCCTGTCGCGGATCGGCCCGACGCACTTCTTCTCCTTCATCAGCTGGAAGTACCAGCCGGAGTCGACCGTGTCGCCGTAGAGCACGGCGCCGACGATGCGGTTGTCGCGCAGCACCAGCTTCTTGTAGACGCCGCCGCGCCTGTCGGCCAGCACGATTTCGTCGTCGTCCTCGCCGCCGATGAAGTCGCCGGCGGAGAAGACGTCGATGCCGGTCACCTTGAGCTTGGTCGACACCGACGAGCCGCTGTAGCGGGCGATGCCGAACTCGGCCAGGTGGTTGGCGGCGACCTTGCCCTGCTCGAACAGCGGCGCGACCAGGCCATAGGCCGTGCCGCGGTGGGCGACGCACTCGCCGACGGCGTAGATGCGCGGGTCGTAGGTCTGCAGGGTGTCGTTCACCACGATGCCGCGGTTGCAGTGCAGGCCTGCCTCCTCGGCGAGTTTGGTGTTCGGCCGGATGCCGATGGCCATGACGACGAGGTCGGCGGGAATTTCCGAGCCGTCGGCGAAGCGCACGGCCGCAACGCGGCCGCCGGATTTCTTCGGCCCCTTCGCCAGCTCGACGGTCTGCTTCTCCAGCAGGAACGTGAGGCCGCGCGCCTCCAGAGAGGCCTGCAGCATGTCGGCGGCGGTGCGGTCGAGCTGGCGCTCCATGATCCACGGCGCCAGGTGCACCACCGTGACGTCCATGCCGCGCGCCTTGAGGCCGTTGGCCGCCTCCAGTCCGAGGAGTCCCGCGCCGATCACCACGGCGCGGCCGCCGCGGGCGGAGGCGGCGATCATCGCTTCCGTGTCGGCGATGTCGCGGTAGGCCAGCACGCCGGGCAGGTCGTGGCCGGGGATCGGCAGCATCACCGGCGTCGAGCCGGTGGCGAGCAGCAGGCGGTCGTAGGCTTCCTCGCTGCCGTCGTCGGCCACCACAGTGCGCCGCACGCGGTCGATGCGGACGATCCGCTTGCCGCTGTGGAGCGTGATGCCGTGTCCTGCGTACCAGCCGGGATCGTTGAGCATGATCTCGGGCAGCTTCATCTCGCCCGCCAGCACCGGCGAGAGCAGGATGCGGTTGTAGTTGCCGTGCGGCTCGGCGCCGTACACCGTGATGTCGTAGAGGTCCGGCGCGAGCTTGAGCAGCTCCTCCAGCGTGCGCACGCCGGCCATGCCGTTGCCGACGAGGATCAGTTTCGCTTTCTTCATGATGCACTCCCTGAATGAGTCTTCCATGGTTATTCAGCAAGGCCTGTGCCAGGGATGACAATCAAGCGGAAAGCCAGTACGGGCGCGGCCTGCGGCGACAGCCCGCTTGCCGGGCAGTGCGCGCCGATGGTGCGGGGCGCCGCCCGGCGTGTGCCAAAGTGGTGCGCGGTTGTGCGACACTATCCGTCATGGAGAACCTGCCCCTTTTCCGCAAGAGCGCCTTCAAGGCGCGCGCCGTGCTGGTCGGCGAACGACTCGACCTGCGCGCCCTCGGCAGCGCCAACGCGCTGGCCACCAGCCCGCTCGCCATCGAGGTGCAGGGCGGCGGCGTGGCGGTGGTGTTCCGCGATGGCGTTGCGGTGTTCTTCGACGTCGCGCCGATGGAGGAGGTGTCCTTCCTCGAACGGCTGCGGCCCTTCGTGACGCGGCCCTACGAGCAGCCCGAGACCGAGGAAATCGACATCGCCGTCGAGGCGCAGTCGCGGGACGGCGTCAAGCCGGGCGGCATCGTCTTCGAGGCCTGCTCGATCGAGCGCCTGCAGCTGGTGGCCGACATCCTTTCCAAGAGCGTGCTGCTGGCGCTCTACGAGACGCGCGTGGCGGCCGAGTTCGACCGCGTCGAGCCGCTGGCCAGGGACCTCGCCGAAAAGGGCCGCATCCCCGGCCAGGAGCGGGCGCTGCTGAAGGACATCGGCGCCATGCTGCTGATCGAGAGCCGCATGGTCGGCCGCGCCGAGATCAGCGAGAAGCCCGAGCTGCTGTGGGAGCAGCCCGCCCTGGAAGGGCTCTTCGCGCGCCTGCAGGACGAGTTCGAGATCCGCGAGCGCCACCTGGCGCTGGAACGCAAGATGAACCTGCTCTCGCACACGGCGCAAAGCGTGCAGGAGCTGATCTCGGCGCGCCACAGCATCCGGGTCGAGTGGTACATCGTCATCCTCATCGTCTTCGAAATCATCCTGACGCTCTACGATCTGTTCATCCGCCACTGAAGGAAATCTCATGGACATCGGATTCATCGGCCTCGGCCTCATGGGCCGCCCCATGGCCCTCAACCTCGCCCGCGGCGGCCACACCCTGCACCTCTGGGCGCGCCGCGCCGCCTCGCTCGAGCCCTTCGCCGAACTCGGCGCCCAGGCGCATGTCAGCCCGGCCGAGGTGGCGAAGCACGCCGGGATGGTGTTCATCTGCGTCGCCGATGCGCCCGACGTGGAGGCAGTCTGCTTCGGCCCGGGCGGCATTGCCGAGTCGGGCAGGCGCGGCCTGGTGGTGTCGGATTCCAGCACCATCGCGCCGGCCGCGGCGCGCAGCATCGCCACGCGGCTGGCCGGGCACGGCATGCATTTCCTCGACGCGCCGGTGTCCGGCGGCGAGGTCGGCGCCATCAACGCCGCGCTGAGCTTCATGGTCGGCGGCGAGGAAGCGGCCTTCGAGAAGGCGAAACCTTTCTATGAACTGATGGGCAAGAGCGTGACGCTGGTCGGCGGCCCCGGCGCCGGCCAGGTGACCAAGGCCTGCAACCAGACGGTGGTGGCGATGACCATGCTCGCCGTGGCGGAGGCGCTGACTTTCGCGAAGAAGTCGGGCGTGGACGGCGCCAGGGTGCGCGAGGCGCTGCTCGGCGGCTTCGCCAACAGCAAGATCCTCGACCACCACGGCAAGAAGATGCTCGAACGCAACTGGAAGCCCGGCTTCAAGGCCTGGATGCAGCAGAAGGACCTGCGCATCGTCCTGCAGAGCGCGCATGAACTCGGCCTGGCCATGCCGGGCGCCGCCGTCGCCTCGCAGCTGTTCAACGCCATGGTCGGCAGCGGCATGGGCGAGGAGGACAACATGGCGGTGATCAAGGTGGTCGAGAAGATGGCGGGCGTTCCCGAATGAGCTTGGCGTTGGTCTGTCATCCCCGCGAAAGCGGGGATCCAGTGGCGTTCGGAAAGACGCTGGATTCCCGCGTTCGCGGGAATGACAAGGTGTCTCCTAAACCATGAACGTAGGCTTCATCGGCCTCGGCGCCATGGGGCGGCCGATGGCCCTGCACCTTCTCAAGGCCGGACACACGCTGTCGGTTTATGCCCGCCGCGCCGAAGCGGCGCAGCCGCTGGTCGAGGCCGGCGCAACGCGGCGTGCCACGCCGGCGGAAGTGGCGGCGCACAGCGAGGTGGTGTTCACCGTCGTCACCACCGGCGCCGACGTCGAGGAAGTCGCCCTCGGCGAGCACGGCATCCTCCATGGCGCAAGACCGGGCACGGTGCTGGTCGACATGGGCACCATCCCGCCCGGGACGGCGCGGCGCATCGCGGCGCGGCTGGCCGAGCGCGGCATCGAGGCGATCGATGCGCCGGTCTCCGGCGGCGAGGTCGGCGCGCGCAACGCCACGCTGGCGATCATGGCCGGCGGCAAGGCCGATGTGCTCGAGCGCGTGCGGCCGCTGCTGGAGAAGCTCGGCAAGACCCTCGTGCACATCGGCCCGAGCGGCGCCGGCCAGGTGGCCAAGGCCTGCAACCAGATGATCATGGTGTCGTGCATCGAGGCGGTGGCGGAGGCGATGCTGCTGGCGGAGAAAGCCGGCGTCGATCCGGCGCGCGTCGCCGCGGCGATCTCCGGCGGCTCGGCGGCCAGCCGTGTGGTGGAGGTTTTCGGCGCGAAGATGGCGGCGCGCGACTTCGCGGCCGGCGTCGAAGCGCGCCTGCACCACAAGGACTTCGCCATCCTCATGAACGAGGCCCACGCCCTCGGCGCGCCGCTGCCCATCGCCGCGCAGGTGTGGCAGCAGCTCAACGCGCTGATGGCGCACGGCTGGGGGCGGGAGGACACCTCCGTTCTGCTCAAGGTGCTGGAGCGGGAGTCGCAATGAGCCACAGCGGCAGCGGCCTGTGCGACGGTCGCTCGCCGTCCCGCAGAGCCTGACTTTCCGCAACGGGGATCGGCATGCCCTCTTCACCGGATCAGGAAGCGGACAGCGCCGCACCGGTCCAGGCCGGCAGCCCGGGCGCAGCGGCGCCGGGGCGGAGCGTGCGCAGTTCGAAGCCGGACGCCCGCAAGGCCTCGATGACGACGCCCGGGGCGCGCGAGACGTGGGACTGGCCCGGCTCGAGCACGATGTCCTCGCTGCCGTGGCGCTCGGTCAGCCAGAGGCAGCCGTGACGGCAGGTGATTTTCACGTTGGCATCATTCAGGATCATGGATTCACGTCTGGCCAGGGCGATGCCGGCGGCACGGGTATCGACGTTCATTTTCGTCTCCTTCTCTGTTAAGGTGTGGTGCTTGGAAGGCATTTTGGTCTTGCACACGAACGTCTTCAAACGATCATTTCTGATCCAATCCATGAGTTATGGGAATGGGTAATCCGTGCCGGCTGCATTTTTCCCTGGATCTGCTCAAGGGCTTCGAGGCGGCCGCACGCCATCTGAGCTTCACGCGCGCCGCGGACGAGCTGAGCCTGACCCAGTCGGCCATCAGCCGCGAGATCAAGCTGCTCGAGTCGCGGCTCGAGGTGCGCCTGTTCAATCGCATACACCGTGGACTGGAACTTACCGATGCCGGGCTGGTTCTCTACCGATCCGTGAGCGAGGCGCTGCGCCTGATCGATCGGGGCATCGAGGCAGTCACCGAACCGGCCGGCGGCGTGGTGACCATCACCACCAACGTGCCGTTCGCCTCGTTCTGGGTCGTGCCGCGGCTGCCGCGCTTCGCCGCCCTGCATCCGGACATCAGCGTGCGCGTGGCCGCCACCAACCGGGTGGTGAATCTCGAGCGCGAGCAGATCGACGTGGGCATACGCCACATTGCGGGCGGGGCGTTGCCGCCCGGGGCGATCGAGCTGATGACCGAGCGGCTGTTCCCGGTCTGTGCGCCGCAACTGCTCAGGCGCCGCGACCGGCCGCTGAAGAAGCCGGAGGATCTCGCCAGGCACACGCTGCTGCTGTTTGCTCCCGACGACATGCCCCAGCACTGGAGCGACTGGCCGCGCTGGCTCGAGGCGATGAAGCTGGCGGGGCTCGCGCCCGCCGCGACGCTGAGCTTCGGCCACTACGACCAGGTGATCCAGGCGGCGCTCGACGGTGCCGGTGTCGCCCTCGGGCGGCATCTGCTGGTGCAGCGCCACCTCGACGGGGGCACGCTGGTGGCGCCGTTCGGCCAGGAGCGCAGCGTTGCCATCGGCGGTCGCTACGTTGTCACGACCGCGGCGCATGCCGCGGAGCGGCCGTCGGTGCGCGTTTTCGTCGACTGGCTGCTGGGCGAGGCGGCCACGGGGTAGTTCGCGCGTGCATTCCGCAAGTGGTACGGTCCGGCCCCGCTCCGGCAAACGTCGAATGCCATGCAAAGCCTCTGGAACGAAGCCGACGCCGCGCGCTGGAAGGCGAATCGACTACTGCTGCTGCCCGTAGGTCCTGAATTTCTCCAGCACGACTTCCATCTCGGCGTCCGACAGCAGCACCGGCCGGCCGATCTGCAGCGCCCGCCAGTACTGCTCGCACAGCGATTCGAACTCGACGGCGAGGTCGACCGCCTGGCGCAGGTCGCGGCCGAACACCAGCAGGCCGTGGTTGGCGAGCAGGCAGGCGCAGCGGCCTTCGAGCGCGGCCAGCGCGGCGTCGGACAGGGCCTGCGTGCCGAAGGTGGCATAGGCGGCGCAGCGCACGCTGTTGCCGCCGAAGCGCGCGATCATGTAGTGGAAGGGCGGGATGTCGGCGCGAAGGCAGGCCAGCGCCGTGGCGAAGGGCGCGTGGGCGTGCACGATGGCGCCGGCCTCGGGCCGGGCGGCGTACAGGTCGCGGTGGAAGCGCCACTCGGAGGAGGGCTTGCGCGCGCCCTGCCAGCTGCCGTCCATGGCCATCGGCACGATGTCGTCCGGCCGCATCGCCTCGCAGTCGAGGCCGGTCGGGGTGACGAGGAAGCCGTCCTGCCAGCGCGTGCTGACGTTGCCGGCGCTGCCGCGGTTGAGGCCGTGCGCCGCGAGGGCGCGGGCGGCGGCGACGATGCCTTCGCGCCAAGCCGCTTGCGTCATGTCCGCTCCGGGAAAAGGGCCGACAGCTCGCCGGGCGCGCAGACGCCGCGCTCGGTGACGATGGCGGTGATGAAGCGCGCCGGGGTGACGTCGAAGGCGGGGTTGGCGACGGCGGTCGCGTCCGGCGCGATGGTCACCGTGGCATGCACGCCGCTGCGGTCGAGGCCGCCGACGTGGCGCACCTCGCCGCCGGCGCGTTCCTCGATGGGAATGCGCGCGCCGTCGGGGCAGTCGCGATCGATGGTCGACAAGGGCGCGGCGACGAAGAACGGCACGCCGCTGTCGGCCGCCGCCAGCGCCTTGAGGTAGGTGCCGATCTTGTTGGCGGTGTCGCCGTTGGCGGCGATGCGGTCGGCGCCGACGACGACCAGGTCCACCGCGCCCTGGCGCAGCAGGTGACCGGCGGCGTTGTCGGCAACGAGGGTGTGCGGGATGCCGGTCTCGTGCAGCTCCCAGGCGGTGAGCAGGCCCTGGTTGCGCGGCCGCGTCTCGGAGACCCAGACATGCACCGGCAGGCCGGCTTCGCGCGCGGCATAGATGGGCGCGAGCGCAGTGCCCCAGGCGGCGGTGGCGAGCCAGCCGGCGTTGCAGTGGGTCATCAGGTTCACCGGACGGTGCGCGATCTTCCCGATCAGGGCGAGGCCGTGGCGGCCGATCTGCCGGTTGGCGGCGGCGTCCTCGGCGGCGATGGCGCGCGCCTCGGCCCAGGCGGCGGCGCGGCGCTGGGCCACCGGCAGCGGCAGCAGGCACCGCTGCATGCGCGCCAGCGCCCAGCGCAGGTTGACCGCCGTCGGCCGCGTCGCGGCGAGCGTGTCGCAGGCCTGCTGCAGGGCCTTGTTGCCGGCGCCGTCCTTGAGTGCCAGGGCGACGCCGTAGGCGGCGGTGACGCCGATCAGCGGCGCGCCGCGCACCAGCATGGCGCGGATGGCGTGGGCGGCGTCGACGAGCGAGCGCAGGTGCCGCGTCGCGTACTGGTGCGGCAGCAGGGACTGGTCGAGGATGGCGACCGAGTCGCCTTCTTCGCGGAGGGTGAACAGGCGATCCGGAATCATGGAAGCGATTGTAGCTTACGCAACTGCCATCCCCCGCGCGGCACGGCAGGCGGCGGCCGTGGCACAATTCCGCCATGCCGAACTATCCCGCAGCGATCGAATCGCGCCTGCCCTGGGTGGGCACCACCATCTTCAGCGTCATGTCGCGCCTGGCGGCGCAGCACGGTGCCATCAACCTGTCGCAGGGCTTCCCCGACTTCTCGGCGCCGCCGGCGCTGTTCGACCTCGTGGCGAAACACATGCACGCCGGCGCCAACCAGTACGCGCTGATGGCCGGCGCAACGCCGCTGCGCGAGGCCATCGCCGAAAAGGTCGCCGTGCTGTACGGACTGACTTACGACGTCGAGCAGGAGATCACCGTCACGGCCGGCGCGACGCAGGCCATCTTCACGGCGGTGGCGGCACAGGTGCGCCCCGGCGACGAGGTGATCGTCTTCGAGCCGGTGTACGACTCCTACGTGCCGTCGATCGAACTGAACGGCGGGCGCGCCGTGCCGTGCAGGCTGACTTTTCCCGACTACCGTCCCGACTGGGGCGAGGTGCGCGCGCGCATCACGCCGCACACGCGCATGATCATCATCAACTCGCCGCACAATCCGAGCGGCGCGGTGTGGACGGCGGAGGACATGCGGGCACTGGAGGCGCTCGTGCGCGGCACCGGCATCGTGATCGTCTCCGACGAGGTGTACGAACATATCGTCTTCGACGGGCAAAGGCACGAGAGCGTGGTGCGTTACCCGGGGCTGGCGGAGCGGAGCTTCGTCGTCTCCTCGTTCGGCAAGACCTACCACGTCACCGGCTGGAAGATCGCCTACTGCCTGGCGCCGCGCGAGCTGATGGCGGAGTTCCGCAAGGCGCACCAGTTCGTCGTCTTCTGCGTGAACCATCCGATGCAGCTGGCGCTGGCGGAGTTCATGCGGGAGAAGGAACGCTACATCGGCCTCGCCGACTTTTACCAAGCCAAGCGCGACTTCTTCCGCAAGCAGCTGGAGGGCTCGCGCTTCGTGCCGCTGCCTTGTCCCGGCACCTACTTCCAGTCGGTGCGCTACGACGCGATTTCCGGCGAGCCGGACCGCGCCTTCGTCGAGCGCCTGACGAAGGAGCACGGCGTCGCGGCGATCCCCTTTTCGGCGTTCTACCGCGACGGTCGCGACGACAAGGTGATCCGCTTCTGCTTCGCCAAGGGCGAGGAGACGCTGGCGCGCGCCGGGGAGCGACTGCGCGAAGTCTGATCCGGCTTCTGCCCCGGGCCGGACCTATTTACCTTTCTCCCTATGCGGGTATTGATAAATTCAATGCATTGTCCCGGAAAAAAACAATAAATTCGAACGTGCTGAAAAGCCGATATGGCAATGACGCACCAGCGCCGACGCGCGAAGAGGACTTCCCACACCACCCAGGAGGAAACATGAGAATCACAGGCAATCTGCGCACCTTACTTCCCCTTCTTGCCGCGATCGTCGTGGCCCCGGCACTCGCCAATGAGGCGAAGCTGCTGGAGGAAGCCCGCGGCGTGGCGTCCGCCATGCCGCCCAAGCTTCTGGGCGTGCTGAAAGAGGAAATCGACAAGGGCGGCCCCGCCAGCGCCATCGGCGTGTGCCGCGACAAGGCGCCGAAGATGGCCAAGGCTGCCTCGGAAAAGACGGGCTGGGCGATTCGCCGCGTCAGCCTGAAGAACCGCAATCCGAAGGCCGTGCCGGACGCCTGGGAAGAGGCGGTGCTGAGGGAGTTCGACAAGCGCGCCGCCGCCGGCGAGAAGCCGACTTCGCTGGAGAAGGGCGAGGTCGTGATGGCCGACGGCAAGAAGATGTACCGCTACATGAAGGCCCTGCCGACGCAGGACCTGTGCCTGAATTGTCACGGCACGCCGGATCGCATCAGCCCGGAGGTCAAGGCCAAGCTCGGCGAGCTGTATCCGAACGACAAGGCCACCGGCTACCACGCGGCCGAAATCCGCGGCGCCGTCACCATCAAGAAACCCCTTTGACAGCCCGGCAGGCCCCCCGCCGTGAATGAACTCGGCGGGGGGTTTGTTGGCGTCTCAAGCGATGCGATTGCGATGAGCAATAGCGTTCCGTCATCGCTTTCACCTGAAATTTCCTCGCGGCCGTCCTGGTCGATTCGCAGCAGGCTTCGGCAACTGGTTCTGGGCGTGGCGCTGCCGTTGCTCGTTCTCGGCGGCTTCGAAATCTATTTCGAGGTGCGTGAGGAGGTTCGCCGCATCGAGGAGATGGCGCTGGGCCTTGCGAAAATAAACGCCGCGCATGCCGAGCGACTGGTGACCGATGCGGAATGGCTGTTGTCCGGCCTTTCCGAACGGCGTCTGCTGGGTGCGCGCGAGGGCGGGCAATGCGATCCGCTGTTCACTTCTTTCAGGCTCATCCATCAGCAATTCTCCAACCTGGTGCTGTTCGATGCCGCCGGCCGCCTCGCCTGCGCCGCCATCGGCATGCCGCCGGGCATGAGGGAAGTGCCAAAGGCCACGCAACGCGTCGTGCGGCAGGCGGCTGCGGAGAGAAAGCTCATCGTCGGCCCCCCGCACCAGTCCGCCGTCTCGGGCGAGTGGGTGGTGCTCATGGCTTATCCTTCATCGGAGCCGGGAACGGTGATCGGCGTATCGCTCGACCTGTTGAACCTTCACCCCCTCGCGGGCAGCGCTTCGGTGGCATCGGAGGAGAGCGACTACTATGCGATTCTCGATCGCGACGGTACGGTGATCGCCCGCTCGCGCGACTCGGAGAAAACAGTCGGGCGGAATTTCCGCCATATTCCGTCAGTCGCCGAGATGCTTGCCAAGAGGCAGGGGGTCATCCGGGCCAGCGACAAGGACGGGAGTGAAAGAATCATGGGCTTTGTCCCGATCGCGGGCACGGACTGGCTGGCGGTGGCCGGGCTGCCTGCGGAACGCATGGTTGCGGGCGTTCTCCAGGTGACCGTTGAACATGCCGCGCCGTTTTTCCTCATGCTGATGATCCTGTCGCTGTTCGCCTGGCGGATGTCGCGCGGCATCACCCTGCCTGCCGAGCGGATAGCCGCCGCAGCCAAGGCCATCGAAGAGGGCAGCATCGGGACCCGCCTGCCGACCGCGGGGCCGGCCGAGATCGCCGAGGTGGCGAAACAGCTCAACCGGACGCTCGACTCGCTGGCGGAGCGGGAGGAGCAGTTGCGCCTGCTTTCCTCGACGCTGGAACAGCGGGTGGCGGAGCGCACCGCGGATCTCGAACGCGCCAATGCCGAGCAGGAATCCTTTTCCTACACGGTGTCGCACGATCTGCGCGCCCCGCTGCGCGCGCTCAACGGGTTCGCCAGCATTCTCACCGCCGAAGAGCGGGACAACCTGACGCCGAACGGCCGCACCCTGCTGGACCGGATTGCGCACAACGCCGTCAGGATGGGCGAGCTGATTGACGACCTGCTGCAGTTCTCCCGCCTCGGGCGCGAGCAATTGCGCCGCGAGGATGTCGACCTGGCGGAAGTGGCGCGGGTCGTGACGAAGGAGCTGAAGGAGGAGTACCCGGCGACCCGGGTGAGGCTCGGCCCGCTTCCCGTCGTGTCGGGCGATGCGGCCATGCTGCGCCAGGTGTTCGCCAACCTGATCGGCAACGCCTTCAAGTTTTCAGCCAAGCGCGACGATGCCGAGGTGGAAGTCGGCGTCGAGGAACGCGATGGCGAGCGCGTCGTTTTCGTTCGCGACAACGGTGCCGGCTTCGATATGCGCTACGCGGCCAAGCTGTTCGGCGTGTTCCAGCGCATGCACAGGGAATCGGAGTTTCCCGGCACCGGCGTCGGCCTGGCGATCGTCAAGCGCGTCGTCGAACGCCATGGCGGGCGCGTCTGGGCGGAGTCGGCGCCGGAAGCCGGCGCGACGTTCTTCATCACCCTTCCCTGAATACCTGCCGCCACAGTGCCCGTACCCCGTCGACTTCCCCGGCGAGGGTTTCGCGCGGCACGCGGGCGTAAGGCGCGTCGTTCAGGCGCAGGCTGTGCTGCAGCCTGCGGAAGCGGCGGTAGGCGTCGCCGACCCGCGCGGCGAGATCCTGCGGGATGAGGCCGAGGCCGGCTGCGATCTTCAGCAGGGCCAGGTTGCCGAGGTTGCCGGTGAGCTCGGCGTGGGCGTGCGCATGGCCGAGCACGAGGTACTGCACGATGAATTCGACGTCGATGAGGCCGCCGCGGTCGTGCTTGATGTCGAAGAGGTCGCTCTTGTTGGCATGGGCCGCCGCCATCTTCTCGCGCATGGCGATCACCTCGCGCCCCAGCTCCCCGAGTTCGCGCGGCTTGCGCAATACGTCGATGCGGATCTCCTCGAATGCGCGTCCGATGTCCGCATCGCCGGCGCAATGGCGCGCCCGCGTCAGCGCCTGGTGCTCCCACACCCAGGCCGATTCCATCTGGTACTGGCGGAAGGCCTCGACGGAACTCACCAGCAGGCCCGACTCGCCGTTGGGCCGCAGGCGCAGGTCGGTCTGGAACAGGATGCCGGCCGGCGTCGCGCTGGAGATCCAGGTGTTGATGCGTTGCGCCAGCCGTGCGTAGATCTCCGGCGCGTCGGGGTGGTCATCCTCGAAGAGGAAGATGATGTCGAGGTCGGAGGCGTAGCCGAGCTCCTTGCCGCCCAGCTTGCCGTAGGCGACGACGGCGAAGCGCGGCGCCTCGCGGTGGCGCTTCGACAGCTTGCGCCAGACCAGGCGCAGGGCCAGGTCGAGCATGATGTCGGCCAGCGCCGAGAGGTGGTCGGAGAGCTTCTCCAGAGGCAGCAGGCCGGCCAGGTCCTGCGCCAGCAGGCGGAACACCTGGGCGTGATGCGCCTCGCGCATGATATCCATCTGCCGTTCGGTGTCCGGCTCGTGCTCGTCGAGGTCGCGGCCGAGCTGGGCGCGGAAGCCGGGCCAGTCCGGCGCGGCCTCGAGCAGGCGCGCGTCGAGCAGCTCGTCGAGCAGCACCGGGTGGCGCGTGAGATAGCTCGCCGCCCAGCTCGAGGCGCTCACCAGCCGCGCCACCTTCTGCAGGGCCTGCGGGTACTGCTGCAGCAGGGAGAGGTAGGCGGCGCGGCGGCTGATGGCCTCGAGCAGGTCGAGGCCGCGCGCCAGGGTGGCATCGGGATCGGGCGTTTCCGCCGCGGCCTCGATCAGGCGCGGCACCAGCGCGTCGAAGCGCTCGCGGATGCCCGCCGGCATCTGCCGGTAGCGGGTGCCGGCGCGGATGCCGGCCAGGCGACGGGCGCCGCCTTCCGCGTTGCCGTAGCCGAGCAGCCCCAGCGCCTGGGCGGCCTCGCCGTTTTCGCAGTCCTGCCAGACGGCGGCCAGGTCGTGGCCCTCGCGGTCGGGATCGGCGAAGACGTCATCGAAGTGGCGGCTGACGTTGGCGCGGTGGTCGTCGAGTTCTTCCAGCAGGGCGGCATATTCGCCGAAGCCCATGCCGCGCGCGATCAGGGCCTGGTCGGCCGGGTTGCCCGGCAGGGTGTGCGTCTGGGCGTCGTCGAGGTACTGCAGGCGGTGCTCCAGGTTGCGCAGGAAGCGGTAGGCGACGGCCAGCTCGCGCACGGCGGAGGCGTCGAGGATGCCGCGCTCGGCCAGCAGCGCCAGCACCTGCAGTGTCGGCCGGACCTGCAGAGCCTTGTCGCGGCCGCCGCGGATGAGCTGGAAGACCTGTGCGATGAACTCGATCTCGCGGATGCCGCCCGGGCCGAGCTTGATGTTGTCGGCCATGTCCTTGCGCGCCACCTCGCGGCGGATCTGCGCATGCAATGCGCGCATGGCATTGATGGCGCCGTAGTCGAGATACTTGCGGTAGATGAAGGGACGCGCCAGGGCGGCCAGCTCGGCGTCGCGCGCGCCGGTGAGCGGCCGCGCCTTGATCCAGGCGTAGCGCTCCCACTCGCGGCCCTGGGCGATGAAGTAGTTCTCCAGCATGTCGAAGCTCGCCACCAGCGGGCCGGAGTCGCCGTTCGGCCGCAGGCGCATGTCGACGCGGAAGACCTGGCCGTCTCCCGTGATCTCCGAGAGCGCGCCGATCAGCTGGCGACCCAGCCGCGTGAAGAAATCGAAATTCGACAGGCGCGCACCGTCGCCGTCGGTCTCGCCGTCCTCGGGGTAGACGAAGATCAGGTCGATGTCGGAGGAGACGTTCAGCTCGCGCCCGCCCAGCTTGCCCATGCCGACGACGACGAGTTCCTGCGCTTCGCCCGTTGCCGAGCGCGGCGTGCCGTGGCGAGCGGCAAGGGCCGCGTTGACCACGGCGGCGGCATGGGCGACGGCGACGTCGGCCAGGGCGGTCATGGTCTCGGTGACCTCGGCCAGGTCGGCGAGCCCGGCCAGGTCGCGCGCGACGAGGCGCGCCATGACGCCGGCGCGCAGGCGGCGCAGGCCCGGCCGCAGCGCCGCCTCGTCCGCCGCCTCGGCGGCGAGGAAGTCGCGCATCGCCTGCGCGTCGAAGGGCTGCCGGAGCGCGGCGCGCAGGGCGTCGCCGATCTCCGGACGACCATCGAGCAGGCGCGTCAGGAAGCGGCTGAGGGGAAGAATGCGCTCGAGCAGGGCGACGTTGTCGGTCGGTTCGGTCATTGGCGCGTTATATGGATGTTTTTACAGGTAGAATCGGCTATCGCAGGGGGGCTTCCGGCGGGATTGTAACTTGGCGGCAGGCCCAGACCATTGATGCAAGAAAATACGACCCCGAACCCGCAACCGGCCAGCCCGGGCCTGGCCAGGCGCCTGGCCGGCCTGCTTGGCTTCGCCTGGCTGCCCGCCTGGCTGCGCCGCACGCTGGTCTGGCTGTTCTGGCTCGGCTATTTCGGTTTTGCCCTGATCGTCCTCGTCCTGCGCTACTCGGTGCTGCCCAACATCGAGAACCATCGCGACGACATCGAGCAAAGCATTTCGCAGGCGGTCGGCCTGAACGTGACCATCGCCCGCATCGATACCCGCTGGCAGGGACTGCGGCCGCACCTGTCCCTGCGCGGCTTCAGCATTCATGATGCCGCCGGCCGGCCGGGACTGACTTTCGACACGGTCGAGACCGAGATGTCCTGGGCCTCGCTGTGGAACTGGCAGTTGCGGCTGCACCGGCTGGAGGTGGACGCCCCCACCCTGCATGTGCGTCGCGACAGGGACGGTCACATTTTCATCGCCGGCATCCAGCTCGACACCGAGGCGAGCGGGACCGACTTCTCCGACTGGCTGCTGGCGCAGGAGCGCATCGTCATCCGCAATGCCGCCATCCGCTGGGAGGACGAGCTGCGCGGCGCGCCGCCGCTGGAACTGAAGCAGCTCAACTTCGTCCTGCAGAACAGCGGGCGTCGCCACCGCTTCGGCCTGACCGCCGTGCCGCCGCGCGAGCTGGCCGCGCGCCTTGACGTGCGCGGCGACTTCCGCGGCGAGGACCTGAGCCGCCTGGAAACCTGGAAGGGCCGGACCTATGCCGAGCTGGACTACGCCGACCTGGCCGCCTGGCGCGCCTGGGTGGACTATCCCATCGAACTGCCGCAGGGTGCCGGCGGCATGCGGCTGTGGCTGGATTTCGCCGAGAAGCGGCTCGATACCCTGACGGCCGACATCGCCCTGCGCGATGTCAGGCTGCGGCTGGCGCGCGGGCTGCCCATGCTCGACCTGGCCCATTTCAACGGCCGCGTTTCCGGCCGCCTGCCCGCCAACGGTTTCGAGGTGGCGTCGCGCAAGCTGGCGCTGGCCACGCGCGACGGCGTTGCACTGGCGCCGACCGAC
Source organism: Rhodocyclaceae bacterium (assembly GCA_041396245.1). Taxonomy (GTDB): domain Bacteria; phylum Pseudomonadota; class Gammaproteobacteria; order Burkholderiales; family Rhodocyclaceae; genus Desulfobacillus. Next base: position 302,110 of record JAWKYW010000002.1, on the reverse strand, counting down.
TTTTCCCTGCGCTGGACGCCGGCCGTCGGCAAGCAGCCGGCGCATGGCGAGGTGGTCGCCAACGGCCTCGATCTCGACGTGCTGACGCGGCTGGCCGGCTATCTGCCGCTGGACGAGGGCAGCCGCAAGACCCTGGGCGACTACGCCCCGCGCGGCCGCATCTACGACCTCAAGCTGGGCTGGATCGGCGAGGCCGGCGCGCTGGCCGGCTTCAATGTGCGCGCCCGCTTCGAGCAGCTCGGCCTGCGGGCGCAGGGCTATTTTCCCGGCTTCGCCGGGCTGACCGGCGACATCGAGGGCAACGAAAAGGGCGGCCATGCCAGCCTCGACAGCCGCCAGGCCGCGCTGGAGCTGCCGACGGTCTTCGCCGACCCCCGCCTGGATTTCGAGCAGCTCGGCGCCCGGCTCAACTGGACGATGGCGCAGGGGCGGGTCGACCTGCAATTGCAGAGCCTCGATTTCGTCAACAAGGATGCCGCCGGCAATGCTTCCGGCCGTTATCGCAGCAGCCTGGACGGCCCCGGCGAGATCGACATGACGGCACGCCTGAGCCGCGCCGACGGGGCAGCGGTGTGGCGCTACATGCCGCTGGTGGTCAATCGCGACGTGCGCGACTGGCTGCGCGCCGCCATCAGCGGCGGGCGCGCCGACAACGCCCGCCTGCGCCTGAAGGGCGACCTCAGGGATTTCCCCTTCGCCGACGGCAAGCAGGGCATCTTCCAGGTCTCGGCCAAGTTCGCCGGCGCCGACCTGCGCTATGCGCCCGACTGGCCCGGCATCGACGACATCGCCGGCGACCTGCTCTTCGAAGGCAAGCGCATGCTGATCACGGCCTCGCGCGGCAGCGTTTACGGCGTTGCCGTGTCCGGGGTGAAGGCCGAGATCGCCGACCTCGAGGCGGCGGAGGAAATCATCACCATCGCCGGCCGCGCGGCGGGGCCGACGGCCGATTTCCTGCGCTTCATCGAGAACAGCCCGGTCAGCGAAAAGATCGACCGCTTCACCCAGGGCATGCGCGCCGCCGGCAGCGGCGCCCTGTCGATCAAGCTCACCATGCCCCTGCGCAAGGTGGCCGACACCCGCATCGAGGGCGACTACCAGTTCCTGCGCAACGAACTGACGGTGGATGCCGACCTGCCGCCGCTGACCGAGGTGGATGGCCGCCTGCGCTTCACCGGCAACAGCGTCGGCATGAAGGATGCGCGTGCCCGGCTGCTCGACGCGCCGCTCGTCATCAATGCCGCCACCCGCGGCGACGGCGCGCTGGCCATCCGGGCGAAGGGCAGCCTGGGCATCGCCGGCATGCGCAAGACCGCGGACCATCGCCTGTTCGAGCACCTGTCGGGCAGCACCGACTGGAACGGCACCGTCGTGGTGAAAAATCGCAACGCCGACGTCACCCTGGAGTCCGATCTCCGGGGCATCGCCTCGAGCCTGCCCGAGCCGTTCAACAAGACCTCGACCGAAGCGCTCCCCTTCCGCTTCGAACGCAGCACGGCGACCGGCACGGCGCCGGCGCGCGACCAGGTCCGCATCGCGCTTGGCGATGTGCTCGCCGCCCATTTCCTGCGCCGGCACGAAAACGCCGGGGCGGTCATCGAGCGCGGCGTCATCGGCATCGGCGAAACGCCGGCCCTGCCCGAGCAGGGCGTCCTGCTCAGCGCCAGGGTGCCGGCCTTCGACGTGGATTTCTGGCGCAAGCTGTTTGCCGCCGACGGCGGAGGCGGCGGCCATCCCGTCAGCCGCCTCAACCTGCGCGCCGGCGAGCTGACCACCTTCGAGCGGACATTCCACGATGTCGATCTGCGCGCGGCGCTGCAGGGCGACACCTGGCAGGCGCAGGTGGACAGCCGCGAAGTGGCCGGCGAGTTTTCCTGGAAAGCGGCCGGGCGCGGGCGCCTGCGCGCGCGCCTGAAGCAGTTCACCCTCGGCGAGAGCCGGCCGGGACAGTCGCTCATCGCCGAGGAGCCGCTGCGCGAATTGCCGGGGCTCGACATCGTCGCCGACGACTTCACCCTGCGGGAGCGCAAGCTGGGACGCCTGGAACTGCTGGCAACCAACGAAGACAAGGGCTGGCGGCTGGACAAGCTGGCCATCAGCAATCCCGACGGCGTCCTGCTGTCCGACGGCTTCTGGGGCGGCGGCGGCACGCAGCTCAATTTCAGGCTCGATGTCGCGGACAGCGGCAAGATGCTGGAACGCCTCGGCTATGTCGACGCCGTCAGGCGCGGTGCGGCGAAGCTGGCGGGCAAGGTGTCCTGGGCCGGCGCGCCGACCCGGATCGATCATGCCTCCCTCGACGGCACCCTGAAGGTGGAAGCCGGGCGCGGCCAGTTCAACAAGCTGGATCCCGGCGTCGGGCGGCTGCTCGGCATCCTCAGCCTGCAGTCGCTGCCGCGGCGCATCACCCTGGATTTCCGCGACATCTTCAGCGACGGCTTCGCCTTCGATTCCATCACCGGCAACGCCACGGTGGCGCGCGGGGTGTTGCGCACGCAGGACCTGCAGATCGAGGGGCCGTCGGCGAAGATCTTCATGCAGGGCGAGGTGAGCGTTCCCGACGAGACGCAGAACCTGCGCGTGCGCGTCGAACCGGCCCTGGGCGAAACCCTGTCCGTCGGCGCCATGCTTGCCAACCCGGCCGTCGGCGCCGCCGCCTGGGTGGTGCAGAAGCTGCTCAAGGACCCCTTCGGCAAGATGTTCGCCTTCGAGTACGCCGTCACCGGCAGCTGGGTGGATCCCAAGGTGGAAAAGCTGCAGCAGCAGGCGGCGGCAACCAAGGAGGAAAGCGTGCAATGAAGAAGCGGATTGCCGCGGTGCAAATGGTGTCGGGGCCGGACATCGCGCAGAACCTGCGCGAGGCCGACCGCCTGGTGGCGGCGGCGGCAGCGCGCGGTGCGCAGCTGGTGGCGCTGCCGGAATACTTTCCGCTCATCTCCGGCGACGAGACGGAAAAAGTGCGCGTGCGGGAGCGGGAGGACGAAGGCCCCCTGCAGGACTTCCTGCGCGGGACGGCGCTGCGGCACAAGGTCTGGCTGGTCGGCGGCTCCATCCCGCTGGAAGCGTCGGCGCCGGACAAGGTGCGCAACAGCTGCCTGGTCTTCGACGCGGCCGGCCGGCGCGTGGCGCGCTACGACAAGATCCACCTTTTCGGCTTTCGCAGCGGAACCGAGCAGTACAACGAGAGTCGGACCATCGAGGCCGGCGGCGAGGCCGTCGCCTTCGATTCCCCGGTCGGCCGCGTGGGATTGTCGATCTGCTACGACCTGCGCTTTCCGGAACTGTATCGTGCGATGGGGCCGGTGGACCTGCTGGTGGTGCCGGCGGCGTTCACGCACACGACCGGCCAGGCGCACTGGGAGGTGCTGTTGCGGGCGCGGGCGGTGGAAAACCTCTGCTACGTGCTGGCCTCGGCCCAGGGCGGCACGCATCCGAGCGGGCGCAGGACCTGGGGCGACAGCATGGTGGTCGACCCCTGGGGCGCGGTGCTGGAGCGCCTGCCGAGCGGCCCCGGCGTGGTGACGGCGGAAATGGATCCCGCCCGCATCGCCGAACTGCGCGCTTCGCTTCCTGCGCTGGAGCACCGGAGATTTGTTTGATGAACCCAAAACGCTTTCAACGCAGAGGACGCAAAGACGCAAAGACGCAAAGATCGCAAAGAGAAACATATGAATAATTTTCTTTGCGCCCTTTGCGTCTTTGCGCTCTTTGCGTTGAAAGCGGTTACCTTTTTCAAGACATGACCACTTCCGCAAGCCACCTCGCCACCGCCGAATCCCGCCTGCTGGCGCCCTTCGACCTCAGCACGCGCCAGCTCGACTCCGTGTTCGGCGTGCTCTGTCGCCATCGCCTCGATTATGCCGACCTCTATTTCCAGTACAGCCGCTCCGAGGCCTGGAGCCTGGAGGAGGGCATCGTCAAGTCGGGCAGCTTCAACATCGAGAGCGGCGTCGGCGTGCGCGCCATCTCGGGCGAGAAGACCGCCTTCGCCTACTCGGACGAGATCTCCCTGCCGGCGCTGAATTCGGCGGCGCTGGCCACCCGCGCCATTGCCGCGCAGGGGTCGGACAAGCGGGTGCCGATGCTCCGCGGCCGTGCCGCGCCGGCGCTCTACGGCACCGCCGACCCGCTGGCCTCGCTGCCCGACACCGAAAAGGTGAAGCTGCTCGAACGCCTGGAAGGCTTCGCCCGCGCCGCCGACCCGCGCGTGGTCGAGGTGATGGCGCACATCGCCGGGGTGCATGAAGTGGTGCTGATCGCCCGCGCCGACGGCCATCTCGCCGCCGACGTGCGGCCGCTGGTGCGCGTCTCCGTCACGGTGATCATGGCGCAGAACGGACTCCGCGAGCAGGGCTCCTCCGGCGGCGGCGGCCGCTACGATTACGGCTACTTCACCGATGCGGTGCTGCGCGAATATGCCAAGCAGGCGGTGCACCAGGCCGGCGTGAACCTGGCCGCGCGGGCGGCCCCGGCCGGCGAGATGACCGTGGTGCTGGGCAACGGCTGGCCCGGCATCCTGCTGCACGAGGCGATCGGCCACGGGCTGGAGGGCGACTTCAACCGCAAGGGCAGCTCGGCCTTCGCCGGGCGCATCGGCGAGCGCGTTGCCGCGCCCGGCGTCACGGTCATCGACGACGGCACCATCCCCGACCGGCGCGGCTCGCTCTCCATCGACGACGAGGGCAATCCGACGCAGCGCACCGTGCTGATCGAGGACGGCATCCTCACCGGCTACCTGCAGGACGCCCTCAATGCGCGCCTGATGGGCGTGCCGGTCACCGGCAACGGCCGGCGCGAGTCCTTCGCCCACCTGCCGCTGCCGCGCATGACCAACACCTGCATGGTGAACGGCAGCCGCGACCCGCAGGAGATCATCGCCTCGGTGAAGAAGGGCCTCTACGCCGCCAACTTCGGCGGCGGCCAGGTCGACATCACCAGCGGCAAGTTCGTCTTCTCCGCCGCCGAGGCCTACCTCATCGAGAACGGCAGGATCACCCACCCGGTGAAGGGGGCGACGCTGATCGGCAACGGCCCCGACGTGCTGACCCGCGTCTCCATGATCGGCAACGACCTGGCGCTGGACCCGGGCGTCGGCACCTGCGGCAAGGAAGGCCAGAGCGTGCCGGTGGGCGTGGGTCAGCCGACGCTGCGCATCGACGGGCTGACCGTCGGCGGCACGGGCTGACGTCCCGCCCGGGTTGCGCCGCCATTGCGCTAAAATGCAGCATCCCAGTCATGCCGCCGCGGCCCGCGAAGCCCGGCCCTAAAGCGGACAGATCATGAACGCCCCGAGCAAGTCGAACAAGCCGAACATCGCCTCGGTCAGCCCCGGCCCCAAGGGCGGACTGGCCTATCCGCGCGCCATCACCGACGATGTGCGCATCCGCGACATCATCGAAGTGGCGCCGCCCTCGCACCTGCTGCGCGAGTTCCCGCCGACGCCGAAGGCGGTGGAGACCGCCTTCAATGCGCGCCAGGCCATCCATCGCATCCTGCACGGCGCCGACGACCGCCTGCTGGTGGTGATCGGCCCCTGCTCGGTACACGATTTCGACGCCGCCATCGACTACGCCACGCGCCTGAAGGCCGAGGCCGACCGCCTCGCCGAGGATTTGCTGGTGGTGATGCGCGTCTATTTCGAGAAGCCGCGCACCACCGTCGGCTGGAAGGGCCTGATCAACGACCCGCGCATGGACGGCAGCTTCAAGATCAACGAGGGCCTGCGCATCGCCCGCCACCTGCTGGTCGAGGTGAACGAGATGGGCCTGCCGGCGGGCACCGAGTTCCTCGACATGATCACGCCGCAGTACATCGCCGACCTGGTCAGCTGGGGCGCCATCGGCGCGCGCACCACCGAATCGCAGGTGCACCGCGAGCTGGCTTCCGGCATGTCCTGTCCGATGGGCTTCAAGAACGGCACCGACGGCAGCATCCGGATCGCGGTGGATGCCATCCGCACCTCGCAGCACCCGCACCATTTCCTCTCGGTGACCAAGTCCGGCCACTCGGCCATCGTCTCCACCAACGGCAACGAGGACTGCCACGTCATCCTGCGCGGCGGCCGGGAGCCGAACTTCGATGCGGCCAGCGTGGACAAGGCGTGCAAGGAACTCGGCGCATCCGGCCTGGCCGCGCGCCTGATGGTCGATTTCTCCCACGGCAACAGCCGCAAGGACTACAAGCGGCAGACGGAAGCCGCCCAGGCCGTCGCCGCCCAGCTCGCCGCCGGCGAGGACCGCGTCTTCGGCGTCATGGTGGAATCGCACCTCAAGGAAGGCCGGCAGGATCTGGTGCCCGGCAAGCCGCTCGAATACGGCAAGAGCATCACCGACGCCTGCCTCGGCTGGGAGGACTCCGTCGCGCTGCTCGACCTGCTGGCGCAGGCGGTGCGCGACCGCCGCATCGCCCTGCTCGACAGGGAATGAAGACGCGCCTGCCCGGGCTGGTGCATCTGGGCGACGCAAGCCATTTCGCAGACCGCCTGCTGGAAGTCATCGAGCACATCCGCCTGTTCGAGGACTTCGACCGCGACGAAATCGCGGCGCTGGCGGGCCGCCTGGTCTGCTACCGCGCGCCGGCCGGCGCCGTCGTCATCCGCGAAGGCGACGCGGGCGACTACATGGTGATCGTGCTCGACGGCCTCTGCGAGATCGTCCGGGGCAACGCCGCCGGCCTGCCGCAGCGCCTCGCCCTGGCCGGCCCCGGCAAGACGCTGGGGGAGATGTCCATGATCGACGGCGAGCCGCGCTTCGCCTCCTGCATCGCACTGGAAGATACCCTCCTCGCCGTCCTCGACCGCGCCAGCCTGACGCACATCATCGCCGAGAACCCCCAGCTCGGCATCAAGATCCTCATGGAACTGGTGCTGCTGCTGTCGCAGCGCCTGCGCGCGGCCAGCGGCAAGCTGGTGCAGCACCTCGACGGCGATGCGGACGCGGCCTGAGGTCTTGTCGGCCTGAAGCCCGACGGCGCGCGAACTACTGCTGCTGTCGGCCTGAAGGCCGACCTACGAATGAGGTGGATGGGGTCTTCGTGCAGGTCGGGCTTCAGCCCGACTGAACAGCAGTCAACCGCGCGCCCTGTCCTTTTGCCAGAGCACGTCGCCGCGCCCGGCCAGGCGGTTAAGCGTGCGCCCGAGCACGAAGAGCAGGTCGGAGAGGCGGTTCACGAACTTGCGCCCGGTCTCGCTGACGGCTTCCTCTGCGGCGACGGCGACGAGGCGGCGCTCGGCGCGCCGGCACACGGCGCGGGCCAGATGCGCGAGGGCCGCCGCCCGCGTGCCGCCCGGCAGGATGAATTCTTTCAGCGGTCCCAGTTCCGCGTTCCAGCGGTCGATGGCCGCCTCCAGCGCGTCGACGCTTTTCCCGTCGAGCAGGGCCGAGCCGGGAATCGCCATCTCGCCGCCGAGGTCGAAAAGATCGTGCTGGATGCCGGTGAGCAGCTGCCGCAGGTCCTCGGGCAATTCTTCCGTCAGCAGCAGGCCGACCACCGAGTTGAGCTCGTCGAGGTCGCCCAGCGCAGCAATGCGGGCCGAATCCTTGGCCACGCGCGAGCCGTCGGCGAGGCCGGTGCTGCCGTCGTCGCCGGTGCGGGTGTAGATCTTCGATAGACGGTGGCCCATGCGCGCGTATCCCCTCGAAAGTCAGTCACTGCAGGACGGCGAGTTTAGCGGGTAAAGCAGGGCCGGCCAAGCGGCAACGGCGCCATCATGCCTGCTTCGCCACGGCGGCTTCGATGTCGAGCGCGTCCCCGCCCACCTTCACCACCAGCACGGCGCAGTCGAGCGCGCCGGCGACCTGGTCGACCGCCTTGCGGCGCGGGTCGTAGAGGATGACGAGGTCCGCCCCCAGTTCCTCGGCCGCGCGCAGGGTTGCCGGCGCCAGCGCCTCGGTCGCCGGTCGCACGTCGCAGGTGCAGCCTTCGAGGCGGAGCAGGCCGGCGGCGTGTTCGGCGTCGGCGATGCGGTCCTCGGGCGGGGCGTCGCCGGCGGCGAGCAGGGTGATCGGCACGCCGGCGATGCGTGCAAGCTGGGCGGCGATGTCGAGGGCGCCGCCGCAGGCGGCGAAGTCGGCCGCCAGCAGGATGCGCCGGCGCCACATCTGCGACTGCCAGCCGGCGATGAGCACGTGGCAGGGCGCGCCGGCGACGATCTGCGCGGCATTGTCGCCGAGCAGGCGCTCCTTGAGGTCGCCGCGCGGCGGGCGCCGGCCGATGACGAGGATGCTGGCGGCGGTTTCGGCGGCGGCGGCAAGTACCTCCTTCACGGCCGGCTTGCCGTGGCGCACCAGCGGCTTCAACTCGACGCCGGCCGCGCGCGCGATTTGCGTCACGGTCTCGATTCGCGCACGCGCCTCGGCGTCCTCCTCCGGCGAGGCCACCACCGTGGCGACGTCGAGCTTGACGCCGAAGCCGCGCGCCAGGGCCAGCGCGATCTCGCGCGGTTGCTCGCTGTATTCGCTGCCGTCGGTGGCGAACAGCAGGCGCTGGCGGCGATGGCCGTCGGGCAGGACGCCGCTGTGGCATTCCTTGAAGATACGCTTGGTGCAGGTGCGGCAGATGTCCGGGTCGAGGGTGCGGTAGATGGCGCCGGTGACGTCGCTCATGACCGGGAAGAAGGCCCCCTCGCCGATGTCCCTGACGTAGCCGCCGCGGCGCAGGAAGCGGTAGGCCTCCTGGTTGAGCCGCGAGAAATACAGGCCGCCGCCGAGGCGCCGGCGGCGGCGCGCCTCCTGGGCCAGGATCTCGGCGCCGGCGATGTCGATGTGGCTGATGCGGATGGCGGCGATCAGCACCGACTTCTGCTGCGGATTGGCCTCGTCGATCTCCTGCAGGGCCTGCTGCACGTAGCTGGCGGAGCCGAAATACACGGCGCCGTTGATGCGCACGATGCGCAGCTGCGGGCATTCGGGCTGGCCCCGGGCGCGCACGAAGTGGTAGGCGCCCGCCTCCGGCGCCGGCACCAGCGGCACGATATCGGGGCGCGAGCTGCGGTGCAGGTACATCATCAGCGACAGGGTAACGCCGAGGAAGATGCCGGCCTCGAGGTTGAACAGGGTGCCGACCAGGGTGGCGAAGAGGATACCCGACTCGGCCTTGCTGGTGTGCCAGATGTGGCGGATGTGGTGGAAGTCGATCAGGCCCCAGGCGACCAGGAACAGGATGCCGGCCATGGCGGCGGTCGGCAGGTAGGCGGCGAGCGGCGCCACCGCCAGCAGCACGGCGAGCAGGAACAGCGAGGCGAACACCGAAGCCAGCGGCGTGCGCGCGCCGGCCTCGTAGTTCACGCCGCTGCGGTTGAACGAGCCGGAGGAGGCGTAGGCCGAGAAGAAGGCGCCGACGAGGTTCGACAGGCCCTGGCCGACGAATTCCTGGTTGCCGTCGATGCGCTGCTCCGAGCGCACGGCGATGGCGCGGGCGATGGAGACCGCCTCGGTCAGGGCCAGCATGGTGATGACCAGCGCCGGGCCGAGCGTGACGCGCAATGCGTCGAGCGAGAAGTCCGGCAGCGACAGCGGCGGCAGCTGCGCCGGCAGGGCGCCGACGGTGACGATGCCCGCCGAGGCGCCGCGCCACAGCACGATCGCCTCGGCGACGAGGCTGCCGACCAGCATGGCGACGATCATGTAGGGCACGCGCTTGAGGTAGCGGCGCGAAAGGAGGCCCGAAGCCAGCGTGACGAGGCCGACGCCGGCCACCCACGGATTGATGTCGCCGGCGTGGACCACGAGCAGGCGGGCGATCTCGTAGAAGGGCGTGCCGCGCGGGATGTCGATGCCGAAGAAGCTGCGCACCTGGCTGGCGGCGATGAGGATGGCGGCGCCGGCCGTGAAGCCGATCACCACGCTGTGCGAGATGAAGTTGACCAGCGCGCCCATGCGCGCCAGGCCGAGGGCGAGCTGGAAGGCGCCGACGAGGAAGGTCAGCGTCAGCGCCAGGCGGATGTATTCGGCCGAGCCCGGCTCGGCCTGGTGCGAGAGCGCGGCGAAGACGGCGATGGAGATGGCCGTCGTCGGCCCCGATACCAGGTGCCAGCTCGAGCCGAACAGCGCGGCGATGACCGCCGGCACCATCGCGGCATACAGGCCGTATTGCGGCGGCAGCCCGGCGATGGTGGCGAAGGCCACGCCCTGCGGCAGCACGATCAGCGCGCCGGACAGGCCGGCGAGCAGGTCGGCGCGCAGCGTGCCGCGCGTGATCTGCGGCCACCAGAGGAGGAAGGGCAGGAACTTGCGCAGGGAGGCGGAGGGCGGTTTCATCGATTGCAGCGCTGCGCCCGAGTCGGCGCAAAACGGCATTTTAACGCGTTGCGATGCAGCCACCTGCCTGCGGGCGTTATTTTTTCGTGCGAATTCAAGGGGTTCATCCGCGGATAAAAAATTCCGCTGGAAAAATCGCGAGCGGAACGAATCCGCAGGTCGTCGGCAAGGGAAGGATGGCCGATAATCGCGGGACCGCCTTGTTGCGAACAACAATCAAAGGGAGGATGTCGACGAGATGCCCGTGCTGCCCCTGAAAACGCTTGTCGCCGCCGCCCTCTTCATCGCGGTGGGCATTGCCGTCGCCTTCGCCGTGCCCAGCGCCGAGATCGCCGTGGTGATGGCGATCCTGCTGCTGACGATCTTCCTGTTCGCCTTCGAGGTCGTCGGCGTCGACGTGGCGGCGGTCAGCGTCATGGTGCTGCTCGGCCTGGTCAGCGCCTTCAGCGCCCCGCTCGGCCTGGCGCAGCCGCTGGTGCCGTCCTCCGAACTGTTCCGCGGCTTTTCCAGCAACGCCGTGATATCCATCATCGCCGTCATGATCATCGGCGCCAGCCTCGACAAGACCGGGCTGATGGGCCGGATGGCCGGCCTCATCCTGCGCCTGGCCGGCCGTACCGAGGCGCGCATCATCCCGGCCGTCTCCGGCGCCGTCGGCATCGTCTCCAGCTTCATGCAGAACGTCGGCGCCGCCGCGCTGTTCCTGCCGGTGGTCTCCCGCATCTCGGCCCGCACCGGACTGCCGATGCCGCGCCTGCTGATGCCGATGGGTTTCTGCGCCATCCTCGGCGGCACCATCACCATGGTCGGTTCCAGTCCGCTGATCCTGCTGAACGACCTCATCCTCGCCTCCAACGAGGCCCTGCCGGAGCAGCAGCAGATGAAGACCTGGTCGCTGTTCTCGGTGACACCGATCGGCCTCGCCCTGCTGGCGAGCGGCATCGGCTATTTCGTGCTCGCCGGCCAATTCGTGCTGCCGGTGCGTCCGCACGAGACCATCACCCAGGCCGCCAACACCATGGAGTACTTCCAGAAGCTGTATGGCCTCGACTATGGGCTGTTCGAGGTGGAGGTGCCGGCCGGCAGCCCGCTGGTCGACCAGCTGCTCTACGACGTCGAGCGCTCGGGCCGCCTGCGCGTGATCGCCATGCAGAACGCCGAAGAGACGCGCATCGGTCCCGGCGGGCTGGACCGCAACGTGGCCATCGGCGCCGGCACCGTGCTGGGCATCCTCGGCGCACCGGACCGCCTGCGCGATTTCGTCGAGGCCAACAGGCTGGAACTGCGCGACGATCTGCAGGCTTTCACGGATTCGCTCTCCGCCGCCCGGGCCGGCCTGGCCGAGCTGGCGATCTCGCCCCGCTCCGGGCTGATCGGCAAGAGCGCGCGCGACGTCTGGCTGCGCAAGACCTACGGCCTCGCCATGGTGGCCCTGCACCGCGCCGGCGAGACCCTGCGCGAGGGCGATGGCATCCGCGACATTCCGCTGCAGGCGGGCGACGCCCTCGTCGCGCATACCACCTGGGACGGGCTGGCGCGGCTGGAGAAGAACCGCGACTTCATCGTGCTCACCACCGAGTACCCGCACGAGGAGCTGCGCCCGAACAAGGTCAGGCCGGCGCTGGCCTTCTTCCTCCTCGCGCTCGGCCTGATCCTGTTCACCGACATCCGCCTGTCGATCGCCCTGATGACCGGCGCCGTCGGCATGATCCTTTCCGGCGTGCTGAAAATCGAGGAGGCCTACCAGGCGGTGAGCTGGAAATCGGTTTTCCTGCTGGCAAGCCTGATCCCGCTCGGACTCGCCGTCGAGACCAGCGGCACCGCCGCCTGGATCGCGCAGCAGACGCTGTCCCTGCTCGGCGGCACGCCGGCCTGGGTGCTGCAACTGGCCATCGCCGTGCTGGCGACGTTCTTCACGCTGGTGATGTCCAACGTCGGCGCCACCGTGCTGCTGGTGCCGCTGGCCGTCAACATCGCCATCGGCGCCGGCGCCGACCCGGCCGTATTCGCGCTGACCGTCGCCCTGGCGACCTCCAACTCCTTCTTCCTGCCGACCCACCAGGTCAATGCGCTGATCATGGGCCCGGCCGGCTATCGCGTCGCCGACTTCATGCGCGCCGGCGGCGTCATGACGCTGCTGTTCCTGGTGGTGCTGATGGCGACGATGAATCTGTTCCTGTGATGCCCAGCGCGTGCGCGGCCGCCGCCAGGCCGGCGAGGCGCGCCGGCAGATGGTGCCCGGCCGGCAGTTGCGCCAGCACGCCGTGCTTCCTCAGCATGCCCATGACCTGGGCCGGCTCGCCGGTGAGGTAGACGGCGCGGCCGCTGCCCTGGGCGCGCTGGATCATGTCCTCGATCGAACGCGTGGTGGTGTAATCGACGCTGGGCACGTCGGCGAGGTCCAGCACAAGGGCGTCGTACTCGTCGAAGGTGGCCAGTCGCCGCACCATGTCCTTGGCGGCGCCGAAGCTCATCGGCCCGCCGAGGTGGAAGAGCAGGATGCGGCCGCCCGCGGCGCCGAGCAACACGCGCTCCTCGGCCGACAGCGGCGCTTCCGCGTGCGGCGCGGTGATGGCGGTGATGCTGGCCAGCTGCAGTTCGGTGACGCGTTTCATGAGCAGCAGGCTGGCCATGATCATGCCGATCGCCACGGCGGTGATGAGATCGACGAAGACGGTAAGGAAGAACACCGTCAGCATCATCGCCGTGCCGGCCGGAGAGACATGGCGGATGCGCCGCAGGAAATCCCAGTCGACGATGTCGGTGCCGACCTTGACCAGGATGCCGGCCAGCACCGCGTGCGGCACGAAGCGGGCCAGGCTGCCGGCGCCGAGCGCCACCGCCAGCAGGGCGGCGGCGTGCACCATGCCGGAGAGCGGCGTCAGCCCGCCGGCGCGCACGTTCACCACCGTGCGCATGGTGGCGCCGGCGCCGGGCAGGCCGCCGAACAGGCCGGAGACGGCGTTGCCGATGCCCTGGCCGACCAACTCGCGGTCCGAGGCGTGGTAGGTGCGCGTGATGTTGTCGGCCACCAGCGAGGTGAGCAGCGAATCGATCGAGCCCAGCACGGCCAGCATCAGCGCGGACTTGATCATGTCGGCAGCAAGGGCGAGATCGATGTGCGGGAAACGCAGCGAGGGCAGGCCGCCGGGAATGTCGCCGAGGATGCTGGCGCCGCCGAGGAAGTGGAGCGTCCTGCCGTCGATGTCGCGCGTATCGATGCTGCCGCCCGAGACCAGGTAGAGGCCGAGGCTGCCGGCCACCAGCGCCAGCAGCGGCGCCGGCAGGACCCGGTTGAAGCGCTGCGGCCAGAGATAGACGACGAGCAGGGTGGCGCCGCCCAGGATGGCGGCGGCCGGCACGATATGCGCCATGGCATGGGGCAGGGCGCGCGCGGCCTCGAGCGGGCCGGCGGCGCCGGCCTGGCCGAGCAGGGGGGCCAGCTGCAGCAGGATGATGATGACGCCGATGCCGGTCATGAAGCCGGAAATCACCGGCGCCGGCACCAGGTTGATGTACTTGCCGAGCTTGAGGAAGCCGAACAGCATCTGGAAGCCGCCGCCCAGCATGACCACCGTGAAGGCCAGCGCCACCCCCTTGCCCGGATCGTCGGGGTAGAGCGCCGTGTACTGGGTGAACACGGCCGCCATCACCACCGTCATCGGTCCGGTGGGGCCGGACACCTGCGAGGGCGTGCCGCCGAACAGCGCGGCGAAGAAGCCGACGCAGATCGCGCCGTAGAGGCCGGCCACCGGTCCGGCGCCGGAGGCGACGCCGAAGGCCAGCGCCAGCGGCAGCGCCACCACGGCCGCCGTGATGCCGCCGAAGAGGTCGCCGCGCAGGTTGTCGAAATGCAGGCCGTGGATGAAGCGCGTCGCGGGATGGGCCAAGCCGGGTCTCCTGATCGTCAAGCGATGGCCATCAGCGTAGCACAGGCTTGGCCGTCGCGCATTCCTATTATGCGAACGACATCATCAGCCCCGCCGTCGCGCAGGCGCCGATCACCGGCATGATGCCGAGCTTGAAACGGAACAGGGCGATGGCGGCGGCCAGGCCGATCAGCGCCGCCGGCCATTCGAAGCCGCCGGCGAAAGGTGCCGCCGTGCTGCCCTGCGGCCACAGCACGTGCCAGGCGAAGAACACGGCGAGGTTCACGATGACGCCGACCACCGCGGCGGTGATGCCGGTCAGCGGCGCGGTGAACCTGATCTCGCCGTGGGTCGCTTCCACCAGCGGGCCGCCGACGAGGATGAACAGGAACGAGGGCAGGAAGGTGAAGAAGGTCGCTACCGCCGCGCCCGCCGCGCCGGCGAGGAACAGCGACTCGGTGCCGAATATTTCCTTGGTCCAGCCGCCGACGAAGCCGACGAAGGCCACCACCATGATCAGCGGCCCCGGCGTGGTCTCGCCCAGCGCCAGGCCATCGATCATCTGCGGGCCGGTGAGCCAGCCGTAGGTCTCGACGCCGCCCTGATACACGTAGGGCAGCACGGCATAAGCGCCGCCGAAGGTGAGCAGCGCCGCCTTGGTGAAGAACCAGCCCATCTGCGTCAGCACGCCGGTCCAGCCGCCCTGCGCCATCAGCAGCGCCATGGCGCCGGCCCAGAGCGCGAGGCCGACAGCGCTGTAGCCGATCAGCCGGCCCCAGGAGAAGCGCACCCAGGATGGCTGGGGCGTGTCGTCGTCGATGAGGGCCGGGCCGAAATGCTTGTCGGCGGCGCCGTGGCCGCCGCCGGCCTTGAACTTCTCCGGTACGAGCTGGCCGCCGACGTAGCCGAGGAGGGCGGCGGCGAGGACGATGGCGGGGAAGGGCACGTCGAAGGCGAAGATGGCGACGAAGGCCGCCGCCGCCATCGTCCACAGCACGCCGTTCTTCAGGGCGCGCGAGCCGATGCGCCAGGCGGCGAAGACGACGATGGCGGTCACCGCCGGCTTGATGCCGTAGAGGATGCCGGCCACCACGGGCAGGTTGCCGAAGGCGAGGTAGATCCAGGTGAGCAGGATGAGGAGGAACAGCGAGGGCAGCACGAACAGCACGCCGGCGACGATGCCGCCGGGCGTGCGGTGCATCATCCAGCCGATGTAGACGGCCAGCTGCGTCGCCTCGGGGCCGGGCAGCAGCATGCAATAGTTGAGTGCGTGCAGGAAGCGTCGCTCGGAGATCCAGCGCCGGCGCTCGACCAGCTCCTGGTGCATCATGGAAATCTGCCCGGCCGGGCCGCCGAAGCTGATGAAGCCGAGCTTGAGCCAGTAGAGGAAGGCTTCGCCGAGCGTGGGTGCCGGCGGTGCGGCGGCGGGAATGTCACTCATGGCTGTTTTCCTGCCGGAAATTTTTGTAGAGGCCGTCGAAGACGCGGCTGGCCTCCGCCAGCAGCTTGTCGTCATCGGCTGCGCCGGCACGCAGCCCGGCCAGCACCGCCTCGATGCCCGCCGCCTCTGCGACCGGCACGCCGCCGACGTCGAGGCAATGCACGATCTGCGCGATGCGCGCGAGCGCCGGGTCGGCGTCGAGGCCGAAGCTGGCGGCCAGCACCTCGAAGGTGACGCGGCCGCCGACGTGGGTGAAGGCCGCGCCGTCGAAGTCGAAGCCGAGCGCCCGTTTCGGGCAGCGCTTCGCCTCGTCGAGCCAGAGGAATTTCGCCTTGCGGTCGATGAAGCGGCGGATCAGCCAGGCCGAGGCCATGCGGTCCACCCACAGGTGCTTGCGCGTCGCCCAGGTGCGCCCGGAAAAGTCGGTCTGCGCAAGACGGCGAATCCTTCCCGCTGTGCTGCCCGGCTCGCCGCTGGCGGCGGCTTCGCGCGCCTTGAGCGCCTCTTCAGTCTGGCGCATGGCCTCGCCGGGGAAGAAGTCGATGGCGGAGAGCGCGGCGAAATCCCGGCGCAGCGTGCGCAGCGCCCTGGCGTCGCCGCGTTTGGACTTGCCGATCGCCGCGAGCAGGCGGGCATAGTCGTCGCTGCGGTCGAACAGCGCTGCGAGGCGCGCCTGCTGCGGCGCGTCGCGCCCGTTGAGCAGGAACAGATCGGCGCCGCCCTCGACGCGCCTCACTTCCCCGGCGACCTCCGCCAGGGCAGCGGCATGCGTCTCGGACTCGGGCAGCAGGTACACCCCGTCGCGCAGCGTGGCGCAGCCGAGCGCGCGCAGGGCACGCCAGACGCGCATGCGCCCGGCGGACTGCCGCGTCGGCAGGGTGACGAAGAGGGCGAGGAAGTTCATCGAGGCGACCTGTTTGACGATGTTAGAGATATTACAAAAAAAGTGTAACTATAACAATACAATTTTCGGGCCGCGACTGTCTGGGGAAAGTCCGTCTCCGCGACAAGGCGAGCCTTCAGTGTCCGCGCCGGGAGTCAAACCTCGCTCGGTCATGTCCAGCACCATTTCCAGTCGACGGGCAAAAGTGAGTCGGGCATTCTTATGCATGTTCATTCGGCTGATCTCCTGAGAGTAGTTGGTCGGTTCGCACCTCCAAGTCTCTCAGACTCAGTCCGAATGAACAGAAACAACCTATTGGGCCATCACACCTAGCGCAGGCTCGGCGGGTGCGTCAGTGCCCGTGCCGGTGGTGGATGTCCGGGAAATGCCGGTGGCTGTGGGCGATCGGCGCGTGGGCGTGCGGATGGGTGTGGGGCTCGCACCCGTCCCAAGTGAATTCGTGATCGTGCTGGTGGTGCGCGTCATGCATGTGCGCGTGGCTGTGGGCGAGCGGCTCGTGTTCATGCAGGTGTCCATGGCGCTCGGTCAGGTGCAGCCAGACGCCGATGCCCATGAGGCCGGCGGCCAGCCAGAACGGCGCCGGCGCGGGCTCGTTGAGCAGGACAATGGCGAGTGCGGCGCCGACGAAGGGCGCGGTGGAGAAGTAGGCGCCGGTGCGCGCGGTGCCCAGCTCGCGCAGGGAGATTACGAAGAGCACCAGGCTCAGGCCGTAGCCGAGCAGGCCGACGGACATGGCCGCGCCCGCCAGCGTCCACGCCGGCAAGGCCTGACCGAGAGCGAGCGCCAGGCCGAGGTTGACCGACCCGGCGACCAGTCCCTTCACGCCGGCGATGAACAGCGCGTCCGAAGCCGACACCTTGCGCGTCAGGTTGTTGTCGATGGCCCAGCACAGGCAGGCGCCGGCGATGGCCAGCGGTCCGGCGAGGCTGCCGGCGCCGGCCTCGCCAGACGGCCAGGACAGCGCGATGCCGCCCGCCACGATCAGCGCCATGCCGAGGACGATGCGGCGCCCGGCGTGCTCGCGGAAAACGACCCAGGCCAGCACGGCCGTCAGCACCGCCTCCAGGTTGAGCAGCAGCGAAGCCGTGCCGGCCGGCGTATGGGCGAGGCCGGCGACCAGCAGCAGCGGGCCGAGCATGCCGCCGAAGGCGATGGCACCGGCGAACCACAGCCATTCCGCTCCCGCAAGTCCGCCCGGACGCCAGCCGCGGTCGCGCGCGAGCCGCGCCGCCGCGAGGCCGAGGCCGCTGCCGAGGTAGAGCAATCCCGCCAGGATCAGCGCAGAGGCATCGCCGACCAGCAGCTTGACGAAGGGCGTGCTGGCGCCGAACAGCGCGGCGGCGAGCAGGGCGAGCCCGGTGGTGGAGAGTGTCATTTCAGGTAAAGTTTGCACTACTTCCACCGCTCGGCCAAAGCGATCTTCGACCATGAAAACCGAAACCCGGGCATCGATCGCTGACCGCCGGCTTATTTACGCCGCCGCCTTCCTGCGCGCGCTCGCCACCGGCATGGCCGGCGTGCTGCTGGGACTGACTTTGGCGCGGCTCGGCTTTTCCGCCGCTGCCATCGGCGCCGTGCTCTCGGCGGGTCTGGCCGGCGCCACGCTGGCACTGGTGATCGTGACCTGGGCCGGCGACCGCCTCGGCCGGCGGCGCTGCCTGCTCGGGCTGTCCCTGCTCGGCGCCGTCGGCGGCCTCGGCGCGGCGCTCGTCTCCGAACCCTGGGCGATGGCGGCGGCGGCCTTCGTCGGCATCCTCAACGGCATGGGGCGCGACCGTGGCGCGGCGCTGGTGCTGGAGCAGGCCATCCTGCCGGCCACCACCGACGCCGCCGGCCGCACCAACGCCTTCGCCCGCTACAACCTGCTGACCGACATCGGCCACGCGCTGGGCGCGCTGCTGGCGGCGCTGCCGACCTTGCTTGCTTCGTTCGGCATCGAAGAGACGCAGGCGTTCCGCGCCATGTTCCTGCTCTACGCGGCGCTGCTCGCCGCCGGCGCGCCGCTGGCCCTCGCGCTCTCGCCCGCCGCGGAGACCGGCGCGACGGCCGTGCGTCGGTCCGTCTCGCCGGAAAGCAGAAAGATCGTCTGGAAAATTTCCGCCCTGTTCGCCATCGACAGCATCGCCGGCGGCTTCCTCGGCTCGGCGCTGCTCTCCTATTTCTTCTTCGAGCGCTTCGCCGTCTCCGCCGCCTGGATCGGCGGCCTGTTCTTCGCCGCGCGCGTGCTCAACGCCCTTTCGCACCTCGGCGCGGCCTGGCTGGCCGAACGCATCGGGCTGGTGAATACCATGGTGTTTACCCACATCCCGTCGAGCCTGCTGCTGGCGTCGGTCGCCTTCGCGCCGAACTTCGGGGTGGCAGCGATCCTCTTCCTGCTGCGCGAAGGCCTGGTCGAGATGGACGTGCCGACGCGCCAGTCCTACGTCATGGCGGTGGTGGCGCCGGAAGAGCGCACCTATGCCTCGGGCGTGACGCACCTGGTGCGCCTCGGCGGCTGGGCGGTGGCGCCGAGCTTCGCCGGCTGGCTGATGCAGGCCGCCTCGCTCGCCGCGCCGCTCTTCATCGGCGCCGGCATGAAGATCGCCTACGACCTCATGCTCTGGCGCGCCTTCGGCAATCTGAAGCCGCCGGAAGAGCGGGATTCCTGACCCCTCTTCCCGCATGCGGGGAGGGGCTGGGGAGAGGGGCGGGTTTGCCAGCCGGTTTTCATTTTGCTACGATATGCTACAAATGTAGCAAACCGGAGAAAGCCATGAGCATGCCCGTCCGCATCGACGACGAACTGTACGAACAGGCCAAGGCCGCCTCCAAGGGCGAGTGCCGCACCATCGCCGGCCAGCTCGAATTCTGGGCCAAGGTCGGCAAGGCCGCGCTCGACAATCCCGACCTGCCCATCGACTTCGTCAGGGAACTGCTGATCGCCCGGGCGGAAGACCGCAAGCAGCTGCCGGGCTTCGCGCCGGGCCAGTTCCGTGACTGACGTCGCCGTCCTTCAGACCAATGCCTTCCTGCGCGCCTACAAGAAGCTGCACAACAGGCAGAAGGATGCGGTCGACCAGGCGGTCGCCGACATCGTGCGCGACCCGACGCTGGGCGAAGCGAAGAAGGGCGACCTGGCCGGCATCCACGTTTTCAAGTTCGACTGCGTCAGGCAGTTGTACCTGCTGGCTTACGAATACGATCCGGCCACGCGCGTGCTGCTGCTGGTCGGCACCCACGAGAACTTCTACCGCAACCTGAAGCGCTGAATCCGCCGTCCCGCCCGGCACGGCGACATTCGGCTCCGGCCCCCGCTTTCGCGGCTTAATCTCGGCTTGCGCCAAGGTTAGCCTGCGCCGAAAGTCGCCCTGCACGACTTTTGCCTCAAGTCAAAAGATCGGCGAATACCCCCATCAGCAAAGTTGAGAATTCCCGCCGACTCCGCTATCGTGCGCGTTACGGTAGTCGGTGGGGGAAATTGCTTATACATCAAAAATCTGCGCCTGAAATGAAGCCGTGAGGCATCGCGGCGGGGCGCGTCCAGGAGCGAGGAAACCATGTCAGTAGCAGCGGCGGAGTCCGCGGCGGTGCGACGCGCACCGGCAGCGGGCCCGGCACAGGTCATCGATCTGCGGCGGGTGAATGCAGTGCAGGAGGCCATCCAGGCCGGGCGCCTCACGCGGGTGCGGCGCGCCACCCTCGGCGGCAACGACGCCATCGCCCAGGCGGCGCTCGAAGCCGGGGCGCGCTTCTTCGGCGGCTATCCGATCACGCCCTCCACCGAGGTGCTGGAATATTCGGCCCGCTACATCATGGGCCACGGCGGCAGCTACCTGCAGATGGAGGACGAGATCGCCGGCATCGCCGCCGCCATCGGCGCCTCGCTCGGCGGCGTCAAGGCCTTCACCGGCACCTCCGGGCCGGGCTTCTCGCTCAAGCAGGAGAACCTCGGCTACGCCTGCATCCTGGAAATCCCCCTCGTCGTCGTCAACGTCATGCGCGGCGGGCCATCCACCGGCGGCCCCACCGACGTCGGCCAGTCCGACGTGATGCAGGCGCGCTGGGGTACCCACGGCGACCACCCCATCGTCGCCATTGCCCCGGCCACGGCGCAGGAGTGCTGGGAGGAGACGGTGCGCGCCTTCAACATCGCCGAGAAGTACCGCACGCCGGTGCTGCTGCTGCCGGATGCCAAGGTCGGCCAGATGAAGGAGCCGCTGGTGCTGCCGCCGCTCGATCTGGTGCCGATCATCAACCGCCCCTATCCGGCCGGCGCGCCGGAGGATTACGAGGCCTTCGGCCAGACCGCTTCCGGCGTGCCGCCGCTGGCGCCCTTCGGCGAGGGCTACCGCACGCATTTCACCGGCCTCTACCACAACCGCAAGGGCCTGCCGACCAAGGACGTGCGCCTGATCGACCAGCTGCAGAAGCGCATCCACGCCAAGCTCGACACCAAAGAAGCGCGCGCCGACATCCTCAAGACCGAGAACTTCATGGCCGACGATGCCGAGGTGCTGGTGGTGGCCTACGGCATCACCGGCCGCGCCGCCAAGGACGCCGTGCTGGAGGCGCGCGCCCAGGGCATCAAGGCCGGATTGTTGCGGCCGATCACCCTCTGGCCGTCCGATGCCGGCGCGTTCACGCCGCACCTCGCCCGCGCGAAGAAGGTCATCGTCGCCGAGCTCAACCTCGGCCAGTACAGGCTCGAAGTCGAGCGCCTCGCCTACGAGGCGGCGCAGGCGGCCGGCAAGGTGCCCTGCGAAGTGGTCGGCCTGCATCGCGTCGACACCCGGCTGATCGCGCCGCGCGACATTTACCAGGAGATCGTTCAATGAATGCCGCAGACACCTGCTCGCTGGAAATGCCCGACCTGCGCCGCCAGGCCATGCGCCGCAGCATCTGGTGCGAGGGCTGCGGCCTCGGCAACATGCAACAGTCCATCCAGGTGGCGCTGATGCGCCAGCTCGGCCGCAAGCTGGGCGTGGACTTCATGGACCCGGCCGGGCTGGAGACGCTCAAGAACAACGTCGCCATGGTCTCCGGCATCGGCTGCACCTCGCGCATGCCCGGCCACCTCGACTTCAACACCGTGCACACCACGCACGGCCGCTCGCTGGCCTTCGCCTCCGGCCTGAAGATGGCGCGGCCCGACCTCACCGTGGTGCTGGCCGCCGGCGACGGCGACATCTTCTCCATCGGCGGCAACCACTTCATCCATGCCGCGCGGCGCAACCTCGACATGACGCTGATCGTCTACGACAACCGCTCCTACGGCATGACCGGCGCCCAGCATTCGCCCACCTCGCCGCTGGGCGAAGTCGGCGCCTCGGTGCCCTACGGCGTCTTCGAGCCGCCCTTCAACCTCATCGACCTGGCCATCGGCGCCGGCGCCGGCTTCGTCGCCCAGGGCGCGGTGACCACCCTGCAGGAGCACCAGGACCAGCTGGACGAGCTGATCGCCGCCGGCCTCGAACACAAGGGCTTCTCCTTCATCAACGTCGTCGGCTTCTGCCACACCGGCTGGGGCACGCGCAACAAGCGCGCCGAGGCCTTCCGCTACCGCCAGCACATCGAGCAGCAGATCCTGCCCGTGGAACGCTGGCGCGAACTGGCGCCGGAAGCGCGCGCCGGCCTGCGTCCGCTCGGCATCATCCATCGCGTGGACCGCCCCGACCTGCAGAGCTCGCCGGCCTACGCTGCCTGCGTCGCGAAGAGCCGCCAGGCGGTGGCGGCGGACACCGAGGAACTGGAGGACGTGTCGCCGCGCCCGGCGTGCGAGGCGCGCGCGCCTCGCACGTCGATGCGCTTCGCCGGCTCGGGCGGGCAGGGCGTCATCACGGCCGGCGAGATCGCGCTCTCGGCGGCGGTGCGCGCCGGCAAGAACGGCGTCTTCATGAAGAACTACGGCCCCGAGGCGCGCGGTGGCGAGGCTTACTCCGACGTCGCCATCAGCGACGGCGAGATCCACTATCCGCAGTCGGAGCAGCTCGACGTGCTGGTGGCGCTCAACCAGGAGACCTTCGACAAGTTCCGCAAGGAGGTCGCGCCCGACGGCCGCATCCTCGCCAACGCCACCGCGGTGCGCGAGACCTACGGCGATCCGCGCGTCATCGCCTCGCCCATCGGCGAGCTGCTGGCGCGCGAGGTGCGACCGCCCAAGCGCGAGCTCGGCATCAACATCCTGGCGCTGGCCCTGGCGCTCGACTACTTCGGCCTGATGTCGCGCGAGGCCGTCACCGCCGCGGTGATGAAGAGCGTCGGCAGGAAGAACCCCGTCCTCAACCAGAAGGCGCTCGCCACCGGCTTCGCCGAGGCGGACCGGCTGAAGGGGCTGTGAACATGCCAGCCATTCATTCCACTGCCCAGGAACCTCCCCGCCACTCTGTAGGTCGGGCTTCAGCCCGACAGCCGAGGTCATGTCGGCCTGAAGGCCGACCTACGAAACGTGCGGGGAATGTCGAGGCAAGCCTGTTCAACCGTGAGGTGCAGCCATGACCGTGCAACCCCCCGTCGCCACCCGCGCCAGCCAGCGCCGCGTCGCGGCGCCGCCAGCCGCCGCCGGCGCCGAGCTGGAAGAACTGATCCGCCAGGCCGAGGCCGCGGGCTTCCGCGTCGAGAACGCCGAACTGGCCCGCGCCCTCGCCGGCCCGGCCGAGGTCGCGCGCCTGAAGAAGCTGCTGTTCGATCCGGCGGCGCTGGCCGAGGCCAGGACGCGCGCGCGCCGCATCGAGTTCATCGCCGAGGGGCCGCTGCCGCCCGGGCTGCTGCTCGAGCCGGCCGCCAAGTCGCAGCCGATCTACCGCCAGGTGGTCGACTACGCCCTGTGCAAGGGCTGCCGCCTGTGCATCCAGGTCTGCCCCAAGCGCGTCTACAGCGACGACGGCTTCGGCAAGCCCGACGAGCAGCGCCGCGAGGAGGAGTGCACCGGCAACATGCAGTGCGCCCAGTGCATCTACATCTGCCCCGAGCGCGCCATCTCGCTGGAGATGCCCAACCGGCTCTACGAGTCCACGCTCTTCGTACAGCTGCCCAATCCCTACGCCGCCGACGCCGCCGCCAACCCGCCGCCGGCCGACTTCGCCGTGGCCAATCCGCTCGCCGTGTCCGGGGGACTGACTTTGGAGTCCTACGACGCCGACGACATCAAGGCCGCCCACCGCGCGCTGGACGAGGCGGGCTTCCACCCCATCCTCGAGACCCTCGGGGTGACGACGCAGTTCGTGGACAGCCGCGATCCGGATGCGATGATCGAGCGCTGGGCGCGCGAGAACGGCCGCGCGCCGGCGCTCGCCCGCCGCGCCGTGCGCCTGCTCTACCGCGCGCTGCCCGCCATCGAGGGCCTGAAGCAGGGCCAGGTCGACCTCGGCCGCCTCCTGCATTCGGTGATCGACGAAGTGCTGCACGCCGATATCGAGATCGATACCGCCGGCGGCCGCAAGCTGCTGGCCGGCCTGCTCGATGAGGCGCGCCTCGGCCAGGCCTATCTCGGCGCCAAGCGCCGGCCCATCGGCGGCCTGCTGCCGCCGGGCACCTCGACGGCGTGGAAGACGCCCTACGGCAACGAGGTGCCGGTCTACACCCGGCTGGAGAAATGCCTGGGCCCCGAGTGCGCGCTGTGCGTCACCCACTGTCCGGAAGGCGCCGGCGGCGAGACTTCGGCGATCCGCCTGGTGCCGCTGCTGCCGCTGGGCGTCATGCCGGCGATGGTGCGCGGGCTGCGCGCCTGGCTGCTGAAGGCCGACGGCAGCCATGCCGGCATCGGCGACGTGGAAGACCTCTTCGGCAAGCAGCCCTTCGCCTTCGAGGTCGATGCCGACTACTGCAAGTCCTGCGGCATCTGCATCTCCTGCTGCCCGCACGACGTCATCGAAGGCGCGCCGCGCCAGTTCGATATGGGGGAGAGCGCGTGAGCCGGCGTTGCAGGAAGGTCCCCTCCTTTGGAAAAGGAGGGACAGGGAGGATTTCTCGGACGCTCGGTCTGCGATACCGCCTTGAAATCCCCCCCAGCCCCCCTTTTTCAAAGGGGGGAGCACGTTTGTCCGGAGATCCCTACAATGCCTAACGCAATCCAACTCGGCGGCGATCCGCAGGTGCTCGCCAGCCGCCACAAGGGCCTGGTGGCCTTCGCCCGCGCCGTGCAGATGGCCTCGCGCGGGCGCGTCGGCTTCACCCTCGGCGGCACGCGCATCGGCGACCTCGACGAGTCGCAGGCCGGCGCCATCGACGCGGCGGGGCGCGATTTCCTCGCCGGCCTCGTCGACGCGCCGCTGAAACCCGGCAACTACCCCGTCGAATCGCTGCTCGCCTTGCGCGAAGAGGGCCTCGATCCGGCCGGGGCGCTCGCGCGCCTCTATGACACCCACCCGGCCTTCGCCAGCCAGGATTTCGTCCGCCGCATCGAGGCGCGCCAGCTCAAGGTGTTCCTGCTCGGCTCGGCCGGCTCGGGCGTGGTCTCCGCCGTGCAAGACCTGGTCGCCGCCTTCGTCGCCGCCGGCTACAACGGCCGCGCCTTCCCGCTCTTCGATCCGTCGAAGAAGGGCGCCCCGGTGAAGGGCTACGGCGTGGTCAGCCGCGAGCCCATCCTCAACCACGCCCCCTTCGCCGTGCCCGACGTGGTGCTGCTGTTCGACCCCAAGCTGTTTCCCCTGCTGCGCGCGCTTTTTCGGGACTACCCGCCGCACGATCCGCGCCACATCGCCATCATCGTGAACACCGCGATGGAGCCGAAGGCCTTCCGCAAGGCCGCCGAGTTCCACGAGCCCTACCATCTGTGCACCCTCGACGCCGACGGCCTGGTGCGCGGCAAGCGCATGCCGCCCAACTATGCCCTGATCGGGGGCATGCTGGGCCTGCTCGGCCACGAGGCGGTCGACGCCGAAGCCTTCGCCAGGGTGGTGGAAGCGTCGCTCACCGACAAGTTCGGCCCCGGCGACAAGGTGCGCGCCAACGTGAACGCCCTGCGCCAGGCGCGCGAACAGGTGGTGGGCGAGGCGCCCGGCCTGCCGGCGCGCGCCGCCCTCGGCCGCATCGAACCGGCGCCGCTGCCGGCCGGGCAGGAAGTGCTGTGCGAGGAGGGCAACCGCGCCATCGCCCGCGCCGCGGCACAGGTCCTCAACCAGTTTCCCTCGGTGGTGGCGGCCTACCCGATCACGCCGCAGACCGCCATCGTCGAATACCTGGCGCAGATGATCGCCGACGGCGAACTGTCGGCCGAAGCGGTGACGCCGGAGTCCGAGCACGGCGCCGGCGGCGCCCTGATGGGCGCGGCGCGCGACCGCGTGCTGGCCTTCACCGCCTCGTCCTCGCAGGGGCTGGCGCTGATGAGCGAGATCCTCCATTCCATCGGCGGGCTGCGCATGGGCAACGTGGTGATCTCCGACGTGGTGCGCTCGCTCAACGCGCCGCTCGACGTCGAGAACGACCACTCCGACCTCTACAAGGTGGCGCTCGATGCCGGCTACCTGGTGTTCATGACGCGCGACGTGCAGCAGGCCTACGACTTCCACCTGATGGCCTGGCTCATCGGCCTCTACGCCGAGTACCGGCCGGCGCGCCTGCTCGGTCCCGACGGCCGCGTGCGCCGCGGCGCCGTCGAGATGGTGCCCGACCGCTCGGTGATGACGCCGGTGATCGTCGCCTCGGAAGGCTTCGAGGTCAGCCATGCGCCGGAGCGCTATCTCGCGCTCGACGACGCGCAGGCGCGCGCCCTCTACGCCGACCCCGACTTCGACTACGTGCGCCGCTTCGTGTTCACGCCCAACGAGTCGATCATGGGCGCGCTGCAGCTCTCCAACGCGCGCATGGACACCGACTACCAGCGCCACGTCGCCATGGAACTGGCGCTCGAGGTGTCCGGCAAGGTCTTCGACAAGTTTGCCAGGCTGACCGGACGCCGCTACGGCGCGGTGCAGGCCTGGAACGAACAGGCGCCGGTCCTGTTCGTCGTCGCCGGCGCCGCCCACGGCACCTTCGAGGAAGTGGCGCGCGAGTTCGCTGCCATCGGCGTCGAGGTCGGCGTGCTGCATCCCAACCAGCTGCGCCCCTTCCCCAGGGCGGAATGGGCGAGGCTGATCGCCGGCAGGCATGTCTTCGTGTACGACCGCGACGACCCCTGGGGCGCGGTCGGCGGCCGGCTCTACACCGAACTCGCCGGCGTCGCCAACGAGTACGATCTTGCCGCCACCGGCACGCGCCTCTACTCGCGCATCTACGGCCTGGGCGGGCGCACGCCCTCGCTGGCGCTGGCGCGCGACGAGATGCTGAAGGCGCTGCGCGAGCAGAAGGGCGAGATCCAGCTGGCGCGCGAGAAGGCGTATGTGGGGGTGAACCTCTGACGGTTGTCGTTCCCGCGGAAGCGGGAACCCATGGATTCCCGCGTTTGCGGGAATGACGAAGGAACGAATCATGCAGATGAAGAAAGCGAAAAAATCCGCCCCAGCCGAGTTCTTCCACGCCGGCGCGCTCGACGCCCAGGCCGGCCGGGCCATCGCCGCGCGCATCGTCGAACAGGCGCGGGCGCTGCCCGCCGGCGTGCAGCTGCTGATCGGCGCCAGCCCCCTGGCGATCGAGGTCGCCGAGGCCAGCGCCGAGGAGATCGCCGGCCTGATTCCGCGCGAGCAGTGGCTCGTCGCCGCCGGCGTGGCCGAGCTGATGCACGCGCTCGGGGCCGAAGTGAAGCGCTGCGATTTCCTCCTCGACGAGCTGACGGACGAACTGGCGCGCCTGCCGGTGTCGACCTCGAAGGCGGAGGATGGCTGGGCCGCCCTGCGCGCCCTGGGCCGCCGCGGCCTGCGCATCGACGGCCTGTCCGATGCGGGCGGCGCCGAGCAGACCTTGTTGCCGCTGGCGCGCGACACCAACATCGCGCTCGAGTACCTCCTCGGCAACCTGCAGAAGGCCGCCCGCTTGTTACAGCGCTTCGGCGTGCGCGACACGGCGATCAACGCCAGCGCGCTCTACCACAACCACCTGAGCGGCTTCGCCGAACTGGCGCCGGGCGACGGCGCCGTCGACGCGGACGACCTCGCCCGCCGGGCCGCCGCGCTGGCGGCACAGGGCTGCGTCATCGAGGTGTTTCGCCAGGGCAACTTCAACCGCGCGCTGGCCGAACTCGACGCCGCCGAACTGGCCGTGCTGGCCGAGGAGACCGGCGCCGACTACGGCACGGCCGCGGCCGACTTCCTCGCCTTCCTCGACGCGCTGATCGCGCGCGAGGCGGCGCGCCTCGCCGTCTCGCCGGGACTGACTTTGGCCGGCCTGCTGGCCGCCTTCAGGTTTCCTGCCGCCGAGCGCGAGACGCTGTCGCATCCCGTCGCGGTGCGCGGCGACGATCCGACGCGCTGGCAGGAGACGGCGCTCGGCCGCGCCCTGGTCGCCCTGCGGCCCGAGCTCAACTGGCTGGCGGTCTCCGCCGGCATGAAGGCGGCGGGCGAGCTGGACGCCGCGGCGCAGCAGGCGCAGCAGCCGGCGCTGGCCGAACTGCGCGAGGCCGCCGCGGGCTACGCCGTCAGCGTCGATTCCGGTCGTCAGGGCGGGCGCGCCGAGCAGCGCATCGATGCGCTCACCGACGAGGAGCTGCTGTTCGACCTGTATTGCCTGGCGGTGCTGGAGAAGAAACCGCTGGCCGAGGTGACGGCCTGCGCGCGCGATACCCTGCGCCTGATCCGCGCCCTCGAGAACCCCGAGCCGCTGGTCAACCTCTCGGCCGTGGTGGCCGCCCGCCTGCGCGGCGAGACGCCCTCGACCATCCTCGCCAACCAGGGCCTGGTGCTGCGCAATTTCTCGCTGGCCGAGGCGCTCGGCAAGCTGCGCGCGCTGGCCGACAAGGTGACCTTCACCCTGCCCGACGCCCACGGCGCGCCGCGCAGCCTGGACAAGCTGACGCTGGAGGATTTCCGCCGCGCCGTGCTGCTGATGGGCCGCGGCCAGCGTGCCGACAGCTCGCCGGGCCGCGTGCTGGCGCTGATCCGCGACAAGATCGTGCCCGAGATCAAGTGGCTGCCGAAGGCCGTCATCGCGCCGGGCGAACACGACCTGGCGCGCGTGGTGGCGCTGGCCGGCTCGGGCGTGCCGGCGCGCTACCCGCTGCGGCGCAAGTGGACGCGCATCAACCTCGACCCGCTCGCCGCCATGGGCAGCGGGCTGGAGCCGGGCATCCGCAACTGCCTCGGCTGCCCGGTGAATTCGCTCTTCGGCCTGGTCACCAAGACCGCCACGGCGACGGGCTTCGAGGAGATCATCACCTATGAAGCGACCGGCTGCTTCGAGGTGTACTCCGGCATCTGGCCCTACACCGGCAAAAAGCAGCCCTCGCTGCACGGCGTCTTCGGCGGCGCGCCCTCGGAAGTGCTGGGCGGCCTCGCCGCGAAGAAGGCGCGCCTGAAGTACGCCCACAAGGTCAACGGCGACGAGGGCGCAGCGCTGCGCGCGCAAATGAAGCGCACCCTGCACCTGGGCTGGGGCGGCGACGGCGCCACCTTCGACATCGGCTTCGGCAACCTGTCGGGCCTGTTTTCGCGCATGCAGAAGCTGGCACAGGACAAATACGACATCGAGCTCGACCAGCGCGCGCTCTACGTCTGCTACGACAACGAGGGCTACCAGAACACCGGCAACCAGTACTCGGCGGCCTCCGCCCCGGGCGGGCACACCACCACCAATCCGCAGGGCCAGGAAAAGCCGATGGGCAACGAACTGCGCAAGAAGCCCATCGTCGAGATCATGGCCGGCCACGGCGCGACGATTTCCGCGCGCATGAACCTGCACCGCCAGGAGCACATCACACGCGTCGTCGCGCGCGCCCTGGAGGACGGCATCGACGGCGCCTTCCTGCACTTCCTGCAGCCGTGCACCACAGGCTGGAAGTTCACCGCCGACAGCCTCACCTACGACCTGGCCTGGCTGTCGGAGGAGGGCGGCCTGTTCGCCCCGGTCACCTTCGAGCACGGCGTGCCCTACCTGGAGATGTACCCGACGCCGCGCAATCCCGGCGACAGCTTCCTCAAGCTGCAGGCGCGCTTCAAGCACCTGCTCGGCGGCGGCGCGGTCGAGAAGAAACAGATCCAGCGCGTGCTGGACTACTACGCCGCCGAATGGCTGAGGAACGTGCACCTCGGCGGCTTCGAAGGCGAGATCCCCTACGCTGACCGCCTCGCCTACCTGGAAGAGGAGCACCGCAAGCCGCGCGTGAGCGTGTGATGCAGGGTCTCCCCCTTGGTCCCACAGGGGTTTCCTTTGGTCGAAAACGGGGGAACAAGGAGGAACAAGAGGGATTTGCAGCGGTGGTGCGCACCCGTGCCGTCGCCAAATTCCCCCTCGCCCCCCCTTTTGCAAACGGGGGAATCCCCCCGCGGGAAAGGGGTGTAATATGCCCTTGCACTGAACTCGGGAGGAGAGGCGCATGGCCACAGTCGATTACGGCGGACCGGTCGCCGTGATGCGGGACATCTACTGGGTCGGTTTCCACGATGCCGAGGCCGACATGCACTGCAATCCCTACCTCATCCTGGACGACGAGGAAGCAGTGCTGATCGATTCCGGCTCCATTCCGCAATTCCCTGTAATCATGCGCAAGATCATCGACGTCATCAATCCGTCGCAGATCTCCGTCGTCGTCGCTTCCCATCCCGATCCGGACGTCTGCAGCAACATGGCCGTGGTCGAGGATGTCGTCGAGCGCCCCGACCTGCGCATCGCAGCCCACTCCGCCTCGCTGCGCCTGATCCGCTACTACGGCCTGCGTTCTACCCTTTATGCCGTGGATAGGCAGGACTGGCGCCTGTCCCTGAAAAGCGGCCGCGTGCTGGAGTTCATTCCCACGCCGCACCTGCACTTCGCCGGTTCCGTCGCCACCTGGGACCCGGCCACGCGCACGCTGTTCTCCAGCGATCTCTTCGGTGCCATGGACCACGACTGGCAGCTCTTCGCCGACGCCAACTACGCGCCGGACATGAACTCCTGGCACGAGATGATCATGCCGGCGCGTGCCATGCTGAATGTTGTCATGGACCGCTTCGCCGCCCTGCCCGTCGCGCGCATCTGCCCGCAGCATGGTTCGGTGATCGAGGGCGAGCCGGCGGTCGCCGCGGCCATCGCCCACCTGCGCGCGCTGCCCTGCGGGTTGGACCTCCTGTAAGGGAATCGACGTGGCGGAGCGCATCACCGAAGTCAGCCGCGGTTACCAGAACGACATCCGCGCCATCAACCGCGAACTGATGGAAAAGGCGCTGCACATGCGCTGCCTTGCCTATCTCTCGCAGGCCAAGGCCGGGCTGCTCACCAAGACGCTGTTCGAGATGGACCGCTCGAAAAGGGCCTTGCACGGCACCTTCCTGCGCCTTTCCGAGGAGGAGGCGCTCATCCGCCGCCAGAAGGCCGAGCTGGAAGCCGCCAACAACGAACTGCGCAGCTTCAGCTACGCCGTCTCGCACGACCTGCGCGCGCCGTTGCGTGCCATCAGCGGCTTCGCCCACACACTGCGCGAGGAGAAGGCTGCGCAGATCGATGCCGAGGGCCTGGATTACCTGGCCCGAATTACCGCCGCCGCCGAGCGCATGGGCGTGCTGATCGACGGCATGCTGGAACTCGGCCGCCTGTCGCAAAAGGGCATGAGGCTGGAGGAAGTCGACCTCTCGGCGTTGTCCGAGGCCGTCCTGCATGAACTGCAATCGGCCGAGCCGCAGCGCACCGTCAAATGGCATGTGGCGCCGGGGCTGACGGCGCGCGCCGATCGCAACCTCGCCTACAGCCTGTTGCGGAATCTGCTCGGCAACGCCTGGAAATACACGCGACAACAGTCCGAGGCGGAAATCCGGTTTGGCGCCGGGATGCACGAAGGGGTTGCGGAATATTTCGTTCGCGACAACGGTGTCGGGCTCGACCTGGCCAGCGCGCGCCGACTGTTCGTGCCCTTCCAGCGCTACCATGCCGGTCGGGAATTCGAAGGACTCGGTATCGGCCTGGCCACGGTCCGGCGCATCCTCGATCGCCACGGCGGCAGCATTCGCGTCGAGTCGGTGCCGGGGCAGGGCGCCTGCTTCTTTTTCACCCTGGGTCGCTGAAAAACCCGGGAAGCAGCAGTATCTTCCGCGCCAGAGCAGAAAAAAGGCCGGCGTCGATGACGCCGGCCTGGAATCGCCCAAGGAGGGAGGATTGGGCGAGGAGGAGCTGTCGATAAGCGTCAATAAGCGAGGGTGCCCGGCGTGCCGGTGCGCCGGCTGCGGTGGATTCGGGAAGACGCCATGGCGAACTGGAACAGGTCCAGCGTCGACAGTTGCGGATAGGCGGCGCGCGCCGTGCGGTACACCACCCATTCGACCGGCAGGCCCTGCGGCGGCCGGGTCTCGAAGCAGGCTTCGACCTTTTGGCAGGCCTCGTCGAACAAGGCCCTCAGCTTGTGGTTCTTGCGGCGTTCGGTATTCATGAGCCACTCCATTTTCTGCCGTATGTGACACATTAAACGGCAAAAAAGTTCGAACCTGAATAGGGGCGGGGATGAATCGCCTGTAGGAATTTTTCCGACACGGCGGGCTGGCGCGGCGCGGCCGGGGTATGCTTTGCCCGGCAGGCAACCGCCGCCCCGGCCCCATGACCCCTTCACCCCGCGCCCTCCTGAGCCGACTCTTCGACGCCGCCGTGCGCGCCGCCGACCCGGCCGCCTGCCTGCCGCCGCACCTGCCGCCGCCACCACCGCCACCGGGGCGCACCCTCGTCATCGGCGCCGGCAAGGCCGCCGCTGCCATGGCGCGCGCCGTCGAGGACCACTGGCCGGGCGACCTGGCGGGCCTGGTGGTGACGCGCTACGGCCACGGCCTGCCCTGCCGCCGCATCGAGGTGGTGGAGGCGGCCCACCCCGTGCCGGACGAGGCCGGCCGCGCCGCCGCCGCGCGCATGCTCGCCGTGCTGCGGGGGCTGACTTCCGACGATCTGGTGCTGGCACTCGTCTCCGGCGGCGGCTCGGCCCTGCTGGCCCTGCCTTTCGCGGGCATCGCCCTGGCCGACAAGCAGGCGATCAACCGCGCCCTGCTCAACAGCGGCGCCGGCATCGACGAGATGAACTGCGTGAGAAAGCACCTCTCCGCCGTCAAGGGCGGGCGGCTTGCCGCGGCGGCCTGGCCGGCGCGCGTCGTCACGCTCGCCATTTCCGACGTGCCGGGCGATGACCCGGCGGTGATCGCCTCGGGGCCGACCGTGGCCGACCCCACCACCTGCGCCGACGCGCTGGCCGTCCTGGCGAAATACCGCATCGAGGTGCCGCCGGCCGTGCGCACCGTGCTCGCGTCCGGCGCCGGCGAGACGCCCAAACCCGGCGACCCGCGCCTGGCCCGCGGCGAATTCCGCCTCATCGCCACGCCGCGGGACGCGCTCGCCGCGGCCGCCGGGGCCGCGCGGGCGGCGGGCGTAGCGCCGCTCGTCCTCGGCGACGCCATCGAGGGCGAGGCGCGCGAGGTGGCGAAGGTCATGGCCGCCATTGCCCGATCCTGCGCCCGCCACAACGAACCGCTGGGCCCGCCCTGCGTGCTCCTCTCCGGCGGCGAGACGACGGTGACGGTGCGCGGCAAGGGGCGCGGCGGCCGCAACGCCGAATTCCTGCTGGCGCTGGCGCTGGCCCTCGACGGCCATCCCGGCATCCATGCCTTCGCCGGCGACACCGACGGCATCGACGGCAGCGAGGACAATGCCGGCGCGCTGCTGGCGCCGGACACCCTCGGCCGGGCCGCGGCGCGCGCAGTCGACGCCAGGGCCCGGCTGGCGGACAATGACGGCCACGGTTTCTTTTCCGCATTGGGCGATCTTGTCGTCACCGGGCCGACGCGCACCAACGTGAACGACTTCCGCGCGATTTTGATCGAGTGAATTACAGGCGGCACCAGCACCATGACGACGTGCCATTGAACCATGCTTCGCATTGGCGGGCGTTGGGCGGATATTGACTTGCCCCGGATTTATATATATTCTGCAATGCTCATAAAATGAGCATTGCGTGATATGTATAACCCGGCCTCTGAGGGGTTTTCGGCCAGAATGTGCGCGATCGATCGCTGCCAGATCGGATTGCTGCGCGCACTGGCCACCCATTACGGCGCCCGC
Organism: Rhodocyclaceae bacterium; assembly: GCA_041396245.1. Lineage (GTDB taxonomy): Bacteria > Pseudomonadota > Gammaproteobacteria > Burkholderiales > Rhodocyclaceae > Desulfobacillus. Next base: position 268,573 of record JAWKYW010000002.1, on the reverse strand, counting down.
CTTTACCTGAAAGGCGGGATGGCCATGCGCGCGCTATTCGGCAGTTTGCGGCTGACCAAGGATATCGACTTCGAGCGCGACCCTTCCCTGTCGAACGACAGTCTTCGCAAGAGTCTTCCCAAAGCGCTACAAGCGGCGGCGCTGTCCGCTTCGCTGCAGGCGCCCGGCGTTTCGATCACGAAGGACACGAGAACCACCCTTCGCGCCTCGCTCGCCGCCACCCTGAAAGAGACGGGAGAGCCGGTGCAATACGAGGTGGAAATTTCCGGCCGGGGCCTGCCGCCCCCAGAATACCTGGTTCGCCTGAGTGTCGCGCCGCCGATTGCCTATCGCATGACGCAGTTTGGCGTCAGCAGTTTCAATGCGCACGCCATGGCCGCTTCAAAGCTGGCGGCATTGCACTCCGATAACAGGAGCGTGCCGCGTGACGTCTTCGACCTGAGCGACCTCATCGCCCAGGCTGCGGATCCGGTGCCGCTGCTCAGCCGCGCCGACCCGAAATGGCTCAAGGCGATTGCCGGCAGAACCCTTGAAAAGACCGGCGCAATCGGATGGGAGCGCGCCAACGAGGAAGTCCTCCCCTATCTGCCGGCTTCGGTGCGGCGGGATATGCATGCCGCAGTCTGGGAGGACATGTGCTTGCGCGTCGCGGAAACGGTCGATGCGTGGCTGAAGGAGGCGCAATGAAGCACTCCGGAAAGCAGACGGTGGAAAAGGCGCTGCTTGCCCTCGGTGCGCCGCATGTGGTGACGACGCAGGACATCGAGGCCTATGTCAGGGTGGACACGGGTGTTCGGCCGTCACCTGCGTCGCTGACCCGCTGGGTGCGTGCGCTGACCGAAACCGGGGCGCTGCAGCAGGTCTCGCGCGGCGTCTATCTCAATCGCATGGCGGGACCCGCCGTGCATCCTGCCGAGGCCGCGCAATATATCCGGCGTGGCGCCGTGGTCAGCCTCGCCTGGGTGCTCGAGCGTTCGGGCGCCTTGAACAACTTCGGCGACACGGTCACCTGCGTGGTGCCACAGATACCGGGCATGGCCCCACCCCGGGTGGGCGAGCGGGACACGGTTGCGGGGCCGTTCAGGTTCTATGCCATGCCGGGGCGGTTTTTCGAACCCGGCTCGGGCAGGGTGGAAGATACGCAGGATCTGCACTACAGTTATCCACGGGCTACGCCTGAGCGGGCCCTGCTGGACTGGGTTTATCTGGGGACCTCGGTGAGGAGCCGGCTGCCGATGCCGCCCCTGGATATCCAGTTGCGGGGCATGAGCCAGTCGCGGCTGTCCAGGCTGGCGAAAGCCATGGGGATCGAGGAAGCCTGGCGGAGCTGGCGTGCCGGTTGGCGCGAACACGAAAAGGCCGGAGATGTGCGAGCCAATGCCTCGGCTGCGCTGGGGTTTTGATCCGCGCTGCATCCGGTTGGCGTTAACCCGCATTTTCCGCGGGGCGTACGCGCATTAGCATTCGTCGAACGGAGGCACCATGGGCTCACAAGGCGGACACGAAGAACACCGGCAGCTCGCCGAGGCCGGGATCGCGCGCCTGATCGCCGGCCTGCGCCGTATCCTGGCGACTGATTCCTTGCTGGTCGAGCAGGAGGACCTCGTGCCCTACGAGTGCGACGGCCTCACCGCCTATCGCCAGCTGCCGCTGCTGGTGGCGCTGCCGGCGACGGAGGATCAGGTCGTCGCCATCCTCGGGCTGTGCCACGAACTGCGCGTGCCGCTGGTGGCGCGCGGCGCCGGCACCGGACTCTCGGGCGGGGCGACGCCGGTGGCGCACGGCGTCGTGCTGTCGCTGGCGAAGTTCATGCGCATCCTCGACATCGATCCGCTGTCGCGCACGGCGCGCGTGCAGCCGGGCGTGCGCAACCTCGCCATCTCGGAGGCGGCGGCGCCGCACGGCCTCTACTACGCGCCCGATCCCTCCAGCCAGATCGCCTGCACCATCGGCGGCAACATCGCCGAGAACGCCGGCGGCGTGCATTGCCTGAAGTACGGCCTTACCGTGCATAACGTGCTCGCCGCGCGCGTGGCGCTGATCGACGGCACGGTGGTGGAGATCGGCTCGGAGGCGCTGGATTCGCCCGGCCTTGACCTGCTGGCCCTGACGATCGGCTCCGAGGGCATGCTCGGCGTCGTGCTGGAGGCGACGGTGAAGCTGACGCCGAAGCCGCTGCTGGCGCAGGTGGCGATGGCGTCCTTCGACGACGTGGTGAAGGCCGGCAATGCGGTGGCCGACATCATCGCCGCCGGCATCATCCCGGCCGGCCTGGAAATGATGGACAAGCCGGCCACCGCAGCCGTCGAGGACTACGTGCATGCCGGCTACGACCTCAATGCCGAGGCCATCCTGCTCGCCGAGTCCGACGGCACGCCGGAGGAGGTGGCCGAGGAGATCGCCGCCATGCGCGCCGTGCTGGAGAAGAGCGGCGCCACCGAGATCCGCGTCTCGCAGAACGAGGCCGAGCGGCTCAAGTTCTGGGCCGGGAGGAAGGCGGCGTTCCCGGCGGTCGGCCGCATCACGCCGGACTACCTGTGCATGGACGGCACCATCCCGCGCAAGCACCTGGCGCATGTCCTGACGCGCATCGCCGAACTGGCCGGGGAATACCGCCTGCGCTGCGCCAACGTCTTCCATGCCGGCGACGGCAACCTCCACCCGCTCATCATGTTCGACGCCAACAAGGAAGGCGAGGTCGACCGCGCCACCGCTTTCGGCGGCAGGATCCTCGAGCTGTCGGTCGAGGTCGGCGGCACCATCACCGGCGAGCACGGCGTCGGCATCGAGAAGGTCGGCCAGATGTGCGCGCAGTTCTCCCCGGCGGAGCTCGACATCTTCCGCGGCGTCAAGGCGGCCTTCGACGAGCACGCCCTGCTCAACCCGGGCAAGGTCGTGCCGACGCCGCGACACTGCTCGGAATACCGGCTGACGGGGTCGGCCAAGTGACTATTAAAACCATTAACCACAGAGGCACAGAGACACAGAGAATTTCAGAGATGTTTTCCTCTGTGTCTCTGTGCCTCTGTGGTGAAAAAGGTTTTTTTCATGAATGATCTGACAGAGAAATTTCGCGAGCGCGTGCTCGCCGCGGCGGTGGACAAGCGGCCGCTGTGCATCCGCGGCGGCGGCACGAAGGATTTCTACGGCAATGCGCCGGCGGGCGACCTGCTCGACAGCACGAATCACAGCGGCATCGTCGCCTACGAGCCGACCGAGCTGGTGGTGACCGTGCGTACCGGCACGCCGCTGGCGGAACTGGAGGCGGCGCTGGCCGAGAAGGGGCAGATGCTGGCCTTCGAGCCGCCGCACTTCCCGGCCGCCTCTGTAGGTCGGGCTTCAGCCCGACAACATGCAGCCAATGTCCCACAGGGATTTCCTTCGGTCGTCGGGCTGAAGCCCGACCTACAGGGTGTGGCGACCGTCGGCGGCTGCGTCGCCGCCGGCCTTTCCGGTCCCAGACGCGCCACCGCCGGCGCCGTGCGCGATTACGTCCTCGGCGTGAAGCTGCTCGACGGCAAGGGCGAGATTTTGAACTTCGGCGGCCAGGTCATGAAGAACGTCGCCGGCTACGACGTCTCGCGCCTGATGGCCGGCGCGATGGGCACGCTCGGCCTGCTGCTGGAGGTCTCGCTCAAGGTGCTGCCGAAGCCGCCGGCGGAGGCGACGCTGCGCCTGGAACTGCCGCAGGACCAGGCCATCGGGACGATGAACCGCTGGGGCGGCCAGCCGCTGCCGATTTCCGCCACCTGCTGGAGCGATGGGCAACTGACGCTGCGCCTGTCCGGCGCGCGCGCCGCGGTGGCGGCGGCGCGCGAGAGGATCGGCGGCGAGAACATGGACGACGCGGCGGCGTTCTGGGAAAGCGTGCGCGAGCAGCGGCACGCCCGTTTCGCGGGCGAGGGTGCGCTGTGGCGCCTCTCCCTGCCATCGAAAACCGCGCCGCTGGACCTGCCCGGCGCGCAGCTGATCGAGTGGGGCGGCGCCCTGCGCTGGCTGACTTTCGACGGCCCGGCCACGGTGGTGCGCGAGGCAGCGGCGCGGGCCGGCGGCCACGCCACGCTGTTCCGCGGCGGTGACCGAAGCGCCGGTGCCTTCCATCCGCTGCCGGCGCCGCTGATGGCGATCCACCGCAAGCTCAAGCGCAACTTCGATCCGCAGGGCCTGTTCAATCCGGGACGGCTGTATGCAGACCTTTAGAGATCCTGCAGGTCGGCCTTCAGGCCGACTGGAGCCGACGCTCAACCGCTGCTGTCCCGCGGGAACTTTCTTCGGCCGTCGGGCTGAAGCCCGACCTACAGGGGGCGCCTACGCAGGTCGGGCTTCAGCCCGACAGCGGCGGCCGCAGTCCCGCCGGGACTTCCTTCGGTCGTCGGCCTGAAGGCCGACCTACATTCATTCAAGATCATGCAGACTCGCCTCGCCGACTTCATCCGCGATACGCCGGACGGCCGCACGGCCGACGCCATACTGAGGAAGTGCGTGCACTGCGGCTTCTGCACCGCCACCTGCCCGACCTATCAATTGCTCGGCGACGAACTCGACGGGCCGCGCGGGCGCATCTACCTGATGAAGCAGGTGCTGGAAGGCGCCGCGCCGACGGCGAAGACCCGGCTGCACCTCGACCGCTGCCTGACCTGCCGCGCCTGCGAGACGACCTGTCCGTCGGGCGTCGAGTACCACCGCCTGGTCGACATCGGCCGCGCCGTGGTGGCCGCGCGCGTGGCGCGTCCGTTCGGCGAACGCCTGCTGCGCTTCGCCCTGCGCGAGGGCCTCAGCCGCGCCTGGCTGTTCGGGCCGGCCTACAGGCTCGGCCAGTTCTTCCGCCCGCTGCTGCCGGCCTCGTTGAGGGCCAAGGTGCTGCCCTGGACAAAGTCAGTCCCGGCAGCACGGCACAACCGTGAGCACCACGGGCGCCGCATGCTGATGCTGGCCGGCTGCGTGCAGCCCGCCATGTCGCCCAACATCAACGCCGCCACGGCGCGCGTGCTCGACCGGCTCGGCATCGCCGCCATCGAAGCGGAGGGGGCCGGCTGCTGCGGCGCCGTGCGCCTGCATCTCGACGACCACGAGGGCGCGCGCGCGGACGCCCGGCGCAACATCGACGCCTGGTGGCCGCACGTCGAGGCCGGCGCCGAGGCGATCGTCGTCACCGCCTCGGGCTGCGGCGCCCACGTGCTGGAATACGCCCATCTGCTGGAGCACGATCCCGATTACGCGAAGAAGGCGGCGCGCGTAACACTGCTGGCGCGCGATGTGGCGGAAGTGCTGGGGGCGGAGGCGGCGGGGCTGCGCCGGCTGCTGCAAAAGCCGGTCCCGGCGGCACGGCGCAAGGTCGCCTTCCATTCCCCCTGTTCGCTGCAGCACGGCCTTAGGGTGCGCGGCGCGGTGGAGGAGATTCTGCAGGAGGCCGGCTTCGAACTCGCCCCGGTGGCGGACGCGCACCTCTGCTGCGGCTCGGCCGGCACCTACTCGGTGCTGCAGCCGGCGCTTTCGCTCAGGCTGCGCGACAACAAGCTGGCCTGCCTGGCGGCCGGCGCGCCGGAGGCCATCGCCAGCGCCAACATCGGCTGCATCGCCCACCTGCAGGCCGGCACGCAAACGCCGGTGGCGCACTGGATCGAACTGCTGGACCGGACCCTGGAAAAAGCCTGAACCACGGAGGGCACGGAGAACACGGAGCAAGGCCAATCGGGTAATCTCCGTTACTCCGTGTTCTCCGTGGAGCTTCGCTTTTATGGAACTGAACTCTTCCGCCAGAAGCTACGACGAACTGTTCGACACCTTCCGCTGGAACGTGCCGGCGCGCTACAACATGGCGCGCGAATGCTGCGGCCGCTGGGCCGGCGACCGCGCCCGTTTCGCCCTCTACTACGAGGACGAGGCCGGGCACACGGAGGCGTGGACCTTCTGGGACATCCAGACCGCTGCCAACCGCCTCTCCAACGTGCTGCATGCCCTCGGCGTCATGCGCCGCGACCGCGTCGCCATCATGCTGCCGCAGCGGCCGGAAACCGGCGTCGCCCACGTCGCCTGCTACCAGATGGACGCCATCGCCCTGCCGCTGTCGCACCTGTTCGGCCCCGACGCGCTGGAGTACCGCCTGGCCGACTCCGGCGCCAGCGTCGCCATCGTCGACGAGTCCACCCTGCCGAAGCTGTGGGCGGTGAAGGACCGCCTGCCGCAGTTGCGCCACGTCATCGGCGTCGGTGGGGCGCGGGAGAGCGGCGTGCACGACTGGGACCTGCTGCTGTCGCGCGCCTCGCGCCGTTTCCAGTGCGTCGACACCGCCGCCGACGACCCGGCGCTGATCATCTACACCAGCGGCACGACGGGCAACCCGAAGGGCGCGCTGATGGCGCAGCGCACGCTGCTCGGCAACCTCTCCGGTTTCGCCTGCTCGCACGACTTCTTCCCGCAGCCGGGCGACCTGTTCTGGTCGCCGGCCGACTGGGCGTGGACCGGCGGCCTGTTCGACGTGCTGCTGCCGACCTGGGCCTGCGGCCAGCCGCTGCTCGGCTACCGCGGCCGCTTCGACCCGGAGAAGGCCTTCTGGCTGATGGAGAAGTACGGCGTCAGGAACGCCTTCCTGTTTCCCACCGCGCTGAAGATGATGATGAAGGCGGTGCCGGAGCCGAAGGCGCGCTACGACCTGGACCTGCGCACCATCATGAGCGCCGGCGAGCCGGTGGGCGACGCCGTCTTCGCCTGGGGGCGCGAGAAGCTCGGCCTGACCATCAACGAGATGTTCGGCCAGACCGAGGTGAATTACATCGTCGGCAACTGCGCGGCGGCGTATCCGGCCAAGCCGGGCGCCATGGGACGCCCTTATCCGGGCCACCGCGTGGCGGTGGTGGACGATTCGGGCAACGAACTGCCGCCGGGCGAGGTGGGCGAGGTCTGCGTGCAACGCAGCTGCAACGGCGAAATGGATCCGGTGTTCCTGCTCGAATACTGGAACAACCCGAAAGCGACGGCGGAGAAATATATCGGTGCGGGCGAGACGGCCTGGAGCCGCACCGGCGACCTGGCGAAGGTCGATGAGGACGGCTATTTCTGGTACCAGGGCCGCGCCGACGACATGTTCAAGAGCGCCGGCTACCGCATCGGCCCGGCCGAGATCGAGAACTGCCTGGTCAAGCACCCGGCGGTGGCCAACGCCGCGGTGATCGGCGCGCCCGACGAGACGCGCGGCACCCTCGTCAAGGCCTTCATCGTGCTGCAGCCCGGCCAGACGCCCTCGGTGGAACTGGAAGGGGCGCTGCAGGCCCACGTGCGCCAGTATCTCGCGCCCTACGAATATCCCAAGGCCATCGAGTTCATCGACGCCCTGCCGATGACCACCACCGGCAAGGTGCAGCGGCGGGTGTTACGGCAGCGGGAGGAGGAGAAGCAAAAGGGACAGGGCGTGTCGTAGGTCGGCCTTCAGGCCGAGGACCGAAGAAGGTTCCCGCGGGACAGCGGCGGCCAAAGTCGGGCTGAAGCCCGACCTACAGGAGGGGTGGGTGTCCGTAGGTCGGGCTTCAGCCCGACAATAGCCGCCGCTGTCGGCCTGAAGGCCAGCCTGCACACAGGCTAACCGGCGTTCTTCACCAGCATTGTCCCCGTCGCTTCGGCGACGACCTCGCCGAGCTGGTTGCTGCAGGTCGCCTTCATGGCGACGATGCCGCCGTCGTGCTTCGGCTTCGGCGTCAGTTCCGTCACTTCCCAGACGGTGGTGAGCGTGTCGCCGGCGCGCACCGGCTTCACGAACCGGCAGGCATGCTCCAGGTAGGCGATGGCCGTGCCGTGGAAGACCATGCCGTAGGCGGCGGCGATGAGCGAACTGGTGAGGTAGCCGTGGGCGATGCGGCCGCCGTGGCGCGACTGCTGCGCGAACGGCTCGTCGACGTGCAGCCGGTTGAAGTCGCCGAACAGGCCGGCGCCCAGCACGATGTGGGTCTCGGTCAGGGTCATGGCGCTCTCGAAGCGCTCCCCCACCCGCACCTGGTTGAAGCCCCTGGTCGGATACAGCATGTTCGTCCCCCTGTTGTTCGGTATCGGCAAGGGCATGTTAAAGTCCGCCGACCGCAAGATAAAGCCCGATCAAAAACATCCATGGCCCTCAGTGTCGAAACCTGCGCCGCCCAGCACATCGGCGACCGCAAGGAACAACAGGATCGCGTCGGCCTGCTGCCGAACCCGAAGCGACCGGGCTTTTTTATGGCCTTGCTGGCCGACGGCATGGGCGGCCACAGCGGCGGCGCGATGGCGGCCGAGCAGGTCATCCTCAAGGGCCAGCAGAATTTCGAGGCCTTCGGGCCGGCCGACGAGACGCCGCAGGAGCTGCTGCGCTCGATCATCGACGAGGCGCACACCGTCATCAAGCTGACGCGCTTCACCAGCGAGCAGGACCCGCACACCACGGCCTGCGTCCTGCTGTTCCAGCCCGGCCGGGTGGACTGGGCGCACTGCGGCGACTCGCGCATCTACCATTTCCGCGGCGACCGGCTGGTCAGCTGCACTTTCGACCATTCCTATGTGAACGAGATGGTGAAGAAGGGCTTCCTGACGCCGGAGCAGGCCGAGCGCCACCCGCAGAAGAACGTCCTCCTCGGCTGCCTCGGTTCGGAACGGGAGCCGACCATCGACTACGGCGGCACCGCGCCGCTCGCCGACGGCGACACCTTCCTGCTCTGCTCGGACGGGCTCTGGGCTTACTTTTCGGATGCCGAGCTGGGCGGGGTGCTCGCCGCCCATCCGCCGCGGGCGGCGGCGGAAATCCTCATCCAGCGCGCGCGCGACCGCGCCAACGGCCACGGCGACAACTGCTCGATGGTGATCGTCAAGCTGGTGGAGAAGCAGGACGGGAAGAAGCCGGCGCCTCCAGTTCTCCCGGGATCCCCTCCTGCCAGAGCGTGAAACAGAAGGTCGCGCCGCAGCCCGGCTCGGATTCGGCCCGGATGCGGCCGCCGTGGCGGCCGACGATGCGTTGCACGATGGCCAGGCCGATGCCGGTGCCTTCGAACTCGCCGGCGTTGTGGGCGCGCTGGAAGGGCGAGAAAAGCTTTCCCGCGTAGCGCATGTCGAAGCCGGTGCCGTTGTCGCGCACGAAATAGACCTGCCGCCCGTCCGCCTCCTCGCGCAGGCCGAAGTCGATGCGGGCCTCGGCGTTCCGGCGGGTGTATTTCCAGGCGTTGCCGAGCAGGTTCTCCAGGGCGATGCGCATCAGTCCGGCATCGGCCCGCACCGTCAACCCCCGGGCGATCTCGCAGGCGACCTTGCGCTCCGGCGATTCGCGCCGCAGGCGCCGCAGGATGTCCTCGGCGAGGGCGCCCAGGTCCACCTCGTCCAGGCGCATGCCGGCGCGGCCGATGCGCGAGAGCCGCAGCAGGTCGTCCATCAGCAGTCCCATGCGCTCGCTGGCGGCGATGATCCGCCGCAGGTTGGCCTTGTCCGCCTCGTCGAGGACGGCGTCGGCATCCTCCAGCAGGATGCGCGAGAAGCCGTCGAGCGCCCGCAGCGGCGCGCGCAGGTCGTGCGAGACCGAGTAGCAGAAGGACTCCATCTCGCGCTGGGCTTCTTCCAGTTGCTGCGAGCGGCGTTGCACGCGTTCCTCCAGGCTGTCGTTGAGCCGGCGGACCTCCTCGGCGGCATGCTGGCGCGAGACGGCCAGGGCCAGATATTCGGCCACCGTCAGGGCCAGGCGCACCTCGTCGGGCCGCAGTGCCTGCTCGGCGTCGAAGTAGAGCATGAACTTGCCGAGGAGCCGCCCCTGGTGGGCGACCGGAATGAAGGCCAGCGAGGCGATGCCTTCCTCCCGCAGCGCCGGCAGCAGGGCGGCGATGGACGGCTCGCGCTCCGGCTGCGTCACCAGGATCGGCTGGGCCTGCTCCTCGTTGGCGGCCCAGGGTGAATGGCCTTCGACGGCCTTGCGATAGGCTTCGGACAATCCCTCCCAGGCGGCGAAGCGCATCGTGCCGCCGGCGTCGAACAGCAGCAGCGCGGCGCGGTCGGCGCCGGTGATCCAGCGCAGGGCCCGCAGGGTTTCCGGATAGACCGCATCGAGATTGCCACTGCGGTTGATGACTTCGGCGAGGGCGTGCAGCGCGCGCAGTTCGCGCAACTGGCGCTCGACGGGCGTCTCTGCGGAAAAGTCGGCGTGCTTGGGCGATGCTGACAACCTTCCATCCTCCTCTGCCTGCTGCGCCGTCCACGGGCGCCGCCGGGGTGTCCGGGTGCGCGGCCCTGATCCTGGCAAGCGCGCCGGTCGTTTTTTATGATTGGAACGCGTAATTCTATCGGGATGGCGGCGCGGCAGGCAAACGATTTCTCCGCCGGCGGCGGCCATAAGCGGCGACGCATTTGCGACTTATGATTCAGCCCAGCCAGCGGCGGCGCCAGAAGACCGTAACCATCGCCGCGGCGATCGCGGCCATCATGCTGAGGGCAATGAGAAATCCGCCGCTGTCGGCGATCAGGGGCATGGTCCGGAAATTCATGCCGAAGATGCCGGCGATCAGGGCCGCCGGCATGAACAGGGTGGTGATCACGGTGAGAATGCGCACCTCCAGGTTCACCCGGTTGGAGATGCTGGAGAGGTAGATGTCGAGCATGCCGGCGATGAGGTCGCGGATGCCCTCCAGCGATTCGATGACGTGCACGGTGTGGTCGTAGATGTCGCGCAGGTAGGGCTGGGTCTCCGGCTTGAAGAAGCGCTGGTCGGCGCGCGTCAGGCCGTTGATGACCTCGCGCAGCGGCCAGACGGCGCGGCGCATGACCATCGTTTCGCGCTTGATCTCGTGGATTTCCTTGAGCAGGGCCGGCGTCGCCTTTTCCAGCAGCTTGTCCTCCAGCGCCTCGGTGCGCTCGGTGAGCTGCTCCAGCACGGTGAAATAGCGGTCGACCAGGGTGTCGAGCAGGGAGTAGGCGAGGTAGTCGGCGCCGAGCCGGCGGATCTGCCCCTTGTCGCCGCGCAGCCGCTCGCGCAGCGGCTCGAAGGTTCCGGTCGGCCGTTCCTGGAAGGTCAGCACGAAGTCCTGCCCCAGCACGATGCTGACCTGGTCGGAAGCGACGCTGCCGGTCGTCGCGTCGTAGTCGAAATAGCGGGCGACGATGAAGAGATAGCCGCCGTAGTCGTCCACCTTGGGCCGCTGGTCGGTGTTGAGGATGTCCTCCAGCACCAGGGGGTGCAGGTTGAAGCGGCGGCCGATCTCCGCCATCACCTCCGGCTCGTGCAGGCCATGCACGTTGAGCCAGAGCGTGCCCGCCCCGCGCGCATGTTCGCGCGAATCGGCGATCGAGGCGAAGCGGGATTCCTTCAGCGCGGCGGCGTCGTACTCGAACAGGGCGATGTCGGGCCGGGCCGTGCGGCGCTCGCCGACATGCACCAGGGCGCCGGGGGCGAGGCCGGCCTTCTGCGAGCGCAACTTGCGGGGTTTCTTCATGCTCAGGGCCTCCCGGCAGTGAAATAAGGATTGCGGCAAGCTACCCACGGTGAAACGATTTAAGTATTATTGCCCTTTATCGCCGGGGGCGGGCTGTTGATGCCCCCGGACGCTTTCCGGCAAGAATAAAACAAGGGGGATCCCATGTCTTTGGTCATAGGCGTGCCGAAGGAAACGGCGGCGGGCGAGAAGCGCGTCGCCAGCGTGCCCGAGGTCGTCGAAAAACTCGTCAAGCTGGGCTTTGCCGTCGCCGTGCAGTCGGGCGCCGGCGATGCCGCCAATTTCAGCGACGACGCCTACCGCGGCGCCGGCGCCGAGGTGGTCGACGGCGCTGCCGCCCTGTGGGCGAAGGCCGACATCGTCTTCAAGGTGCGCGGACCCTCCGCCGGGGAGGTCGGCCTGCTGCGCGAGGGCGCGACGCTGATCTCCTTCATCTGGCCGGCGCAGAACCCCGATCTGCTGCAGCAGCTGGCGGCGAAAAAGGCCACCGTGCTGGCCATCGATTCGCTGCCGCGCACGCTCTCGCGCGCGCAGAAGATGGACGCCCTGACCTCGCAGGCCGGCGTGGCCGGCTACCGTGCCGTGATCGAGGCCGCCAACGCCTTCGGCCGCTTCTTCAACGGCCAGATCACCGCCGCCGGCAAGGTGCCGCCGGCCAGGGTCTTCATCGCCGGCGCCGGCGTCGCCGGCCTGGCGGCGATCGGCACAGCCGCCGGCCTCGGCGCCATCGTGCGCGCCAACGATACCCGCGCCGAAGTGGCCGACCAGGTCGTCTCGCTCGGCGGCGAATTCGTCAGGGTCGATTACGAGGAGGAAGGCTCCGGCGGCGGCGGCTACGCCAAGGTGATGAGCGAGGGCTTCCAGCAGGCCCAGCGCGAGATGTACGCCCGCGAGGCGAAGGAGGCGGACATCATCATCACCACCGCGCTGATTCCCGGCAAGCCCGCGCCCCGCCTCATCACCGCCGAGATGGTGCGGAGCATGAAGCCGGGCAGCGTCATCGTCGACATGGCCGCCGAGCAGGGCGGCAACTGCGAGCTGACCGAGCCCGGCCAGGCGGTCGTCAAGCACGGCGTCACCCTCATCGGCTACACCGACCTCGTCGGCCGCCTGGCCCGGCAGTCGTCGACGCTGTACGCGACCAACCTGTTCCGCCTGGCCGAGGAGCTGTGCAAGGCCAAGGACGGTACGATCAACGTCAACATGGAGGACGAGGCCCTGCGCGGCCTGACGGTCATCAAGGACGGCGCCATCACCTGGCCGCCACCGCCGCCGAAGGCGCCGGCCGCGCCGCCGGCGGCCAAGCCTGCCGCCGTCGCGGCGCCCGCCGCCAAGGGTCACGGCCACGGCGGCAGCGGTGCGCCGATGTCGCCTGCGTCCCTGGCGCTGGTCTTCGGCATCGGCGCTGTCCTCTTCTGGCTCGTCGGCGCCCATGCCCCGGAGAGCTTCCTCAACCACTTCACGGTCTTCGTGCTGGCCTGTTTCGTCGGCTACATGGTGGTGTGGAACGTCACGCCGGCCCTGCACACGCCGCTGATGAGCGTCACCAACGCCATCTCCAGCATCATCGCCATCGGCGCCCTGGTGCAGATCGCGCCGCCGCTCGCCGGGGATGCCGCCGCCGGACGCCCCGACGCGCTGATCCGCTGGCTGGCGGTGGCCGGCATCGGTCTCACCGCCATCAACATGTTCGGCGGCTTTGCCGTCACGCGCCGCATGCTGGCGATGTTCAGAAAATGAGCATCCCCCCCGCCCCCCCTTCCGCGAAGGGGGGTGACTTCGGTTCGCTGCGCTCCATGATTCGTGGCCGTTTCTCCTCGGGGCGGCCCTTCGGAGAAACATACCTATGACCTCAAGCCTGACCACCGTCGCATACCTCGGCGCCACCATCCTCTTCATCCTCAGCCTCGGCGGCCTCTCCAACCCGGAGAGCTCGCGCCGCGGCAACCTCTACGGCATCGTCGGCATGGCCATCGCCGTGCTGGCCACGGTGCTGGGCCCGCGCGTCGCCGCCGCCGGCATCCCCTGGATCGTCGCGGCGATGGTGGCGGGCGGCAGCATCGGCCTCTACGCCGCGCGCGCCGTGAAGATGACGCAGATGCCGGAGCTGGTGGCCATCATGCACAGCCTGGTCGGCCTCGCCGCCTGCCTGGTCGGCTACGCCAGCTACGTCGACACCTCGATCGCCTACGCCGGCGCCGAGAAGGCCATCCACGAGATCGAAATCTACGTCGGCATCCTCATCGGCGCGGTGACCTTCTCCGGCTCGCTGATCGCCTTCGGCAAGCTCTCCGGCAAGATCGGCGGCAAGCCGCTGCTGCTGCCGGGCCGCCACTGGCTCAACCTGGCCGGCCTGCTGGTGGTGCTCTGGTTCGGCCGCGAGTTCGTCGCCGCGCCGTCGATCGAGGCCGGCATGACGCCGCTGATCGTGATGACGGTGATCTCGCTGCTGTTCGGCATCCACATGGTGATGGCCATCGGCGGCGCCGACATGCCGGTGGTGGTGTCGATGCTCAACAGCTACTCCGGCTGGGCGGCGGCGGCCACCGGTTTCATGCTGTCGAACGACCTCCTCATCGTCACCGGCGCGCTGGTGGGCTCCTCCGGCGCCATCCTCTCCTACATCATGTGCCGCGCCATGAACCGCAACTTCATCAGCGTCATCGCCGGCGGCTTCGGCACCGGCGGCGGCGCGCCGGCGGCCAAGGCCGGCGAGCAGCCGGCCGGAGAAGTCAGTCCCGTCAGCGCGGCGGAGACGGCGGAACTGCTGCGCGAATCGAAGAACGTCATCATCGTGCCGGGCTACGGCATGGCGGTGGCGCAGGCGCAGCACACGGTGTTCGAGATCACGAAACACCTGCGCGAGAAGGGCGTCAACGTCCGCTTCGGCATCCATCCGGTGGCCGGCCGCATGCCCGGCCACATGAACGTGCTGCTGGCCGAAGCGAAGGTGCCCTACGACATCGTGCTGGAGATGGACGAGATCAACGAGGACTTCCCCGACACCGACGTCGCCATGGTGATCGGCGCCAACGACATCGTGAATCCCTCCGCCCAGGAAGACCCGGGCAGCCCCATCGCCGGCATGCCGGTGCTGGAGGTGTGGAAGGCGAAGACCTCCATCGTCATGAAGCGCTCGATGGCCTCCGGCTACGCCGGCGTCGACAACCCGCTCTTCTACAAGGACAACAATCGCATGCTGTTCGGCGATGCGAAGAAGATGCTCGACGAGGTGCTGGCGGCGCTGAAGGCCTGACCGACGCGCCTTTGCCGCGCGCCGCACCTCCCGCGGCGGCGAGGCGGCTCACTGCCCCCGGGCACCGCCTTCCGGGGTTGTGGTGGCAACGACGTTATCGTCGGCCCCGGCTTCGGGCGGCGTCGCCGCGGCAGGATCGCCGCCCGCGCCGCCGGCCCTGGCGGCGAGTTTCTGCTGGCGCTTCTCTTCCTGCTTGCGCTTCTTCGCCAGGTCTCTCTGGCGCTTTTCGAACTGGTAGTTGGGTTTTGCCAAGGTGTTGCCTCCGATCAGGGAATGGAATGGGTGCCGCTGCGCGCTCCGCGGCCGGTGCGGGGCGGCGGCGAAGGGCCGAATGCTCCCGGTTCCGCCGCTTTCCGCGCTTGCCGTCGCCTATTCTAAGTTCTTCCGGCCTTCCGGTGGGGGCTGGCCGCTCGCCGCCGCCGCTGCCGCTGCCGCGGGGCGGGTGACGATGCGGTTGCGGCCGGCCTGCTTGGCCTCGTACATGCGCGCGTCGGCCAGCTCCACCAGCATGTTCCAGTCGTCGGCCTGATCCTCGAGGCGCTCGGCGATGCCGATGCTGGCCGTGAGCGGGCCGCCCTCCGGCCGCTCGCCGAAGCCGCCGGCGTGCAGCCGGCCCAGCGCCACCGCGGCCTTCGCGGCGGTGGCGTTCGGCATGGCGATGACGAATTCCTCGCCGCCCCAGCGCGCGAGGATGTCGACGGCGCGCAACTGCCCCGCCATGTTCCGTGCCGCCTCGGCCAGTGCGCGGTCGCCCGCATCGTGGCCGTGCTCGTCGTTGATGCGCTTGAAGTGGTCGAGGTCGATGAACACGACCGCCAGCGGCGCCTCGTTGCGCACGGACTGGCCGAACAGCAGCGCCAGCAGCTCGCTGCCGCCCTGGCGCGAGAAGGCGCCGGTGAGCCGGTCGCGGATGGCGTTGCGGATCAGGGCGATGATGAAGGCGAGCTGGCTCATGCTCGCCAGCGTCGCCACCGCGCCGATCAGCAGCAGCAGCCAGAACGCGCCGAGCGCCTGCGGCCAGTCGACGTCGGGCCAGACGAGCAGGCCGGCGCCCGCCTTCGCCACGAGGATCGGCAGCGCCAGCAGCGCCGCCTCCAGCGCCGTCAGCGGAAAGATCGACAGCCCCGCCAGCACCAGGAAGGGCAGGAAGGCGTGGGTCGCCGCCAGCGCCCGGGCCATGCCGGCGAGCGCATGCTGCTCCAGCAGGACGGCCGAATGGAGGAAGAACAGGCTCGGCACGGAGAACAGCAGCAGCAGCGCCAGGCGTGCGTGGCCGGCGCGTCCGGCCGGGTCGTTGAAGAGCGCCAGGAGCGCGACGAAGGCCAGCGTCGCCAGCACGCGGCCGACGAGCAGCCCCCGGGCCAGCGCCTCCGGAAAGAACAGGAAGTCGAAGACGCCCCACAGCGGGGTCAGCAGGGCGAACAGCGCGGCGACCAGCTTGGTGCGCGAGAGCAGCATGTCCGCCCGCTGCGCTTCGAGCAGCGGCGGATGGCGGTCCGGCAGCAGCAGCCAGGACAGCTCCTCGCGCGCCAGCGCGCCGAATTGCAGGCCGCCGGCCTTCCTGCCGAGCAGTTCGATGTTCGGGGAGAGTGTCATCGGCGTTTCGCTTCTTGGCGAAATGAAAAAGGGACAAGAGCCAATTTCCCCCACCTTTGGTCGACGAAAGGAATAAGCGCATGACCGTCGTTATTGCACATCACATCTGTCCGGTAGTTTTTGGTGTCACTTGGCTGCAACCCAATAATGGCGCGGATTTTGACGTGATGCTCGATTCCGACGATTTGAAATCGCAAGCGGTTTTTGCCCCGTATCGTTGCCGGTTTTCCCGGCAAACGAGGCAACGCCATGAATCGCGGCCAGTCGGTTTTCGCGCAGCTGTTGGGATTTGTGCCTTTCGGCCACTTCGAGCATCTGGTCGATCGCTTTGCGTCGAACCGCGGGATCAGGCACTTCTCGGCCTGGAACCATTTCATCTGCATCGCCTATTCCCAACTCACCCGGCGCGAGGGCTTGCGCGATCTGGTGGCTTGCCTGAACTCGCAGCGAGCCAAGCTCTACCACATCGGAATTCGCGGCAGGATATCCCGCTCCACCCTGGCCGATGCCAACGAGCGGCGCGACTGGCGATTGTTCGAGGCGCTCGGCCATCGCTTGATTGCCATCGCGGTCGAACTGCATCAGGACGAGGACGTCGGTCTGGGTCTGAAGGAACCACTCTACGCGCTGGATTCGACGACCATCGATCTGTGTCTGACGCTGTTCCCGTGGGCGGACTTCCGCTCGACCAAGGCGGCCGTCAAGGCCCACACCATTGTCGATCTGCGTGGCGCCATTCCCGTTTTCGTCCATATCACGACCGGCAAGGTGCACGACGTCAATGTGCTCGACCTGATCCACTGGCCGGCGGGCGCGATCGCCGTCGTCGACCGCGGCTACCTCGATTTCGCCAGGCTGCAATCGCTGCATCAACGCCAAGTCTCCTTCGTCATCCGTGCCAAGGACAATCTGCGCTACACCTGGGTCGCCTCGCGCGAGGTCGACAAATCGACGGGTCTGCGCAGCGATCAGAGCATCCTGCTCGCCACACCGAAATCGAAACTCGCCTACCCCGACCGCTTGCGCCGCGTATCCTTCCGCGATCCCGAAACCGACAAGTTCCTCGTCTTCCTGACCAATCGCTTCGATCTGCCGGCGCTCACCATCGCCGAGATTTATCGCAAGCGCTGGCAGGTCGAAACCTTTTTCAAGTGGATCAAGCAGAACCTGTCGATCAAGCATTTCTTCGGCAACTCCCTCAACGCCGTCAAGTCGCAAATCTGGATCGCCGTCTGCGTCTATCTCATCGTCATCATCGCGCGCAAGCGACTGAACCTCCCCGCTTCGCCACAGCTCCTGCTGAACATTTTCGAGGTCAATATGTTCGAGAAAATCCCAATCGATCAACTGGTTGCCAGCGCAGTATTGAATTTCGACGACCACCTCGTGGATAACCAGATGTTTTTGTTCTGAAATCTACCGGACAGATGTGATTGCACATGACTATTTCCTGCGCCCGGCCAGGGCATGCAGGACGGCGGCCGCGAAGGCGATCAGCAGCGCCCACTTCGCGGCGGCGGCCAGCGCGGAGAGAGCGTAGGCCGGCGCCGCATCGAAGCGCGGCGCCGCGGTCAGCCACAGGTGGAAGGCGTTTTCGACGGCGTCGCACAGGGCCGCCGCGGGCAGCAGCCAGGCTGCGGCCGCGCGCGCCGCCGGCGCCCGCCGCGCGAACAGGCCGGAGTGCCGCGCGAAGCGGTGGCCGAAGGCGGCGTAGCAGGCCAGCAGCAGGAAATCGCCGGGGAAGTGCGCCCGGTAGCGGGCCAGGTCGTCCGCCGACCAGAGGTGGATCACCGTGCCGAAGGCGCGCGGGGTGAAGGCGAATTGCAGGTGCAGGATGCCGGGCTCGAGCGGGGCGAGGTAGCCGGCGAGGACGGCGAAAAGGATGAGCGAGGCGCCGCCGAGGAACCAGACGAGCCGCATCGCCGCGCGGCCTACCAGTAGGTTTCCATGCTGATCTGTCCCGGCGCCTTGCGCCGGTGCTTGCTGAAGCCGCGCGCGGCGAGCGCCGCCGTGGCGTCCTCCACCATCGCCGGATTGCCGCAGAGCATGACGTGGGCGAGGGCGGGGTCGAGCGCGAGGGCGGCGCGCGCCTCGAGCCGTCCGTCGGCGATGGCGGAAGGGATGCGGCCGGACAGGGCGAAGTCGGCCCGCTCGCGGCTGAGGAAGGGGATGTAGGTGAAGCGTTTCGGCTCGGCTTCCATGATGCGGGCGATGGCGCGGCGGTAGGTGAGCTCCGCCGCCGCGCGCGCGGCGTGCACCAGGATCACGCGCTGGAAGCGCTGCCACGGTTCCGCGGTCTTGAGGATGGAGAGGAAGGGGCCGAGGCCGGTGCCGGTCGACAGCAGCCACAGGTGGATCGAGGGCGGCACCTCGTCGAGGACGAGGAAGCCGTTCGGTTTCGGCGCCACCTGCACGGCGTCGCCCGCGCCGAGTTGCGCCAGGCGCGGCGAGAGCGGGCCTTCGGGCACGTTGGAGAAATAGAACTCGAGTACGGGCTCGTGCGGGGCGCTGACGATGGAGTAGGGGCGGCCGACGGTCTCGCCGCCGATGTCGAGGCCGAGCTTGGTGAACTGGCCGGCCTTGAACGGCTCGATGGCGGCCTCGACGCGCAGCGAGTGCAGGCGATCGCTCCAGTCGATGCGCTCGGTCACGCGGCCTTCAACCCACTGTGCCATGCGTTCTCCGCTCGGTTTGTCGCAGGTCGGCCTTCAGGCCGACTTGGGCGGTTGTTTGTCGGGCTGAAGCCCGACCTACCGGTTGGCGCTCCGTAGGTCGGCCTTCAGGCCGACTTGGGCGGTTGTTTGTCGGGCTGAAGCCCGACCTACCTGTGGGCGCTCCGTAGGTCGGCCTTCAGGCCGACTTGGGCGGTTGCTTGTCGGGCTGAAGCCCGACCTACCGGGGGCGCTCCGCAGGTCGGCCTTCAGGCCGACAGCAGCAGTAGCTCGTGCGCCGAGGCGGGCCGAAGCCAGACCTACTGTTCCTGCTCCGGCTTCGGCAGCCCGCCCAGCAGCGCCGGCACCGGGCGCTTCGGCCGGTGCTGCGGGCGCTTCGGTTCCGTCGCTGCCGCCGTGTCCTGGGCACTGACTCTCGATTCGTAGGGCTTGCTCGGATCGAAATCCAGCTTGGGCAGCTTCGGCCTGGCCGGCTCGACCCGGCGCGGTTCGCGCCGTTCGCGTCCCGCATCGTCACGCTCGCGGCTGCGCGGCTCGCGGCGCGGCGATGCGGATGCCCCGGATTTTTCCCGGCCGCCTTCGCTTTTTTCTGGACGGTCCGCGCCGCCGCGTCCGCGGCGGGCCTTCTCGACCGGTCCGGAGAAGGCCGACCCCGGCTCGAAACCGGGCACGATCACCTGTTCGATCGGCCGCTTGATGAGCTTCTCGATCTCGGCCAGCTTGCCGCGCTCCTCGGCGCAGACCAGCGAGGTGGCGTCGCCCTCCTTGCCGGCGCGGCCGGTGCGGCCGATGCGGTGCACGTAGTCTTCCGGCACGTGCGGCAGCTCGAAGTTGATGACGTGCGGCAGGTCGTCGATGTCGAGGCCGCGCGCGGCGACGTCGGTGGCCACCAGCACGCGCGCCTTGCCGCTCTTGAAGGCTTCCAGCGCCTCGGTGCGCTGCTGCTGGCTCTTGTCGCCATGGATCGCCGTGGCCTCGATGCCCTGCTTTTCGAGAAAGACCGCCAGGCGGCTGGCGCCGAACTTGGTGCCGACGAAGACCAGCACCTGGGAGAGGCTGCTGGTTTTCAGGATGTGGGCGAGCAGATGACGCTTGTTGTCCTGGTCCACCGGGTGCATGCGGTGCGTCACCGTCTCGGTGACGGCATTGCGGCGCGCCACCTCGATCAGCACCGGCGCCTGCAGCATGGTGTCGGCGAGCTTCTTGATCTCTTCCGAGAAGGTGGCCGAGAAGAGCAGGCTCTGGCGCTCCTTCGGCAGCATGGCGAGGATGCGCTTGATGTCGGGGATGAAGCCCATGTCGAGCATGCGGTCGGCTTCGTCCAGCACCAGCACCTCGACGCTGTTGAAGTTGACGCTCTTCTGCTGCACGTGGTCGAGCAGGCGGCCCGGCGTGGCGACGACGATTTCGACGCCCTTGCGCAAGGCTTCGGTCTGCGGCCGGATGTCGACGCCGCCGTAGACGACGAGGTCGCGCAGCGGGATGTGCTTGCCGTAGGTCTGCACGCTTTCGTGCACCTGCATGGCGAGTTCGCGCGTCGGGGTGAGGATCAGCGCGCGCACCGGATGGCGGGCGGGCGAGGGGCTGGTGCTGGCGTGGCGGGCGAGGCGCTGCAGCAGCGGCAGGACGAAGCCGGCGGTCTTGCCGGTGCCGGTCTGGGCGCCGCCCATGACGTCTTTCCCGGCGAGCACGACGGGAATGGCCTGGGCCTGGATGGGGGTGGGTTCGCTGTAGCCGGCGTCGGCCACGGCCTTGAGCAGTTCGGGCAGCAGCCCGAGGTCTTCGAATTTCATGACGGTTCCAGATCCGGCCTGCGCTTTTGGGGCGTACCGGTTCAGGGCGCGAACGAAATGTGAAAACGGGGTCGGAATCGACCGGATGGGCCTGCGGACGCTAACCGGCTGAACGGCAGACCGGGGCCATTATAGCCCAAACAGCCGTCGAGCCGGCTCAAGACGGATGACCGGCGAGCGGAAGGGTGAAATGGACGGTGGCGCCGGCATCCGGCGCGGCGTCCACCCGGACGCGGCCGCCGTGGCGTTCGACGATGCGCTTGACGATGGCGAGGCCGACGCCGGTGCCGGGGAACTCGGTTTCCCGGTGCAGCCGCTGGAACAGGTTGAACAGCTTGTCGGCGTAGGCCATGTCGAAGCCGGCGCCGTTGTCGCGCACGAAGCAGTCGGCCATGCCGCCCTCGACGCGGGCGCCGATTTCGACGACGGGCCGTTCGCGCCCGGCCGAGAATTTCAGGGCGTTGGCGACGAGGTTGGCGAGCACCTGACGCAGCATCACCGGGTCGCCCTCGACCGGCGGCAGCGGCGCGATCTCGACGCGGGCCGCGGGGTACTGCTCGGCCAGGTCGCGCACGACGTCGTGCGCCAGCACGTCGAGGTCGACCGCCGCGCGCTTGAGCGGCTCGCGGCCGGTGCGCGAGTATTCGAGGATGTCGTCGATGAGCTGACCCATTTTTTCCGCGTTGAGGGCGATGCGGTCGAACATGCGGCGCTGTTCCTCGTCCAGCCGGTCGCCCTGCGATTCCTTGAGCAGGTGGGCATAGCCGTTGAGGGCGCGCAGCGGTGCGCGCAAATCGTGGGAGACGGAATACGAGAAGGCCTCGAGCTCGCGCACGGCCCGCGTCAGCTCTTCCGTGCGCGCCGCCACGCGCCGTTCCAGTTCGGCGTTCATGTTCTCGACGGAGCGCGTCCACGCCCGCTGTTGTTCCGCGTACAGACGGCGCCGGCGGTGGGCGAGGCCGATGCCGGCCAGTCCGGCGATCCAGATGGCGCCGTGGCCAAGCGCCACGGCGCCCAGGGTCCTGCGGCTGGATTCGAGGTAGGGCGCCATGACGACGCGGGTGGTGATCGCGCCGGCCAGCTCGCCGTCGCGGAAGGCGGGATGGCAGGCGAGGCAGGGCGGCGAGGCGAAGAAGGGCCGCATGGCGCGCAGTTGCCTGCCTTCGGGGGTGTCGACCGTCTCGTAGCGGTCGAGGCCGCCGGAGAGCGTGTCCAGCCCCTTGCGCTCCCATTCGTCGGCGGCGTTGGCGGGATTGAGCGGGGCCAGCGCGACGACGCGCGAGCGGCCGCGCGCCGGGTCGGCCTGGCGCTCCTGCACCTCGCGCAGGACGAAGGCGGGGTTGAGCAGGGTCAGGCGCAGGCCGCGGGTCGTTACCACGTCCTTGTCGGGATGGACGAGATAGGGGTCGCCGGGCAGTTTTTCATTCGGCTTTACATAGACGCCGCCCTGTTCGACCAGCCAGTGGCGATAGGCGTTGTCGCGATCGAGGATGGCACGCGCTTCCTTGGTGGCGGAATCGGCGACGCTTTTGTCCTCCTGCCAGGCGTACCAGGCAAACGAGGCGGCAACCAGCGCGCTCCAGGCGGCCAGAAGCAGATAGAAGTCCCGCTGCAGCGTCTTGTCGTCGGCATTCATGCGCTTGGCCCGGTCTGCCTTTTCTGACAGGGCGGATGATACCCCCTTACGGCAGCATGGCCGTCACCTCGATTTCCACCTTGGCGCCGTCCTCGACGAAGCCGGCCACCTGCAGGGCGGTCATGGCGGGAAAGTGGCGGCCGATGGTCTCGCGGTAGGCCTCGCCGATCTCGGCGAGGCGGGCGTTGTACTCGACCTTGTCGGCGAGATACCAGTTCATGCGCACGATGTTCTCGGGTTTGGCGCCGGCGGTGGCGAGGATGGCGACGATGTTGGCGAGCGCCTGGCGCACCTGGCCGACCAGGTCGTCGGTCTGGAAGGTCTCGCTGCTGTCCCAGCCCACCTGGCCGGCAACGAAAATCATCTGGCCCTGGGCGGTGACGCCGTTGGAATAGCCCTTCGGCCGCGTCCATTCCGTGGGGTTGAATAGCTGGATCAAGAGTCTCTCCCGTTATGGTTGTTGATGTCGAATTCCCCGTTCTGGAAGGCCTGCATCATCGCGCGCAGGTCGTCGGGGATGGCTTGCGCGCGCTGGCGGTCGAGGTCCATGGCGACCAGGACGAAGCGGGCGTTCAGCCGCGCTTCCTGTTCGTGGCGGCAGTCGACGGTCATTTCCATGGAGCTGCGTCCCAGCCGCGCCAGCTTCAGGCCGAGCGTGATGGTCTCGCCGATCTTGGAGGGAGCGGTGAAGTCGCACTCGAGCCGGACGATGGGGAAGCCGAGCCGGCGCTCGGTGATGGTGCGGGCGAAATTCGTGCACAGGCCCTGGTTGAACCAGTCCTCGACCAGGCCGTTGAACATGATGAAGTATTGCGGATAGAAGACGATGCCGGCCGGGTCGCAGTGGGAGAAGCGCACCAGCATGTCGCTGTAGAAGGTGTTGCCGAGGATGCGGCAATGCAGCTCGCTCATTTGTTTTCCTGGTGCAGGCGTAGGTCGGCCTTCAGGCCGATGACCGAAGGAAATCCCTGCGGGACTGCGGCGGTGGTTGTCGGGCTGAAGCCCGACCTGCGGGGGGAGGCGATCATGCCTGCCTCAATCGGAAGCGCTGCAGCTTGCCGGTTTCGGTGCGCGGCAGCGCATCGACGAAGGCGACGGCGCGCGGGTATTTGTAGGGGGCGATGCTCTGCTTGACGAAGTCCTGCAGTTCGCGCACCAGCGCCTCGCCCGGCGGGTGGCCTTCGCGCAGCACGACGAAGGCCTTGACGATCTGGCCGCGCTCGTCGTCCGGCACGCCGACCACGCCGCATTCGGCGACGGCGGGATGTGCGAGCAGCGCGCTTTCGACCTCGGGTCCGGCGATGTTGTAGCCGGCCGAGACGATCATGTCGTCGGTGCGCGCCTGGTAGAAGAAATAGCCGTCGGCATCCATCGAGAAGGCGTCGCCGGTGAGGTTCCAGCCGTTCTGCACGTACTGACTTTGGCGCGGGTCGGCGAGATAGCGGCAGCCTGTCGGCCCCTTCACCGCCAGCCGGCCGACCGCACCCGGCGGCAGCGGCCGGCCGTCCTCGTCGACGATGCGCGCCTGATAGCCCGGCACGACCTGGCCGACGGCGCCGCGGCGGACTTTCTCCGGCGGCGAGGAGATGAAGATGTGGATCATCTCGGTGGCGCCGATGCCGTCGATGATCTCGATGCCGCTCGCCCGCTTCCACAACTGGCGCGTGGCGTCGGGCAGGGCCTCGCCGGCGGAGACGCATTTCTTCAGGCGGCCGATGCCGTCCCTTGCCGCGAGCGGGGCCATCAGGCGCCAGAAGGTCGGTGCGGTGAAGCAGATGGTCGCCTTGAAGTCGCGGATGGTCTGCAGCAGGGTGTCGGGCATCAGCTTCTCCACCAGCACGGTGGATGCGCCGACGCGCAGCGGGAAGCAGAGCAGGCCGCCGAGGCCGAAGGTGAAGGCCAGCGGCGGCGTGCCGCAGAAGATGTCCGTTGACTCGGGCTTGAGCACCGAGCGCGGGAAGGCGTCGCACATCGCCAGCACGTCGCGATGAAAGTGCATCGTGCCCTTGGGCTGACCGGTGGTGCCTGAGGTGAAGGCGATCAGCGCGACGTCGTCGGCCGCCGTGTCGACGTTGTCGAAGCTGTCCGGCTTGCCTTCCAGCAGGGATTCGAGCGAACCGGCGCCGCCGTCATTGAAGGAGACGATGCGTCGCAAATCGGGGCAGTCCGGCCGCGCCAGTTCCAGTTCCTCCAGCAGGCGCGCATCGCACAGGGCGAGCGAGCAGCGCGCCTTGGCGGCGATCTGCGTCAGCTCCTTCGCGCGCAGGAGCGGCATGGTGGCGACGACGATGCCGCCGGCCTTGACGATGCCGAGCCAGCAGGCCGCCATCATCGGGTTGTTGGGACCGCGCAGCAGCACGCGGTTGCCGGGCACCAGGCCGAGGTCCTCGATGAGCGCCCGGGCGATGCGGTTGGCGCGCGCCAGCAGCTGGCGGTAAGTGCAGGCGACGGGCCGGCCGTCGACCGGTGCCCAGAGGGCGGGCCGGTCGCCGTGGCCCGCGGCGACCATGCGGTCGAGCAGTTCGGCGGCGCAGTTCAGGCGCGCCGGGTAGCGCAGCTCCGGCCGGTCGAAGACGAGTTCCGGCCACTGGTCGCGCGGCGGCAGGTGGTCGCGGGCGAAGGTGTCCCGCGGGGACTTCCCTGGGCCGTCGTCGTGGGCGGTGCGGGCCATTTCAGCTGTCGGGCTGGATGTCGGCGACGTGCAGCTTGAGCTTCGCCAGCAGGTCGTAGAGCTGGCCCCTTTCCTTCTCGCCGAGCCCCTCGAACAGCCGGGCGATCCAGCCCTCGTGCTCGTCGGCCCACTGGCGGAAGGTGCGGCGGCCTTCCTTGGTCAGCTTGACGATGTAGGCGCGGCGATCCTTCGGATTGTCCTCGCGCACCACCAGGCCCTCGGCGACGAGCTGGTCGGTGATGCCGGTGACGTTGCCGCCGGTGACCATCATGCGCCGCGACAGCTCGCCCATCTTCAGTCCTTCGGGGTGGCGCTCGAGCTGGGACATCAGGTCGAAGCGCGGCAGCGTGGTCTGGAATTTCAAGCGCAGCTGGCCGCGGACGTAGGCTTCGATCAGGTTGGTGCAGGAGAGCAGGCGCAGCCACAGGCGCAGGGACTCGTGGTGCTCGTCCGTCAGGCGGGTCTCGTGGTCGGTCCGCTGGGCGGCGGGTTTGCTGCTTTGTTTGCTCATTGCCGGGTCTCCAATGCTTGTTGAATTGAATTGCGAAATCGTTCAGGCCCGCAGCACCATCTGCGCCGCGCGCGCCAGGTTGCGTTCGAGCTGGGCCTTGCCGCTGAGGTACTGCTTCGGCCAGGCGATGTCGCCCTGGCCGAGTTGCGCCGCCGCGTGCAGGGTCCAGGCCGGGTCGGCAAGGTGCGGCCGGGCGATGGCGCAGAGGTCGGCGCGCCCGGCGGCGATGATCGAGTTGACGTGGTCGGCCTCGAAGATGTTGCCCACCGCGATGGTGGCGATGCCGGTCTCGTTGCGGATCCGGTCGGAGAACGGCGTCTGGTACATGCGGCCGTAGACCGGCTGCGCCTCGCGCGTGGTCTGGCCGGAGGAGACGTCGATCATGTCGGCGCCGGCATTCCTGAAGGCGCGGGCGATGGCCACGGCGTCCTCCGGCGTGTTGCCGCCCGGCGCCCAGTCGTGGGCCGAGATGCGCACCGTCATCGGCCGGTCCTCGGGCCAGGCGGCGCGCAGCGCGCGGAACACCTCGAGCGGGTAGCGCAGGCGGTTCTCCAGCGTGCCGCCGTAATCGTCCGTGCGCCGGTTGGTCAGCGGGCAGAGGAAGCTGGAGAGCAGGTAGCCGTGGGCGCAGTGCAGTTCCAGGAGGTCGAAGCCGGCCGCCGCGCCGCGCTGCGCCGCGGCGACGAACCGATCGCGCACGCTGTCCATGTCGGCGCGCGTCATCGCCTTCGGCACCTGGTTCTGCGGGCCGTAGGCAATGGCGGAGGCGGCCAGCAGCGGCCAGTTGCCGGTGGGCAGCGGCGCATCGATTTCTTCCCAGCCGAGCTGGGTCGATCCCTTCGGCCCGGCGTGGCCGAGCTGCAGGCCGATCTTCGCGTCGCTGTGGGCATGCACGAAGTCGACGATGCGCTGCCAGCCCTGCGCCTGCGCCTCGTTCCAGAGGCCGGCACAGCCGGGGGTGATGCGCGCATCCGGCGAGACGCAGGTCATTTCGGTCATCACCAGGCCGGCGCCGCCCAGGGCGCGCGCGCCGAGGTGCACCAGCAGGAAGTCGTCCGGCTGCCCGTCGCGGCAGGAGTACATGGCCATGGGCGAGACGACGACGCGGTTCTTCAGCGTGAGCTCGCGCAGCCTGAAGGGCGTGAACATCGGTGGCAACGGCTGCGCCGGCAGGCCGGACTGCTGCGCGAACCAGGTCTCGACGCTCTCCACATACGCCGGGTCGCGCAGGCGCAGGTTCTCGTGGCCGATGCGCTGGCTGCCGGTGAGCAGGGTGTAGGCGAACTGCTCGGGTTCGAGGTGGGCGTAGCGCGCCACGTTCTCGAACCACTCCATGCGGTTGCGCGCCGAACTCTGCAGCTTGAGGGCCTCGATCTCGCGCTCCTCCTGGTAGAGCGCCACGGCGCGCTCGACGTCGCCGGGATGGGCGTTGAGCGTCTTCGACAGCGCGATGGCGTCCTCCATCGCCAGCTTGGTGCCGGAGCCGATGGAGAAGTGGGCGGTGTGGGCGGCGTCGCCGATCAGCACGATGTTCCTGTGGTGCCACTGGCGGCACAGCACGCGGTTGAAGTTGAGCCAGGCCGAGCCGCGCAGGTGGCGGGCGTTGCTCATCAATTTGTTGCCCTGCAGGTGTTTCTCGAAGAGCTTCTCGCAGAAGGCGATCGAGCCGGCCTGGTCGAGCTGGTCGAGGCCGGCGGCCTGCCAGGTCTCCTCGCGGCATTCGACGATGAAGGTGCTGGTGTCGCGGTCGAACTGGTAGGCGTGCACCTGGAACCAGCCCCACTCGGAGGGCTCGGTGATGAAGGTGAAGGCGTTGAGCTTCAAGTGGGTGCCAAGCCAGATGTAGCGGCACTTGCGCACGTCGATGTCGGGCTGGAACTGTTCGGCGTACTTGTTGCGCACCTTGCTGTTCACGCCGTCGGCGGCGACGATCAGGTCGGCGTCGGCCAGGCGCGGGTCGGCGTCGTCGGCGATTTCGGCCTCGAAGACCTGTTTCACCCCGAGCGCGGCGGCGCGCGCCTGCAGGATGTTGAGCAGCTTCTGGCGGCCGATGCCGCAGTAGCCGTGGCCGCCCGAGGTGATCCTGCGGCCCTTGAAGAAGACGTCGCAGTCGTCCCAGTGGTGGAAGTTGCGCGTGATCTCCTCGTAGCTTTCCGGGTCGGCAACCTGGAAGTTGCCGAGCGTGGCGTCGGAGAAGACGACGCCCCAGCCGAAAGTGTCGTCGGGGCGGTTGCGCTCGTAGACGGTGATGTCGTGGGCCGGGTCGGCCTGCTTCATGAGGATGGCGAAGTAGAGTCCCGCCGGGCCGCCGCCGATGCACGCGATGCGCATGATGTCCTGTTCCTGTCCGTCTGTCGTCTGGCGGTATATTTTAAGCTTGAATATATCCGTCGGCAAGCGGGCCGGTTTCCATTCGCCTGGAATATCCGGCAGAGTAATATTTAGGGCTGAATATATCAGCCCGTGGGCAGCGGGCATTGAGCCAGGTCAAGCGGGGTCGGCCGTTAAGCCCCGCTTAAGCCGGCCGCGCCAGACTTCGTCTCCATGTTCATTCGAAAGAGGCGACGGTCATGAAGCGAATCCTGATTGCGGTCCTGCTGGCGGGCAGTGCGGCCGCCGCCACGGCTACCCCGCGGCAACTCATCCAGTCCTATGCCGAGGCGGCGCTTCGCCATGCGCCCGGCTACCAGCCTTCGGCCCGCCGCGGCGCCGAACTCTACGGCCGGCGCTTCGGCGTGTCGGAGAAGATGCCGGCCTGCGCGAGCTGCCACTCGGACAGCCCGGCCCGGGCCGGCCGCCATGTCGTCACCGGCAAGGCCATCAAGCCGCTGGCGCCGCGCGTCGAAGCCGCCCGCTTTACCGATCGGGCGAAGACGGAGAAATGGTTCCGCCGCAATTGCACCGAGGTGCTGGGGCGCGAATGCAGCGCCGCCGAGAAGGCGGATTTCATCCTGTTCCTGACGGAGGCCCAATGAAAAACCCGATGCCGCCCCTCTTCGCCTGCGCGGCCCTCGTCCTGGCCTTGCCGGCCCGCGCCGACCGCCTGCCCCTGCCGCCCGCCGCGCCGCCCGCCTTCGAGGCCGAATGCGGCGCCTGCCACCTGCCGTTTCCGCCGGCCCTGCTGACGGCACCGGACTGGAAACGGGTGATGGCCCGGCTCGACAGGCATTACGGCGACAACGCCAGCCTCGACGAGAAGACGCGGCGCGAAATCGAGGATTTCCTGGTGCGCAACGCATCGACCCGCAGCCGCATGGCCGGCGCGGGCGACCCGCCGCGGCTCACCGCCAGCGCCTGGTTCCGGCGCGAGCATCGCGAGGTGCCGCAGGCGATCTGGCGCGATGCCCGCGTGAAGAGCGCGTCGAACTGCAGCGCCTGCCACAGCCGCGCCGGGCAGGGCAGCTACCGCGAACGCGAAATCGCCCTGCCCGGATTGCGCAAGCGGGAAGGAGACTGAAGGAGAACCATCATGAAAACGATATTGGTGTGGGACTTGCCGGTGCGCCTCGGCCACTGGCTGATGGCGGGCGGCTTCGCCCTGGCCTGGGTCACCGGCGACAGCGAAACGTGGCGCCTGGTGCATGTCTTCGCCGGCAGCACGGTGACGGCGGTCGCCCTGTTCCGGCTGCTGTGGGGTGTCGTCGGTTCGCGGCATGCCCGTTTCGCCAGCTTCGTGCGCGGACCGGGCCAGGCGCTCGGCTACCTGAAGGGCCTGCTGCGCTTCTCGCCGCGTCACTATACCGGCCACAATCCGGCCGGCGGCCTGGCCGTCCTGACGCTGCTGTCGCTGGCCCTGCTGAGCGGCGCCAGCGGCTGGCTCGCCTATCAGGAGTTCGGCGGCGAGTGGCTGGAGGAAACCCACGAGTTCTTCACCGGCCTGATGCTGGCGGTGGTCGGCGTCCATGTGGCCGGCGTGCTCGTCGGCAGCCTGATGCACGGCGAGAACCTGCCGCGGGCCATGGTCACCGGCCGCAAGCTGGGCGAGCCGGAGGAGGCGATCCGCGGGCCGCGCATCGTGGCGGCGCTGATGCTGCTGGTGTGGACCGCCGCCGCGGCCTGGTGGCTAAGCCGGTAGAAAAGTCAGTCGCTGCAATACGGCGATTGATCCGCGCTAACATGCCCGCATGAAGGTTCTCCTCGTCGAAGACGACCGCCTCCTCGGCGACGGCATCCGCGCCGGCCTGATGCAGGCCGGCTTCGCCGTCGACTGGACGCAGGACGGCCGCGCCGCCGAGTCGGCGCTCACGGCAGAGGCCTACGACGCGGTGGTGCTCGACCTCGGCCTGCCGCGCCTGTCCGGCATGGAAGTGCTGGCGCGGGCGCGCGCCGCGCGCAATGCCGTGCCGGTGCTGATCCTGACGGCGCGCGACACCGTGCCCGACCGCATCGCCGGGCTGGATGCCGGCGCCGACGACTATCTGGTGAAACCCTTCGACCTGGGCGAGCTGCAGGCGCGGCTGCGCGCCCTCATTCGCCGCGCCGGCCATCAGGCCGAGCCGGTGCTCGAGCACGGCGCCCTGCGGCTCGATCCGGCGGCGCGCAGCGTGAGCTGGCAAGGCCGGCCGGTCGATCTGTCGGCGCGCGAGTTCGCCGTGCTGCACGCGCTGCTGCTCGGTGCCGGCCGCGTGCTGTCGAAGGCGCAGCTGGAGGAGAAGCTCTACGGCTGGGGCGAGGAGATCGAGAGCAACGCCGTCGAGGTCTTCGTGCACCACCTGCGGCGCAAGCTGGCGCCGGAGCTGATCCGCACCGTGCGCGGCGTCGGCTACATGATTCCCCGGGTCGCCGAATGACGCCTTCCCTGCGCCGCCGCCTGCTCGTCCTGCTGCTGGGCACCGTGCTGGCCGCCTGGCTGGCGACGGCGCTGTTCACCTATTTCGACGCCCGCCACGAGATCGGCGAGATGCTGGACACCCACCTTGCCCAGTCGGCCGGCCTGATTGCCGCCCAGCTCGAGCACGAGATCGAGGACGACCGTGAAGAGGCGGTGCCGCGGCAGTACAAGTACGAGCGCAAGATCGCCTTCCAGGTATGGGACCGCAAGGGCCGGCTGCTGCTGCGCTCGGCCAGCGCGCCCGAGTCGCGGCTGCAAAGTCGGCCGGAGGGATACGGCGATGCCGTGATCGACGGCAAGCGCTGGCGCATCTTCAGCCGCTGGGACGAGCGCCGCCATTACCTGGTGCAGGTCGGCGAGCGCTATGAATTCCGCGAGGAACTGGCGCAGAGCGTGGCGGGCCATTTGCTGCATCCGCTGTACTTCGCCCTGCCGGCGCTGGCGCTGCTGATCTGGCTGGCGGTGGGAGCGGGGCTGGCGCCGCTGGCGGGCGTGGCGCGCGAGGTGGCGCGGCGCGCCCCGGACAACCTGGCGCCGCTCGACGCCGGCCGGTCGCCGCGCGAAGTCCTGCCCCTCGTCGGCGCGCTCAATGCGCTGTTCGCCCGCCTGAAGGATTCGCTCGAGCAGGAGCGGCGCTTCACCGCCGACGCCGCCCACGAACTGCGCACGCCGCTCGCCGCCGTCAAGACCCAGGCTCAGGTGGCCCTCGGCGCGCGCGACGAGGCGGAACGCGGCCGCGCGCTGGAGAACGTCGTCGCCGGCGCCGACCGCGCCGCGCGGCTCACCGAGCAGTTGCTGGTGCTGGCGCGGCTCGACCCGCAGACGGCGCTCGCGCCCGGGCAGAGGGTGGACCTGCAGGCACTGGCAGAGCAGGGCGTTGCCGAGACGGCATCGGCCGCCGCCGCCAAGAGCGTCGAGCTGGGCCTGGCGGCGGGGGCGGCGGCGCCGGTTCCCGGCGATGCCGTGCTGCTCGCCGTGCTGCTGCGCAACCTGCTCGACAACGCCGTGCGCTACACCCCGCCCGGCGGCGAGGCGGAAGTGTCGGTGCAGTCCGTGCCGGATGCGGTACTGTTGACGGTGACCGACAACGGCCCGGGCATTCCGCCGGACGAGCGCGCCAGCGCATTCGAGCGCTTCCGCCGCGTGCTCGGCAGCGGCGAGGAGGGCAGCGGCCTCGGCCTGTCCATCGTCCGGCGCATCGCCGACCTGCACCGGGCGGCCGTCTCTCTCGAAACCGGCCCCGGCGGCCGCGGGCTGAAAGTCGAGGTCCGCTTCCCGTCGCGGCCTTAAGAAACCTTTAAGGTGTATCCGCGATACTGCAATGACCCATCCGGGCAATCGACACTCAAGGAGAAAGCATGAAAGCAACGAATGGAATCCGGAAACTGCTGGCCGCCGCCGGTCTGGCGCTGGGCCTGGCCGCGGGCGGCAGCCTGGCCGCGGACGCCCACAAGCACGAGCACGGCCACGACACCGCGCCGGCCAGGCTGGAGCTGAACAACGGCAAGAAGTGGGAGACCGACGCGCCGCTGCGCAAGGGCATGGAGAACATCCGCAACAGCATCGACGCCGTGCACCATGAGATTCACGAGAACAGGCTGTCCGCCGCCAAATACGGCGAACTGGCGAAGAAGGTGAACGGCGAGATCAACGACGTCGTCGCCAGTTGCAAGCTCGATCCGAAGGCCGACGCGCAGTTGCACCTGGTCATCGCCGAGATTCTGGAGGGCGTCGAGGCGATGGCGGGCAAGGCGAAGAAGGTGAAGCGCCAGGCCGGCGCCTTGAAGGTGGGGGGCGCGCTGGAGAAATACGCCAGCCACTTCGAGCATCCGGGCTGGCAGCCGCTCAAACACTGATCCGGGCGGCGGGTGGACGCCCCGGCCTACTTCTTCCCCTGCTGCTGTTTGCGCAGTGCCTCGGCCAGGGCCCGCATCTCCTCGTTGCCGAGATCGGCGTCGGGCTGCCTGGCGAACAGCAGCCAGAGCAGGCCGCCGTTGATGAGGACGAGGGCCACCTCGATGTACAGCAGCGGCGCGACGATCTGGCGCTGCGCGTTGTCGCCGAAGAGGAAATAGAAGCCGTCGAAGGAGGGCAGCGTCGCCTTGCTGATGGCGTAATAGTTTTCGAACGGCGGGAAGAGCAGCACCAGCACCAGGTTGATGGCGATCAGCCAGAGCACGCCGCGCTGGCCGCGGCTGAGGCGCCGGCCCTTGCGGGAGGGGGCCTCGCGCAGCAGCAGCCAGGCGATGCCGGCGTTGATGAGGACGACGATCTCTTCCAGGATGAGGAAGTCGTGGTTGAGCAGGCTGCCAGGCGGGGCCGAGCCGAAAAAATGGAAGCCGGCGAAGGTCGGCACGTAACCGTGCGCCAGGGACAGGTAATCGTAGGGCGGAAAGGCCAGCACCAGCACCAGGTTGGCGGCTGCGACCCACAGGACGATGGCTTGCTGGCGGTTCATGCGGATAGCTGCGAAAGCTGCCAGCGCGTGCGCGGCAGGGACGCCCTCCCTCTTGTCGCTTTCGGCAAGCGTAGTGGAGTTTGCCGCCCGAATCAATCCGGCGGCAGGCCCTAGGCCGCGCGCGCCTTGATGCGGCGGTCGCCGCCCTTGCGGCGCTCCGGTCCGCGGTAGCGCGGATCCTGGTACTTGCGCCTTTCGGGGCCGGCGCCGAGACGCGGTTCGTTGGTCGACCGCGCGGAGGACGGCTGGATTGCCTTGTAGCCGAGGGTTTTCGAAACCTCGGCCAGTTGTTCCGGCGGCAGGGCCTGTGCCAGTTCGAGCACCCTTTCCTTGGCGAACACCTCGGCGCGCCGCACGGCATTGAAGGCCAGCCAGACGGCCAGCACGTTGATGACGACCAGGAGGATTTCCAGGTAGAGCAGCGGGATGAAGATGCCGCGGCCCGGCCTGTTGCCGAGGATGAAATAGAAGCTGTCGAAACCCGGCGCGTCGTATTTCGCCATGGAGGCGTAGGACTCGAAGGGCGGGAAGGCGAGCAGCAGGACGAGGTTCCCCGCCAGGAAGAAACTGATCGCGCGCGTATAGCGGAATCCGTGCGCTTCGCCCGCCGTCGTCGCCCGGTCGAGCAGCAGCCAGGCGACCAGCGCATTGATGACGACGAACATGATCTGCAGCGTCAGCAGCTCGTTGTGGATGCGCTTGGCGCCAAAGGTGGTGACCAGCGGATAGAAGCCCTCGAAGCTGGGCAGCATGCCGCGGCGGATCGGGTTGTCGAGGAAGGGCGGGAAGAGCAACATCAGCAAGATGTTCGCCGCCGCGACGATAATGACCACTCTCTGGTACTTGTTCATTTCTCAGTCTGGTCCGCCCCGCCGCCGTCCTCTTCCGGCGGGGCTTGCGAGCCCATCGGTTATTTTTCCGGCCGGACAACGCTGCGCCGGCTTCAATTCGTTCTGGATATTACTGGATCGCCCGGAAGCCAGCAAGGCAGTCGTTCACGGGCGAAATTTCACGGACGAGATTTCACGTACATGAGCCGGCCACGCCCAGATCGCGCAGCCGCGCCAGTTCGGCCTCGGACAGCCCCAGCCATTCGCGCAGGATTTCATTCGTGTGCTGCCCCAGCAGCGGCGGCGCGGCGGCGCATTCGATCGGGCTGGCCGACAGGCGGATCGGGTTCGCCACCAGGGGCACGCTGCCCGCCGCGGGATGCGGCAGGTCGAGGCGCAGGCCGCGGTGGCGCACCTGCGGGTCGGCGAAGACTTGGTCGAGGCGGTTGATCGGCCCGCAGGGCACGCCGGCCGCCTCCAGTGCTTCGACCCATTCCCGCGTCGTGCGCCGGCGCAGGATCGGTTCGAGCAGGGGAATCAGGGCCGCGCGGTGGGCAACGCGGGCGCGATTGCTGGCGAAGCGGGCGTCGTCGGCCAGTTGCGGGCAGCCGCCCAGTTCGCAGAAGCGGCGGAACTGGGCGTCGTTGCCGACGGCGAGGATGAGGTGGCCGTCGGCCGTGGCGAAGGTCTGGTAGGGCACGATGTTGGGGTGGGCGTTGCCCAGCCGCTGCGGCGCGGCGCCGCTGACGAGGTAGTTCATGTTCTGGTTGGCCAGCATCGCCACCTGGGCGTCGAGCAGCGACAGGTCGATGTGCTGGCCCTCGCCGCTTTGCTCGCGAAAAGTCAGCGCCGCCAGCACGGCGACCGTGGCGTACATCCCGGTAAACAGGTCCGCCACCGCCACCCCGGCCTTCTGCGGCCCGCCGCCGGGCGCGCCGTCGGGCTCGCCGGTGACGCTCATCAGGCCGCCCATGCCCTGCACGATGAAGTCGTAGCCGGCGCGCGCGGCGTAGGGTCCGTCCTGGCCGAAGCCGGTGATCGAGCAGTAGATGAGGCGCGGGTTGAGCGTGCGCAGGCTGTCCCAGTCGAGGCCGTACTTCGCCAGGCCGCCGACCTTGAAGTTCTCCACCAGCACGTCGCACTGCTTCGCCAGCTCTCGCACGATGCGGCTGCCTTCCGGGTGCGCGATGTCGAGCGCCAGCGATTTCTTGCCGCGGTTGCAGGAGAGGAAGTAGGCCGACTCGCCGGTGTCGTTGCCGGCGACGTCCTTCAGCCAGGGCGGGCCCCAGGCGCGGGTGTCGTCGCCGCTGCCCGGTTTTTCCACCTTGATGACCTCGGCGCCGAGGTCGGCGAGGTTCTGGGTGCACCAGGGGCCGGCCAGCACGCGCGAGAGGTCGAGGACGCGGATGTGGGAGAGGGCGGCGGGCATGGGGATGATCGATCGGGACGCGGCGTGTAATATACCGGAGTTCCCCTCAACAGACCCCTCATCGCATGCTGCGACTTCTGCTTGTATTGCTGCTTTTCTTCGCCGCCACCGCCCAGGCCGCCAAACCGCCGGCCCAACCGGTCGAGATCGTCCTGCGCCATGCCCTCAGCGGCGAGGCGGCCGCCCTGCTGGTGGAACTGGTCGACCGCTTCAACGCCCGGAGCAAGGGGGAGAAGGTGACCCTGCAGCACCTGGGCATGGCGGCCGACCGGCGCGTGCTGCCGCACATGGCCCTGCTCGCCGACGACGAGCACCAGAAATTCTTCGACGGCCATCCGCGCCTGCTGCCGCTGTGGAAGGCGCTGTCCCTGACGAAGCAGCGGATCGACGCGAAGGCGCTGTTCCCGGTCGTTGCCGACGTCGTCGAGGACAACCGCGGCCGCCTGCAGGCGCTGCCGCTGGCGCTGTCCGTGCCGGTGCTGTATTACAACAAGGACACCTTCCGCAAGGCGAAACTGGATCCGGCCAGGCCGCCGCGGACCTGGTGGGAAGTGCAGGAGGCCGCCGGCAAGATCTACGATGTCGATCGCCGTTGCGCCTTCACCTCCTCGAACATGGCCTGGGTGCACCTCGACAACACCTCCACCCAGCACAGCGAACCGATCGCCAATGCGGCGGGCGGCGGCAAGAGTGCCACCCTCGCCCTCAACGCCCTGGTCCAGGTGAAGCATGTGGCGCTGCTCGCCAGCTGGCACAAGAGTTTCTATTTCAAGTATTTCGGGCCGGGCCGCGAGGCAGACGCGAAATTCCTCTCGGGCGAATGCGGCATGCTGACCAGCGACTCTTCGCTCTACATGCGCCTGCTGCAGCGCAAGCCCTTCGATTTCGGCGTCGCCGCCCTGCCGCACCATGACGACGTGCGCGACGCGGCGCCGGGGCGGCTGCTGCCGGACGGCCCGCTGCTGTGGATCCTGGCCGACAACAAGCGGCAGGAATATGCCGTCGCCGTGCGCTTCTTCCAGTTCCTGCTGCAGCCTGAAGTGCAGAAGGACTGGGTCAAGGGTACCGGCTACCTGCCGATGACGCCGGCCGCCGTCGCGGCGCTGGCCGCCGGCGGCGAGCTGCCGCCGGACATCCTGCAAAGGACGGTGGAACGCCTCTCCGACCGCAAGTACGTCTCCGGGGCGAAACCCAGGGCAGTGGCCGGCCTCGGCCGCGTGCGCGCCATCCTCTCCGAGGAGCTCGAGGCCGTCTGGGCCAACCTCAAGCCGGCCAAGGAGGCGCTCGACACGGCCGTGAAACGCGGCAACACCGTGCTGCAGCCGGAGCCGGCCGACGGGTCGGTCGTCCGGTGATCTGGGGGCATCCCCGCCTCATCGCCCACCGTTGCGGCGGCGCGCTGGCGCCGGAGAACACCCTGGCCGGCCTGCGCGTGGCGGCCGGGCAGGGCTATCGCGCCGTCGAGTTCGACGTCATGCTGTCGGCGGACGGCACGCCCGTCCTTATCCACGACGAAACCCTGGAGCGCACGACCAACGGCCGCGGCCGCGTTGCCGAAGCGAGCGATGCCGAGCTGTCCCGGCTGGATGCCGGCAGCTGGCACAGCGCGCGGTTCGCCGGCGAGCCGGTACCGTCGTTCGGCGATGCCGCCGAACTGTGCCAGGCCCTCGGCCTGTGGGCGAACGTCGAGATCAAGCCATCCACGGGACACGAGGCGGAAACGGGACGCAAGGTGGCGCTGGCGGCGCGCGCGCTGTGGGCCGGCGCTTCGCCGCCGCTGCTGTCCTCGTTCTCCCTCGAGGCGCTGGCGGCGGCGCGCGCGGCGGCGCCCGAACTGCCGCGCGGCCTGCTGGTCGAGGCGCCGCCGCCGGACTGGCGCGATCTGCTGCGGCGGCACGACTGCGTTTCCCTGCACTGCAGCGGCCACCATGTCGGCCCCCAGCTGATCGCGCAGACGCGCGCCGCCGGCGTGCCGCTGCTCGTCTATACCGTCAACGATCCGGAAGACGCCGCCCTGCTCCTGCGCGCCGGCGTGGCCGCCCTGTTTACCGACCGCCTCGACCTGATTCCGGACGGGCCGGCGTGACACGATTTGTTACAGGATTTACAAGTGCGCCGGAATGTTCTCCGTCGGCGGGCGCTATTCTGCGTCCGTGCTCGGGGAAGGCTCCGGGCCTCACTTGAAAGGGAAAACATCATGAAACCGAAAATCCTTGCCGCCACCCTGCTGCTGACCGCCTTTACCCTGCCGGTGCTGGCGCAAACCGATTCCACGCCGCGCATCGACCAGCGCCAGGCGAATCAGCAGCAGCGCATCGACCGGGGCCTGCAGTCCGGCGCCCTGACCGAGCAGGAAGCCGCCCGCATGGAGAAGGGCCAGGCGCATGTGCAGAAGATCGAGGACAGGGCCGCCGCCGACGGCCAGGTGACGAAAAAGGAGCGGGCCCGCATCGAGCACGCCCAGGATGCGCAGAGCAAGCGCATCTACCGCCAGAAGCACGACCGCCAGCACGATTTCAACCGCGACGGCAGGAAGGACCGGCCTGCACGCCGGAAGTAATTCATCCCGTTTGACTGAATAACCGGCGTCCGCGCCGGTTATTCATTCCGCGAAAGTCAGTGCGCAGCGCACGGCGCGGCGCCATTCCGCCATGCGCGCGGCCGCCGCCTCGCGCGGCAGCGCGGGCGCGAAGGTGCGCTCGCGCGCCCAGTGCGCGGCGATTTCTTCGCGGCTTTTCCAGACGCCGGCGGCCAGGCCGGCGAGATAGGCGGCACCCAGCGCCGTGGTCTCCTGGATGCGCGGGCGGACGACCGGAACGCCGAGGAGATCGGCCTGGAACTGCATCAACAGGCTGTTGGCGGTGGCGCCGCCGTCGACGCGCAGCTCGGCCAGCGGCCGGCCGCAGTCGGCGGCCATCGCCTCGACCAGCTCGGCCGACTGGAAGGCGATGGCCTCCAGCGCGGCGCGGGCGAGGTGGGCGGCGGTGGTGCCGCGCGTGAGCCCGGCCAGGGTGCCGCGCGCATGCGGGTTCCAGTGCGGCGCGCCGAGGCCGGCGAAGGCCGGCACGAAGACCACGCCGCCGGCATCGGGCACGCCGGCGGCGAGCGCCTCGATGTCCGCCGCCGACTCGATCAGGCCGAGGCCGTCGCGCAGCCATTGCACCACGGCGCCGGCGATGAAGACGCCGCCCTCCAGGGCGTATTCCGGCACCGACCCCGTCTGCGCCGCGCAGGTGGCGATGAGGCCGTTGCGCGAGACGACCGGCTGCGCGCCGGTGTGCATCAGCAGGAAGCAGCCGGTGCCGTAGGTGTTCTTCGCCATGCCCGCGCCGTGGCAGGCCTGGCCGAACAGCGCCGCCTGCTGGTCGCCGGCCATGCCGCCGATAGGGATCGCGGCGCCGAACAGATCGGGGGCCGTCTCGCCGCACACCCCGCTCGAGCGGACGATGCGCGGCAGCACTTCGCGCGGAACGCCGAACAGCGACAGCAGCGCGTCGTCCCAGTCGCCCGTGCGAATGTCGAAAAGCGAGGTGCGCGAGGCGTTCGAGACGTCGGTGACGTGCAGCCGGCCGCCGGAGAGGTTCCAGGCGAGCCAGCTGTCGATCGTGCCGAAGGCCAGCTCGCCGCGTCCGGCGCGCGTGCGCGCATCCGGCAGCCGGTCGAGCAGCCAGGCCAGCTTGGCGGCGGAGAAATACGGATCGAGCACCAGCCCGGTCTTTTCCCGCACCAGCGTCTCGGCACCCTCGGCCTTCAGCCGGTCGCAGGTCCCGGCCGTGCGCCGGTCCTGCCAGACGATGGCGTTGGCCAGCGGCCGGCCGCCGGCGCGCTCCCACAGGACGACGGTCTCGCGCTGGTTGGCGATGCCGATGGCCGCGATGTCGGCGGCGCCGAGGCCGGCTTGCGCCAGCGCTTCCCGCGCCACGACCAGCTGCGCGCGCCAGATTTCGGCCGGATCGTGCTCGACCCAGCCGGGTTGCGGATAGATCTGGCGCAATTCCTTCTGCGCCACGGCGACGATGCCCCCGCCGCCGTCGAAGACGATGGCGCGCGAGCTGGTGGTGCCCTGGTCGAGTGCGAGCAGATGGCTGGCCGGCATGTGAAATACCCCGGGTCGGCGAAGTCGTTATAGTATGCCGGCCATGACTGAACGCACAGTAGCCCTGAAGAACCGCCCGGGCCGGCCGTGAACATCGACAGGCTGTTGCGCGACGCGCTCGAGGCCTCCGACGAGGGCATTGTCGCCACCAATGCCGGGTGGCGCGTCGTGCTGTGGAACCGCGGCGCCGAGCGCATGTTCGGCTGGACGGCGGCCGAGGCGCTGGGCCGGCCCTTGTACGAGCTGCACATGCGCAACGCCGATCCGCAAGAGTTGGCCCACTATGGCGCCGAGTTGCGCAGCGGGAAAAGCATCCGCCTCAGCGGACCGCGTGCCTGCAAGGACGGCGGCACCCTCCAGGTCGAGAGCCAGATCACGCCCATGCTCGACGCCGACGGCACCTATGTCGGCGCCCTCGGCACGGTGCGGGACATCACGCCGCTGGTCGAATCGCAGCGTGCCCTGCGCCTGTCCGAGGAGAAGTTCGCCAAGGCCTTCCATGCCAGCCCGGACTGGATGGCCATCTCGCGCCAGTCGGACGGCCGGTTCATCGATGTCAACGAGGGCTTCGAGCGCCTGACCGGATACACCCGGGACGAGGCCGTCGGCCATACCTCGCTCGAACTGGGGGTCTGGACGGATGCGCAGAGCCGTGCGGCCTTCCTCTCCCGACTGCGCGAGCGGGGCATGGTGACTGATTTTCACTACGACCTGCGGCGCAAGGACGGCGAGCTCAGGCAATGCCTGCTCTCCAGCGTGGCGATCGAGGTCGGCGGCGAGGCTTGCATGATTTCCATCGTCCGCGACGTCACCGAGCAGCGCCGTGCCGAAGCGGAGCGGATCAAATCGGAAGAGAAGTTTACCAAGGCCTTTCATGCCAACCCCGACGCCATCGTTATCGCGCGCCGGGGTGATGGCGTGGTACTCGAGGCCAATGCGGGTTTCGAGCGGCTGACCGGCTACAGCGCGGATGAGGCCGTTGGCCGATCGACTGTCGACGCGCTCGGCATCTGGGCCGACCCGCTGCGACGCCGGGAGTATGTTGCCGTATTGAAGGCGCAGGGCAGCGTAAGCGGCTTCGAGCACGACATCCGGCGCAAGGATGGCGAGCTTCGGCAATGCATGGCGTCCTCAGTCACCATCGAGCTTGCCGGCGAACCGTGCGTGATTACCATCGTCCGCGACGTCACCGAACAGCGCCGGGCGGAGGCGGAGCGGGCCAA
This sequence comes from Rhodocyclaceae bacterium, assembly GCA_041396245.1. Lineage (GTDB taxonomy): Bacteria > Pseudomonadota > Gammaproteobacteria > Burkholderiales > Rhodocyclaceae > Desulfobacillus. The sequence continues at coordinate 228,145 of JAWKYW010000002.1, read as the reverse complement.
ATCCGAGGAGAAGTTCGCCACGGTCTTCCATGCCAGCCCGGACGGCATCATGATCCTGCGGGCCGGGGACGGCCTGATCCTCGATCTCAACGAGTGCTTCCAGCGCATGCTCGGCTGGTCGCGCGAGGAGGCCGTCGGCCGCACGGTGTTCGATCTGGGACTGTGGGCCTTCCCGGAGCGGCGTGCGGCCTTCCTCGCGGAAATCCGGGCCCGGGGCATGGTCAGCGGCTACGAGTTCGTCATGCGCACGCGCCAGGGGGCGTTGCGCGACATGATGACGTCCACCTCCCTCATCGACATCGGCGGCGTGCCCTGCCTGATCTCCATCGCCCGCGACGTCACCGAGCGGCTGCGCGTCGAGGAGGAGATCCGCAACCTCAACGTCACCCTCGAGCAGCGCGTGCGCAGCCGCACGGCCGCGCTGGAGGAGGCCGTGCGGGAGATGGAGAGCTTCAGCTATTCCATCTCCCACGACCTGCGCGCGCCGCTGCGGGCCATCGCCGGCTACGCCAGGATCATCGAGGAGGACTACGCCGCGCAGATAGACGGCGAGGGCAAACGGCTGCTCGACCGCATCGCCGGCGGGGCGGTGCGCATGGGCGAGCTGATCGACGACCTGCTCGACTTCTCGCGCATCGGCCGCGCCGAGCTGAAGAAGACCGCCATCGACATGAACAGCCTGGCGCGCGAGGTGCTGGGCGAACTGTCCGAGATCGCCGGCGGTCGCCACCAGATCCGCCAGGAAGAGCTGCCGCCGGCGCTGGCCGACCGCGGCCTGCTGCGCCAGGTGTGGGCCAACCTGCTCTCCAACGCCGTCAAGTACAGCCGGCAGCGGGACCCCGCCCTCATCGAGGTCGGCGGCGCCGAGGAGGGCGGCAGCCTGCATTACTGGGTGCGCGACAACGGCGCGGGCTTCGACATGGCCTACGCCGGCAAGCTGTTCAAGGTGTTCCAGCGCCTGCACCGCGACCCGGCCTTCGAGGGCACCGGCGTCGGTCTGGCCATCGTCGCCCGCATCGTCCAGCGTCATGGCGGGCGGGTCTGGGCCGAGGGCGCGCCGGAGCAGGGCGCCACCTTCCATTTCACCCTGCCGAAGCAGGCGGCGCCGTCCCGCGGCGACTGACTTTAACCGCGATGCTAAAATTCGCCGTTTAGCGCCTGCGCGCATACCCGCACACCTTTCCTTGCCATGAAAAGCGCCGACATCCGCCGGAAATTCCTCGACTACTTTGCCTCCCAGGGCCACGCCATCGTCGCCTCCAGCCCGCTGGTACCGGGCAACGACCCGACACTGCTGTTCACCAACGCCGGCATGGTGCAGTTCAAGGACGTCTTCCTCGGCCACGACAAGCGGCCCTACACGCGCGCCACCACCTCGCAGCGCTGCGTGCGCGCCGGCGGCAAGCACAACGACCTGGAGAACGTCGGCTACACGGCGCGCCACCACACCTTCTTCGAAATGCTCGGCAACTTCAGCTTCGGCGACTACTTCAAGCGCGACGCCATCCGCTACGCTTGGGAGCTGATCACCGGTGTGTACGGCATCCCGAAGGAGAAGCTGTGGACCACCGTCTACCACGAGGACGACGAGGCGTATGAAATCTGGACGCGCGAGATCGGCGTGCCGGCGGAGCGCTGCGTGCGCATCGGCGACAAGCCGGGCGCGCCGAAGTTCACCTCCGACAACTTCTGGCAGATGGCCGACACCGGCCCCTGCGGCCCCTGCAGCGAGATCTTCTATGACCATGGCGCCGGCATCGAGGGCGGCCCGCCCGGCTCGCCCGATGCCGACGGCGACCGCTACATCGAGATCTGGAACCTGGTGTTCATGCAGTTCAACCGCGACGAGCAGGGCGTGCTGCACCCGCTGCCCAAGCCCAGCGTCGACACCGGCATGGGCCTCGAGCGCCTGGCCGCCGTACTGCAGCACGTGCACTCCAACTACGAGATCGACCTGTTCCAGGAACTGATTCTTGCGGCCGCCCGCGAGACCGGCACCCGGGACCTGGCCAACCCCAGCCTGCGCGTCATCGCCGACCACATCCGCGCCTGTTCCTTCCTCGTCGTGGACGGCGTCATCCCCGGCTCGGACGGCCGTGGCTACGTGCTCCGCCGCATCATCCGCCGCGCCATCCGCCACGGCTACAAGCTCGGCCGGAAGACGCCCTTCTTCCATCGCCTGGTGGCGGACCTGTCGCATGCCATGGGCCAGGCCTATCCCGAATTGCCTGAAGCGGCCGAACGCGTCGCCGAGGTGCTCAAGGCGGAGGAGGAGCGCTTCGCCGAGACGCTGGAACACGGCATGGCCCTGCTCGAAGCGGCGCTGGCCTCGCCCTCGAAATCGCTCGACGGCGAGACGGCCTTCAAGCTCTACGACACCTTCGGCTTCCCGCTCGACCTCACCGCCGACATCTGCCGCGAGCGCGGCTTCGCGCTCGACCAGGCCGGCTTCGACGCCGCCATGGAACGCCAGCGCAACCAGGCGCGCGCCGCCTCGAAATTCGTCATGAAGGGCGCGCTGGACTACGCCGGCGTGGCCACCGCCTTCCACGGCTACGACACGCTGGTATACGAGGGCACCGTCGTTGCCCTCTACAAGGACGGCGCCGAGGTGAACGAACTGAGCTTGGGCGAGACCGGCGTGGTGGTGCTCGACCACACGCCGTTCTATGCCGAATCCGGCGGCCAGGTCGGCGACCGCGGCCTGCTCGAATCCGCCCACGGCGTCTTCGAAGTGGACGACACGCAGAAGATCCAGGCCGACGTCTTCGGCCACCAGGGCGTGCTCAAGCTCGGCAAGCTCACCGTCGGCAACACCGTGCAGGCGAAAGTGGACATCGCCGCGCGTGCCGCCACGGTGCGCAACCACTCCGCCACCCACCTCATGCACAAGGCCCTGCGCGAAGTACTCGGCGGCCACGTCCAGCAGAAGGGTTCGCTGGTGAATCCCGCCCGCACGCGTTTCGACTTCGCCCACCACGCGCCGATGACCGACGACGAGATCAGGCAGGTCGAGCGCATCGTCAACCGCGAGATCCTTGCCAACGCCGAGGCCCGCGCCCGCGTCATGGCCTTCGACGAGGCGGTGAAATCCGGCGCCATGGCGCTGTTCGGCGAGAAGTACGGCGACAGCGTGCGCGTGCTCGACATCGGCAGTTCGCGCGAACTGTGCGGCGGCACGCACGTCGCGCGCAGCGGCGACATCGGCTTCTTCAAGATCCTCTCCGAGGGCGGCGTCGCCGCCGGCATCCGCCGCGTCGAGGCCGTCACCGGCGAGAACGCGCTGGAGGTCGTGCAGCAGCAGGAGCGGGAACTGGCCGAGGTGGCCGCCGCCGTCAAGGCGCAGCCGCAGGAGATCGCCGCCCGCGTCGGCCAGGTGCTCGACCACGTCAAGGCGCTGGAGAAGGAACTGGCGCGGCTGAAATCGAAGATGGCGTCCAGCCAGGGCGACGACCTCGCCGGCCAGGCCGCCGACGTAAAGGGCGCCAAGGTACTGGCCGCCGTACTGGAGGGTGCCGATGCCAAGGCGCTGCGCGACACGCTCGACAAACTCAAGGACAAGCTGAAGTCCTGCGTCGTCGTGCTTTGCGCCGCCGCCGACGGCAAGGCGTCCCTCATCGCCGGTGTCAGTGCCGACCTCACCGGCAAGGTGAAGGCCGGCGAACTGGTGAACTTCGTCGCTCGGCAGGTCGGCGGCAAGGGCGGCGGCAGGCCCGACATGGCGCAGGCCGGCGGCACCCAGCCGGAGCACCTTGGCAAGGCGCTCGCCTCGGTGCAGGCCTGGGTCGCCGAGCGCCTCTGATGAAGCCGGGGAAGCCAACCACGGCGGACACGGCGACACGGCGCGAAACGGAATGGATTTTCGCCGTGTCGCCGTGCTCGCCGTGGTGAAAGCCATTCGATGAAGTTCTGCCCGCGCTGTGCATCGCCGCTTGTCGAGTGCGGCATTGCGGGGCGCGCGCGGCTGTCCTGCCCGGATGCCGCCTGCGGTTACGTCTTCTGGGACAACCCGCTGCCGGTGCTGGCCGGGCTGGTCGAGCGCGACGGCCTCGTTGTGTTGGCGCGCAATCATGCCTGGCCGGAGAAGATGTTCGGCCTCGTCACCGGCTTCATGGAACGCGACGAGACGCCGGAAGAGGGTGTGGCGCGCGAGGTGCAGGAGGAACTGGGCCTTGTCACGCGTTCCGCCAGCCTGATCGGCATCTACCCCTTCCAGCGCAGAAACGAGATCATCCTCGCCTACCATGTCGTGGCAGAGGGCGAGATTGCGCTCAACGAGGAACTGGCCGAGTTCCGCCTGATCCCGCCGGAGAAGCTGCGCCCCTGGGATTTCGGCACGGGGCTGGCGATTCGCGACTGGCTGGCGAGGAGGAAAGCATGATCCCGGAAAAAGCTGCTCACCACGGCGAGCACGGCGACACGGCGGAATGCCTGTTTATTTGCGACGTGTCGCCGTGTGCGCCGTGGTTCAAATGAGATTTTCAGAATGATTTCGGATCCGAAACGTTTCAATGCGGCCATCGCCGCCTTCGACGCGACGAATGCCGAAGATCCCAACCTGGATGAAGGCCAGCCGAAGGAACTGCTCTACTCGCAGCGCATGAGCGCCATGCTGGCGCGCTTCGCACCGGATGCCCCGGAGTCCGTGCAGCTCGCCGTGCGCGCCCAGCACATCCAGCGCTGGAAAACGCCGCGATCGAGCTATCCGATGGATCGCCAGGGCTACCTGCAATGGCGCACGGGACTGTACAAGTTCCACGCCGAGACTGCCGGCAGGATCATGGCGGATAACGGCTACGACGCCGAGACGATCGACAAAGTGAAGACCGCGGTGGGCAAGAAGGAACTCAAGGTGAACGCCGAGACGCAGCTGCTGGAGGATGTCACCGACCTGGTCTTCCTCGAGCACTACCTCGCCGGCTTCGCCGCGCAGCACCCGGACTACGACGAGGCGAAGTGGATCGAGATCATCCGCAAGACCTGGCAGAAGATGTCGCAGCAGGCGCGCGAATTCGTCCTCGCCGGGAAAGTCAGTCTGCCGGAGACGGCGAGGCCGCTGATCCTGAAGGCTATCGGTTGAGGTTGTTGGCCCAGGCCATCGCCTGGGCCAGGATGGCGTTGACGCGTTCCGCGTCGAGCCCGGGCAGTTCGACGATGAGGGCGAAGCAGGCTTCCAGGTCGCCTTCCTCCTGTTTTTCGGCCAGCTGCAGCATCCTGCCCAGGACGCCGCGCCGCGCTTCCAGCGCCTCGCGCACGTCGTTCGCGACATTCAATCCTTGCATCACCTCATTGATGGGCACGTGCAGCAGCGTCGGCATCAGGGACATGATGCCGGTCATGAAGGCGCGGTCGATGAGGTCGCGATCCGAACCCATCAGGTCGCCCGCCAGCAGCTCCATGAAGCGGCCGCGCGTGGCGGCCAGCTGCATCAGCGGGCTGGCCAGCTGATCGCCCGGCCCGGCGTCGGCATACACCAGCAGCTGCAGCCAGCGCTGCAGCTGGCGCCGGCCCAGCACGGTGATGGCATGGCGCACCGAGGTGATCTTCTGGCGCACGCCGCTGGCAGCAGAGTTGGTCAGGCGCATCAGGTTGAGGGTCAGGCCGGGCTCGGGCTTGAAGATGGCCTCCAGATCTCCCGTGTCGGCATCCTCGAGGATCAGGCCGAGCAGGCGGTTCAGCGTCATCTCGGAATGCGAGAGCTTCTTGCCGGCGATGATGGTCGGCTTGGCGAAGTAGTAGCCCTGGAACAGCGCGAAGCCGAGTTCGAGGCAGCGCTTTACCTGGGCTTCGTTGTCCACCTTTTCCGCAAGGAGCTTCACCGGCCAGCGACGCAGCGCCTTGACGGTGCCGGCCAGGTCGGTGTCGCTCATGCCCATCAACTCGACCTTGACGATATCGGCCATTTCCAGCAGCGGCCGGTGCCGGTCCTCGAGCGTGACGAAGTCGTCCAGCGCCAGGGTGAAGCCCATGTCCTTCAGCGCGCGGCAGCGCGCGATGACCTGCGGGGTCAGTTCGACGGTTTCCAGCACCTCCAGCACGAACTTGTCGCGCGGCAGCATCTCCAGCACGTCGCTCGTCAGCATGCGGGCGTCGAGGTTGATGAAGCCCAGATAGGGCCCCAGCGCAGCCTCCAGGCCAAGCTCGGTGATGGCGTGGGAAAGCACCGTGGCGGTGGCCATCCTGTCGTCGCTGACCTGGGCGAAGTTCTGCCGGCCGCTGCGGAACAGCAGCTCGTAGGCGAACATCCGCTGGTCGCGGTCGAGGATCGGCTGGCGGCCGACGAAGATCTCCTGGATGGGCGTGTCCATGCCAGGGTAATCGGCCGCAACGGCCGGAACTTGAGGATTTCTTGTCGCTGGAAAGACAGCCTCAGAAGGCCTGCAGCAGGTCGGGCCGCGCCTGGCGCAGGACGCGGCGGAAGTCGGCCCGGATACGCGCCAGGGCGGCCGCATCGTCGGCCTCGAAGCGCAGCACCAGCACCGGCGTGGTGTTGGAGGCGCGCATCAGGCCGAAGCCGTCGGCGTACTCGACGCGCAGGCCGTCGAGGGTGATGACTTCCTGCGCCCCCTCGAACTTCGCCGTTTTCTGCAGCTCGGCGATGAGGGCATGCGGCTCGCCTTCCTGCATCTTCAGGTTGAGCTCGGGCGTGGAGACGGCGTCAGGCAGGTGCTTGAGCGGCCAGTTGGCGTCCTTCCAGCGCGAGACGATTTCCAGCAGTCGCGCGCCGGCGTAGAGGCCGTCGTCGAAGCCGTACCAGCGCTCCTTGAAGAAGGTGTGGCCGCTCATCTCGCCGGCGAGCGGGGCGCCGGTCTCCTTCAGCTTGGCCTTGATGAGGGCATGGCCGGTCATCCACATCAGCGGCTTGCCGCCCTGATGACGGATCGAGCGCGCCAGGTTGCGCGAGCACTTCACGTCGTAGAGGATCTGCGCGCCGGGATTGCGCGACAGCACGTCGGCGGCGAACAGCATCAGCTGGCGGTCCGGGTAGATGATCTCGCCGTCCTTGGTCACCACGCCGAGGCGGTCGCCGTCGCCGTCGAAGGCCAGCCCAAGTTCCGCATCGGTCTCCTGCAGGGCGCGGATGACGTCCTTCAGGTTGTCCGGCTTGGACGGATCGGGATGGTGGTTGGGGAAATTGCCGTCGACATCGCAGTACAGCTCGACCAGTTCGCAGCCCATGCGGCGGAACAGTTCGGGCGCAATGGCGCCGGCGACGCCGTTGCCGCAGTCGACCACGATCTTCATTTTCCGCGACAGCTTGACGTCGGAGACGATGCGGTCGAGGTAGTCCTGGCGCACATCCACCTGCCGGATATTGCCGTTGCCCACGGCCAGCCGGCCTTCGACGAGGCGCGTGCGCAGCGCCGTGATGGCCGTGCTGTGCAGGGTGTCGCCGGCCAGCATGATCTTGAAGCCGTTGTAGTCGGGCGGGTTGTGGCTGCCGGTGACCATCACGGCGCTGCCGGTCTTGAGATGATGGGCGGCGAAGTAGCCGAGCGGCGTCGGCACCATGCCGATGTCGGCCACGTCCACGCCGCTGGCGCAGATGCCTTCCATCAGGGCGCGCGACAGTTCCGGTCCGGACAGCCGGCCGTCGCGGCCGACGACGACGGTCTTCACCTTGCGCGCGCGCGCCTCGGAGCCGATGGCCCGGCCGATCTGATAAACGGAATCGCACGTCAGCGTCCGGCCGACGATGCCGCGGATGTCGTAGGCCTTGAAGATTTCGGGGGCCGGGATGGGCGTGAGCATGGCGATAGCTTTCACTAGGAAACGACGCATTATCTCATCGCAAGATGAAAGGTGTGTTGCGGCGCAAGCCGGTACAGGATGGCTGCTGCCATTCCACGAAGGCTATAGCGGATCGAATGACCTTATTCGTGGCTCGCGGCGAATCCGGTTTCCTTCGCTGCGTCGGTATGCGCTCGCACCATGGTTTCATCGAGCAGGGAGAAAACGTTTTCGCTGGCCTTCTCAGCCTGGGCGAAGGCGTTGTAGATGTCGTCCTGCAGTGTGACGTCCTTCTCCCAGTCGGCGGCGCACAGGTCGACCGCCTCGCGCATCTTGTCGTGCAGCAGATTGTGCGGCTTGTCGATGCGGACAAAGGCATCCAGGGCCGACATCGAGGCATGCACGTCCCGCGTCTGGTCGTACCACTTGCCGAAGCGGCAGGCATGCACGTCGATGCGCACCTTGTCGCTGCCGTCGGCGTGTCCCGCACCGTCGGCGGACACCGACATGTAGGCGTTCTGCTTGTAGACCATCATGTCGACCTTTGCCAGCGAGGCGAAACTCACGTCATGCACGAAACTGATTTTCTTCATGGCGCTGTTGGCCGACTCCGCCAGCGCGCAGAACTTGTCCTCGACGCCGGCGATGCTGCGCTCGGACTGGTGGGCCATGTCGCGCATCTGCCCTGCGTCGGCCTGCATCGCGTTCGCGTCCTGCCGCAGCCGCGTCATGACGCCGTCGATTTCGCCGGACGCCTGCTTGCTTCGCTCCGCCTGCTTCCTGACCTCGTCGGCGACGACGGCGAAGCCGCGCCCCTGTTCACCGGCGCGCGCCGCCTCGATGGCCGCGTTCAGCGCGAGCAAGTTGGTCTGGTCAGCGATATCGGTGATCAGGGCGACCGATTTGCCGATCTCGATGCTGAGTGCGCCGAAGCGCGAAATGGACCGGTTGGTCTCGTCGATCTTGCCGACAATCTCCGTCAGGGCCGAGATCACCGAGGCGACGACATAGCGGCTCTCGCCGGCGTCGGCGGCATTCTGGCGGGAAAGCTCGGCCAGCCGGTTTGTGGCGTCGGCGATCTTGAGCATGTCGGACTGGTTGGTGCGGAGGTTCTTGAACAGCGTCTCGGTGTTCAGCCGGCCGAGTCGGGACAGCAGGGCGTTGCGCTGCTCGAACCGACTGTTCCTTTCCAGGAGGGCGAGCGATTCGTTGGTGCGCTCGAGCGCTTCGCGGAAGACCCCATGAAGCCCCGTGGGTTGCGTCTTGCGGAAATGCCGACGTTTGCTGGCATAGTGAAGGGATGTGCCGATCTCCCGAAAGCAGGCCTCGACCTGATCCAGCATTTCGTTGATGTTCCAGCATAGCTCTCCGACCGGATCCAGCGTGTCGATTCGCGTGATGCGCTGGCCGATGCGTCCTTGCGTCGCCTCGCGGGCGACGCGGTTCAGCTGGTCCAGCAGGTCGCCGCCGCGGCTACGCGGCAAAGTCAGCAAGGCCAGGACGGTGCCGCCGGCGGCGAGAACCCAGAGCAGGGCGTCGCCGCCATGGCGGTAGGACACCCAGGCGGCGGCCGCCGCGAGCGCCAGGGCGAGGATTCGCGCCGACCATGCCGGCTCAAAGCGAGAGAATGAACTCGTCATAGGGAACTCCCTTGTCCTTGAGAATGCCGGTGAGCAGTCCGAGAGAGGCTGCCATGGCGTCGCGCGGCCCGGCCTTCTGCTCGGCCTCCAGCATCAGACGATAGACGCCGGCCAGCAGCTCGACCGCAGCCGGCTTCGGCTTGCGCCTGACCGACAGATAGCCTTCCACGCGCCCCTGCGCGTCATAGGAGGGGGTGACATTGGCGAACACCCAGTAGAAGCTGCCGTCTTTCGCCAGGTTCTTGACGTAGGCGAAGCACTCCTTGCCTTCGGCAAGCGTATCCCAGAGGAACTTGAAGACCCCGCGCGGCATGTCCGGGTGGCGGATGATGTTGTGCTGCGCGCCGAGCAACTCGCTTTCGCTGTAGCCGGAGAATTCGATGAAAATCCGGTTGCCGTAGGTGATGCGGCCCTTGAGGTCGGTCTTGGATACGATGAAGTCCTCCTCGCGCATGAGTTTTTCGCGGTCTGTCGGGGTGACTTTGTATTTCATGTCGATCGCTCCATGCGTCCTGCATGGCATGCATATCGGCTGATTCAGGGAATTACTTTAGCCTTGTCGGTGAGGTGGGGCAACCTACTGAATCGCAAAGTAATAACCTTCGTATTTTCCTATCGTGGCGCACCAAAGGCATGCAGGATGCGTTGAGAGAGCCAGTCGAGATGGCCGGGGAAAGGACCGGATGCAAAGCCGGCATGCCCGCCCTGCGCAGGATAGTCGAGCCTCACCGAAGCGGCGACCTGGCGCGGGCCCGGCAGGGCCAGGCGCGGCAGGAAGGGGTCGTTGAGCGCGTTCAGCACCAGCGCCGGCAGGCGCACGCCGCCCAGCCAGGGCTTGCTGCTGGCGCGGCGCCAGTAGTCGGCGGCGTCCCTGAAGCCGTGCACCGGTGCTGTGACGGCGTCGTCGAAGTCGTACAGCGTCTTCGCCGCCAGCATGCGCCGTTCGTCGAAGAGGCCGGGAAAGCGCGCCAGCTTCGCCCTCGAATTGGCCTTCAGGGTGACGAGGAAGCGCTTCGCATAGACCAGGCTGAAGCCCTGCTGCAAGGCCTGTCCGGCGGCGGTGAGGTCGAGCGGTGCGCACACCGCGGCAAGGGCCTGCACCACGTCGCGTGCCGAGTCTTCCTGCTCGCCGGCCCATTTCAGCAGGGCGTTGCCGCCCAGCGAGACGCCGGCCGCGAAAATGTTCCGCTGCGGAAACAGGTCGCGCAGGCGGCGCAGGATCCAGTCGATCTCGGCCGAATCGCCCGAGTGGTAGGCGCGCGGCAGGCGGTTCGGTTCGCCCGAGCAGCCGCGGAAGTGCGGCACCGCGCCGCCCCAGCCGCGCTCGGCGAGCGCATGCATCAGGGCGGCGGCGTAATGGCTGGCGGAACTGCCCTCGAGCCCGTGGAAGAGCACCACCAGCGGCGCGTCCGCTGCCTGCGGCATGGCGAGCCAGTCAACGTCGATGAAGTCGCCGTCCGGCGTTTCCCAGCGTTCGCGCCGGTAGGGCGGCGGCGCGGGCCTGCGCAGCAGCGGCCAGATCGTCTGCGCATGGCCGCCGGGGAGCCAGGCGGGGGCGCGGTAAGGCGTCAATGCAGGGTGGCGGAGATGTCGGCGGCGACCTGCGCCGGTGCACTGGAGGCGTGGCGTGACAGCAGATGCCAGCCCTGGGCGCCGCGCACCCAGACGTGGGTGGAGATCACCGGCGGACGCGGCGCCGCCTGGCCCGGCACCGAGTAGTGCTCGTGGGCGCTGTGCAGGGCGAGCAGGACGCCATCGCGCCGCAGCGAATCGCCCAGGCGCACGCTGGCGCGCGGTCCGCTGGAGAAGACCTGGCGCCAGCTCTCGCGCACGGCGGCGAAACCGGCGGCGCGCGCGCCGCCGGGATGGGTGCAACTCACCTCCTCGTCCTCGGCCCAGATCGCCATCATGGCGTCGAGGTCGGCGCGCTCCAGCGCGTCGTAGAAGGCCGCTTCCGCATCCTGCGGCGTGGCGAAGAAACGCATGGTCACTGGAATACCCTCCCTCCAACCCCCTGCCCGAGGGAGGGGGTGACGACGATTCGCCGCTGCGCCCTGAAGGGTGGGCGCTGCCACCCTGAAGAAGTACTCCCGGGGTGCGCGGCGCTGGTTAGTGGCTGGCGCCCCTTCGGGCGGCCGTGCGGGACGCTCACGAGAGGGCCTCCCTGGCAGCCATCAGCACCTGTTCTGGCGCCAGATCGTTCAGGCATTTTAAATGACCGAGCGGGCATTCGCGCTTGAAGCAAGGGCTGCAGTCGAGGCCGAGGCTCAGCAGCCGCGCCCGCGGCGACAGCGGCGGCGTGTAGGCGGCGCTGGAGGAACCGTAGAGCGCCACCAGCGGCCGGCCGAGCGCGGCGGCGACATGCATCAGGCCGGAGTCGTTGCTCACGACGAGGCGCGCGCAGGAGAGGAGGTCGATGGCCTGGTCGAGGTCGGTGCTGCCGCACAGGTTGCGGCAGGCGCCGTCCGAGAGCCGCTCGATTTCCGCGCCGATCGGCGCGTCCTTGGCTGAACCGACGATCCAGACGGGAAAGTCAGCCCCGGCGAGACGGCGCCCGAGTTCGGCGAAGTGGCGCGCCGGCCAGCGCTTGGCCGGACCGTATTCGGCGCCGGGGCAGAAGGCGACCGGCGCCGGTGCGGAAGCGAGGCCGAGCGCAACCAGCGTGGCGCGGACGGATTCGGCGTCGACCACGAGATGCGGCGCGGCGAGCGGGGCGGGGGCCGCTGCGCCGACGTCCTCGGCGAGCAGGGCATAGCGCTGGGCCAGTTGCGGCAGGGCCGCCTGATCAAGGCGGTGGATGCGGTTGAGCAGCATGCGGCGCGCTTCGCCGCGGAAGCCGATGCGCTGCGGTATGCCGGCGAAGCGGGGCAGAAGGGCCGACTTCCAGGAATTCGGCAGGACGATCGCCGCGTCGTAGCCCTCGCGCGCGAGCTCACGTCCGGCGCGCCAGCGGCCGGCGAGGTTGAACTCGCCATGGGCGAAGGGATTCGGAATCACGTTCCGGATTTCGCGCATGCGCGCCAGCACCGGCGCCGCCCAGGCCGGCGCGAAGGCATCGAGCGCCAGGCCGGGGTGCCGCGCATGCAGCCGCGCGAAGAGCGGCTGCGCGAGGATGGTGTCGCCGATCCAGGAGGGGGCTACGATGAGGGCTTTGTGCATGCCGTCGCAGGTCGTATGGTAGGTCGGCCTTCAGGCCGACATGGGCCGTCTCTCGATCGCTGCCGTCGGGCTGAAGCCCGACCTACGCAAGGGGGCTTTCTAATGGTGCCCCTTCGGCGCTTCGCCCGTGAAGGTGTAGCGCGTGCCGCAGTAGGGGCAGACCGCCTCGCCGGTCTTCAGCGGGTCGAGGAAGACGCGCGGGTGGCGCGCCCACAGCGGGGCGTCCGGCAACGGGCAGTGCAGGGGCAGGTCGTGTGCGGTGACGGCGACGGTGCGGGCGGTATCCTTGACTTCACTCATGACTGACTCCGAAGGGCCGCCCCGAGGAGGCAGCCTGTAACACATGGAAGCCGTGCCTTGCACGGCTGAACCGTCGTTACCCCTTTCCTCGGGGAAGGGGTTGGGGGAAAGGTCATCCCCACCTCAGGCGACGGGCGTGAGCCAGCCCTTGTGGAAGGGCGAGCGGCCGTTCACCACGTCGAAGAACAGGTTCTGGATCTGGTGCGTGACCGGGCCGCGCTTGCCGGCGCCGATCACCCGGCCGTCCACCTCGCGAATCGGCGTCACCTCGGCGGCGGTACCGGTGAAGAAGGCCTCGTCGGCGATGTAGAGGTCGTCGCGGGTGAGGCGCTTCGCCTTCACCTCGAAGCCGAGCTCCTTCGCCAGCTGGATCACCGTGGCGCGCGTGATGCCGACCAGGGCCGAGGCGATCTCCGGCTCGTAGATCTGGCCGTCCTTGACGACGAACAGGTTCTCGCCGGCGCCCTCGGCGACGAAGCCGTCGACGTCGAGCAGCAGCGCCTCGTCGTAGCCGTGCTCGGTGGCCTCCATGTTGGCGAGGATCGAATTGGCGTAGGTGCCGGAATACTTGGCGCGGCACATCGAGACGTTGACGTGGTGGCGCGCATACGAGGAGGTCTTGACGCGGATGCCGTTGGCCAGGCCGTCCTCGCCCAGATAGGCGCCCCAGGGCCAGGCAGCGATGGAGACATGCACCTGGGCACCTTTCGGCGAGACGCCCATCTTCTCCGAGCCGTAGAAGGCGATCGGCCGCAGGTAGCAGGACTCGAGCCTGTTGGCGCGCACCACTTCCCGGTGGGCCTCCATCAGCGTCTCCCTGTCGTAGGGAATCCGCATCATGTAGATGTGCGCCGAGTTGAAGAGCCGGTCGGTGTGCTCCTTGAGGCGGAAGATGGCCGCGCCGTCCTCGGTCTTGTAGGCGCGCAGGCCCTCGAATACGGCCAGGCCGTAGTGCAGGGAATGGGTGAGGACGTGCGTAGTGGCTTCGCGCCAGGGCACGAGCTTGCCGTCGTGCCAGATGAAGCCGTCGCGGTCGGCCATGGACATGGTGGGTCTCCAACTCGTCGTAAATAACGAATATTAGCGCACGGCGGGGTAAGCGGTAAAATCGGCGAATGGAAATAATCTGGAAACCCAATGTCACCGTCGCCGCGATGATCGAGCGCGACGGCCGCTTTCTGCTGGTGGAGGAGGAGACCGACGACGGCATCCGCTTCAACCAGCCGGCGGGGCACCTCGACGAGGGCGAATCCCTCGTGGACGCCGTGGCGCGCGAGGCGCTGGAGGAGACGGCGCACCGCTTCCTGCCTGAGTACCTGGTCGGCATCTACCAGTGGCGCCGGCCGGACGGCCGGGCCACCTACCTGAGGTTTGCCTTCGGCGGCCGTTTGCTCGGGGTGGAAGCGGAAAGCGCGCTCGACCACGGCATCCTGCGCGCGCTCTGGCTGACGCCGGAGGAGATCGCGGCGGAGCGGGCGCGGCATCGCAGCCCGCTGGTGATGCAATGCGTTCGCGACTATCTCGCCGGCCGCCGCTTTCCCATCGACCTGATCACGCATTACCAATCATGACCAAAACAGTGGTGGTCGGCATGTCGGGCGGAGTGGATTCCTCCGTCGCGGCGATGCTGCTGAAACAGCAGGGCTGGAGGGTCGTCGGCCTGTTCATGAAGAACTGGGAGGACGATGACGACGCGGAATACTGTTCCTCGCGCCAGGACCTGATCGACGTCGCCGCGGTGTGCGACATCCTCGGCATCGAGCTCGAGGTAGTGAATTTCTCCGCCGAGTACAAGGAGCGGGTGTTCGCCGAATTCCTGCGCGAGTACCAGGCCGGGCGCACGCCCAATCCGGACGTGCTGTGCAACGCCGAGATCAAGTTCAGGGCCTTCCTCGACCACGCCATGCAGCTCGGCGCCGAGAAGATCGCCACCGGCCACTATGCCCAGGTGCGCGAGGTGGCGACCGAGATGGGCAGGGAATTCCAGCTGCTGAAGGCCGAGGACGGCACCAAGGACCAGAGCTATTTCCTTTATCGACTCGAGCAGGCGCAGCTGGCGAAGACGCTGTTCCCGCTCGGCGCGATCTACAAGCGCGAGGTGCGCGGGATGGCGAAGGCGGCGGGGCTGCCCAACTTCGCCAAGAAGGATTCGACCGGCATCTGCTTCATCGGCGAGCGCCCGTTCAAGGAATTTCTCGAACGCTACATCCCGCGCAATCCCGGCGAGATCCGCACGCTGGACGGCGACAAACAGGTGGGCGAGCACCACGGCCTGATGTACCACACGCTGGGACAGCGCAAGGGACTGGGAATCGGTGGCATCGCCGGAGGCGATGGGGGCGGGCAGAAGGACGGCGAGCACGACGCCTGGTACGTCGCCGGCAAGGATCTGGAAAGGAATGTCCTCTACGTCGTGCAGGGCCACGACCATCCGGCGCTGCTGGCGGACCGCCTGCAGGCCATCGACCTGTCCTGGGTCAGCGGCAGGTTGCCGCATACACACTGGGTGTACACCGCCAAGACGCGCTACCGCCAGCCGGATGCGCCGTGCGAAGTGGAGAACGTTGATTCGGAGCGCTGCGAAGTGATCTTCGCCCAGCCGCAATGGGCGGTGACGCCCGGCCAGAGCGTGGTGCTCTACGATTCGAAGGTGTGCCTGGGCGGCGGGGTTATCGAGTAGGTCGGGCTTCAGCCCGACAGCGGCGGTTGATCAACCTTTCATGTCGGGCTGAAGCCCGACCTACATCAGCCCTGCGGCACGGTCTCGGCGAACGATGGCCGCGCCATCAGTTCGTCGAACAGCCGCGCCAGATTGGCGTGTTGTTTGCGCCAGTCGATGTCGCCCAGGCGGAAATCCAGGTAACCCAGTGCCGCGCCGACGGCGACGTCGGCCAGCGAGAAGGCATTGCCGGTGCACCAGGGCTGTTCGCCGAGTTCCTCGGACATCATTTCCAGCGAGCGGACGATCTTCTCGCGCTGGCGCCCGATCACGCTGGCGCTCTGTTCCTTCTTCGGTCGCCTGGATTCGAGGAAGGCCGCCACGGCGGCATCGAGCACGCCGTCTGCCAGGGCCTCCCAGCGCTTGATGCGGATGCGCTCGCGGCCGGAAGCGGGCAGCAGGCGGTTGTTCGGCGTCACGCTGTCGAGGTACTCGACGATGACGCGCGAATCGAACAGCGTGCTCTCGTCGTCGAGCACCAGCACCGGCACCTTGCCCAGGGGGTTGAACCTGGCGACATGGCTGTCGGCATTCCAGGGGTTGTCGGGAACGAATTCGTACTCGATCTTTTTTTCCGCGAGGACGATGCGCGCCTTGCGCGCGTAGGGGCTGGTGAGGGAGCCGATCAGTTTCATTATGTGAGCTGCTGTTATGCGCTGCTGTCAGGGGCGAAAATTATAGCATCGGCACCCCGGCCGGCCGCGGTCGGCATCGCGCCATGCCCGGAGCCGCTGCCGCGCGCATGATAAAATCCGACTGTTATCAAATGGTTCTCGCCAATGACCCTGACGCCCTTGACCGCCCTCTCCCCCCTCGATGGCCGCTATGCCGGCAAGGTCGAGGCCTTGCGCGCGCAATTTTCGGAATTCGGCCTGATCCGCAACCGGGTGCGGGTCGAGGTGGCCTGGCTCAAGGCCCTCGCCGCGGAGCCGCACTTCGCCGAGATCCCGGCCTTCTCCGCCGAGACGCGGGCCGAACTGGACGAGGTGGCGGCGCGGTTCGCCGCCTCGGACGGCGAGGCCATCAAGGCCATCGAGTCGCGCACCAACCACGACGTCAAGGCCATGGAGTACTGGCTGAAGGAGCGCCTGTCCGACAACGCCGAAGTGATGGGCGTGGCCGAGTTCATCCATTTCGGCTGCACCTCCGAGGACATCAACAATCTCTCGCACGCGCTGATGCTGCAGGATGCGCGAGAGTCCAGCCTGCTGCCCGCGCTGGACGCCGTGGTTGCGAGGCTGGCGGAGCTGGCGCACCAGCACGCCGAGCTGCCGATGCTCTCGCGCACCCACGGCCAGCCGGCCAGCCCGACCACCCTGGGCAAGGAGATGGCCAACGTCTGCGCGCGCCTGAAGCGCGCCCGCGCCCGCATCGCCGCGGTGTCGCTCACCGCCAAGTTCAACGGCGCGGTGGGCAACTACAACGCCCACTTGGCGGCATATCCCGACTTCGACTGGGAGGGCTTCGCCAGGCGCTTCATCGAGTCCTTCGGCCTTGAGTTCAATCCCTACACCATCCAGATCGAGCCGCACGATGCCATGGCCGAGCTGTTCGACGCCATCGCCCGCGCCAACACCATTCTGCTCGATCTCTGTCGCGATATCTGGATGTACGTCTCGCTCGGCTATTTCAGGCAGAAGCCGAAGGACGGGGAGATTGGTTCCAGCACCATGCCGCACAAGGTGAACCCGATCGACTTCGAGAACGCCGAGGGCAACCTCGGCCTTGCCAACGCCATGCTGCGCCACCTGGCGGACAAGCTGCCCGTCTCGCGCATGCAACGCGACCTGACCGATTCCACCGTTCTGCGCAACATGGGCGTGGCCTTCGGCTATGGCCTGCTGGCCTACGATTCCTGCCTGAAGGGGCTGGGCAAGCTGGAGGCCGACCCCGACCGCCTGCGCGCCGACCTCGCCGAGTGCTGGGAGGTGCTGGCCGAGCCGGTGCAGACGGTGATGCGCCGCTTCGGCGTCGAGAATCCGTATGAGCAATTGAAAGCGCTCACCCGCGGCAAGGGCATCACCCGCGAGGGCTTGCAGGCCTTCATCAAGGGACTGAAGATTCCGGAGGCCGAGAAGCAGCGCCTGCTCGCCATGACGCCCTGGAGCTACGTCGGCAAGGCGGCGGAACTGGCCCGGAGAATCTGATGGCCTTCGCCGACAACCTCAAGAAGATGCCCGGCGTGGCCCACCTCGAGGCGATACGCCTGCTCGACGGCGAGGAGGAAGTCGCCGTCGTCGAGCACAAGCCGGGCCAGGTGGGCTCGCTGACGCTCTACAACCACCTGGCGCAGACCTATGGCGCCATCACCCCGGAAGCGGCGCGCGCCGGCCTGGAACTCTACGCCGAACACTCCGACGACGCCCGCGCCAACCCTGGCAAGCATCCCCACATCGACCGCCTGCTGGCACTGGCGCAGGGCGAACGTACCCTGCGCGTCAAGCACGTCTTCTTCGCCTGACAAGACCGTCATCCCCGCGGAAGCGGGGATCCATGGATTCTCGAAAGCCTCTGGATTCCCGCGTCCGAGGGAATGACGAGATTAGACGACCGCCTCTTCCTTCGGCTTCTGCGGCTTGATGAACTGCTCGCGCGAGACGCCGAGCCACATCACCATGGGGCTGGCCACCAGCACCGAGGAGTAGATGCCGAAGAGGATGCCGATGGTCAGCGCGAGGGCGAAGTAATGCAGCACCTCGCCGCCGAAAATCAGCATTGCCAGCACGGCCATCTGGGTGCTGCCGTGGGTGATGATGGTGCGGCCGATGTTGCGCGTGATGGCGTTGTCGATGATCTGCGGCACCGTCGCCTTGCGCATCTTCCTGAAGTTCTCGCGCACCCGGTCGAACACCACCACCGATTCGTTCACCGAGTAGCCCAGCACGGCCAGCACCGCCGCCAGCACCGGCAGCGAGAATTCCCACTGGAAGAAGGCGAAGAAGCCGAGGATGATCACCACGTCGTGCAGGTTGGCGACGATGGCGGAGACGGCGAAGCGCCATTCGAAGCGCATCGCCAGGTAGATGACGATGCCGATCACCACCACCAGCAGGGCGAGGGCGCCGTTTTCCGCCAGTTCCCTGCCTACCTGCGGCCCGACGAACTCGACCCGCTTGAGCTGTGCGCCGGCCTCGGCCTGCTGCAGCGCGGTCAGGACGCTGCTGCCCAGCGCGGCGGTATCCTGGCCGGGCTTGATCGGCATACGGATCAGCACCTCGCGGCTGCTGCCGAAATGGGCTACCTGGGTATCGGTGTAATTGGCCTGGGCGAGCAGCTCACGGATTTTCTGCGTGTCGGCCGCCTGCGCGTATTCGACCTCGATCAGCGTGCCGCCGGTGAACTCGACGCTGAAGTTGAGCCCCCGGGTGGCGAGGAAGAACACCGCGGCCAGGAAGGTGATCACCGAAATGACGTTGAACACCAGCGCATGGCGCATGAAGGGGATGTCTTTGCGGATCCTGAAGAATTCCATGGTTCGACCGCCCTTTCCTATTTCCAGGCCACGTTGCCGATCGCCAGCCCGGCCAGCTTGCGCCGGCTGCCATAGACCAGGTTGACGATGCCGCGCGAGACCACCACCGCGCTGAACATCGAGGTGAGGATGCCCAGGCAATGCACCACGGCGAAGCCGCGCACCGGGCCGGAGCCGAAAATCAGCAGCGCCAGGCCGGCGATGAGCGAGGTGACGTTGGAGTCCAGAATCGTGCCGAAGGCGCGCTCGTAGCCGGCGGCGATGGCCGCCTGCGGCGTGACCCCGTTCCTCAGCTCCTCGCGGATGCGCTCGTTGATCAGCACGTTGGCGTCGATGGCCATGCCCAGGGTCAGGGCGATGGCGGCGACGCCGGGCAGTGTCAGCGTCGCCTGCAGCAGCGACAGCAGGGCGATCAGCAGCATCAGGTTGGTGGTCAGCGCCACCACCGAGATCAGCCCGAACACCAGGTAATAGGCGATCATGAAGACGGCGATGGCGACAAAGCCGTAGAGCGTGGCGTTGAAGCCGCGCTCGATGTTCTCCGCGCCCAGGCTCGGGCCGATGGTGCGTTCCTCGACGATCTCCATCGGCGCGGCGAGGCTGCCCGCGCGCAGCAGCAGGGCGACGTCGTTGGCCTCCACCGTGCTCATGCGTCCGGAGATCTGCACGCGGCCGCCGCCGATTTCGGTGCGGATCACCGGCGCCGTGATGACCTCGCCCTTGCCCTTCTCGATGAGCAGGATGGCCATGCGCTTGCCGACGTTGTCGCGGGTGACGTCCTTGAAGATGCGGGCGCCGGCCGAGTCGAGGGTCAGGTGCACCGCCGGCTCCTGGGTCTGGCTGTCGAAGCCGGGCTGGGCATCGGTGAGGCGGTCGCCGGTGAGGACGACCTGCTTTCTCACCAGCAGCGGGGCGCCGTTGCGTTCGACGTAATACTCGGTGCCGAAGGGCGGCTGGCCGCGGGCGGCCTCCTCCATCACGGTCGGGTTCTGGCTGTTCTCGTCGTCCACCAGCCTGACTTCGAGGGTGGCGGTGCGGCCGAGGATGTCCTTGGCCTTGGCCGTGTCCTGCACGCCGGGCAGCTGCACGACGATGCGGTCGGCGCCCTGCTGCTGGATGACCGGCTCGGCCACGCCGAGTTCGTTGATGCGGTTGTGCAGCGTGGTGATGTTCTGCTTGAGGGCGAATTCCTTGATGCGCTGCTGCGCTTCCGGCTTGAGCACGGCCAGCAGCCTGAAGTCGCCGCCGTCCTGGACGGCCGTCAGCAGCAGGTCGGGCTGGGCGTCGCCGATGGCGGCGCGGGCCTTGTCGCGCATCTCCGCATCGCGGAAGCGGATGGCGATCTGGTCGCGCTCGCGGGCGATGCCGCCGTGGCGCACGCGCTTGTCGCGCATCAGCGAGCGCAGGTCCGCGGCGGTGGCGTCGAGCCGCTTGGTCAGCGCCCCCTTCATGTCGACCTGCAGCAGGAAATGCACGCCGCCGCGCAGGTCCAGCCCCAGGTACATGGGCAGGGCGTGCATCGCGGTGAGCCAGTCCGGCGAGCGGGAGACCAGGTTGAGGGCGACGACGTAGGCGGCGTTTTCGGGATCGGGATTGATCGCGCGCTCGATGGCGTCCTTCGCCTGGAGCTGGGTTTCGGTGTCGTCGAGGCGGACGCGGATGCTGTTCTGGTCGAGGAGCAGGCCCTGGCGGGCGATGCCCGCCGTTTTCAGGATATCCTCGACGCGGCCGAGCAGGGCGGCGTCGACCTTCACCGCCGTCCTGATGCTGGAGACTTGCACGGCCGGCGCCTCGCCGAAGAAATTGGGCAGCGTGTAGAGCAGGCCGGCCGCCAGCGCGAAGGCGATGATCAGGTATTTCCAGAGCGGATAGCGGTTCATGGGGCGGTGAGCAGTGAGCAGTGAGCGGTGAACGGTGAGCAGCGGGCGGTTTCTTGTTCTTACCGCTTACCGCTCACCGCTTACTGCTCACAGGGTTTTCAAAGTGCCCTTCGGCAGGATGGCCGAGACGGCGGTCCTCTGCAGCGAGATCTCGACGTTATCCGCGATCTCGACGCTGATATAAGTCTCGCCGACCTTGGTGATGCGGCCGGCGATGCCGCCGTTGGTCAGGACTTCGTCGCCCTTCTGCATGGCTTCCACCATGGCCTTGTGTTCCTTGGCGCGCTTCATCTGCGGCCGGATCATGAGGAACCACAGCACGACGAACATCAGGAGGATGGGCAGCAGGCCCATCAGGCCGCCGGCGGCATCCCCGCCGGCCGCGGGCGCGGCTTGCGCCCAAGCGTTTGAAATCAGCACGTTTGTCTCCACCAAGGAATTGAAAAACCGCGAAATTATACCAGCCCGGACGCTTTCTCCGCCGCCTTTCGCCGCGCCGCCCGGAAGGCGGCAACGTAATCGTCGAGCCGTGCGGCGGCGATGGCCTCGCGCAATTCGGCCATGAGCTGCTGGTAATAGAACAGGTTGTGCAGGGTGTTGAGGCGGGCGCCGAGGATCTCGTTCACCCGCTGCAAGTGGTGCAGGTAGGCGCGGCTGAAGTTCCGGCAGGTAGGGCAGGGGCAGGTTTCGTCGAGTGGGCGCGTGTCGGCGGCATGGACGGCGTTGCGGATCTTCACCGTGCCGTGGCGGGTAAACAACCAGCCGTTGCGGGCGTTGCGGGTGGGCAGCACGCAGTCGAACATGTCGATGCCCTGGGATACGGCGTGCACCAGGTCTTCCGGCGTGCCGACGCCCATCAGGTAGCGCGGCCGCTCCTGCGGCAGCCTCGGCGCGGTGTGGGCGAGGATGCGCTGCATGTCGGCCTTCGGCTCGCCCACCGAGAGGCCGCCGATGGCGTAGCCGTCGAAGCCGATTCCGGCCAGGCCGGCGAGCGACTCATCGCGCAGGTCCTCGTACATGCCGCCCTGGACGATGCCGAAGAGGGCGTTGGGGTTGCCTTCGTGGGCCCGCCTGGAGCGCTCTGCCCAGCGCAGGGACAGCCGCATCGATTTCGCCGCCTCGGCATGCGTGGCGGGGTGGGGCGTGCATTCGTCGAAGATCATGACGACGTCGGCATTCAGCACGCGCTGGATGCGCATCGACTCCTCCGGCGTGAGGAACAGCCGGTCGCCGTTGACCGGCGAGGCGAACTTGACGCCTTCCTCGCCGATCTTGCGCAGCGCGCCCAGGCTGAACACCTGGAAGCCGCCGGAATCGGTGAGGATCGGACCGTCCCAGCCCATGAAGCGGTGCAGGCCGCCGTGGGCGGCGATCACCTCCAGGCCCGGGCGCAGCCAGAGGTGAAAGGTGTTGCCGAGCATGATCTGCGCGCCGAGGGCCTTGACCTCGTCCGGCGCCATGGCCTTCACCGCGCCGTAGGTGCCGACCGGCATGAAGGCCGGGGTGTCCACGGCGCCATGGGCCAGGGTCAGGCGGCCGCGGCGGGCGGCGCCGTCCGCGGCGAGCAGATCGAACCTCATGTCGCGTCGTGCCGTGTCAGGAACATGGCGTCGCCGTAGCTGAAGAAGCGGTAGCGTTCGGCCAGCGCATGGGCATAGGCCCGGCGCAGGTTCTCCAGTCCGCCGAAGGCCGACACCAGCATCAGCAGGGTCGATTTGGGCAGATGGAAATTGGTGATGAGGGCGTCGGCGGTGCGGAAGCGGAAGCCGGGCAGGATGAACAGATCGGTCTCGCCCGGGCCGGCGAGGATCTCGCCTTCCTGCGCGGCGGCTTCGAGCGCGCGCAGGGTGGTGGTGCCGACCGCGACGATGCGTCCGCCGCGGGTGCGCGCGTCGGCCAGGGCCTTCGCCGTGTCGGCGGGAATGACATAGCGCTCGCGGTGCATGCGGTGGCGCGCCAGGTCGTCGACCCGCACCGGCTGGAAGGTGCCGGCGCCGACGTGCAGGGTGAGCCAGGCGCATTCGACGCCGCTCCGGCGCAGGGTTTCGAGGAGGGCTTCATCGAAATGCAGGCCGGCCGTCGGCGCGGCGACGGAACCGTGCTCACGGGCATACACCGTCTGGTAGCGGGCCTCGTCGGCCTCCTCCGCCTGGCGCTGGATATAGGGCGGCAGCGGCAGCTTGCCGTGGCGTTCGAGCAGGCCGACCAGGTCTTCCGTCGGCGGAAAACGCAGCAGATGGAAGGCGCCCTCGCGTGCCACGACGTCGACTTCGATGAGGCCTTCCAGCAGCAGCCGGCTGCCCGGCCAGGGCGCATGGCTGGCGCGGATCTGCGCCAGCGCCTCATGTCGCCCGACAGGACGCTCGATCAGCACTTCGATGCGGCCGCCGCTGTCCTTGACGCCGTGCAGCCGGGCATGCAGGACGCGCGTGTCGTTGAACACCAGCAGGTCGCCGGCGCGCAGCAGGACGGGCAGGTCGGCGAAGTGCCGGTCGGCCAGGCGCCCGCCATCCACGACCAGCAGTCGGCTGGCGGTGCGGCTGGGCAGCGGGAACTGGGCGATCAGTTCCGCCGGCAGGTCGTAATCGAAATCGGCGAGGGACAGCGGCATTCTGTTTGATAAGAGGGCGCCGGATGCGGGATAATGCCGGCTCTTTCGGCCCGTCATTCTACGCGGGCCCCAGCCGGGATGGCGGAATTGGTAGACGCAGCGGACTCACAACACGCTGCGAAGCAGCTTGTTGCGGCGCAGGCTAACCGGCTTGCTGGTTAAGCCGCGAAGCGGCGGCCGGAGCCAAAATCCGCCGCCGGCTCAGTAGAAGTTTGCCTCCCTGCCGGGATGGCGGAATTGGTAGACGCAGCGGACTCAAAATCCGCCGCTGGCAACAGCGTGGGGGTTCGATTCCCCCTCCCGGCACCACTTATCGAGCGGACTCAAAACACATGCCGCGCGAGGCCGCCCAAATTTCTCGATTTTGACAAAAGTTAATCTATATTAAGAATTCCCCTGTTTTGTTCCGGGACATTTCTTGAGTTTGATAAAAATCAAGGAATGGAGGGTCTGTTCGGCGGAATCTGGCGCCAGCACAAAAACCACCCTTTTTTGGGCTCTTTCGTTCAACCGGGTTCTTCGTGGAGGGAGATGTCAAATGCAAAAACGTAATGCGAAATCCGCTGCCTTGGGTCTGGCGGCCCTGCCGCTTGCCCTGGCCGGCCTGTTCAATACCGCCAGCGCCCAGGATGCGACGCCGCCGGCCATGACGGCGGAAGAGAAGGCCATCGGCAAGAAAATCTACTTCGAGCGTTGTGCCGGTTGCCACGGCGTGCTGCGCAAGGGCGCCACCGGCAAGAACCTGGAGCCGCACTGGACCAAGAAGGGCAAGGATGGCCAGGAGACCTCGGGCGGCACGCTCAAGCTGGGCACCAACCGCCTCGAGAAGATCATCGCCTTCGGCACCGAGGGCGGGATGGTGAACTACGACGACATCCTGACCAAGGAAGAGATCAACATCATGTCGCGCTACATCCAGAACGTGCCGGATGTGCCGCCGGAGTTCAGCCTGAAGGACATGCAGGACTCCTGGAAGCTGGTCGTGCCGGTCGACCAGCGGCCGAAGAAGCAGATGAGCAAGATCAACCTGAAGAACGTCTTCGCGGTGACCCTGCGCGACACGGGCGAGCTGGCCCTGATCGACGGCGACACCAAGGAGATCTGGCAGATCCTGAAGACCGGCTACGCGGTGCACATCTCGCGCCTGTCGGCCTCGGGCCGCTACGTCTACACCGTCGGCCGCGACGGCCTCGTCACCCTGATCGACCTCTGGTTCGAGAAGCCCACCACGGTCGCCACGGTCAAGATCGGTTCCGATGCCCGCTCGGTCGATACCTCCAAGTTCAAGGGCTTCGAGGACAAGTACCTGGTCGGCGGCTCCTACTGGCCGCCCCAGTACTCGATCATGGAAGGCGACACGCTGAAGCCGCTCAAGGTCGTGTCGACCCGCGGCATGACGGTCGACGGCGAATACCATCCCGAGCCGCGCGTGGCCTCGATCGTTTCCTCGCACATCAAGCCGGAGTGGGTCATCAACGTCAAGGAAACCGGCATGATCCTGCTGGTGGACTACAGCGACATCAACAACCTGAAGACCACCACCATCAACTCCGCCAAGTTCCTCCATGACGGCGGCTGGGACATCACCAAGCGCTACTTCCTCGTCGCGGCGAACGCCTCGCACAAGGTGGCGGCGGTCGACACCAAGACCGGCAAGCTGGCGGCCCTGGTCGACACCAAGAAGATCCCGCACCCGGGCCGCGGCGCCAACTTCATCCACCCGAAGTACGGCCCGGTCTGGGCCACCGGTCACCTCGGCGACGCCGTGATTTCGCTGATCTCGACGCCGCACCCCGATCCCAAGTACGTCAAGTACAAGAAGCACAACTGGAAAGTGGTCGAGGAGCTGAAGACGCCGGGTGCCGGCAACCTGTTCGTCAAGACGCATCCGAAGTCGAAGCACCTGTGGACCGACATGCCGATGAACCCGGAGCGGGAGAACGCCGAGGTCAACCTGGTATTCGACCTGACCGACCTGTCCAAGCCGCCGGTGAAGATCGACGTCGCCAAGGACTCCGGCCTGCCGGAAACCAAGGCGCTGCGCCGCGCGGTGCACCAGGAGTTCAACCAGGACGGCAGCGAGGTGTGGATTTCGCTGTGGGGCGGCAAGACCAACCAGTCGGCCATCGTGGTGTATGACGACAAGACCCTGAAGGTCAAGAAGGTCATCACCGATCCGAAGATGATCACGCCGACCGGCAAGTTCAATGTCTACAATACGGTGAAGGACATTTATTGATCCGTCCGTGACGGCCGCAGAAGCCGGGGGCTGCACGCCCCCGGCGTTTCTTGGACACTCTAGGAGCCATCCATGCAGAAACAGAAATTCGCACTTGCCACCTCCTTCGTGCTGTTCGCTGCGCTCGGCGCCGGCGCCGCCGCGGCCGCGCCGGACTGGAGCAAGGCGAAAGGAAGAAACATCACCGTCTTCTACCCCGGCGTGTCGCCGATCGAGTGGATCGTCAAGGGCACCGAACATGGCGGCGCGCGCGGCATGAAAAAAGGCGAGGGCTGCGCCGGCTGCCACGACGAGGAGGCCGCCGAAATGGGCCAGAAGATGGTGACCGGGCAGAAGATCGAGCCGAGTCCCATCAAGGGCAAGGCCGGCGCCATCCCGGTCAAGGTCCAGGCGGCGCACGACGGCGCCAACCTCTACCTGCGCTTCAGTTGGAAACAGCCGGCCGGCGGCGCCGCGAAGATGGACAAGGACAACCAGGTCAAGCTGGCCGTGATGTTCGAGGACAACAAGATCGAGCGCGCCAACCTCTCCGGCTGCTGGGAGACCTGCCACCAGGACGCCCGCACCATGCCGGATGCCAAGGACGACAAGAAGACCAAGTACGTCAAGGACGGCAGCCTCGGCAGCGGCAAGTTCTACGACCTGGTCCAGTGGACCAGCAAGGGCGCCAGGCACGACGGCTACGTCGCCGACAAGCGCGTCATGGACGGCGGCAAGGCGCTGGTCGAGGCCAAGGGCGAGAAGAAGGGCGACGAGTGGGTCGTCGTCTTCACCCGCAAGCTGAGCGGCGGCGAGGGCGACATCGCCATGGCGGCCGGCAAGATCTACAACTTCGGCTTCGCCATCCACGACGACCATACCCACGGCCGCTTCCACCATGTCTCGCTCGGCTACACGCTGGGCATCGACGCCAAGGCCGATATCACCGCGGCCAAGCAGTAGGACGGATTGCCCGGGGAACTTCGCCGGGCGCGGGCTGGACAAACGGGGAGCGAAAGGCTCCCCGTTCCTTTTCGGAGGTTTCAATGCGACAGAAGGCCATGATCCTCGCCGTCCTGTGGGGACTGACTTTGCCGGCCGGCCCTGCCCTGGCGCAGACGGTCGAGGTCGGCATCAAGGACTACAGGTACGAACCGGCCGAACTGAAGATCAAGGCCGGCACCACCGTGAAATGGACCAACCATGAAAAGCGCGCCAGCCATTCGGTGCTGTTCGCCGGCAGCGGCGGCATCGTCGAGTCCGAACGCTTCTTCCCGGGCGAGTCCTGGCAGCACCGATTCGACAAGCCGGGCGTATACGACTACACCTGCGGGCCGCATCCGGAGATGAAGGGGCGGATCGAGGTTCTTCGATAGTAACTATTCACGTTCTTTTGCCCGCGGCCGGCTGCCTCTTTCCCCGCGTGTAAGTGGCGCGTAAGAGGGTCGTCGTAAAAACCGTGCATCGTCGAATTCCAAAGGGGGAGGGACGTCGATGCATCGCATAGTCGCAGTCGTGCTGGCATTGCTTTTCGCGCCGGTCGGTCCTGCCGGGGCCGAAGCGGATGACGCAAACCAGGGCAGGATCCTGTTCGAACAGAAATGCGCCTCCTGCCATACCATCGGCGGCGGCCCCCGCGTCGGGCCGGACCTGCATGGCGCGCACAAGCGCCGCACCGAGGAATGGCTCATCCGCTTCATCACCCAGCCGGACAGGATGATCGCGGAGAAGGACGAGATTGCCGTCCGTCTGGTCGAGCAGTTCAACCGCATCGTCATGCCCAACCTCGGACTCAAGGCGTCCGAGGCCCGGGCGCTGCTCGGCCACATCCGCAGCACAAGCGATGCCGCGGCCGCGCCGGCGGAAACGCCGGCGGCCGCCGTGGCGGCCCTCGGGCGGCCGCAACTCATCGCGCCGCAATCCATCGTGCTCGGCATGTTCTTTTTCATCTCCGCCATCATCCTGCTGGTGTTCGCCTGGGTCGGCTTCAGCACCCGCTCGCCGGAAGAGGTGAATGTGAAGAAGGCCTACGGCTTTCGCAAGACGCTGTTCGCCTCCGCCAGCGTCGTCGTCGTGGCCGCGCTCGCGCTGACCATGCCGGGCGCGCCCTATGCCGTGGCGAGCCTCAAGCCCGACCGCATCGTGTATGTCGCGGCGCGCCAGTTCGACTTCGTCTTTTCCGACGAGCCGATCACCCGCGCCGCCGACCTCGGGCGCATCCCGACCCTGCAGCGCCTCGAGCTGCCGGCCGATGCGCTCGTCGAGTTCCGCGTCACCAGCCTCGACGTCAACCACGGCTTCGGCGTGTATGGGCCGGAGCGCCAGCTCCTGGCACAGACCCAGGCCATGCCGGGCTACGTCAACCGGCTCAGGGTCCGGCTCGCCCAGGGCGGCTTCTACAAGGTGTTCTGCCTGGAATACTGCGCTGCCGGCCACCACGCCATGCAGTCCGGCTTCAACGTGAAATAACCCGCGGAGGCAAACCATGCGCAAGGCCAATAGCTACACGCTGTACTGGATGGGCATCACCTTCCTGCTGTTTCCGGTTCTGGCGATACTGGGCATCTACATGCGGACCGTGCAGGCCGGCGGCCTGGCCGGCACCCAGACCTGGTTCTATCCGATGATGACCCTTCACGGCGTCGGCATGGTCGGCGTCTGGTATGTCGCGGCGATGGCCTGTGCCGCCGACATCCTCAGCCGTTACACCGAGCCCTCGCCGGCAGTGCGCGGGCTGGCGCTCTTCGGCACGCTGGTGGGGGTGCTGATCCTGCTGGTGAGTGCCTTTCTGGGCAAATTCGCGGCCGGCTGGTACTTTCTCTACCCGCTGCCCTTCAAGGGCGAATGGCCGGTCTGGTCGGCGGTGGCCTTCCTGCTTTCACTGACGATTCTCGGCGCCACCTGGCTGCTGTGGTCGCTCGACCTGCTGCGTGCCATCGCCGTGAAATACTCCATTACGCACGCCCTGGGCTGGCACTATCTGGCCGGGCGCAGCGAACCGGAGATCCCGCCGTCGATCATGATCATCACCGTCAGCCTGATCGCCGGGGTGGCGGCGCTGGTGGCCGGCGTCATCGTTCTGGTCCTGTTCTATCTCGAATTGTTCACGGGGGCCCCCAGCGACGCGCTGCTGATGAAGAACTTCACCTTCTTTTTCGGCCATACCATCGTGAACCTGGCGATGTATCTGGGTGTCGCGGCCGCCTACGAGGTACTGCCACAGTATGCCGGCCGGCCCTGGAAGTCGAACCGGATCGTGGCCATCTCCTGGAACACCGTGCTGCTGATCGTCCTGTTCGCCTACTTCCACCACCTGTACATGGATTTCGTCCAGCCCGGCACCCTGCAGTACATCGGCCAGATCGCCTCCTACGCCAGCGCCATTCCGGCCGCCGTCGTGACCATTTTCGGCGCGCTGCTGCTGGTCTATCGGGCGCGCATGCGCTGGAACCTGGCCTCGCTGCTGTTCTTCCTCGGCCTGGTCGGCTGGGCCATCGGCGGCATGGGCGCCGTCATCGACTCGACGATCAGCGCCAACGTCCGGCTGCACAACACGCTCTGGGTGCCGGCGCATTTCCACACCTACATGCTGGCCGGCCTGGTGTTTCTCGTTTTCGCCTACTTCTACCACTGCAGCCAGGAAGCCGCCGCCGAACCGGAGCGTCCGGGCCTGCAGAAGCTGGTCACGTTCCTGATGGTGGGGGGTGCCTACGGCTTCTTCCTGATGTTCTACCTGTCCGGCGCCTATTCGGTGCCGCGCCGCTTCGCCATCTACCCCGCCGAACTTGCCCACGGGGGGACCTTTTCCGCCATCGCCGCAGTCTTCGCCACGGTGTTCCTGATTGGCTTCTTCATCTATCTTTCCGAAACCGGAAGACGCTGGTACAAGGCGCTGCAGACCGCGTCCTGAGCCGCGTCCGGCCGCGGGCTGGCCCGGCCTCCTCGGCGCCGGCGCTCTGGCCCTATTCCTTTGCGCGCCCTGCGCGGGAGAGACGGGGCCCGGCGTGTCGCAGCTGGAGAGCCGGCTGATCGATCGCGCCGTGCCCGACATACCGCTGCAGCTCTCCGACGGGCGCAGGCTGCATTTGTCTGACCTGTGGCGCGAGCGCCCCCTGCTGGTGACGTTCTTCTATCGCCGCTGCACCGGCATCTGCACGCCGTTCCTGGAAGGGGTGCGCGATGCCACGCGCAGGTCCGGCGGTCTGGGCAGCGACTATCGGGTGCTGGCACTGAGCTTCGACGATGCCGACAGCGCCGAGGACGTCGAGGCGCAGGCCGCGGCGCTCGGCCTGCTGGGGTCCCCCGGCTGGGACTTTGCCGTCACCGACCGCGAGGCGCTCGGGCGCATCACCGGCGCGCTGGATTTCTGGTATCGCTACGACCCCGCCCGGCGACAGATCGAGCACAACGCGATGATCGTCGGGATCGACGGCGGGCGCGTGGTGCGGGCGCTGGTGGCCGGCGGCGGCGAAGGCGGGCGCATGCGCGAGCTGGTCTGGGAGCTGCGCGGCAGCTTCATTCCGTTCTATGCCGTGCCCGGACAGACGCCGCTGAGCTGCTTCACGTTCGATGCGGCGACCGGCGAGACGCGACTCGACTGGGGCATGCTGCTGTTGCTGCTGCCGGCACTGGCGGCCCTGATCGCGGCCCTCGGCGTTTTCTCCCTGGGCGGGCGGCTCCGGCGGAGCCGGCCCGACATCGATGCGGCGAAGGCATGGATCACGTCGCACCACTGAAGCTGATGGAGGAAGTGGAGGCCGCCAGCTGCAAGAAGGCGGCGCTCACCGTCAATTGCATGCTGCTGAAGGGCTTCATGTCCGGCGCGCTCCTCGCCTATGCGACCGCGCTGGCCTTCAGGGTGACGGAAGGCCTGCCGCCGGGCCCGGCCGCGCTCGTCGCCGGAGCGGTTTTCCCGGTCGGCTTCGCCATGATCGTGCTGCTCGGCATGGAACTCGCCACCGGGAACTTCGCCGTCCTTGCGTTCGGCGTGGCGCGCGGCCGCACGCAGCCCGTCGCAATGCTGCGCAACTGGGGCTGGGTTTATCTGGGGAATTTCATCGGCAGCCTGTTCGTCGGCGGCCTCATTGCCGTGGCCCTGACCGGCGCCTTCAGCCATGGCGCCGGCGCGCTCGGCGACAAGATTGCCAGCGTCGCCGAAGCGAAGACGCTGGCCTATGCGCACGACGGCGCGCACGGCTGGATGACGGCGCTGGTCAAGGGCGTTCTGTGCAACTGGATGGTGGCGCTCGGTACGGTGCTCGGCCTGAGCTCGACCTCCAGCGCCGGCAAGGTCGTTTCGGTCTGGCTGCCGGTGGCGACGTTCTTCTCGCTCGGCTACGAGCATTCGATCGTCAATATGTTCATCATCCCGATCGGCATGCTGCTGGGCGCCGAGGTCTCCGTCGGCCAGTGGCTGTTCTGGAACCAGATTCCCGTGACGCTGGGCAACATCATCGGCGGATCGCTGCTGACCGGGATGCTGCTGCATCACTGCAACCGCCCGTCCGGGCAGTGACCGGATCAGTAAAGCTGCTTTTCCAGTGCCCGCAACCGGGCCGGCGGTTCCATGTCGAGATGCTTGCGCAGCGCGGCACAGCAGCATTCGTACTGCTGGCGCGCCTCCGCCAGGCGGCCGGTGTCGGCCAGTTGGGTGATGAGCGTTTCGTACAGGTCGAGGGCCACCGGTTCGATGTCGAGCGCCGCGCGCAGCACGCGGATCGCCTCGTCGCCCTGCCCGAGGTGCATCCTCAGTTGTGAAAGCATGCGGACGGCGTCGAGGTAGGTGTGCCTCAGCCGGACGCGGTGGGTCTCGACGGACTCGTCCTCGCTGTCGTCCGAGAACAGGTCGCCACGGTAAAGCTGTACCGCCTTTTCCAGCAGATCGAGCGCGCGTTCCTGTTCGCCCTGGCGGAGGGCCTTCCGCGCGAGGGCCTCGGCGTCGCAGAAATCGAACAGATCGACCGAATGCGGCGCATCGGTGTTGAAGCGGAAGAAATCGTCCTGGCAGACGATGTATTCCGAGGAACGCGGCGGGCGATGGGCTTCCAGGTTCGAGCGCAGGGAATTGACCACCCCGTGCAGGCGGTTGACGGCGGCCGGGAGCGGCGAGCCCGGCCAGAGCATCTCGATCAGCTTGTCGCGGTGGATGGGTGCGCCGTGCATCAGCACGAGCGTCTTCAGCAGGCGCAGGGCCTTTCGCCGCCTGAAGGCCTCGGCCGGAATCCTTGCGCCGTCGCGGAAGATTTCCAGCGGGCCGAAGCAGCGCAAGGCGAGCCTGGCCGCCGGCGCCTGGAGGAAATGCGTCGGCACCAGCCGCGGCGGCACGGCGATCGGCAGGATGTTGCGGACTTCGTCGAGCACGCGCAGCCCCCATTCCATGGGGACGGCGCCATCGCGCCAGCCCACGCCGATATAGCCGAGCGGACGGCCGCCGTCCATCAAGGGAACGCCGATGAACGAGCGGATGCCGCAGCGCTTGACGCTGCCGCGCAGGAACTGGCGGTCTTTCTGGAAGCGGTTCGTGAAGAGCGGCGTCTGGTTCAGCGTGACGGCGCCGGGATAACCGGCGCCCAGGGGCATATGCGTTTTTTCAAGGAACGCCTCCCGGTCCTGGCCGACGCAATCGACGAGAAAGACCTCCTTGGCCGAAGGATCGAGGAGGAACATCTCGCAGTCGTCGGCGGCGCAGATGCGGCGGAGGTTGTCGAGGGTGGCGTGGATCGAACCCAGGCTGCTGGCGAGCGCCCCTCGGATGACGAGGCCTTCAAGACGGGCGCTGCCCGTGGCGCCGCTGGCGATGAGCTGAAAGGGCAGCCAGACGAGCGCGCCCTGGCTTGCGCTGGGGAGCGGAAGCACGGCGCAGCGGGTGCGGGTGTTGCGCCTGGCGGCGACGGACACCTTGTCGGGCTGGCTCGGGCAGGAGCAGTCGCCGCAACAGGACGGCGGCGTCGTTTGCCGGCACTGGTAAACGACATCCCAGCAATGCCGCCCGACCGCGGCGCGAGCGGTGACATGCAAGGCCCGGGCCGTCGCGTCGGGCCAGCCGGAGATGCGGAAATCCCCATCCACCCAGAAGAACGGGCGGAACTTCTCATTCTGGATCTGTCCGCGGCCTGAATGCATCCTATGCCTTTTGGCGTGGTCCGGTTGGCCGAATGCGAAGCGGACATTATTTCCTGTTCGACATTTCAGGTCAATGAGTTGCGGCGATCTTCCGGGGTCCTCGCCCTTTATTTCCTCGGACAATCCCGATACACTGCGCCCCTCGCTATCGATTGGCGCTTCCGCACCTCAAGGCCTTCATGGGAACCGCAAGGCTGATTGGCCTGGCACTCTTGCTCCTTCTGATCCCGCTTGCTCAGGCGGCCGAATGGGAAACGGCCTACCCGCAGTTGCGCGGCATCTTCCCCGATGCCGAAACCTTCGGGGAATTCGAGGGCTCCCCGCCCTCGGCGCCAGTCTTCAAGGCCGGACAGTTGCTCGGCTACATCTTCCTGACCAACGACGTCCTGCGCATTCCGGCCTATTCCGGCAAGCCCATCAATACGCTGGTCGGCATCGACACCGGCGGCCGCGTTGCCGGCTTGACCATCGTCCAGCACGACGAGCCCATCCTGGCCGTCGGCATTACGCCGGAGCGGCTGGACGGCTATGTGGCGCAATACCGGGGCAAGTCGGCTTTCGACAAGGTGATTATCGGCGCGCCGCGGGAAGGGCGCATCGCCATCGACGGCATTACGGGGGCCACCATCACCGTGATGGTCATCAACGCCACGGTGATGCGCTCGGCCAGGCTGGTGGCGGAATCCCGCGGCATTCGCAGCGGTCAGTCCGCCCCGGCGGCCGCGCCGCCGGCCGCGCCAGGCCCGGCCCTTGCGGGGGGTGCGGCCAGGGATGGCAGTACCGACCCGCGCCCCTTCGGCGGCCCGGGCGGCAGGATGGCGGAACAGCCCGAACCGGAGTGGGTCGCGATCTGGAAGAATCGCCAGTTCGACATCGCGGTCCTGGTCGGCGGCCTGATCCTGCTGTTTTTCGTGCTGATCTTCCAGGACTGGCTGGCGCGCGATCCGACGCTGCTGACCTACGTGCGCAACGGCTTCCACGTCTACACCCTCTTCTTCATCGGCTGGTGGGGGCTGGCGCAGCTGTCCGTCATCAACGTGCTGACTTTCGTCAACTCGGTCATGCACGGGTTCCGCTGGGAGAACTTCCTCATCGACCCGATGCTGTTCATCCTGTGGGGCTTCGTCGCCATGACGCTGCTGCTGTGGGGGCGCGGGGTGTATTGCGGCTGGCTCTGCCCCTTCGGCGCCCTCCAGGAACTGATCCTGATCGCTTCGCGCAAGCTCAAGCTGCCGGAGGTCGAATTCAGCGACGCGGTGCACGAGCGGCTGGTGGCCCTCAAGTACATCATCCTCATCCTGCTCTTCGGCATCTCACTGCAGTCGATCTCCGAAGCCGCCTGGTATGCCGAGGTGGAGCCGTTCAAGACGGTGATCACCATGCGCTTCCAGCGCGAATGGAACTACGTGCTGTATGCCCTGATCCTCATCGGCGTTGCGGCGGTCAATCGGAAGTTCTACTGCAAGTACCTGTGCCCGCTCGGCGCGGCGCTGGCCATTCCCGGCCGCTTCCGCCTGTTCGAGTGGTGGCTGCGCCGCCGCAAGGAGTGCGGCAAGCCCTGCCAGGTCTGCGCCAACCAGTGCCCGGTGCGTGCCATCCGGGCGACCGGGGAGATCAACGCCAACGAATGCCATTACTGTCTGGATTGCCAGGTGATCTATTACAATGACAAGGTCTGCCTGCCCCTGATCGACCGGCGCAAGCGGCGCGAGCAGCAGCTGCTGCGCGGCCAGGACAAATCGGGCGGTGGCCCGGCCGTCCCTTCGGGCGCCTCCGACGGCAACCCGGATGTCATGCCGCAAACCGACAAACATTGATAATAATCAAACAGTTAAAGGTTGCTTTATTGATCTGTATCAAGGCTTGCCGGACCCTCCGGAACTTTAATGCACGCTTTCCGGCAGTTGAAAACCCGCTTACTCAAGTCGATAGGAGAAGGTTAGATGCAAAGTCGTAAACTGGCCCTGGCAGCAGGGTTTTCACTCTTGATCGGTCTGCCGGCGCTGTCCGGCACCGCCTTTGGCCAAACCAAGCCTGCCGAGCACCCGGGAACCACGCCGGGAGACATGCGCTACAAGGGCGCGCCCGTGGATATCAAGCCCGAGCAGTTCCGGGAAACCATCACCCCCAAGGCGCCGCCCGTCAGCCCGCAGGAATTCGCCCGCGCCAAGCAGATCTATTTCGAACGCTGCGCCGGCTGCCACGGCGTGCTGCGCAAGGGCGCCACCGGCAAGCCGCTCACCCCTGACATTACCCTGCCCAAGGGCACGGAATACCTGAAGGTGTTCATCAACTACGGCACCCCCGCCGGCATGCCGAACTGGGGCACCTCGGGCGAACTGTCCGACAAGGACGTCGACCTGATGGCGCGCTTCCTGCAGCACGAGCCGCCCATTCCGCCGGAGTACGGCCTGAAGGACATGAAGGCCACCTGGAAGGTGCATGTGGCGCCCGAGAAGCGTCCGACCAGGAAGATGAACAAGCTGAACCTGGACAACCTCTTCTCGGTGACGCTGCGCGACGCCGGCGAGATCGCCCTCATCGACGGCGACTCCAAGAAGATCGTCTCCATCATCAAGACCGGCTACGCCGTGCACATCTCGCGCATGTCGGCTTCCGGCCGCTACCTCTTCGTCATCGGCCGTGACGCCAAGATCGACATGATCGACCTGTGGATGGAACAGCCCGCCGTCGTCGCCGAGATCAAGGTCGGCCTCGAGGCGCGCTCCGTCGAGACCTCGAAGTACAAGGGCTTCGAGGACAAGTATGCCGTCGCCGGCACCTACTGGCCGCCGCAGTTCGTCATCATGAAGGGCGACACGCTGGAGCCGATGAAGATCGTCGGCACCCGCGGCATGACGGTCGGCGAGCAGGAATACCACCCCGAGCCGCGCGTGGCCGCCATCGTGGCGAACCACCACAAGCCGGAGTTCGTGGTGAACGTCAAGGAAACCGGCAAGGTGCTGATGGCCAACTACTCGGACCTCAACAACCTGAAGATCACCGAGATCGCCACCGCCCGCTTCCTGCACGACGGCGGCTGGGAGTCCTCCCAGCGCTACGTCCTGATGGCCGCCAACCAGTCCGACAAGATCGTCGTCATCGACACCAAGGAAGGCAAGCTGGAAGCCATCGTTCCCGTCGGCAAGATCCCGCACCCGGGCCGCGGCGCCAACTTCAAGCATCCGAAGTTCGGTCCCGTCTGGGCCACCGGCCACCTCGGTGACGAGACCATCAGCCTGATCGGCACCGACCCCAAGGGCAACAAGAAAAACGCCTGGAAAGTGGTGCAGACGCTGAAGGGCCAGGGCGGCGGCTCGGTCTTCATCAAGACCCACCCGAAATCGAAGAACCTGTGGGTGGATACCACGCTGAACCCCGATCCCAAGATCAGCCAGACGATCGCCGTGTTCGACATCAACAACCTCGACAAGGGCTATGTCGCGCTGCCCATCGCCGAATGGGCCGGCGTGGGCGATGGCGCCAAGCGCGTCCTGCAGCCGGAATACAACAAGGCCGGCGACGAGGTCTGGTTCTCGGTGTGGAGCGCGAAGGACAAGCAATCCGCCATCGTGGTGGTCGACGACAAGACGCGCAAGCTGAAGGCCGTCATCAAGGATCCGAAGCTGATCACCCCGACCGGCAAGTTCAACGTCTTCAACACCCAGAAGGACGTGTATTGATCCAGCCCGGCGCAAGCCGGCACGAGCGGGGGCCTGCGGGCCCCCGTTTTTTTCGTATTTGAGAAATGTCAAAGCGTTAGCCTGTCGTAACGGGCATCCTGATCGTACGACATGAACGCAAACCCGACCCTCTGCTGGGCGCTTGCCACGCTGTTCCTCATTCCCGTGGCGCCTGCCGTGATTGCGGCCGATCCGGCGCCGGAGCGCGCGCGCGAACTGGTGCGCATGGTGCGGCAGGATTGCGGCGCCTGCCATGGCCTGACCCTGAAAGGCGGCCTCGGTCCGGCCCTGCTGCCCGAGTCGCTGCGCGACAAGCCGGCGGAGTCGCTGCGCCTTACCGTCCTGCAGGGACGGCCCGGCACGCCGATGCCGCCCTGGCAGGCCTTCATGAACGAGGCCGAGGCCGACTGGATCGTGCGCCGGCTGATGACCGGCTTTCCGGAGGAAACCCGATGATGAAATCCCTGCTGTCCCTCCTTGCCGCGTGCCTGCTCTCCGCCTGCGCCGCGCCCGTCCTGCGCGGCAGCGGCGACCTCGGCATCGTCATCGAGCGGGCCGGCGGCAGCGTGGTGGTGGTCGATACCAGCGCCCGGGCCATCCTCGGCCGCATCGAGGGACTGGGCGACCTCTCCCACGCCTCCGCCGTGTATTCGCGCGACGGCCGCTACGCCTACGTCTTCGGCCGCGACGGCGGGCTGACCAAGGTCGACCTGCTCGAACGGAAGATCGCCAGGCGCATCATGCAGGCCGGCAACTCGATCGGCGGCGCCGTCTCGCAGGACGGCCGCCTGGTGGCCGCGCAGAACTATCAGCCTGGCGGCGTGAAGGTGTTCGACGCCGGAACGCTGGAACTCCTCGCCGACATTCCCGCCGCCTACGGTGACGGGAAGCAGTTCTCCAAGGTGGTCGGCCTCGCCGACGTGCCGGGCAACCGGTTCGTCTTCGCCCTGTTCGACGCCGGCGAGATCTGGGTCGCCGACCTGTCGCAGCCGCGCGCGCCGAAGGTGACCAAATTCCGCAACATCGGCCGCCAGCCCTACGACGGGCTGGTGACGCCGAACGGGCGCCACTACATTGCCGGCCTCTTCGGCGAGGACGGCCTCGCCCTGGTCGACCTGTGGCGGCCGGAGCAGGGCGCCAGGAAAATTCTCGCCGACTACGGCAAGGGACAGGAAAAGTTGCCGGTATACAAGATGCCGCACCTGCGCGGCTGGGCGGTGGCGGGCGGGCGTGCCTACCTGCCCGCCATCGGCAGGCACGAAGTGCTGGTGGTCGACACCGCGACCTGGCAGGAAGTCGGCCGCATCCCCGTCAAGGGCCAGCCGGTGTTCGTCATGGCGCGACCGGACGGCCGCCAGATCTGGGTGAACTTCGCCTTTCCCGATTACAGCCAGGTCCAGGTCATCGATACCCTCGAACAGAAGGTGGTGCGCACGCTCGCGCCCGGCAAGGCCGTGCTGCACATGGAATTCACGCCGCGCGGCGAGCACGTCTGGATCTCGGCACGCGACGACAACCGCGTCGTGGTGGTCGACACCGCCAGCTTCGCCCGGCTGGCGGAACTGCCGGCGCGGAACCCCTCCGGCATCTTCTTCTCCAGCCGCGCGGCGCGCATCGGTTTCTAGCAGGACCCCATGGATTCCCTCGACTTCCGCCTCATCAACGAATTCCAGCGCGACTTCCCGCTGGAGCCGCAGCCCTTCGCGGAGATCGCCTACAGGCTTTGCGTGGACGAGGAAACGGTGCTCGCCGCCCTGCAGCGCCTGCGCGGCGAGGGCGTGGTGAGCCGCGTCGGCGCCGTCTTCGCGCCGCGCCGCGTCGGCGCCAGCACGCTCGCCGCCCTGGCGGCGCCGCCGGAGCGGCTGGAAGAGATCGCGGCGCGCGTCAGCGCGCGGCCCGAGGTCAATCACAACTACGAGCGCGAGCATCGCTACAACCTGTGGTTCGTCGTCACGGCGCGCGACGAGGCGCACCTCGACGAGGCGCTGGCCGCCATCGAGCGCGACAGCGGCTGCGCCGTCATCTCACTGCCGCTCGAGCACGAGTTCTACATCGACCTCGGTTTCGACCTCGCCGGCGTCTGCAAGGCGCCGTGTACCACGCGCCGCATCGAGGCCGGCGACCTGCGCCAACTGACTTTGCCGGAGCAGAAGCTGATGGGCGCCCTGCAGCACGGCCTCGAGCTGGTGCCGCGGCCCTTCGCCCGTCTCGGCGAGCAGGCCGGCCTGGACGAGGCGGAGGTCATCGCCACGCTCAAGCGCTGGCGCGGCGAGGGCCTGATCAAGCGCTTCGGCGTCGTCGTACGCCACCACGAGCTCGGCTATACCGCCAACGCCATGGTCGTCTGGGACCTGCCGGACGACGAGGTGGGGCGCATCGGCGGCCTGCTCGCGGCCGAACCGGAGGTGACGCTGTGCTACCAGCGCCGGCGCCACCTGCCGGATTGGCCCTACAACCTTTACTGCATGATCCACGGTCGCGAGCGCGCCGGCGTCGAGCGCGCCGTGGCGGAGTTGCGCGAACGCTTCCGGCTCGGCCATGTTCCGCATGCCATCCTGTTTTCACGCCGTCGCTTCAAGCAACGCGGCGCCCACTACATCCCGCAGGCCGCAGCCGTCCATGGATGAGCTGGACCGCGCCATCGTCAACACCCTGCAGGGCGGCTTCCCGATCTGCGACGAGCCCTACCGCGAGGTGGCTGAGACGCTCGGCATCGCCGAGGCCGAGCTGATTGCACGCCTGCAGCGCCTGATGGAAATGAAGACGCTGACGCGCTTCGGCCCGATGTTCCAGGTCGAGCGCATGGGCGGGGCCTTCGTGCTGGCGGCGCTGGCCGTGCCCGAGGCCGATTACGCGCGGATCGCAGAGGCGGTGAACACCCTGCCGGAAGTGGCGCACAACTACCGCCGCGAGCATGCCCTCAACATGTGGTTCGTGCTGGCCACCGAGACGCCGGAGGGCATCCCCGCCGCCATCGAAAAGATCGAACGCACGACGGGGCTGACGGTCTACGCCTTTCCCAAGCTGAAGGAGTACTTCGTCGAAATGAGGCTGACGGCATGAAGCAGGGTCGCTTGGAAGGTAGGTCGGACGGTAGGTCGGGCTTCAGCCCGACGACCGACGGAAATCCCTGTGGGACAACAGCTGCCGATGTCGCGCTGAAGCCCGACCTGCATCCGGACGACCGCCGCCTGATCGTGGCCACCCAGGGCGGCCTGCCGCTGGTGCCGCGCCCCTACCACGCCCTCGCCGAACAACTCGGCCTGGCGGCGGAGGAGGTGATGGCGCGACTGCGGCGCCTGCTGGAGAGCGGCGTCATCCGCCGCATCGGCGCCGTGCCCAACCACTACGCCCTCGGCTATACCGCCAACGGCATGAGCGTGTGGGACGTGTCCGACGAACGCATCGATGCCCTCGGCGAACAGGTCGGCCGCCTGCCCTTCGTCACCCACTGCTACCACCGCCCGCGCGCCCTGCCGCTGTGGCCCTACAACCTGTTCGCCATGGTGCATGGCAAGAGCCGCGAGGAAGTCGAGGCACAGGTCGAGCAGATCGCCGCGCTGCTCGGCGCCGACTGCCGCGCCCACGACGTGCTCTACAGCAGCCGGATCCTCAAGAAGACCGGCCTGCGCATCGGTAGCTAACTATGTTCAGAATCTCGCAGTACATGGAAGAGATCGCCCACCCGACGCCGCTCGGGCCGAAGCACAATCCGCCCGGGCCGGTGGTGATCTGGAACCTGATCCGCCGCTGCAACCTGACCTGCAAGCACTGCTACTCGATCTCCGCCGACAAGGACTTCCCCGGCGAGCTGTCCACCGCGGAGGTCTACGGCGTGATGGACGACCTCAAGCGCTTCCGCGTGCCTGTGCTGATCCTCTCCGGCGGCGAGCCGCTGCTGCGGCCGGACATCTTCGACATCGCGCAGCGCGCCAAGGGCATGGGCTTCTACGTCGGCCTCTCCTCCAACGGCACGCTGATCGACGAATCCAACATCCGCCGTATCGCCGAGACTGACTTTGACTATGTCGGCATCAGCCTCGACGGCATCCGCGAGACGCACGACAAGTTCCGCCGCATGCAGGGCGCCTTCGAGAAGTCGCTCGCCGGCATCCGCCTCTGCCGCGACCTTGGCCTGAAGGTCGGCGTGCGCTTCACCATGACGCAGGACAACGCCCACGATCTGCCCGGCCTGCTGAAGCTGGTCGAGGACGAGGGCATCGACCGTTTCTATTTCTCGCACCTCAACTACGCCGGCCGCGGCAACAAGAACCGCAAGGACGACGCCCACCACCAGATGACGCGCCAGGCGATGGATCTGCTCTTCGACACCTGCTGGGAATACAAGCAGCGAGGCCTCGACAAGGAGTTCACCACCGGCAACAACGATGCCGACGGCGTGTACTTCCTGCATTGGGTGGAGAAGCACTTTCCCGACCGCGCGGTGCACGTGCGGGCAAAGCTGGCGCAGTGGGGCGGCAATTCCTCCGGGGTGAACGTCGCCAACATCGACAATCTCGGCAACGTCCATCCCGACACCATGTGGTGGCACCACACCCTCGGCAACGTGCGCGAGCGGCCCTTTTCGGAAATCTGGATGGACACCGCCGACCCGATCATGGCCGGCCTCAAGGCCAAGCCGCGCAAGGTCGGCGGCCGCTGCGGCGCCTGCGCCCACTTCGACATCTGCGACGGCAACACCCGCGTGCGCGCCCAGCAGCTCACCGGAGACCCGTGGGCGGAAGACCCGGGCTGCTATCTCACCGACGAGGAGATTGGATTGTGTTGAAAGGCATTTACCACGGCGTGCACGGCGAACACGGCGAAAAGCATTTTATTTGGTTGCGCCGTGTCGCCGTGCTCGCCGTGGTTCAGGCTTTTGCAGTGGCGGCCTTCGCCGCCGACTCCGCCCCCGAGCTCTATCGCAAGCACTGCGCCGAGTGCCACGGCGCCGACCGCTACGGCCTGATGGGGCCGGCGCTGCTGCCGGAGAACCTCTCGCGCCTGAGGAAGGGTGCCGCCGCCGCGATGATCCGCGACAGTCGCCCGACCGTGCAGATGCCGGCCTACAAGGATGTCCTCAAGCCGGAGGAAATCCAGTCGCTCGCCGACTACATCTACACCCCGGTGCCGATGCCGCAGTGGGGCGAGGCGGAGATTCGCGCCTCGCGCGTCGCGCACCATGCGCCGGGCAGCCTGCCCGACAAGCCGCAGTTCGCCGCCGACATGATGAACCTGTTCATCGTGGTGGAAGGCGGCGACCACCACGTCACGCTTCTCGACGGCGACCGGCTGGAGCCGATCCACCGCTTTCCCTCGCGCTACGCCCTGCACGGCGGGCCGAAATTCACGCCGGACGGGCGCTACGTCTTCTTCGCCTCGCGCGACGGCTGGATCTCCAAGTTCGACATCTGGAACCTGAAGACGGTGGCCGAGGTGCGCGCCGGCATCAACACCCGCAACGCCGCCGTCTCCGGTGACGGCAAGTACGTTGCCGTGGCCAACTACCTGCCGCACAGCCTGGTCATCCTCGACGCCGATCTCGAGCTGCTGAAGGTCCTGCCGGTGAAGGACAAGGACGGCAGGCAGAGTTCGCGCGTCTCCGCCGTTTATGCCGCCGAGCCGCGCAAGAGCTTCGTCGCCGCGCTGAAGGACGTCAAGGAAGCCTGGGAGGTCAGCTACGATCCGCAAGCGCCGGACATCCCCGCCGGCTACATCCACGATTTCCAGTACCGCGAGGGCGCCTTCGTGCCGGGCTTCCTCAATCCGAGGCGCTCCATCCTAGACGATTACCTCGACGACTTCTTCTTCACCCAGGACTACAACGAAGTGATGGGCGCATCCCGCGAAGCGGGCAAGGGCCAGGTGGTGAATCTGGATGTCCGCCGCAGCATCGCCACGCTCGACCTGCCCGGCATGCCGCACCTGGGGTCCGGCATCACCTGGACCTGGCAGGGCCGCCGCGTCATGGCCACGCCCAACCTGAAGGAGGGCGTGGTCAGCATCATCGACATGAAGGACTGGAAGACGATCAGGCAGATTCCCACGCCCGGCCCCGGCTTCTTCATGCGCAGCCACGAGAATACCCGCTACGCCTGGGTGGATTCCATGATGAGCCGGGAAAACAGGGACACGCTGACGGTGATCGACAAGCAGACGCTCGAGGTCGCGGCGCATCTGAGGCCCGTGCCGGGCAAGACCCTGGCGCACATCGAGTTCACGAAGGACGGCAGGTACGCCCTCGCCAGCCTGTGGGAGCAGGACGGCGCCCTCATCGTCTTCGACGCCGCCACGCTGAAGGAGGTCAAGCGCATCCCCGCCAGAAAACCGGTCGGCAAGTACAACGTCTGGAACAAGATCACCCGTTCCGAGGGCACCAGCCACTGAGCGCGCCGTGTCGCAGGGGCTGACTTTGGGCTGCGGCCGCCGTTTTGCGGAGGCTGGCTTTTGAAATCCCGTCTTTCCCGGTGAAGGCGCCGGTCATGGCGTAAAATATCGCCTTTTGCCGGATTGGCCCTGGCCGTTTGAAAACATGAAATGCGTGGATGATTTCCGCCTGCGACTTGGCGGGCGGGAGCTGGTGCCGATCATGGTCGGCGGCATGGGTGTGGACATTTCGACCACCGAACTGGCGCTGGAAGCGGCGCGTTTGGGCGGCATCGGCCACATCTCGGACGCCATGATCAAGACGGTTTCCGACCGTCGCTACGATACCAAGTTCGTCAGCGCCAAGCAGAAGCGCTACAAGCACAATGTCGCCAAGGTCGACAAGTCCGAGGTGAAGTTCGATCTCGGCGATGTGGCCGAGGCGACCCGGCTGCACGTCCAGAGCAGCATGGAGGCAAAAAGAGGCGGGGGCGGCGAGGGGCTGATCTTCATCAACTGCATGGAGAAGCTCACCATGAACGCGCCGCGGGAGACGCTGCGCGTCCGCCTGACGGCGGCCATGGACGCCGGCATCGACGGCATCACGCTCGCCGCCGGCCTGCACCTGGGCTCGTTCGCACTGATCGAGGACCATCCGCGCTTCAGGGACGTCCAGCTCGGCATCATCGTTTCTTCGCTACGCGCCCTGCAGCTGTTCCTGCGCAAGAGCGCGCGCACCGGCCGCTTGCCCGACTATGTCGTGGTGGAGGGACCGCTTGCCGGCGGCCACCTTGGCTTCGGCCTCGACGACTGGATGAAGCACGACCTGCGCAGCATCACCGGCGAGGTCATGGCCTGGCTGCGTCAGGAGAAGCTCGCCATTCCGGTGATCCCGGCCGGCGGCATCTTCACCGGCAGCGACGCGGTCGACTATCTGGAAAACGGAGCCGCTGCCGTGCAGGTGGCGACCCGTTTCACCGTGGCCAAGGAATGCGGCCTGCCGGCGCAAGTGCAACAGGAGTATTTCAAGGCGACGGAGGACGATATCGAGGTCAACGGCATTTCCCCGACCGGCTACCCGATGCGCATGCTGAAGGGAAGCCCCGCCATCGGCTCCGGCATCCGCCCGAACTGCGAAGCCTTCGGTTACCTGCTCGACGCCAACGGCCACTGCGCCTATATCGACGCCTACTACCGCGAGTTGGCACTGCATCCCGGTGCGAAGAAGATCGAGGTGTGGGACAAGACCTGCCTGTGCACCCACATGCGCAACTTCGACTGCTGGACCTGCGGCCACACTACCTACCGGCTGAAGGACACCTCGCGCAAGCTCGCCGACGGCAGCTACCAGCTCCTCACGGCGGAGCACGTCTTCCGCGACTACCAGTTCAGCAAGGACGGCAAGGTCGCGCTGCCGGAGTGATGGCGGCAGGACGGAAATGAAAACGGCCTCTTGCGAGGCCGTTTTGCTTTTTGCTGCGGGGGCTTAGCTTTTCGGTTCCTCCGCGGGTGCCTGTATGGCCATCGAGCGCGCCGAGATGGTGAAGGCGTCGGAGAAGCACATGCCTTCCTCCGCCCCCTGGGTTTTCAGCTTGGGGAAGATCGCCTCGACCATGCGGGCCGAGCCGCAGGCGTAGATCTCGTTGCCGGCGAGGCTGGGGAAGTCTTCCAGTATGGCCTCGTGCACCAGGCCGGTGCGGCCGTGCCAGTTGTCTTCGGGTTGCGGTTCGGAGAGTACCGTCACGAACTTGAAGTTGTCGTGCTCGCGCGCCCATTGCTCGGGCAGGCCGACGAGGTACAGAT
The DNA here is from genome assembly GCA_041396245.1 of Rhodocyclaceae bacterium. Taxonomy (GTDB): domain Bacteria; phylum Pseudomonadota; class Gammaproteobacteria; order Burkholderiales; family Rhodocyclaceae; genus Desulfobacillus. The sequence continues at coordinate 183,441 of JAWKYW010000002.1, read as the reverse complement.
CCTCCGGCCGCCGCACGCCCCAGTAGAGGTGGATCGGCCGGTGCAGGCCGCGGTGGAAGGCGTCCTCGACCATGCTCTTGACCGGGGCGAAGCCGGTGGCGCCGGCGACGAAGATGATCGGCCGGTTCGACTCGCGCAGGACGAAGTCGCCGAGCGGGCCCTCGAAGCGGATCGGGTCGCCCACCTTCATCTTCTCGAAGACGTGGGTGGTGAAGCGCCCGCCCGGTACCAGGCGGATCTGCAGCTCGATGTTCTGGGCGTCGTGCGGCGCGCTGGCGAAGGAGAAGGCGCGCCGCTCGCCGTCCTCGAGGATGATGTTGATGTACTGGCCGGCGCTGAAGGAGATGTGTTCGCCTTGCGGCAGCTTGAGCACCACGCCCATGACGTCATGGGTGAGTTTTTCCATGCTGGCCACCGTGCCGACGTACTCCCGCACCGGGGCGCGCGTCAGGGCGGCCTGCGGTTCGTACTCGATCTCGATGTCGGTGAGCGGCGAGGCGCAGCACATCAGCACGCGGCCCTGGGCGCGTTCCTCCGGACTGAGCACGCTGGGCTGGTAGATGCCGGGATCGACCTCGCCGTTGAGCACCGTGCACTTGCACATGCCGCAGCCGCCGTTGCGGCATTCGTAGGGCAGGTTGATCTCGCCGCGCAGTCCGGCATCGAGGATGGTCTCGCCGAAGCGCGCCTTGACGGTGCGGTTGTCCGGATGCACGCTGATGTCGAGTTCGGCCTTGGCGCTGCCGCGGCGTTTCGGCGGCAGCCAGGGCAGCAGGTAGAGGAATACCGAAGTGCCGATCAGGAATCCCCAGAGCGAGGCGAGCGGCCAGTCGTAGATGAGCGGATAGATCGCCAGGTAGAACCAGTCGAAGTCGATCGAGGCCACCTCCACCGAGAGGTTGGCCGGTCCCTGGCTCACCACCGGCTTGATCAGCGAGAGGACGATGAAGGTGAGCGTGACCCAGATGGCGATGACCTTGGGCGGGTTGGTGTGGGCGCGCGGCACCCGCTGCACGTGGATCCACATCACCATCAGCACCAGCAGCGGCGCGCCGAGGTGGACGAAGGCGAGCAGGGTGAACAGGCGGTCGTTGACGTGTCCCTCGAAGATGAAGTTGCGGATCACCACGCCCTTGAAGATCGGGATCCAGTCGAGCAGTTCGGCGGTGGCGACGGTGACGAACTGCGCCAGCTGGTCCCACACCAGCATGAAGCCGTTGATGCCGGTAATGTACACCAGCCAGATCAGGATGACGCCGGTGATCCAGGAGAACCAGCGGAAGCCGCGGTACTTGTCGAAGGCGAAGTGGCGCGCCATGTGCAGCAGCATGGTGATGATCATGCCGTCGGAGGCGTAGCGGTGCACGCTGCGCATGATGCCGCCGGCCCACCACTGGTCGTGGGTGATGGCCTCGACCGAAGCGTAGGCGTCCTTGACGCCGGTGTCGGCGAACAGGAAGAGATACAGGCCGCTGATGCACACCAGCCAGAACTGCCAGAAGGTGATCGTGCCGAGGTGGTAGAGCGGGTTCAGCTTGTCGCCGAAGGCGATGTTGAAGACGCCTTCGACGCGCATGAAGAACCATTGCATTGTTTTGTGGATGAGCTTGAGCATGGCGGTCTGCGGGGTTGGATTATCCTTGCAACGAGCAAGTAATATAAGTTTTCAATAATTTACCAGCCATGATTTGCATCAAGGCCGCTACAGGTGCGGGCCGCGACAATCTTGTCGTCGGAGAAATACCGGCGAATAACCCTGACAGGAGCATAGACATGAACCATCCCCACCTTCATCTGCAAGCCGACCAGTTGTATCCCTTCGATGCCCGCGGCATCGCCAAGCGCTTCCGCCATGCCGCCATTTTCGGCGCGCTCGACGCGCTGTTCGCCGGCGAGACCATGCGTTTCTGCAACGACCACGATCCGCTGCCGCTGCTCGACCAGTTGCGCGCCCGCTACGGCGAGAAGGTCGAGATCAAATACGTCCAGCGCGAGCCGGGCGCCATCGTCATCGACTTCATCAAGAAGCAGGCCTGATCGCAGGGCGTTTCCGCGGAAGCGGGAATCACCTATTTGCGTTGGGCGGATACCCGCTATTGCGGGTATCCGCCCGATCCCGGCCATGCTGCCTTTCCTCGTTGCCAGCGCGATCGCCGCCTTCGCCGCGGCGATCGCGCTGGCGCTTTTCGGCGGAATCGCGCCGGCGGCCCTCGCGCACATCGCCTTCGCCGCCGGCATCCTGCCGCTGATCGCCGGCGCCATGCTGCACTTCGTGCCGGTGCTCACGCGCGGGCGCGGTCCCGGTCCCGCGATGCGGGCGCTGCCCTGGGGCCTGCTCGCCGCGGGCCTCGTTGCCGTTGCGGCTTTCCTGCTGCCGGCTTTCAATCTTGCCGGCACCCATCTCGCCGCCCTGGCGGGGCTGACGCTTGCCCTCGTTCTGGGCGGCTGGATCGTGCTTCGCGGCCGCGCCGCGCTCGGCGCGCCGCATCCCGGCCTGTACTGGTACCTGGCGGCAGTGGCCTGCCTTGCCCTGGCGCTGCTGGCGGTTTCGGCAATGAGCCTCTTCCCCGGCCAGCGCGCCGCGCTGCGACTGCTGCATTTGCATCTGAACACCCTCGGCTTCATCGGCCTGACGGCGCTCGGCACATTGGCCGTGCTGCTGCCGACGGCGGCCGGCGGACCCGATCCGGCCGCCGCCGCCTGGCTGCGCCGCATGCTCGCGCCGGCCATCGCCGGCGTGCTGCTCATCGCCGTTGGCGCCGCGGCGTGGAAGCCAGCCGCCGCCCTCGGGCTGGCGCTGCTGCTGCTGCCGGCGGCCTGGCTGGGCACGTCGTGGCTGCGGCGCTTCGCGAGCGCGATCCTGCGTCCCCACGGCGCGGCGCCAGCGCTGGCGTTGGCGCTGGCCGGCTTCCTGCTGCTGCTCCTCGTTGGCGCCCTGCATGGGGCGGGCCGGCTGGACGGCGGCGATGCCGTGGTCGGCTTCCTGCTCGCCTTCCTGCTGCCGCTGGTCACCGGCGCGGCAAGCCAGCTGCTGCCGCTGTGGCTCGTGCCCGGTGCGCAGACCGGCTGGCATCGTGCCGCGCGCGCAAGGCTGGGTCGATTCGCCGTCCTGCGGGGACTGACTTTTGTCGTGGCTGGATGGCTGGTGGCGCTCGGCTGGCGGGCGGGGGCCGGGCTGGCGACCGTCGGTCTGGTTTTCTTTATCGTGCAGGCGCTGCCGGTGGTGCTGCGGCGTTAATCATTTTTGTCGGCTGAGGCGCTGGCGGCGATCACGGCGGCGACATTCAGCGATCGCACGGCCTCGATGGCGACTTCCCAGGCACCCTCGCGGCACAGGCCCCTGATCTGCGCGTCCTCGTAAGCCTCGAGCGCGGCCTCGATGCAGGCGCGGCGGACGGCTTCTGCGATGCGCTGATCGTCCGTCATTTCGTCCTCAGGCCACAATCGCCTGCCTGCGGCGCATGGCGCCCAGCACCACCAGCGCGAAGACGAGGCCGCCGATGATGGCGACCAGGCCGCCCAGCCCCATGATGCCCATGGCGACGATCTCGCTGGTGCTGCGCAGCGCCTGTTCGGCGCCGGCCACCTTGCGCTGGACGCCGTAGCCGCCCGACCACATCAGGCCGCCGATGTGCATCGCCTGGCCGGCCGCGTAGCAGTAGGAGGAGAAGGTCGCCCACTTGCGCGCGGGCCGGGCATAGCCGAGGCGCGGCAGCAGGTGGTACACCAGGCCCATCAGCGCCAGCGTCACGCCGACGATGCAGCCGTGGTAATGCGCCGGGATCTTGACGTTGTTGCCGGCAATCATGAAGCCGATGATGCCGCCGAAGCAGAACAGGGCGACCGAGGCATACAGGGCGGCGCGCAGCGGGCGCGCCTCGGCGGCGACCGGCTGGCCGGGACGCACCGCCATCAGCACGGCCAGCGCCACCGGCAGGATCGGCAGCCCGCCGCCGAGTCCCATGGCGAAGGTGAGCAGGTTGCGGTGCTCGACGGCATGCGCCGGCCACAGCAGATAGGCAACGGGAATCAGCAGGGCGCACAGGGCGGCCAGGGCGAAGCAGAGCAGGGCGATGCGCGGGCTCATCGGCACCCCGCCGGCGCAGGCGCTGGCCAGCCACAGCCAGGCCACCAGCATGAACGCCGTCCAGATGAACTGCAGGGCGTGGCCGCCGCCCCAGAAGAGGATCTCGTAATAGGCCTTGCCGTCGAGTCCGGCCGGCATGGTGAGCCAGGACCAGGTGAAGGCGACAAGGGCGATGACGGCCGGCACCAGGGCCAGCGCGAGGCCGGCCTGCAGGGCTTCGGCACCGTTGCGCGGCATGCGCCAGGCCGGCGCCGCGACCAGGCTGCGCGCCACCAGCAGCGCAGCCCCGGCGCCGAAGACGACCAGTCCCCAGAGGAAGACCGGATCCGCCAGCACCGGGATGTAGTTGGCCATCAGCGGCCCGCCGCGGCCGATGAAGGGCGACAGGGTCATGAGCACGGTGCCCAGGGCGCAGACGGCCAGCGCGGCGCGGTTGAGCGTCATGGCGCGCGCGCTGCCGGAGAGCGTCCATAGGATGCCGCCGATGGAAACGAACCATACCAGCACGGAAAGATCGACGTGCACCACCAGGGCGACGCGGAAGAAGTCGGCGACCGGCAGCAGATTCTGGAACTGCGGCGCGCGCGAGAGGACGAGGACGATCGACAGCGCGCCCGAGCCGATCAGGGCCAGCAGGCTCAGCCAGAGCCAGCCGCGCGCCACGCCGGCGCGGCCGGCGTCGGCTTCAGGCAGGCTGAAATCGGTGGCGCAAGCGGCGGCGGGGAGGGCGTCGGCGGAAGCGCTCATGGACTACCTTCCCCCCTTCCCCCTTCCCGGGGAAGGGGGTGATGGCCGTTCGCAGGCTGCGCCCGCTCCATGTTTTTGGCCGCGCCCCCTTGGGGCGGCCCGGCGGCAGCACTCATTCAAAGAAGATGCCGCCCTGGTCCTTGCGCACGTCGATGACCATGATCTGGGCCGGCTTCAGCGTCACCTTTTCCTCGCGTACCAGGTTGAAGTCGGCGATGCGCGCGTTGTCGTTCATCTTCACCGACACCAGATGCTCGCCGGCGGGCACTTCGAAGCGTCGATAGAGGGTCGAGGCGCCGTCGCCGGAGAGCCCGCCGGGCGGGGCGCTGCCTTCGAACAGCGGCTGGCCGTCGAGGTCGATCCTGACCCGGATCGGCGAGCGCTGGCGCGGGCAGACTTTCGCCACGCGCATGTTCGGCGCCAGCTGGGCGAGCTCCTCCGGGGTGCGCTCGCGGCACTCGCCGACCGGCTCGCCGTGGTAGCTGAAGGAGAGCTTGATGAGCGAGCGGTCGTCCTCGAGATGAACATACTCGGGCCAGGTCGAGAAAATGGCGATGATTACGGCGAAAAGGCCGTAGAACAACGCCTGGGCGGCGATGACCAGCGGGTTGGTGGGGGACTTGCTAACCATGTCTGACGATCCTCCGGGGAGTATACGGGGGCAGGCGCTTCTCGTCAGCGCCCAGCTTTTGAAGATTATCGCGAAAATCATCGAGCGCCGCCTTGAGGTCGCTCATTTCGTGGCGGTCGGCCCAGGCGATGCGCAGCCGCTCGGCCGGTACCGACGGGCGCAGATGCGGCTCGCGCTGCCCGGCGAGCCGCTGCGCCGTCCATTGGGTGCCGAAGCGGTAGGCGCAACTGCCCTCGCGGCAACCGGTAACCAGCACGCCGTCGGCACCGCCGCGCAGGGCGTACTCGACGAAGCTGGGCGGCAGCAGGCCGGCGCACATGAGGTTCAGCACCGCCGTGCCCGGATCTTCCAGCCCCCCCGCGGGGGCGGCGCATTCGCAGCCGAACACGGCGATTTTTACCGGGCCGGTCAGGGCGGCGATCTTGCGGGCCATTTCCTGGCGCAGCGCGCCAACCGGCTGTTGCGGCATGTCGATGCCGGTGACGAGCTGCTCGATGCTGCGGAAGGGCGTCGAAGAAGGGCAGGCGCCGGCGCAGATGCCGCAGGAGGCGCACAGCCCGGGAATGACCTGCGCCAGCTCGTGGCCGGGCTTGTCCGGATGCGGCAGCATGGCAATGGCGCCGTAGGGGCAATCGACGAAACAGCGCCGGCAGCCGTTGCAGTTGGGCGGGTCCACCACCGCAATCGGCGCCTGCTTCCCGTGCGGCAGCAGCGGCAGGGCCATCAGCAGCAGGGTGACGGCGCCGGCGATCAGCCACAGCCCGGCCGGCGAGGTCAGGTACATCAGCGGATGGATGAACAGGTAATGCCAGTCGAGGTGCAGCACCGTCGGCACCACGGACAGGTCGGCCTTGCCGTGCGAGACGGTCGGCTTGGCGAGGGCCAGGGCGAACAGCATGGCGAAGCTGCCGAGCGCCAGCGCGCGCGAGGGGAAAACGTCCGCCTGCGAGATGCGCTGGATGTGCACCCACAGGGCCAGCATGAGGATCAGCGGAATGCCGATGTGGAGGAACACCAGCAGCGTGAAGAAGCGGTCGTTCAGCTGGCCGGGCAGGAAGTTGCGCGTGGCCGGGGTGCTGAAGATCGGCAGCCAGTCGAACCATTCGGCGCTGGCGACGGCGGAAAAAAGGCCGAGCTGGTCCCATACCAGCCAGTAGCCGCCGATGCCGGAGGCGTAGACCAGCCAGACCGTCGGCACGCCGGTGATCCAGGAATACCAGCGGAAGCTGTGAAAGCGTCCGTAGAAAAATTCGCGCAGGAGATGGAGCAGCATGACCAGCACCAGGGCATCGGCCGAATAGCGATGGAGGCTGCGCATGATGCCGCCGAGCCACCACTGCTCGTGGGTGTAGTACTCGATCGAGGTATGGATGTCCTCGATGCCGGTGTCGAGGACGATGAAGAGATAGATGCCGGTGGCCAGGGCAATCCAGAGGAAGTAGAAGCCGAGCGCGCCCAGATGCCGCCACGGGTTGCCGGTGGCGCCGAAGAAGGCATCGAAAAAGCCCTCGATGCGTTGCAGCAGGGCGAGGCCGCCCTGGCGGAGTGAATCCATGCTCTAGCGGGGGAGCCCGGGGGGAGCCCGCGAACGGGTTTATTAGTATTTAATGATATGCGCTTGAGGCTTCAAGCGAATTGACCGGCGTCAAACGTCCCGAAGTTTCCGGGGACGCCGCCGCCCCCGCCAAAGGTACCAGACGATGTACGCCAGGAAAGTGAAAAAGCCGCCGATTTCGAAGATCAGGGCGTAGTCCAGGCGGTACTGTCCGGTCCGCGGATCGTACACCGAGCAGAGGATGCGCACGCGGTCGAGGATGTCGGCGAGGGCGCCGTCGTCCGCCACCGGGGCGCCGCTGATCAGCTGCTTGAGCGGTTCGACCAGCAGGTCGGCGCTGGGCGTCTCGCCGTAGATCTGCCGGTAGATCCTTCCCTCGGCATCGACGAGGGTGACCTGGACGATGTGATCGAAGCCGGCCGGCGTGGCGGCATAGCTGAAGCCGAAGCTTTTCGTCAGCTCGTCGACGATGGCCGGTGCCGGGCTGAGGAATTCCCAGTTGGGGAAGACGATGCCGTTCTGCGCGGCGAAGGCCTTCATTGCCGAAGGGGTATCGAAGGGTTGGTTGAAGCCGATGCTTATGACGTTGAAACGGTCCGCCCCCAGCACCGCCACCGTGCGGGTGACGGCCTTCTGCAGGTTCCGCGTGGTGGTCGGGCAGACCTCGAAGCAGCCGGTGTAGATGAAGCTCACCAGCAGCGGCTTGCCGCGGTAGTCGGCCAGCCGCACCGGCTTTTCGCTGCGGTCGAGCAGGGTGAAGTCGCCGATGGGCCGGTTGACGACGGAGCGCGACAGCCCGAGCGCCTTTTCCGCGTCGAGCGACGGTACGTTGGGGGCCGCGGCAGGATCGAGCGGGCGCGACGTCACCTTGTCCTGGGCGGCGTGAAGGCCTGCGGCGCCGGCCAGCAACAGGGCGCAGAGCGTGTGTGCAAATCGTTTCATTGGCATGGCCGGCATGATCTCTGCCGCATCGCGCAGCGTCAAGCGAGCAGATCAAATCCACGGCCGCGGATGGGCACGGAGCGGAGCGGGGCGGATATCGTCCGTGTCCGCGCGTGCAATCCGCGGCCTCGGGCATGATTCGGCTCGAACGAAAAAGGGCCGCTTGCGCGGCCCTTTCCTGAACGGCCCGGCCTTGCGGCCGGGTCGGTCTGTCTTATGCCAGACCCCACAGGGAGGACAGGTACTTCCAGTTCACGAAGTAGTACAGGATGAAGGCCGTGAGGAAGATCAGGGCCAGCACCAGCGTGCCCGGGGTGGCCGGCGGATGCGCGGCGCCGCCGGGGGTCGGGGCCGGCAGGGTCAGCGGGATCGGCGTGCTGCGCATTTCGCCGTCTTCCAGCTTCTTGCCGAAGAGGATGGACAGCACGATCTGCAGGATCCAGCCGCCGCCGCCGACGATGGCGATGCAGCTGAAGATGCCCGTCAGGCCCATCATCAGGTAGGCGGCGCCCGGCCACTCGTAGGCCATCGGCGCACCGGCGAAGGCCATGTCCCAGTGGCGGCGTGAGACGCCGAGGGTGCCCGCGCCCATCATCACCAGCGCCACCACGTACATGGCGAGGCCGAAGAGATAGGGCTGGATCTTGGCGAAGCCCGGGAACAGCACTTCACGCTTGAACAGCACCGGCACGAGGAAGTAGGTCAGGCCCATGAAGGCCAGCGTGGTGCCGATGACGACCGTGGCGTGGAAGTGGCCCGGCACGTAGATGGTGTTGTGGATCAGCATGTTCAGCTGTTCCGCGCCCATCATGACGCCGGAGATGCCGCCGAGGAAGCCGAAGCCGACCAGCGACAGGAACATCGACGAGAAGGCCGGGTTGCCCCAGGGCGCCTTCCTCAGCCACTCGAAGAGGCCCTTGTTGTAGCCCTTCAGGCGCTGCGCCTGCTCGATCGCGCCCGGCACGGTCATGCCGTGGATCATCGAGGCCAGCACCGCGAAGTACATGAAGTACGAGGTGTTGACGATCTTCCACTCCGAGCCCAGGCCGGGATCGGACAGCAGGTGGTGGGCGCAGGCGAGCTGCAGGAACAGGATGTAGAGGAAGTAGGCCGAGCGGCTCACCTTCTCGCTCATCGGCTTGGCGCCGAAGACGATGGCGGCGATGGCGTACCAGATCGCCACGTGGGCGGCGACGTTGATCTGCTGCGAGCTGTGGCCCATGGCCCACCAGACGACGCGGTACATCAGCGAATCGATCTCGCGGATGTAGCCGAGCGACCAGAGCAGCGTCGGGATCAGGATGATGGCGCCGCCGGCGATGGTGAAGATGGCGATGATGCAGGCGGTCAGCGCGCCGAAGGTCACCAGCGGGATCGAGCCCTCGTAGGTCTTCTCCGCCTTGGCCACCACCAGGGTGCCGAGGAAGATGAAGCAGATGATCAGCGCGCCCACGGCGAACAGGATCAGGCCGAGGTAGAAATGCGGCTGGGCCATCATCGGCACGTAGGAGGTGAACATCACGCTCGACTCGCCCTGGAAGATGGCGACGTTGGTCATGATGGCGCCGATGGCCATCAGCACGGAGGCGGCCCAGGCCAGCTTCGGCGTCGCCAGGCGGCAGCGCAACAGCGTCGACGAGGCGAAGATCAGCACGGCCATCTCGAAGAAGATGATCCAGAAGATCAGCATGTCGATGCCGTGGGCGGTGAGCACCATGTAGAAGGTGTCCGCCTCGAGCAGCTTGACGGCCGGCCAGCGGGTGAGGATGACGCCCAGCGCCATGATGCCGCCGACGAGCAGCGAAAGCACGCCGGCGACGGCGTGGAAGCGCATCAGCTTCTCGGCCTGGGTGTCGAATTGGAGCCCGGAACGCGGGCAGATGCGGTAAGTCGTAGCCATTTGCTCGCCCCCTTATTTCACGTAGAGCCGGCCGACCATGGTGTGATGGCCGATGCCGCAGTATTCGTTGCAGACGATGGAGTAGGTGCCCGACTGGTTCGGCGTGATCTTGATCACGTGGTCGTAGTTGGGATGCACCTGGATGTTGATGTTCTGCGGCTGCAGCGAGAAGCCGTGCATGTAGTCCATCGCCGAGAGGTGGAGCTTGTAGGTCTTGTCCTTCTCGAGTTCGTAGATCGGCCACCAGTCCCACAGGCGACCGATCAGGTAGATGTCGGAGCCGGCGGGCGGGGCCACGACCGGGAATCCCTTCTCGGCCTCGGTACCGGTGCGCACGGTGTATTGGTCGACCACCGCCTGGGCCTTGGCGGCGAACATTTCCTTGGTGGTCTTGTAGGTCTCGTTGGCCAGGTTCTGGTTGCCGTAGATGTGCCACCAGATCATCATCGCGAACATCACCAGCGACCAGACCAGCGCGATGGCGATCCAGGTGAATTCAAGCTTGTCGATGGATTGTTTCCACCAGATCCGCTCGGAGGGCGGCAGGATTGCACTCATCAGTTTCTCCCTGATTGTTGAAGGCTGCCGGCGCGTCAGCGCGCGACCGGAATGTTGGCTATTTCCATCACGCCCCACAGGATGTAGAGCACGGTGGGAATCGTGATTCCCAGGAAGAGCAGCAGGAACGGGTTGTCCAGCACCCGCTGCATGACGGGAATGCCTTCTTCTTGATCAGTCATTTAGACCTCCTTGTGGCGCTTTGAGCGCGCGTTTCTCGATGGACAAACTACGGGTATTTGACGGCCGATAAGTTACTTTGCAGTCCTTGTGAATAGTTTGATCTAGGTTAAGAAACACCCAAATACGCAATCACTTGCATGCGGCAGTGCGACACGATGTCGCATATAATTTCCGCTCGCTTTTCCAGACGTAGAATTGCAGGAACCCACCTGTTTTCGATAATGAATTCCGCCTCGCGCCGCCAGATTGCGATCTGGCTTTTCATTTGTTCCGCCATGGTGTTCGCCACCCTCGTCATCGGCGGGGTGACGCGTCTGACGCATTCGGGCCTCTCCATCGTCGAGTGGCAGCCGCTGGTCGGCACCCTGCCGCCGCTGTCTCACGGCGAATGGCTGGAAGTCTTTGATAAATATAAGCAGACCCCCGAATTTCAGCGGGTCAATTTCGACATGTCCCTCGATGAGTTCAAGGGCATCTTCTGGTGGGAGTACTGGCATCGGGTGTCCGGACGGGCCATCGGCCTGGTTTTCCTGCTGCCCTTTCTTTATTTTTTGCTGCGGCGCAAGGTCGAGCGCAATCTGGTGCCGAAACTGCTGGGCCTCTTCCTCCTGGGCGGCCTGCAGGGTGCCATGGGCTGGTACATGGTGAAAAGCGGGCTGGTCGACGACCCGCGCGTCAGCCAGTACCGCCTGACGGCTCATCTCTCGCTCGCCTTCATCATCTTCATCGCCATGATGTGGGTGGCGCTGGGCCTGGTCGAGGAGCGCTCGAAGTATTTCGCCCACGAGGGCTACCGCCGGCTGCAGCGCTTCGGCTTCTGGCTGTTCGTGCTGTGCTGCTACATGGTCGTCAGCGGCGGCTTCGTCGCCGGCATCCGCGCCGGCAAGGCCTACAACACCTTCCCGCTCATGAACGGCCATGTCGTGCCGCCGGAAATTTTCATGATGGAACCGTGGTACCTGAATTTCTTCAACAACATGGCGACCGTGCAGTTCGACCACCGTCTCGGCGCCTGGCTGCTGGCCTTGCTCGCGCCCTGGTTCTGGCTCAGATTGCGCCAGTTTCCCGATCGCCTGCGCGCGCAGCGGGCCGCCAGCCTGATGCTGGCCGTGCTGGCCGTGCAGATCACGCTCGGCATCCTGACGCTGCTGCATGCCGTGCCGGTGGCGCTCGGCGCCGCGCACCAGGGCGGCGCCATGGTGCTGATGGCCGCAGTGCTCTGGCTCAATCACGAATTGCGCGTGCCCGCGCAGTTGCGGGCCTCCTGACGGAGGCGCGAAGAGCCGATGCCGCAGTCCGGACCCGCGCGCAACCGGTCCGTTCGCGCCCTGGCGATACTGACCTGCCTGCTGTCGCTCGCCGTGGTCGCCGTCAGCGCCTACTTGCGCCTGGCCGGTGCCGGGCTCGGCTGCCCCGACTGGCCGGGCTGTTACGGGCAGATCCTCGCCGGTGTGCCGCATGCACCCTGGGCGGGGGCACGTCTTGCCCATCGCCTCGTCGCCACCCTGGCGCTGCTGGCGGCCGTTCTGCTGGTGTGGCGCTGCTGGCGGCCGCAGCCGCTGCAGCCGGCCGCGCGCTACGCCACCCTCCTGCTTGCACTGATGCTGCTCCTTTCCGTGGTCGGCATCTGGAGCGCCGATCCGCGCAATGCGACGGTGAATTTCATCAACCTTCTGGGCGGACTCGGCCTGGTGACGTTCTCGTGGCGGGTGGCGATCACCGTGGAGTCGTCGCGCTGGCTCGAGCGCGGGCCGGGCGGGCCGGTCTGCCGCCTCGCGCTGGCCGTGCTTACCCTGACGGTGTTCGCCGGCGCGCTGATCGGCGCGCGCTATGCCGCGCCGGCCTGCGGCAGCCTGCCCGATTGCGGCGGCGCCTGGTGGCCGCCACTGCAAGGCCTGCTGGCGCTGCATCCCTTTGTTGTGCTGACGGGCCCGGCCGGGCCGGGCGAGGCGGGCGGCGTGGCGCTGCATCTGCTGCACCGCTACGCGGCGGCGCTCTCCGCACTGCTGCTCGTCGTCGTGGCCATCCGTCTGCGCAGATCGCCGCAGGCGCGCCGCGCCGTGCTGGCGGTACTGACTTTGCTGGCGATCGAAGCGCTGCTGGGTGTGCTGACCGTGGCGAGCGGCTTCTCGCTCTGGCTGGCGCTCGCCCATAACCTCGGCGCAGCCCTGCTGCTGGCCGCCGCGGCGAGCCTGATGCATGCCGTAAGGCGATAACGATCATCCCCCCACCCCCTTCCCGGGGAAGGGGGTGATGAGAGTTCGGCCGCGCAAGCGCGGCCCCCATGAGGTTGGCTTTGCCCGCCTTGGGGCACCCCAAGGGTACTTCCTGCGGGGCGCGGCCCGGTGGCGGGCATAAAAAAGCCCGCGGGTCGCGCGGGCTTTCCTTCCCTGGGGCCTGGGTCAGGCCAGTTGCACGGGAATCTTGTGGCGCTGGTTCATCATGCGGTTGCGCGAGTCGACGTAAATCAGGTCCGGCTCGAACTTCGCCAGTTCTTCCTCGTCGTAGGCCGCGTAGGTGGCGATGATGAGCAGGTCGCCGGGCGCGGCCTTGCGGGCCGCGGCGCCGTTCACCGAAATGATGCCGCTGCCGCGCTCGGCGGAAATGGCATAGGTGGTGAAGCGCTCGCCGTTATTGACGTTGTAGATGTCGATCTGCTGGTACTCGCGGATGTCCGCGGCGTCGAGCAGATCCTGGTCGATCGCGCAGGAACCTTCGTAGTGCAGCTCGGAATGCGTGACCGTCACGCGGTGCAGCTTGGATTTCAGCATCGTCCGTTGCATCGTGGTCGCTCCTTCTCTCAGTAGCCGGCAGGTTGCGGTTTTCCTCTCCCGCAAGGTGCGCTGCTGGTGCACCGACGGCCTGAGCGCATGACGGTACCCTAAACTTCCAGGTTGTCGATCAGGCGCGTGCTCCCCAGGAGTGCCGCGCCCAGCACCACCAACCTAGAATCGTGAGCGGCCGGCAATTGTAGATCAAGTTGTTTTCGCACCGCAACATATTGCGGAATCCAGCCGCTGGCGCGGAGTTCCGCCATGGCACCCTGCTCAAGCCGCGCCAGGTCTCGTTCTCCGGACCGTATCCCCTGCCGAACGGCTTCCAGTGCCCGATACAGCCGGGGCGCCTCGGCCCGTTCGTTCGCGGACAGGTAGCCATTGCGGGAGGAGAGGGCGAGGCCGTCCTCGGCCCGCACCGTCTCGCCGGGAACGATTTCGATGGGCAGGGCGAACTCGCGTACCAGGTTGCGGATGATCATCAGCTGCTGGTAGTCCTTCTTGCCGAAGACGGCTACCTGCGGCTGGACGATGGCGAACAGTTTCATCACCACGGTGGCAACGCCGCGGAAGAAGCCGGGACGGAACTCGCCCTCGAGGATGTCGGCCTGGGCCGGATCGGGCTGGACAAAATAGGCCTGCGGCGCCGGATACATCTCTCGCTCGTCGGGCGCGAAGAGATGGGCCACGCCGGCCGCCGCCATTTTCTCGCAATCGGCCTCGAAGGTGCGCGGGTAGGTGCCGAAGTCCTCCTTCGGGCCGAACTGCAGGCGGTTCACGAAGAGGCTGGAGACGACGCTGTCGCCATGGGCCTGCGCCTGTCGCATGAGGGCGACGTGGCCTTCGTGCAGGTTGCCCATGGTGGGGACGAAGGCGACGCGGCCGGCGCCCTTCAGCGCTGCGCGCAGACCAGAAATGGTGTCGTGTATTTGCATAAGAAGCTTGAACCACGGAGAACACAGAGTGCACAGAGATAAACCTGATTACCAAGCAAGCTCAGCATGGCTTCACGTTGGTCTCATACTCGTCATACCGGCGAAGGCCGGTATCCAGAATACGGCTTGCATCCTCGTACGGCCGCTTTGGATACCGGCCTTCGCCGGTATGACGATGAAGAGGTTGCACCATGGCGACGGAAAGCAGGCGCAAGCAAGGCTGAGACTCATGGGTAATCAAGGAGATAAATGAATTGGCCTTCTCTGTGTTCTCCGTGTTCTCTGTGGTTAAGGGTTTTGAGTTTTCAGTAGCAATGTTCCGCCCCAGGGAAGCTGCCGTTCCTGACGGCCTTGACGTAGGCCTTGACGGCGTCGTCGATGCTCGCCGCGCCATCCATGAAGTTCCTCACGAACTTGGCCTTGCGCCCCGGGTAGACGCCGAGCATGTCGTGCAGCACCAGCACCTGGCCGTCGCAATCCGGGCCGGCGCCGATGCCGATGGTGGCCATCGTCGCCAGCGAGCGCGTGATCTCGGCGGCGAGGGGCGCGGGCACCATCTCCAGCACGATCAGGGCCGCGCCGGCATCCTGCAGCGCTGCGGCGTCCTGCTTCATCTGCTGCGCGCCGGCGTCGGTCTTGCCCTGCACGCGGTAGCCGCCGAGCTGGTGCACCGACTGCGGCGTGAGGCCGATATGGGCGCACACCGGTACGCCGCGCTCGACGAGGAAGCGCACCGTCTCCGCCATGAAGGCGCCGCCCTCCAGCTTGACCATCTGCGCGCCGGCGGCCATCAAGGGCACCGCCGAGCGCAGCGCCTGCGCCGGGCTTTCCTGGTACGAGCCGAAGGGCATGTCGGCGACGATGAAGGGGCGTTTTGCCCCGCGCGCCACGCAGCCGGTGTGGTAGGCCATCTGCTCCAGCGTCACCGGCAGCGTGGAGGAATGTCCCTGCAGCACGTTGCCGAGGGAATCGCCCACCAGCAGCACGTCCACGCCGTTGCGTTCGAGCAGGGCGGCGAAGCTGGCGTCGTAGCAGGTCAGCACGGCGATCTTCTCGCCCTCGGCGCGCATGCGCGCGAGTTCGGTCAGGGTCACCGGACGCGTGTTTTCCAGGTAGCTCATCAGCGCGCAACCGTTTCGGTGGGGGAGACGGGAATGATAGCCAGCTTTGACAGTTTCTGCTCGCGCACGCCGTCGAGCAGGGCGGCGGCCGGACCGCGGCCGGGAATCAGCACGTCCGGCGCGATTTCGGTGAGCGGCAGCAGGACGAAGGCGCGTTCGTGCATGCGCGGATGCGGCAGCGTCAGCCGCGGCGTGTCGTGCGTCTCGCTGCCGTAGAGCAGCAGGTCGAGGTCGAGCGTGCGCGGGGCATGGCGGAACGCCCGCCGGCGGCCGAAGCGCGCCTCGATCGCGAAGAGCTCATCGAGCAGGTCGTCGGCGGCGCGTTGCGTGTCGAGGGCGGCGACGGCATTGATGAAGTCCGGCTGGTTTTTCAGGCCGACCGGCGCGCTGCGATAGAGCGAGGAGGCGGCCGCGAGCGTCGACCCGGGCAGTCCGCGCAGCGCCGCGAAGGCCGCCTGCACGGTGGCGAGCGGGTCGCCGAGGTTGCTGCCCAGCGCGACATAGGCGCGAACCGTCACGATGCCGACGGCGCGCCTTCGTCGCGCTTGCTGCGACGCCGCTTCCGGCGGGCCGGCTTTTTCTCCGGCGTCAGCATGGCCAGCCGTGCCTCGGTGTCGGCATCGAGGAAGGTCCGCCACCAGTCGGCCAGTTCCTGCGGCGCTTCGCCGCTTTCGGCGCGCAGCAGCAGGAAATCGAAGCCGGCCTTGAAGCGCGGCTGCTCGATCACGCGCAGGGGCCGCCGTCCGGCGCGGTTCTCCAGTCGCGGCTGCAGGATCCAGATGTCCTTGATGTCGGCGGCGATGCGGCGCGTGATGGCGAGCTTGCCGCCCTGGATGTCGAGCACCTCGTCCATCGCCCCGTGCAGGGCCGGGATCGGCGGCTCGCCGTCCCGCTTGCGCGCCTCCCAGGCGGCGAGCACCTCGTGCCAGAGCAGGGTGGCGAAGAGGAAGCCGGGGGAGGTCGGCTTGCCGGCCTTGACGCGCGCATCCGTGCTGGCGAGCGACAGCCAGACGAAGCGTTCGCCGAGCGGTTGTTCCATGATGACGTCGAGCAGCGGCAACAGGCCGTGGTGCAGGCCCTCCTCGCGCAACTGGCGGAGGCATTCGACGGCGTGGCCGGAGAGCAGCAGCTTCAGCATCTCGTCGAAGAGGCGCGCCGCCGGCACGTTCTCCAGCAGGTCGGCCATCTCGCGGATCGGGGTGCGCGCCGCCGGGTCGATGGTCAGCCCCAGCTTGGCCGCCATGCGCACGGCGCGCAGCAGGCGTACGGGATCTTCGCGGTAGCGTTTCCTCGGGTCGCCGATCATGCGCAGGGTCTTCTGCTTCAGGTCGGCGAAGCCGTGATGGTAGTCGGTGATGGTCTCGTCGGACGGGTTGTAGTAGAGCGCGTTGATGGTGAAGTCGCGCCGCGCCGCATCCTCCTCGACGTTGCCGAAGACGTTGTCGCGCAGCACGCGGCCGTGCTCGTCGGTCTCGGAGTCGACGTCGTTGCCGGCGCGGAAGGTGGACACCTCCATGGTTTCGCTGCCCGACATGACATGCACGATGCGGAAGCGCCGGCCGATGATGCGCGAGCGGCGGAAGATGCCGCGCACCTGTTCCGGCGTGGCGTCGGTGGCGATGTCGAAATCCTTCGGCACGATGCCGGCCAGCAGGTCGCGCACCGCGCCGCCGACGACGAAGGCGGCGTGGCCGTGCTCCTGCAGGCGGGCGACCGTCTGCCGCGCCCCCGGCGAGATCGACTCGCGGCGGATGTGGTGTTTCTCGACGGGGATCAGCGCCGCTTCGGCGGGGGACGGGGACTTGCTGAAAACGCGGCGCAACAGCTTGCGGATCATCCTGCTTTCGGGCTTGCTCGGAAGGGCGCAATGATACCGGAAAGCGGCGCGGCAGGCCGCCTTCAGGCGTCCGCCTCGACCCGGTTGCGGCCGCCGTCCTTGGCCCGGTAGAGGGCGGCGTCGGCGCGGGCAATGAGCGCCTCCAGGGTCTCACCGGGGTGGGCCAGGGCGAGGCCGAGGGAGACCGTGACGCGGACCGTCTCGCCGTTCTCGCCCAGCGTCAGCGAGGCCCACTCGATGCCGTTGCGCAGGCGCTCGGCGATGCCGAGCGCTTCCTCCCGCGAGGTGTCCGGCAGCAAGGCGGAAAACTCCTCGCCGCCGTAGCGCGCCATCAGGTCGGTCGGGCGCAGATGGGAGGACATCTGGCGCGAGACGTGGCGCAGCACGGCATCTCCCGCCAGATGGCCCCAGGTGTCGTTGAAGGTCTTGAAGCGGTCGATGTCGATCATCAGCAGGCAGGCCGGCCGGGCGTCGTTGTGGCAGCGGCGCAGCATGCGCTCGAAGGTGTCGTCGAGCCAGCGGCGGTTGTGCAGGCCGGTGAGGACGTCGACGCTGGCGGCATGCTCGAACTCCAGGCTGCGCGTGCGGGAGCTCTCCAGCGCCCGGTTGTGGTCGCGCATGCGGCCGGAGAGGATCCACAGCAGGTTGAAGGCGACCCCGTGCGAGCGGTTTAGCAACGCCCACATGGCCGGATGGCCGAGCACGAGCACGCGCGTCGGGCTCGCCGCCTGCACGCGGGCCGAGGGACGCTGGCCGTCGACCATGGAAATCTCGCCAACGCACTCGCCCGGGCCGAGCCGGGAAACCTCGAAGGCCTCGCGGCCGCTGAGCCGGACCGACAGCCCGCCCTCGAGGACGATGTAGATGGCATGGTTTTCCTGCTCCGGCTCGATCAGGGTGTCGTCCGCCGCCAGGGCGTAGACGGGGCACTGGGCGAGGATTTCCTCGACGGCATCGAGGCTGATGTGCCGGAACAGCTTGCTCTGGGCGATGACCTTGCGATCGGTGTCGGTCAGCATGCGCCCATTCTAGCGCAGAGTAATGACGGGCCAGCCCTGCTCGCGCGCATGGCGTTCGAGGGTCGGGTCGGGGTCCACCGCCACCGGATCGGTCACCTTGCCCAGCAGCGGCAGGTCGTTGAGCGAGTCGCTGTAGAACCAGCTGCGGCCGAAATCCCCCCAGCCATGGCCCAGCCCTCCCAGCCAGGCCTCCACCCGGACGATCTTGCCCTCGCGGAAGCAGGGGATGCCGGCCACGCCGCCGGTGAAGTCGCCGTCGCGCCGCTCCGGCTCGGTGGCGACGAGGTGCTCGATGCCGAACGCGCGGGCGATCGGCGCGGTGACGAAGCTGTTGGTTGCGGTGACGATGGCGACGAGGGCGCCTTCCTGCTGGTGGCGGCGCACCCGTTCGCGCCCTTTCGCCGTGACGATGGGCAGGATGCGCGTGGCCATGAAGTCGGCGTGCCAGGCGTCGAGCTGGGCACGAGAATGGCGCGAGAGCGGTTTCAGCTGGAAGTCGAGGAACTCTTTGATGTCGAGCGTGCCGGCCTTGTACTGCTCGTAGAAGTCCTGGTTGCGCGCCTCGTACACTTCGCGGTCGAGCACGCCGCGCGAAATGAGGTACTGCGCCCACTCGAAGTCGGAGTCGCCGGCGAGAAGGGTGTTGTCCAGATCGAAGAGGGCGAGGTCCATCAGGTCTTTTCGTCGAATTTCGCCAGCATTTCCTTCAGCAGCGGCACCGTCACCGGCCGCTTGCGCTCGAGCGAGGCGCGGTCGAGTTCGTCGAGCACCGCCATCAGCGAGGGAAGGTCGCGCGAGGCGTGGCGCAGCATGTAGCCGATCACTTCGCCCTCCACGCGCAGGCCGCGCTGGCTGGCCTGGCTTTGCAGGGTGGCGGCCTTGTCCTCGTCGCCGAGGGGCTGGACCTGATAGACGAGGGCCTGGCCGATGCGCGTGCGCAGGTCCTCGCGCAGGGCCAGCGCGAGCGGCGCGGCCGGGCCGGAAATGAGCAAGGCCAGCCCGGCCAGCCGGGCCGAGTTGAAGGCGCGGAAGAGGGCGACCTGCGCCGCCTCGCCGAGGCGGTCGACATCGTCGACGATGAGGAGCCCGCCCGGCGGGCAGGGCAGCTCGGTGCCGGCCTCCTCGCCGGCGACCAGGACGACGCGGCGGCCGGCCGCCTCAGCCGCGGCCAGAGTGGCCCGCAGCAGGTGCGTGCGGCCGCAGCCGGCCGGCCCCCACAGATAGACCGCGTCGAAGGCCTTCGGCTGGGCCAGGGCGCGCAGGCGCGCCAGCAGCTCGGCGTTGGCGCCGGCAACGAAATTCGCCAGGGTCGGGTGCTGCTCGGGCCGGATGTCGAGCGTCAGCTGCTGGGGCATGTGGAGTCGTCGATAACGGCGCGGCGGCGGGACATACGATAAAATCCGCCCTTTCCGGCGCCAAGCGCAACTTTATCACGAAGCGGATACCCCTTGACCTCTCTCACCTACCGCGATGCCGGCGTCGATATCGATGCGGGCGACTCCCTCGTCGAACGCATCAAGCCCTTCGCCAGACGCACCATGCGGCCGGAGGTGATGGCCGGCATCGGCGGCTTCGGCGCCCTGTTCGAGATTTCGAAGAAGTACAGGGAGCCGGTGCTGGTTTCCGGCACCGACGGCGTCGGCACCAAGCTCCGGCTGGCCTTCCAGCTCGCCCGCCACGATACCGTCGGCATCGACCTGGTGGCGATGAGCGTGAACGACATCCTGGTGCAGGGGGCCGAACCGCTGTTCTTCCTCGACTACTTCGCCTGCGGCCGCCTCGACGTGGACACCGCGTCAAGCGTCATCCAGGGCATCGCCAAGGGCTGCGAGCTGGCCGGCTGTGCCCTCATCGGCGGCGAAACGGCGGAGATGCCGGGCATGTATCCGGACGGCGAGTACGACCTCGCCGGCTTCGCCGTCGGCGCCGTCGAGAAATCGAGGATCATCGACGGCAAGGCCATCGAACCGGGCGACGTCGTCATCGGTCTGGCCTCCAGCGGTGCCCACTCCAACGGCTACTCGCTGTTGCGCAAGATCCTCGAACGCGCGAAACCCGACCTGAATGCCGATTTCGACGGGAGGACGCTGGCGGAAGCGGTGATGGCGCCGACCCGCATCTACGTCAAGCCGCTGCTGGCCCTCATGGAGGCCGTTTCCGTGAAGGGCCTCGCCCACATCACCGGCGGCGGCCTGCTCGACAACGTGCCGCGCATCCTCGGCGAATCGCTGGTGGCGACCCTCGATCGCACGGCCTGGCCGCGGCCGAAGCTGTTCGACTGGCTGCAGGAAGCGGGCCAGGTGGCGGAGGCCGAGATGCACCGCGTCTTCAATTGCGGCATCGGCATGGTGGTGGTGGTCGCCCAGCCGGATGAGGAACGGGCGCTGAAGCTGCTGCGCGAGGCGGGCGAGACGGCGTGGACCATCGGCATGATCTGCCGGCGCGGCGCCGGCCAGCCGCAGACGATCGTCGCTTGAGCGTTGTCCGACGGACCGCCCCCAGGGCGTGTTCTCAATCATTCTGCCGGTGCGAACGGGGCTTTCCGGGTGTCCCCCAAGGGGATTACCTTCGGGGCACAGGGCAAGGCGTGGCGGCGAACGAACGTCACCCCCTTCCTCGGGAAGGGGGCAGGGGGATAGTCCGGTGAGGCCGATCGGCATTTTCGATTCCGGCGTGGGCGGGCTCACCGTCCTCGCCCACGTTCGCGCCGCGCTGCCCGGCGCCGACCTCCTCTACGTCGCCGATTCCGGCCATGCCCCCTACGGCGACAAGCCGGCCGGGTTCATCGCCGCGCGCGCCTGCGCCGTGGCCGAATTCCTCGTCGGCCGCGACGCCGCCGCCCTGGTCGTCGCCTGCAACACCGCCACCGCCGCCGCCATCGCCGACCTGCGCGCGCGTTTCGATTTGCCCATCGTCGGCATGGAGCCGGCGGTGAAACCGGCGGCGGAGGCGACGCGAAGCGGCGTCATCGGCGTGCTCGCCACCGGCGGCACGCTGGAGAGCGACAGGTTCGCCGAACTGGTCGCCCGCTTCGGCTCGCGCGCGCGCGTCATCGTGCAGCCCTGCCCGGGGCTGGTGGAGCGCGTCGAGGCGGGCGAGCTCGAGAGCCCGGCGACGCGTGCCCTGCTCGAGGGCTACGTCGCGCCGCTGCTGGCGGAGGGCGCCGACACGCTGGTGCTCGGCTGCACGCACTATCCCTTCCTGGTGCCGCTGCTGCGCGAGATGATCGACGAGACGGTGCACCTGATCGAGACGGGGGAGGCGGTGGCGCGGCAGTTGAGCCGCCGTCTTGCGGAGACTGACTTTTCCCCCGCGGCGGGCGGCGGCACCGAACGCTTCTTCACGAGCGGCGACCCGGCGCGGCTGGCGGCGCTGCTGCCGCGGCTGTGGGGCCGCGCGGCGCCGGTCGAGACTATCGGTTGAATTCCTCCAGGCACGCTTTCAGCGTGCTGCCGATGCTGCCCGGGCGGAGGGTGCAGTCGCCGCTCTGGCCCCGGACGTGGCTGCCGCCGGCCGCGGTGGCGGCGCCGGGCTCCGGCGCCGGGGACGCATGGCCTCGCGCAAGATCGGCCTGTGCCGTGGCCAGGCGGTTCTGCAGTTCCGCCCGCCGGCCCTTTTCCTCGTCCAGTTTCTTCTTTTGCTGCAGTGTCATCCTGTCGTAGCCGGCGAGGACGTCCTTGAGGCGCGCCACTTCTTCCGCCTGTTCGGCCAGGCGTGCCGACTGGTGCGCGATGACCCGTGCCGAGAGCGCGTAGAGCGCCCCGCCGCCGGCAGTTGCGCCGGCCAGCAGCACGAGGGCGTACGGCAGGATGCGCCGCCAAAGCGGCGGCGCGGCCGGGAGGGCTTCGCTTTCATCGGACGCCTCGCGCCGGTCTCGCCCCGCATCGGGCGCGGCGTCTTCCTCCGCATCGACCTCCTGCGGCTTGCGCAGGCGCCCGAGCAGCCGCAGCAGCAGCGCCAGCAGGCGCTTGAGGCGCAGGACGAATCCCGGCTTCGGCGCCAACTCCTCGCCAGCCTCCTCGCCGGCTTCGTCGACGGTTTCGCTGGCCGCGTTCATGCCCTTTTTCCCATGACTGGGAAAATAACGGCCGTTTCCGGGCGAACTTAAGCGAGCGCGGCGGCGGTGGCGCTCGCCACCCGCCCGGCCAGGTCCGGTGCCAGGCAATCGAAGGTCGTCACTTCCGGCCAGGAACGCAGCCAGGTCAGCTGCCGCTTGGCCAGCTGGCGCGTGGCGGCGATGCCCTTCTCGCGCAGGGCCGCGCGGTCGCAATGGCCTTCGAGGTAATCCCACGCCTGGCGGTAGCCGACGCAGCGCATGGAGGGCAGGCCGGCATGCAGGCGGTACTTCTTCCGCAAGGCCATCACCTCGTCGACCAGCCCGGCCGCCAGCATGGCGTCGAAGCGTAGCGCGATGCGTTCATGCAGCACGGCGCGGTCGGAGGGTTGCAGGGCGAGCTGGATGAGGCGGTAGGGCGGGGCGGCTGCGGTTCGGCGCGCCAGGCTATCGGCCAGCGGCGCGCCGGTCAGACGCACGACTTCCAGCGCGCGCTGGATGCGCTGTGCGTCGGTCGGCTTGAGGCACGCCGCAGCGGCGGGGTCTAGCGCCGCCAGTTCGGCGTGCAGCGCCGGCCAGCCGCGGCGTTGCGCTTCTTCGTCGATGGCGCGACGCAGTTCGGCGTCGGCCTGCGGCAGGTCGGAGAGGCCGTCGCGCAGCGCCTTGAAGTAGAGCATGGTGCCGCCGGCGAGCAGCGGGATCCTGCCGCGCGCCGTGATTTGCGCCATGACGCGCAGCGCGTCACTGCGGAAGCGCGCGGCGGAATAGCTTTCCTCGGGGGAGATCAGGTCGATCAGGTGGTGCGGAAATTTTTCCAGCGTGGCGCGGTCCGGCTTGGCGGTGCCGATGTCCATGTCGCGGAACACCTGCGCCGAGTCGACGCTGACGATCTCCAGGGGGAAACGCAAAGTCAGTCCCAGCGAGACGGCGGTCTTGCCGCTCGCCGTGGGTCCCATCAGGCAGATCGCCGGCGGAAGCCGGTTGCGTTCGCTCATCGCCCACGCAGGAACAGCCGGTCGAGTTCTTCCATTGAAAGCCGCGTCCACGTCGGCCGGCCGTGGTTGCACTGGTCGGCGCGCTCGGTTTCCTCCATCTGCCGCAGCAGGGCGTTCATCTCCGGCAGGCTAAGTATGCGGTTGGCGCGCACCGCGCCGTGGCAGGCCATCGTGGCGAGGAGTTCGTTGCGCCGTTCCGCGGCGGCACGGCTGGCGCCGAACTTCTCCAGCTCGGCGAGCAGCGCCCGCACGAGGTCGGGAATGCGGCCGCTGGCGAGCAGCGCCGGCACGGCGCGCACCACCAGTTCGCGCGGTCCGGCCGCGGCGACCTCGAAGCCGAGGCGGCCCAGTGTCTCGGCATGCGCCTCGGCCGCCGCGGTTTCCTCGCCGCTCGCCGAGATCACCACCGGCACCAGCAGCGGCTGCACCGCCGGGCGCTCGTCCAGCGCCGTCTTCAGCTTCTCGTAGAGGATGCGCTCGTGGGCGGCGTGCATGTCCACCAGCACCAGGCCTGAAGCGTTCTGCGCCAGGATGTAGATGCCGTGCAGCTGGGCGAGGGCGAAGCCGAGCGGCGGCGCTGCGCCGGCTTCGGTTTCCGGCATCGCTGCGGACGGGCGCACGAAATCGTAGTAGGCGGCGACGGGCTGCTCGACGGCGAGCGCCTGCTGCCGCGGCGCGGACGCGGGTAAAGTCAGTCCCGCCGGCACGGCGGCGGAAACGGGGCCGCCGGCGGCTGCGGCCTGGGCCAATGGCGCCGCCAGCGCGCGCTGCAGGGCATGGAAGACGAACTGGTGCACGGCGCGGCCGTCGCGGAAGCGTACCTCGGTCTTGGCCGGATGGACGTTGACGTCCACGCCGCGCGGATCGATGTCGAGGAACAGCACGTAGGCGGCGTGGCGCTGGCCGTGCAGGATGTCCGCGTAGGCTTCGCGCACCGCGTGCGCGAGCAGCTTGTCGCGCACGAAGCGGCCATTCACGAAGAAGTACTGGGCATCGGCGCGGGCGCGCGAGTAGGCAGGCAGGGCGGCGTAGCCGGCAAGATGCAGGCCGCCCGCCGCGGCGTCGACCGCGCGCGACTGGGCGGCGAACTCCTCGCCGAGGATATCCGCCACGCGCCGCGCCGCGTCGCCGGCGGCGAGGTGCAGCATGCTGCGGCCGTTGTGCTGCAGCTGGAAGGCGACGGCGGGATGGGCCAGGGCGGCGCGCCGCACGGCTTCCTCGCAATGGGCGAACTCGGTGTGTTCGCTTTTCAGGAATTTGCGCCGCGCCGGCGTGTTGAAGTAGAGGTCGTCGACCTCGATCACGGTGCCGCCGCCGAGCGCGGCGGGCGCGACGTCCGACCCGGGACCGATGCGCCAGGCGTGCGGCGCCTCGCGCAGACGGCTCGTCAAAGTCAGCCGCGCCACCGCGGCGATGGAGGCGAGCGCCTCGCCGCGGAAACCGAGCGAGGCCACCCTTTCCAGGTCCTCGAGCGAGGCGATCTTGCTGGTGGCGTGGCGCGCCAGCGCCAGCGGCAGTTCCGCCTTCGGGATGCCGCCGCCGTCGTCGGCGATGCGGATCTGGCGCACGCCGCCTTCTAGCAGCTGTACCGAAATATTTCGCGCGCCGGCGTCGAGGCTGTTCTCCAGCAGTTCCTTCACCACCGAGGCGGGGCGCTCGACCACCTCGCCGGCGGCGATCTGGCTGATGAGGAGGTCGGGAAGCGGACGGATGGCGGGCATGGGCGCGCGATGAATTATACTCTGCGGGCTTTTTTGCCTGCGGAAGCCAATGGAACTCCTCGCCCTCGCCTGGGACATCGCCGTCCACCTCGACAAGCACCTCGCCGCGCTGCTCGCCCAGCATGGCCCCTGGGTGTACGCCATCCTGTTCCTCATCGTCTTCGCCGAGACCGGCTTCGTCGTGACGCCCTTCCTCCCCGGCGATTCGCTGCTCTTCGTCGCCGGCGCGCTGGCGGCCACCGGTGGCATGGACATCTGGATGCTGAACGGTACGCTGATCGCCGCGGCGGTGCTCGGCAACAGCGTGAACTATTCCATCGGCCGCTTCCTCGGGCCGAAGGTGTTCCACTGGGAGAATTCGCGCTTCTTCAACAAGGCAGCGCTGATGAAGACGCACGTCTTCTACGAACGGCACGGCGGCAAGGCGCTGGTCCTCTCGCGCTTCATCCCGATCCTGCGCACCTTCGCGCCCTTCGTCGCCGGCATCGGCGCCATGACCTATGTCCGCTTCCAGGCCTTCAACATCGCCGGCGCCGTGCTGTGGGTGGCTTCGCTCTCCGTGGCGGGCTATCTCTTCGGCAACCTGCCGCTCATCAGGAACAACCTGAGCCTGGTCATCCTTGCCATCATCGTCGTATCGGTCATGCCGGCGGCGATCGCTTACCTCAGGCACCGCCGCGCCGCGCAATAGGCCTTTGCCGACAGGGGCTTGGCGCGGGGCAGGGCCTTTGCGCTATGATGGCGCATGATTTATCGGCTTATCCCGTTGATTTTCCTGCCCTTGTTGGCCGCCTGTGTGACCACGGGCACGACGCCGCGCAAGCCCGTGTCCGGATTCGACCCGAACCAGATCGCCAAGTCCGACATCGATCGCGTCGCCGAGGCGCACCAGCGCGAAGTATTCGCCAGCCTCAGGCTGCTGGCGGAGAAGCTCTACCGGCGCAATCCGCGCGAGTGGCGCAAGGGCGGCCAGGCCAGCCTGGCGGCGGCGGTGGCGCGCATCTTCGAAGCCGATCATGGCTGGCGATTTGCAGAACTCGACGACAGGCGCGGCACCGACGCCATCCATCTCGCCTTCCGAGAGGACTATGCCGGTGACCGCGTGCTGGCTTTCATCGCCGGCCTCGGCGGCATGACGATGACGGCCTTCAACGACAAGAGCGAGCTGTTCCTCATCGACGACCTCGATCCGCAGGCCCTGTTCAACGCCGCCCGCAACGTCGAGATCGCCGTGTGGAAACTGTCCAACGCAGCGACTCCGGGCGGCGAGCCGGTGCTGCTCTCCAACGAGGGCGGCGGGCCGGTGAGGAACCTCTCCTTCGAGCGCGAGTTCGGCAAGATCATCGGCAGCCTCGACCTGCTCTCGAAGATCATCGCCGACAAGACCAACCGGCTGGTGGTCAAGGTGTTCCAGAACCTCGCCACCGCCATATTCCTGCCGGTCAAATTCTGAACATGAAGAGCATCGCCATCCTCATCTCCGGCCGCGGCAGCAACATGGAGGCCATGTTCGAAGCGAAGCTGCCGTGCCGCATTGCCGCGGTGATCAGCAACAAGGCCGATGCGAAGGGTCTGGAAACCGCCCGCGCCCGCGGCATCCCGACCGCCGTGGTGGCGCATGCCGAACACGCCTCGCGCGAGCTCTTTGAAGCCGCGCTCGCCGCCGAGATCGACCGCCACGCGCCGGACCTGATCGTGCTGGCCGGCTTCATGCGCATCCTCGGCGAGGATTTCGTGCGGCGCTACCACGGCCGCATGATGAACATCCATCCCTCGCTGCTGCCGGCCTTCCCCGGCCTGCACACCCACAAGCGTGCCATCGAGGCCGGCTGCCGCATCCACGGCTGCACGGTGCACTTCGTCACGCCGGCGCTCGACAACGGCCCGGTCGTCATCCAGGCCGCCGTGCCGGTGCATGCCGATGACAGCGAGGACGCGCTCGCCGCGCGCGTGCTGGCGCAGGAGCACATCGCCTATCCGCAGGCGGTGCGCTGGTTCCTCGAGGGCCGTCTCTCTCTCGGCGCCGATGGCCGCGTGCGGCTCGATGGGGAGCGGCACGACATGGGGGCGCTGCTGTCGCCGCTGCCCGATGCGCGCTGAACTCGGCCTGATTGCCGTGCTGGCGTGCCTGCCGCTCGCGCAGGCGCCGGCCGCGGACGGTGACGGCCGGCCGCCGGCAGTCGGGACGGCTGCGGATGCGGCCTGGCCGCGCCACGGCAGCATCCGCTTCGAGCTGTATCGCGGCTCGGGCGGGCAGGCCACGCTCATCGGCCACACGACGCATGTCTGGCGGCACGACGGAAAGGATTATTTCCTGCAAGGGGTGACCGAGGCGGCGGGCCTGGCGGCGGTCTTTGCAACGGCCCGGATCGTCCAGACGAGCGAAGGCCGGATGACGCCGGCCGGACTCGTGCCGCAAACGTTCCGCGTCGAGCGCAAGGGCCGGAAGACCGAGCGGGCGCGCTTCGACTGGCAAGGCATGAAGCTGACGCTCTACGCTGCGGAGCGGGTCAGGCTGGAAACGGCGCTCGAGCCGGGCGCCCAGGACGTGCTGTCGCAGATCTACCAGCTCGGGCTGGCCGGCGGCACGGACCGCAGCGAGATGATGGTCGCCAGCGGCAAGCGCTACCGGCGCCACATTTACGCCACGGCCGGGCACGAGACGATCGAGACGCCCTTCGGCGTCCTGCGCACACGCCACCTGAAGGCCACTGCGCCCGACAGCAGGAAAACCATGGAGCTGTGGCTGGCGCCCGAGTACCGCCAGCTGCCGCTGCGCATCCGCTACACGGACCGCAAGGGCCGGACGTTCGAACAGCGTGCGGTCGCGCTGGAAGCGGACGGTACGAAAACGGCCACAACCCGAAAATAGAAAGTCAGCATGCGCATTACGGCGAAACTCATCGACGCGGCGACCACGGCGCTCAACCAGCTGCTGCGGTTCGAGCATCCGGCCGACGCCGTGCTGTCGAAATTCTTTCGCGACAACCGCGCGCTCGGCCAGAGCGACCGCGCTTTCATCGCCGAGACGGCCTATGCCGTGCTGCGGCGCCGGCGGCTGCTGGAACATCTGCTCGGCGCCGAGGCGACGCCGCGCCGGCTGGTGCTGGCGGCGCTCGTCAAGCTCTCCGGCGTCAACCGGCGCCAGCTGGAAGGCGCCCTCGGCGAGAAGGAACTGAAGTGGGTGGCCGAACTGAAGGGCCGGCAGGAGAGCGCGCTCGGCCTCGCCGGGCAGGCCGACTTGCCCGACTGGCTGGCCGAGCGGCTGCTGGCCCGCATGGAGGCGGATGCGCTGCTCAAGCTGGCCCAGGGGCTCAACCAGCCGGCGCCGCTCGACTTGCGCGTGAATCCGCTGAAGAACGACCGCGAGACGGTGCTCGCGCGCCTCAACGGGGAAGGCCTCGCCGCCGAGGCGGGCGTGCTCTCGCCGCTTGCCCTCCGCCTCAAGGCCAAGCCGGCGCTGCAGAAGCATCCGCTTTACCTCGACGGCACCATCGAAGTGCAGGACGAGGGCAGCCAGCTGCTCGGCTATCTCGTCGCGCCGAAGCGCGGCGAGATGGTGGCCGACTTCTGCGCCGGCGCCGGCGGCAAGACCCTGCTGCTGGGCGCGCTGATGCGCTCGACCGGCCGGCTCTACGCCTTCGACGTCTCCGGCAAGCGTCTGGCGCGGCTGAAGGACCGCATGGCACGCTCCGGCCTGTCCAACGTGCATCCGGTGACGATCGCCAACGAGAACGACATCCGCGTCAAGCGCCTCGCCGGCAAGCTCGACCGGGTGCTGGTCGACGCGCCCTGCAGCGGGCTGGGCACGCTGCGCCGCAATCCCGACCTCAAGTGGCGGCAGACGCCGGAGGGGGTGGCCGAGCTCGCCTGCAAGCAGCGCGACATCCTGCAGGGCGCCGCGCGCCTGGTGAAGCCGGGCGGGCGGCTGGTGTACGCCACCTGCAGCATCCTGCCCGAGGAGAACGAGGCGATCGTCGCTGGTTTCCTCGCCGCCCATCCCGATTTCAGGCAGGTTTCCGCGCAGGAAATACTGGGCAGGCAGGGCATCGTCCTCGAATGCGGCGAGACGCTGCGGCTGGCGCCGCACACGCACGGCACGGACGGTTTTTTTGCGGCAGCATTGGAACGCGAACAAGCGAGGACATGACCATGAGATACCCGGAATTTTTCGACGAAGCCCCCATCATCACGATGTACGACCCGCTCGCCAAGTTCCTCGGCGCGATGGAAGGCGGCATCATCGAATACCGCTATGTCGATGCCGTGAAGCTGGCCGGGCATTCCTGCCCGACCGTGGCCGCCGCCTGGCTGATGACGGCGCGGGCGCTGGAGGCGCTGTATCCGCGCGACGTGCCCGAGCGCGGCGCCGTCCGCGTCGATTTCCGCCACGAGGCGACGAGCGGGGTGACCGGCGTCATCGCCAATGTCGTCACGCTGGTCACCGGGGCGACGCACGACACCGGCTTCAAGGGTCTGGCCGGCCGCTTCGACCGGCGCAACCTGCTGTTCTTCAATGCCGCGGTGAGCGAGGAGATCCGCTTCACGCGCCAGGACAGCGGCGCGGCGGTCGACGTGGTGGCGCACCTGGAGCGGGTGCCGAGCGAGCCGCACATGGGCGAACTGATGGCCGCCTGCATCACCGGCCGTGCCACCGACGAGGTGCGGCACGAATTCGGCCGCCTCTGGCAGGCGCGGGTGCGCCGGCTGCTGACCGAGCATGCGCACGACGACGAAACGATCCCGGTCCGCGCCGCATGATGACGGCCGACAGCCCGCCGCGATTCCCGGCCGGCGCGGCGTGCCGATGACCGCAGGAAATCCCCGCGGGCGGAGGTCCCTGCGCGGCGCGCTTGCCGCCGTTCTGGCGGGGCTTGCGCTTCTGCTGGCGCAGCCGGTCCGGGCTTTCGATGCCGAAGCGGGCGCGGCCCCGCACGTCGGGACCGGGCAGGGCAGCATCGAGGCGCTGTTTTCCCCCTGGGACGACATCCAGGGCGCCATCGTCAACGCCCTCCGCGAGGCACGCCGCACGATCCATGTGCAGGCCTTCGTCTTTACCAGCCGCACGCTCGCCAAGGCGCTGATCGAGGCGCATGCGCGCGGGGTGCGCGTCGAAGTGCTGGCCGATGGCGAGCAGGTCTGGCGCATGGACAACAGCCGCATACCGAACCTGGCGGCGGCCGGCATCCCGGTGGCACTGGAGTTCCGCTATGCCTCGGCCCACAACAAGATCATGCTCATCGATGCCGAAGGCAAGGCGCCGGTGGTGCTGACCGGCTCCTACAATTTCACCTGGTCGGCGCAGGCGAAGAATGCCGAGAACCTGCTCATCCTGCGCGGCGATCGGCCGCTGATGCGCCGCTATTTCGAGAACTGGCGGCGCCACCGCGCCGAGGCCGAACCCTACGCGGGTGCATCCTCCGGACTGCCGCGAAGCGCTCCGGGCCGGGAATAGACAACCCGCCCGGCGGCGGGAGAACAAATAAAAAAACCCGCTACAGGCGGGTTTTTTCTGTCGCGGCTGAACAGCCCGCTTACTTCAGCTTGGTTTCCTTGTACAGGACGTGCTTGCGCGCCTTGGGATCGAACTTCTTGATCTCCAGCTTTTCGGGCTTGGTGCGCTTGTTCTTGGTCGTGGTGTAGAAGTGGCCGGTGCCGGCCGTCGATTCCAGCTTGATTTTTTCGCGAGGCATGGCGGGTCTCCCTAGATGGCGCCCTTGGCGCGCAGACCGGCCAGGACGGCATCGATGCCCTTCTTGTCGATGGTGCGCAGGCCGGCGCCGGATACGCGCAGGCTGACCCAGCGGTTTTCGGACTCGACCCAGAAGCGGCGGTTCTGCAGGTTGGGCAGAAAGCGGCGCTTGGTTTTGATGTTGGAGTGGGAAACGTGGTTTCCCACCATTGGTGCCTTACCGGTCACCTGGCAAACGCGGGCCATGATGTGCTCCAGAATCGGTTGGTGCAAAGCCGGGCATTATACGCGGCCTTGTCCGGCTAGAGCAACCCCTTTTCGGCGAAGGAGAGGGGCTCGGCCTGGCCGGCGACGATGAAGTGGTCGAGCAACCTGACGTCGACCAGGGCCAGGGCCTGTTTCAGGGCCTGGGTGAGGGCCTCGTCGGCGCGGCTGGGCTCGGCCACCCCGGAAGGGTGGTTGTGGGCGAAGAGGGCGCCGGCGGCATTGTGGGCCAGGGCCAGCTTGACCACTTCGCGCGGATGCACGCTGGTCTGGGTGAGGGTGCCGCGAAACAGTTCCTCGGCGGCGATGAGGCGGTTCCGGGCGTCGAGCAGCAGCACCATGAAAACCTCGTGCGGCAGGTTGGCCAGCGTCAGCCGCAGCCAGTCCCGCACGGCCCGCGGCGAGCCGAGGGCATCGCCCGCGCGGATGTCCTCGTGGAGGGCGCGCCGCGCCATTTCCAGCACGGCCTGCAATTGGGCGTACTTGGCGCTCCCCATGCCGGGGATGGCGGAAAACTCCGTCCGGGTGGCGGAGAACAGCCGGTTGAGGCTGCCGAAATGGCCGAGCAGGGTGCGCGCCAGATCGACGGCGCTGGCGCCCTTGACGCCGATGCGCAGGAAGATCGCCAGCAGCTCGGCGTCGGAGAGCGCGCCGGCGCCATGCTGCAGCAGCCGCTCGCGCGGGCGCTCGCTTTCGGGCCAGTCGGTGATTGCCATGAACGTGTAGAATCGTGCGGTCGATTTCGGATTCTATCGCATCGTCATGGCTGAACTGAACGGAAAACGGCTGGTGCTGGGCGTTACCGGCGGCATTGCCGCCTACAAGGCGGCGGAGCTGGCGCGGCTGCTGGTCAAGGACGGCGCCGAGGTGCATGCCGTGCTGACCGCCGCGGCTGCCCGCTTCGTCACGCCGGCAACCTTCCAGGCGCTCACGGGCAACCCGGCCTGGAGCGACCAGTGGGACGCGCGCATGCCGAACAACATGGCGCACATCGACCTCTCGCGCGGCGCCGACGCCATCGTCGTGGCGCCGGCCTCCGCGGACTTCCTCGCCAAGCTGGCGCACGGCCACGCCGACGACCTGCTGTCCACCCTGTGCCTGGCGCGCCCCCGCGCAGGCATCGACGGAGCGGGCCAGGACTGCCCGCTGATCGTGGCACCGGCCATGAACCGGCAGATGTGGGAGAACCCGGCCACCCAGCGCAACAAAAGTCAGTTGCTGCAGGACGGCGTGACGATGCTCGGCCCGGCCGCCGGCGAGCAGGCCTGCGGCGAGAGCGGTTTGGGGCGCATGCTCGAGGCAGCGGAGATCCACGACGCGCTGGCGGGCTTCTTCCAGCGCAAGGTGCTGGCCGGGCGGAGCGTGCTCCTCACCGCCGGACCGACCTTCGAGGCGCTGGATGCGGTGCGCGGGCTGACCAACCTCAGCTCGGGCAAGATGGGCTTCGCCCTGGCGCGCGCCGCGCGCGACGCCGGCGCGCAAGTGACGCTGGTGAGCGGGCCGGTGGCCCAGCCGACGCCGGCCGGCGTGACGCGCATCGACGTGACGAGCGCGCTGGAGATGCATGCCGCGG
The DNA here is from genome assembly GCA_041396245.1 of Rhodocyclaceae bacterium. Lineage (GTDB taxonomy): Bacteria > Pseudomonadota > Gammaproteobacteria > Burkholderiales > Rhodocyclaceae > Desulfobacillus. The sequence goes on along the minus strand of JAWKYW010000002.1, from coordinate 150,853 downwards.
TGATGCAGCGCGTGGACGCCTGCGACATCTTCATCGGCGTCGCCGCGGTGGCCGACTACCGGCCGCAGGCGCGTGCGCGAGACAAGCTCAAGAAGGACGACAAGCCGCTGCAGGTCGCGCTGACGCCCAACCCCGACATCCTCGCCGAGGTGGCGGCGCGGCCGCAGCCGCCGTTCTGCGTCGGCTTCGCCGCGGAGAGCCGCGATCTCGAACAGTATGCGGAAGGCAAACGGAAGAAGAAGAAACTGCCGCTGGTGGTCGGCAACCTGGTGCAGGACGGCCTCGGCGGCGACGGCAACGCGGTGATCCTGTTCGACGAGCGGGGCCGGCATCCGCTCGGTCCGGCGCCGAAGATCGACATCGCCCGCGGCATCGTCGCCCGCATCGGGCAGCTGCTCGCCGGAAACGGAGGTGATTGAGTGCATCGCATCGACGTGCGGATCCTCGATCCGCGCCTGAAGGACAATCCGCCCCACTACGCCACGCCCGGCTCGGCCGGTCTCGACCTGCGCGCCTGCATCGAGGCGCCGGTGAAGCTGCATCCGGGCGACACCCAACTGATCCCCGCCGGCATCGCCATCCACCTGGCCGACCCGGGCCTGGCGGCGCTGATCCTGCCGCGCTCCGGTCTGGGCCACAAGCACGGCATCGTGCTGGGCAACCTCACCGGCCTGATCGATTCCGACTATCAGGGCGAGATCTTCGTCTCCGTCTGGAACCGCGGCCGCGAAACCTTCACCCTCAACCCGCTCGACCGCCTGGCGCAGATGATCGTGGTGCCGGTGCTGCAGGTGGCCTTCAACATCGTGGACAGCTTCGAGGAATCGCACCGCGGCGCCGGCGGTTTCGGCAGCACCGGCCACGGCTGAAAAAAACAAACCCCGCCGGAGCGGGGTTTGTCGTGGTGCATGCTGCAGCCGGTCAGCTCGACATCTCGGTGAGGATGTTCTTGATCCAGCTCTTGGCGTAAATGGCTTCGTTCTTGGCCTGGGAATAATCCAGGGGCGAGACGCCGCCGGCACCCTTGACGCCGACGATCTTGCCGCCCGCCAGGGTATACACCCCCGCCACACTGATCGCTTCTTTCTCGCTGACGAAGCTGTAGCAGGTGTTGATGCCGGAGATCTCGCCGAGCGGACGGCCGTTCATCAGCGCCACGATGTTGCTGGCGCAGATCTTGGCTTCCGTATTGGCCGAATAGCCGGACTTCGGCAAGGCGCCGGCAATCGCGGCGTCGCCGATGACGTGGATGTCCTTCTTGATCGTGGACTCGAAGGTCTGCATGTTGACCGGGCACCAGTTCTTGTCGGGTCCGACCACGCCCGCGATATGGGCGATGCGGCCGGACGTGTGGGGCGGGATCAGGTTGATGACGTCGCCCTTGACTTCCTCGACGCCGTCGACCAGTACCTGCATCTTGGCGTTGTCGACGGCCGTGACCTTTTTCGCCTCGCGGTAGTCGATGACGCCCTTGTAGTACGCATCCCAGGCCTTGAGGAACAGCTTGCCCTTCGAGATACCGCTTTTCGGACCAGTGTCGAGAACGATGATCTTGGAGCCGGGCTTGTGCTGCTTGAGGTACATGGCGATCATGCAGGCCCGCTCGTAGGGGCCGGGCGGGCAGCGCTTGGGACCGCCCGGGATGGACAGCACCACCGTGCCGCCGGGCTTCATCGCCACGAGCTGCTTGCGCAGCAGCATGGTCTGCGGACCGGCCTTCCAGGCATGCGGCGTGACGTTCTCGTTGTAGCCCTCGATGGCGCTCGTGTTGAAGTCGATGCCGGGCGAGAGGACGAGGCGGTCGTACTTGAAGTCGCCCTTGCTGGTGCGGACGGTGTGTCCGACCGCGTCGACCCCTGTCACCTCGGCCTGCACCACCTTGATGCCGTAGTTCGCCGCCAGTTTGTCGTAGCGGATGGTGATCGAGGACAGGTCGGGCAGCAGGCCGCCGATGTAGAGGTTCGAGAACGGGCAGGAGACGAAGTGGTCGTTGCGCTCGATCAGCGTCACCTCGATGGTCGGGTCCATCATGCGGATGTACTTGGCGGCGATGGTGCCGCCGTAGCCGCCGCCGACCACCACCACCTTGCGGCCGCCCGAGCCGGCGGGCTGCGAAGCGCAACCGGCCAGGCCGACGGTCGCGGCGCCGGCGCCGGCGCCGAGGAGCTTGAGAAAGTTTCTGCGTTCCATTGTCATGTCGTTTCCTCCCTTTTATTTCTGGCTGGCGTAGAAGTGGAGCAGGGCATCCAGGTCCTGCCTGGACAGCGGCTTCACTTTCTCGGCCATCTTCTCCGGCATCTTGCGCTCGCCGGTCAGATACATGCCCATTTGCATGTGCAGATAGGGCAGCCACTGGCTGGCCATCACCGGCGAGTCGTCCTTGCCTTCCCTGCCCCCTTCCATGTGGCAGCGCGAGCAGCTGGCCTCCTCGAGGCTCTTGCCCCTGGCGACCTTGGCCGGGTCCAGAGCCTGGTTGGTGGCATGGAGCTTCTTCTTGGAGAAGAACTCGCCCATGGCGGCGAAATCGGCGTCGCTGTAGCCCTTGGCGATGCGTCCCATGATGCTCGAGGGCCGCTCGCCGCTCTTGAATTTCTTCATGGCGGTGACGATGGCCTCCTTCGACTGGCTGGACAGGCTGGGCATGCTCGGCCCGGCGCTGCCGCCGTTGGTGCCGTGGCAGCCGGCGCAGGCATTCGACAGCATCGCCGGAGTCGGCGCCGCGAAAGCGCCCGCCGACGTTGCCAGAATGGCGGCGGACAGGGCCAACTTGAATCGACTTGTCCTCATACTTATCTCCTCCTTTTGCGTGATAAAAGAACTGCTCGACTTCTGCTTGCTACTCCTGCGTCACGGTTTCGTGACGTTGATGTAGTTCCTGACGCCCTCGACCGCCTTGTCCAGGCCGAACTGGTAGCCCAGCGAGACATAGTGGTAGCGTGCCTCGGTGTGGTCCTCGTGGAGGGCAAAGCCGAAGTTGTAGACCTTGCCCGCGGCGATGGCGTGGTCGCCCGTGCCGCCGCCGGCAAGCTTGCGCTCGAAGGTGACGACCCACTTGTTGCCTTCCTTGACGCCCTCCGCCTTGACGAGGGCTTTGCCGCCTTCCATGACGCGCTTGTCGGCGACGTGGCCGTCGACCGGCTTCTCGCCCTTGCCGCTCCTGAACTGCATCAGGTCGTAGAACTTGCCGGAGGAGAGGTCGGCGCCCTTGACGTACTTGGTTTTCTTTTCGTCCTTGCCGTTCTTCATGGAGCGCAGGTCGTCGTGGCAGGTCGACCAGCAGCCGTTGATCTCCGCGCCATCGACCGTGCCGCCGCCGTCGAACAGCATGGTGAGCTTCATCTCGTTCTTCTTGTCCATCTTGACGCTGCCGACCTTCGGCGGCACCCACTCGAAGCGGAAATAGATTTTCTCGCCGTCATGGGCGGCCTGGAACTGCACCGGCAGCCAGCCCACCTTGCCGGCGATCGGCTTGGGCTCGAGCACGGTCTTCGAGCTGCCGGCCGGCTTGCCGGCGACGATCAGGTTGCCGATTTCGTTGGCGTCGCCCTCGTGGCACTTGGCGCAGAAGCGCTTCTTGTCGACGATATCGGGCACGGCGGAATGGTCGGACTTGTTCATGACCCACTCGTAGCTGGCCTGGCCGGGATAGAACACCTTGATCTTGCGCACCGGCACCTTGCTCCAGTCCGGCGCGGCCGCCGCCGCGCCTGTCAGAAGGATTCCCGCCAATGCGATTGCTGTCTTCTTCATGTTCGCTCCTGTTGCAATGCCCCGAGGGGCAAATTATTCGTACGACTCCACCATCACTCTACACCGGAATCGCGATCAGCCCTCTTTGGCCGCATTCCCGCCCTCGGCCTGCCGGTGCACCGGCTTGTGGGCGATGCCCTTGTGGCACTCGATGCAGGTCTTGCCGTCCTCGATCGCGCCCTCGTGCTTCACCACCGAGCGATCCTTCTGTTTTTCCGGGTCCATGGTCTTGAAGTCGTGGCAGTTGCGGCACTCCTTGGAATCCCGGGCTTCCATCCTTTCCCAGACGCGCTGGGCCATGGTCAGGCGGTAGGCCTCGTATTTCTCCGGAGTGTCGATGGTCCCCAGGATATGGCCGACCACGTCGCGTGCCGCCATCAGCTTCTGGAACGACTTGAACATGTAGTCGGTGGGGGTCTTGCTGCTGGCGACATGGCAGTCGGCGCACTGCACGGTGGTGCCGCTGCGGTTCTTGTAGTGCACGGTCTTCTTGAGTTCCTCGTAGGGAATCGTCATCTCGTGGCAGGAGGTGCAGAACTCCGAACGGTTGGTCCACTCCATGCCGGTGTTGAGGCCGCCCCAGATGAGGATGCCGCCGAAAATGCCGAGGACGATCATGCGCAGCATCGAGCATTTCGGCGGGTTCTTGAGTCGCTGCCAGAGGCTCTGCTTGCCGGCCTCCTCCGTGCCGCTTGGCGGCTGCTGTGTATTTTCGCTCATCAGATAATCAATCAACTGTCCGATTCAGGATGCCGGCCGCGACCGGCGGGAAACTCGTTGCGCAGGAATGTGGGGATGCCGCCCGGGAGGATGCCGCCCGTCCGCGAAAGGATCGCGACGCGATTTGCCTGCCATCTATTCCATTTGCCGCTTGTTTTTGGGGGATTATTGCAGTCAGTGGTGCTGTGGACAAGTATAAAAAATGTAATTCGCAGATCAAGGTGGCTGATATTCGGAATGGCTGATATTCCCTGTGGAATGGCCCGGGCAACCATGCATTCGGCTTGAATAGTTTCCTGCTAAACGAGATGCCCGGACGGGAAGGGGTCCGTGAAAGTCAGCCGCGGCGGAACGGCACGGGAGGTCGGTGGGTTCACTTGATGCCGAGAATCTTGGCAAGTTCGTCGAAGTCGGACAGTTTGGCGGCCTCGAAGCCGGCCATGCCGCTGTACTTGAAGAAATCGCTCGCGTCCTTGTCCTGGCCGGCCTTGAGCAGGGCTTCGGCGACGGCCTGCCTCTCCGGACCCGGCAGATTGCCGCCCACGGCAAAGGTCAGGTGCGGTACGCCCTTGCCGCTGTGGATCAGGTTGATGTCCTCGCCCTTCTGCACCCAGGCGTTGAAGAGGCCGGCGTTGGCCACCCCGATGTCGATCAGGTTCATCTGCATGCCGGCGAGCACGCCGTCGGCGTCGTTGTAGTAGGCCGCGCTGCTGAAATACTTTTCCGGATCCTTGATGCCCATCTGGCGCAATTCGTAAAACGCCAGCTTGGTGATCATGGCGTCCTTGCCGGTGAAACCGATGCGCTTGCCCTTCATGTCCTCCGGAAAGGCGATGCCGGTCCTGCCCATGGCCATGAAGGAAGCGGCGAGGCGCCCGGGCACCTTGGCGACGGGTACGTAGCCGGCGTCGCGGTTGGCCTGGACGATTGCCGACGGCGCGGAGAAGATGAACTGGTAGCGCTTGGTCTTGGCGCGGGCGGCGAAGACGTCGAAGTTGCGCGAGCCCTCGACGCGCACCGGGCGTTTGACGATTTTCGCCAGATAGGTGGTGAGGCCTTCGTACTCCGAGGCGATCATCTGGGGACTCTCGCCGTAGCTGATGACGCCGAGCAGGTAGGCGCGTTCCTGCGCCAATCCGGGCTGCGCCCCCAGCAGCAGGCCGGCGATGCAGCAACGCAGGCACCACGACACCATTGAACGCATTGCACGATTTCCGATCATGATTCCTCCTTCCGCGCCGATACGGCCTCGCAGTTCCGTCGATGCGGCGCGATCAAGGTCGAATTTAATGGATAACCGCCCCGGTTCTTATAAATTATCCTGCTGCGGCAATTATTCGACGTGTTTGAATCCTATACAATTCCGTCACGGATAACCGATCGCGTTCATGTCGCCCCGAAGCCCTATGAGTGGCATTGTCGAAGTGTGCATGCCGAAGTACCCCGACTGCTGGGAAACCTGCGGCAACTGCGGCAGCGGGAAGGTGGTCATCGACACCCTGCTGGTCAGGCCCGGCGACGAGATCGGTTGCGACGACACCATTCTGGTTCTGGAAACCGGCAAGGTGGCGCTGGACATTCCCAGCCCGCACGCCGGCAGGGTCATCGAGGTGTTCGTCGTCGAAGGCGAGGCCGTGGCCGAAGGCCAGCGCCTGATCTCCCTGGAAGCCGCCTGAGCGGCGACGCTCTCCGTTAGAATCTCATTTTCTCCGCAGGTACCTCGCGCATGGCCCAATACGTTTTCACCATGAACCGCGTGGGCAAGATCGTCCCGCCCAAGCGCCACATTCTCAAGGACATCTCGCTCTCCTTCTTTCCCGGCGCCAAGATCGGCGTCCTCGGCCTGAACGGCTCCGGCAAGTCGACGCTGCTGAGGATCATGGCTGGCGTGGACAAGGACATCGAGGGCGAGGCCACGCCGATGCCCAACCTCTCCATCGGCTACCTGCCGCAGGAACCGCAGCTCGAGCCGGAGAAGACCGTGCGCCAGTCCGTCGAAGAGGGCCTTGGCGAAGTATTCGAGGCGCAGCAGAAGCTCGACGCCGTGTATGCCGCCTACGCCGAGCCGGACGCCGACTTCGACGCCCTGGCCACCGAGCAGGCACGCCTGGAGGCGATCCTTGCTGCCTCCGACGGCCACACCGCCGAGCAGCAGCTCGAAGTCGCCGCCGACGCCCTGCGCCTGCCGCCCTGGGAGGCGAAGATCGCCAACCTCTCCGGCGGCGAGAAGCGCCGCGTCGCGCTCTGCCGCCTGCTGCTGTCGAAGCCCGACATGCTGCTGCTCGACGAGCCGACCAACCACCTCGACGCCGAATCGGTCGACTGGCTGGAGCAGTTCCTCACCCGCTTCCCCGGCACCGTCGTGGCGGTGACCCACGACCGCTACTTCCTCGACAACGCCGCCGAGTGGATCCTCGAACTCGACCGCGGCCATGGCATTCCCTGGAAGGGCAACTACTCCTCGTGGCTGGAGCAGAAGGAGGAACGCCTGCAGCAGGAGGAGGCGTCAGAATCCGCCCGCCAGAAGGCCATCAGGAAGGAACTCGAGTGGGTGCGACAGAACCCGAAGGGGCGGCAGGCGAAGAGCAAGGCACGCCTGGCGCGCTTCGACGAGCTGTCGAGCCAGGAATACCAGAAGCGCAACGAGACGCAGGAAATCTTCATCCCGGTGGCCGAGCGCCTCGGCGACAAGGTCATCGAGTTCAACGGCGTGTCGAAGGGCTACGGCGAGCGCCTGCTGATCGACGACCTCAGCTTCCAGATTCCGCCCGGCGCCATCGTCGGCATCATCGGCCCGAACGGCGCCGGCAAGTCCACCCTGTTCCGCATGCTCACCGGCAAGGAACAGCCGGATGCCGGCGAGATCGTCACCGGCCCGACCGTCAAGCTGGTGTCGGTGGAGCAGTCGCGCGAGTCCCTGCCCAACGACAAGACTGTCTGGGAGGCCATCTCCGGCGGCGCCGACATCCTCACCGTCGGCAAGTACGAGACGCCTTCGCGCGCCTACATCGGCCGCTTCAACTTCAAGGGCGCCGACCAGCAGAAGCTCGTCGGCAACCTCTCCGGCGGCGAGCGCGGCCGCCTGCACCTGGCCAAGACGCTGATCGAAGGCGGCAACGTGCTGCTGCTCGACGAGCCGTCCAACGACCTCGACGTGGAGACCCTGCGTGCGCTGGAAGACGCCTTGCTCGAGTTCGCCGGCTGCGTGCTGGTGATCTCGCACGACCGCTGGTTCCTCGACCGCATCGCCACCCACATCCTCGCCTGCGAGGGCGAGTCGCAGTGGGTATTCTTCAACGGCAACTACCACGAGTACGAGGCCGACAAGGTCAAGCGCCTGGGCGAGGAGGGCGCCAAGCCGAAGCGCCTGCGCTACAAGCCGCTGAAGGGCTGACATGCGCAAGGCGCTCTTCAAGCGATTCGCCCTGCTGGCCTGCTGCCTGGGGCTGTTGGCGGCGGCGCAGGCGGCGGAGGAAGACGGTCTGGCCGTCGTGCGCGACCTGGGCCGGCTCAATGGGCAAACCCTCGCCTGCAGCCAGAAGGACAGCGCCGCCTGGGTGCGGATTCTCATGCTCCGCCATGCGCCGAAGACGCGCGCCTACGGCGAGGCCTACGAGGAGGGCACGCAGCAGGCCTTCGTGGCCCAGGGCCGCGGCATGCCCTGCCCGACGGCCGCAGAACTGGCGGCCAGGCTCGAAGCCGTTTCGCAACGCCTGAAGTCCGTCCTGCCGGTGCGCGATCCGCTGCCGCAGGGGCAGATCATGCCAGGCGAGGTGCCGCGCGGCCATAACGCGGGGGAAGTCGTACCGACTGCCGTCGCGCCGCGCTACCTCCTGCAGGACCCGAACGGACGGGCGGTGACCAACGAGGATTTCCTCGGTCGCTTCCAGCTGGTTGCCTTCGGCTACACCTCCTGTCCGGACGTTTGCCCGACCACCATGCTGGAAATGAAGGCGGTGCTCGGGCTGCTCGGCGACCGGGCGGCGCGCTTGCAGCCGATCTTCATCACGGTCGACCCGGAGCGCGACAGCGCCCAGGTGCTGCGAGAGTACACCTCGGCCTTCGATCCGCGCATTCTCGGCCTGCGCGGCTCCGACGCACTGACGCGACGTGCCGCCGCAGAATTCAGGATGCGCTACGAGAAAGTGCGCGACCCGGCCGCGCCGCCGGGCAGCTACACCATGGACCACTCTGCCGGCATGGTCCTGCTCGGCCCGGATGGCCTGACCGTCCTGCGCTTCGCCTATGCCACGCCGGCGAAGCAGATGGCCGAGCGCATCGGCGCGCTGATGGCAGGGGAAAGGAACAGGACGCCCGGGACGGCGCCGCGCCATTCACGATAGGAGGAATCCGCCATGTCCGCTATGAAATCCCCGCGCTGGATCGGCGTCGGCCTGGCCGTCGCCGCGCTCCTCGCCGTGCTGGCGGCCGGCGGCCTCTACTTCGGCGCCAAGGCGCTGAAGGGCAAGGTCGAGCAGGCCCTCGGACCGGAGGCGGAAATCGGCGCCATCCGGCTGGGCCTGACTTCGGTCGAGGTGGTGAAGCTGCGCCTGAAGGCGCCTGCCGGCTGGCCGGCCGCCGATACCTTGCGCGCCGAGCGCATCCGCATCGTGCCCGACCTGCTGGCGCTGCTCTCGGCAAGGGTGGGGATTTCCAGCATCGTCGTCGAGGGCGGCTACGTCTCGGCCCTGCGCAGCGCCGACGGCAAGCTGCGGGTGGTGCCGGGCCTGCTGGGCGGGAAGGACGCGAAGAAGGATGCAGGCGAGGGGCTCCAGGTGAGCATCGGCGCCGTCGAACTGAAGGACGGGGTGATGGAGTTCTTCGATGCCACGGTGCGCCGACCCGCCCACAGGATCCGCCTCGAAGCGCTGAATGCCAGGGTGACTGACCTGCAGCTGCCCGGCCTGGCGGCGAAATCGGACCTGCACCTGGATGGCGTCCTGAAGGGGGTGAGAAACGACGGCAGGATCCGGGTCGACGGCTGGATGGTCTTCGCCAGCAGGGATTCGGATATCCGCAACACCCTGGGCGGCGTCGACATGATCGCCCTGCAGCCCTACCTGCTCAAGGCCGGCGAGGGCAGCGTGCGCAGGGGTACCCTCGACCTCGACCTGCATTCGACCATCAAGGCAAACCGCCTGCACGCGCCGGGCACGCTGACCATGCGGGGCCTCGAACTCGGATCGGGCGGCACCTTCATGGGCATGCCGCGCACCGCGCTGCTCGGCTTCATGAAGGACAAGGCCGACCGCATCAGCATCAAGTTCGTCCTCGAAGGCAAGCTCGACGACCCGAGCTTCCGCCTGAACGAGGGCTTCTCGACCCAGGTGGCGTCCTCCCTCGGCGGCGTCCTGGGCATCAGCCTGGAGGGTCTGGCCAAGGGTGCCGGCAGCATCGGCCAGAAGGGCGTCGAAGCCGCCGGCGGTGCGGCCGAAGGGGTGGGCAAGGCGATCAAGGGCCTGTTCGGCAATTAGTTAGCGTCCCGGAAGGTCAGCCCGCGAGCCAGTTGCGGATTCGCTCATACACCGGCTTGCGGCCGAGCAGGTCGAGATGCCCGGTTTCGAGGGCGATCCATTGCCGCTCCGGCGGGAACATCAGATTGCGGTCCTGCTCCGCATGGCAGCCGAGCGCGCTCGCCAGCGGCACCAGGCCGTCACCGACCAGCCGGTCCTTAAGGTCGCCCGCCTGCTTGCCGGTGGTGGCGGCAATCGCAAAACAAGGCACATTCTCAGGCAAAGGCAGTGCGGCGTGATGGCCGCTCGAGCGGGCAAAGCGGTCGCGACCGAGCCAGTCCTCATCGAGGAGAAAGGCATGGCGCAGGTCGGTGATGCCGGCACTGCGGATCTTCCCCAGGCGCGACAGGGGCGCGGTATAGGGGCTGAGGCCCAGCGCGATGTCGATCCAGTTGCCGCCGCGCTCCATCGGCGCGCCGTGGTGCGGCGTGCCGAGGAACACCAGCTTTTTCAGGCGCCGCGGCCAGGCGTGATTCGCTGCCGTGCCGTAATGCCAGGCGCTGCGTGCCAGCAGGCCGCCCATGCTGTGGCCGAGGATCGCCAGTTCCTTGACCGGCGCCGGCCAGTGGGCGAGCAGGGCTTCCAGCAGATCGGCGAACTCGCGGCCGTTGGTGGAGATGTGGCGGCCGCTGTTGTAGAGCAGGTAAACCGGCGTGTAGCCGAGGTCGCGCGCCAGCGCGGCGCCATGGTCGTGGCCCTGCCGCGTCCACTGCAGGTCGTTCATGCAGAGGCCGTGCGCGAGGACCAGCAGCTTGCCGCCGGCGTTGGGGAAGGCGGCGGCCAGCGACGGCTTGTCGGTCTGCAGGACATGCCCGTCCAGGCGCAGGCTCATGCGGATGGCGAGGGGATTGCCGCTGGCTTCGAGGTAATCGCCCAGGACGCCGTTGAGCGCCGCCAGGGTGGCCTCGCGTTCGGGCGAGGAATCCTTCGCACCGAACAGCGGCACCAGGCGCCCGAGCACGGCATCGAGCCCGCCGCCGATCAGGCGCGTCACGCCGCGGATGCTGGCATAGACGAATCCGGTGATGCCGCGCGTGCGTCCGGCGGGCGCCTTGCCGAGGGGCGCCGGCCGGCTGGCGATGTTGTGGTGCATCGCCTCGACCAGGTCGGTCAGGCCGGCGACGGCCTCGATCGTGAGCCGGCTGGCGCCGCGCAGATCGGAGGGATGAAAGTGGGATTTTCCGGACATGCGCTTTCCGCGTGAGGGTTCCGGACGAAGTATGCTCGCCCCCGGAGCCGGATTCCAGCGGCCCGGCCGATGCTAAGTGTATGATTTCCGCTACCGCAACCTGGAGCTTTCGCCATGTCCGATCGCGCCGAACACGATCAGGTCACCGCCCCCTGTACCGGCATCGGCATTCCGCGCCGCAACGCCTTCGATGCCGCCGCCTTCGAGCGGGCCGTCACCGACCTGCTTGCCGCCTGCGGCATCGCTCCCGACATGGAACACATGGGCCGCACGGCCGAGCGCGTGCGCACGCTGTGGCAGAAGCGCCTGCTCGGCGGCTACGACCTGGATCCGGCCGAAGCGCTGGGTGAGGGCTTCGAGGACCACCGTCGCGACATGGTGGTGGTGCGCGGCATCGCCGTGCATGGCGTCTGCCCGCACCACCTGGTGCCCTTCCGCGGCGTGGCGCATGTCGCCTACCTGCCCGGCGGGCGCCTGCACGGCTTCGGCCGCATCGCCCGCATGGTGGACGCGATCGGCCACCGCTTCACCTACCAGGAGTGGATGACGCGCGACATCGCCGAGGCGCTGGTGACGCACGGCAAGGCCGCCGGCGGCGCCTGCGTCGTCGAGGCCGAGCAGTTGTGCCTGCTGCTGGGCGAGGACCGCCGCGGCGACGAGCGCGTCGTGACCCAGGCCTTCACCGGCGCCTTCGAAACGTCGGATCAGCTTCGCACGGAGTTCCTGCGCGCGATCGCCTGAGCGGTCAGAGCCGCTTGTGCGAGCCGTCGCACAACGGCTTGCCTGCCGAGTGCTTGCAGCCGCAGAACCACACCTTCTCCGACTTATCCGCCTTGTATTCCACGGGCGCGAATGGCGAGCCCTTGTGTGAATCGTCGCAGAACGGCTGGGTTTTGCTTTTGCCGCAGGCACACCACCAGTAGGATTTGCCGGCTTCGACCTCGACCGGATAGGGCGCTTTCTGCGGGATGTCGGGACTGTTCATGACTGCTCTCCAATTTGATGGATGTATCAGGATTATCGTTTGACATTAAATAATTCCCGACTAATAATGTCAAGTATAAAGAAACCCCCAACCCCAACAGAGAGAAAACATCATGATCGTCATCAACGGCAAAGAGATCGAAACCGACGCGGAAGGTTATCTGGCGCAACTCGACGACTGGTCCGAGGACATCGCCAGCTATCTGGCGCAGCAGGACAACCTCCAGCTCACGGAAGAGCACTGGAAACTGCTCAACTGGATTCGCGGCTACTACCTGGAGAACGGCACGGCACCGAACCTGCGCGTCATGCAAAAGATGCTCAAGGACGACCTGGGCCAGGAGTGGTCGGACAAGAAGCGCCTGTTCGACCTCTTCCCCTACGGCCCGGCCAAGCAGGGGGCGCGCTATGCCGGCATGCCGAAGCCGACCGGCTGCGTCTGATAAAATCCATGAATGGATTTTCTCTGCGACGTCAGTGAAGCGGATTTCGAGGAGCGCGTGGTGGCACGCTCGCATCAGGTGCCGGTGCTGGTGGATATCGGCGCCGGCTGGTGCGGCCCCTGCCGCGTGCTGACGCCGCTGCTGGAACGGCTCGCCAAGGAGTACGGCGGCGCCTTCGTGCTGGCCAATGTCGATGCCGACGAGAACATGAAGCTTGCCGGCCGCCACAAGGTGCGCGGCTTTCCGACGGTGATCGCCTACAGCCGCGGCGGCGAGATCGACCGCTTCCACAGCGCGCAGACGGAAGGTTTTCTGCGCCGCTTCATCGATGGCGTCATTGCGCGCCATGCCGCCCAACCGGCCGGTCAGCCGGCCTGATCCCGGCCGGTCTCCTTTAGCCGCACCGGGCTGATCTGGACGGTGCGCTCGCCGTCGGTCAGCCAGGCCTGCCCGTCCTGGATCGTGCATTGCAGGTTCATGCTGCGACCGGCCAGTGCGGCGAGTTCCTTCGAGGTGTCGGCCGGCAGGCCCACCACGTCCAGGTTCCGCAGCCGCTCCAGCTTGTCGCGGTTCTGCGCCCACCAGAGGTCGGCGCCGCGCCCGCCGTAGCACAGCACCACGACGCGATCCGCCCGGCCGCAGGCCTTGCGGATGTCGCGCTCGTCGGGCAGCCCGACCTCGATCCAGAGTTTGACGGCGCCGGTGAGGTCCTTCTGCCACAGCGCCGGCTCGTCCTCTGCCGACAACCCGCGGCCGAATGCCAGCCGTTCGCCGGCGAACAGCGCGAAGGCCAGCAACCGTACCATCATCCGCTCGTCCGTCTCCGACGGATGGCGGGCGAGCGTGAGTGCATGGCCGCCGTAATAGCCGCGATCCATGTCCGCGATCTGCAGATCGGCCTTGAAAATGGTTGCCTTGAGCGCCATGGCCTATTGTATCCAGCGCTGCAGCCAGGGCAGCAGCAGCGGCACCAGCAGCGCCGTCACCAGGGCGTTCAACCCCATCGCCAGGCCGGAGAAGGCGCCGGCCTGCTCGCTCACCTGGAAGGCGCGCGCGGTGCCGATGCCGTGCGAGGCGACGCCGATGGCGAAGCCGCGCACGGCGTGGTCGGCGATGCCGAGCGCCTGGTAGATGAAGCGGGCGCTGACCGCGCCGAGGATGCCGGTGGTGATCACCAGCACCGCCGTCAGCGAGGGCAGGCCGCCGATGCGCTCGGCGATGCCCATGGCGATCGGCGTGGTGACGGACTTCGGCGCGAGCGAGAGCAGCGAGGCCTCGCTGGCGCCGAACAGCTTGCCGATGGCTACCGCGCTGAAGGTGGCGGTGAGCGAGCCGACGACCAGCGCCGCCAGCAACGGGCCGGCCATCGCGCGCAGCTTCGGCAACTGGGTGTAGAGTGGAATCGCCAGCGCCACCGTCGCCGGGCCGAGCAGGAAATGCACGAACTGGGCGCCGTCGAAATAGGTCGGGTAGGGCGTGCCGGTGAGGGCGAGCAGCAGCACCAGCGCCGCCACCGCGAGCAGCACCGGGTTGGCGAGCGGATGGAAGTTGGCGCGCTTGTAGAGCCACCAGGCGCCCTGGTAGGCGAGCAGCGTGACCGTCAGCCCCAGCAGCGGCGTGGCCGACAGATAGACCCAGATTTCGGCGAGCTGGACAGGAACAGGGGCGGCCATGGCGCTATTTCCCGGCTGTTTCCGCGCGCCGCGACAGGGCGCGCAGCACGAGCGCGGTGACGGCGATGGTGAGGACCGTGCTGCCGACGAGCGAGGCCGCCAGCGGCAGCCACTCGTCGCCGATGCGGTGGAAGTGCAGCATGACGCCGACGCCGGCCGGCACGAACAGCAGCGACAGGTGCTGCAGCAGGTTCTGCGCCGTGTCGCGCAGCGCGCCCGACGGCCCGCCGCGCAGCGCCAGCGCGACGAATAGCAGCGCCATGCCGATCACCGGTCCCGGGATCGGCAGCGCGAACAGCTGGGCGAGGACTTCGCCGGTCAGCTGGAAGACGAGCAACAGGGTGAGGGCGCTAAGCATGATCGCGTCTCCAAGTAAAAACGGCGCCCCGCGGGGCGCCGTGTCAGGGTGACTGACTTTACTCCATCGCCTCGTACAGCGGCAGGGTAAGGAACTCCGGATAGTCGGGCGACAGGCTCATCTTCTCGAAGATGACAGCGGCCTGGTCGTAGGTGGCTGTCTGTTCGCCGGCGGCGCTGACCGCGGCCTTCACCTTGGCGAGTTCCTCCGGGATCATGGCCTTCACCATCTCGGCGGTGACCTTGCGGCCGTCGTCGAGCTTGCCCTTCGGGCTGACCACCCACTGCCAGATCTGCGAGCGCGAGATCTCGGCGGTGGCGGCGTCCTCCATCAGGTTGTGGATGGGCACGCAGCCGTTGCCGGCGAGCCAGGAGCCGAGGTAGTGGATGCCGACGTTGATGTTGTTGCGCACGCCGGCCTCGGTGATCGGCTGCTCGGGCTGGAAGTTGAGCCAGTCCTTCGGGCCGTAGGTGTCGGTGCGCTGCTTGTCCCATTGGTTGGGACGGTCGCCGAGCACCTTGACGAATTCCTCCATGGCGATGGAGACGAGGCCCGGGTGGGCCACCCAGCCGCCGTCGTAGCCATCGTTGGCGTCGCGCGTCTTGTCGTGGCGGATGCCGGCGAGCGCCTTCTCGTTGGCGGCGGGATCGTTCTTGATCGGGATCAGCGCGCTCATGCCGCCGATGGCCGGTGCGCCGCGCTTGTGGCAGGCCTTCACCAGCGCCAGCGCGTAGCTCCGCATGAAGGGGACTTCCATGGTGATGGCGCCGCGGTTGGCCAGGCAAAAATCCTTGTTCTTCTTGAACTTCTTGATGCAGGAGAAGATGTAGTCCCAGCGCCCGGCGTTGAGCCCGGCGGAATGCTCGCGCAGTTCGTAGAGGATCTCTTCCAGTTCGAAGGTGGCGAGGATGGTCTCGACCAGTACCGTGGCCTTGATGGAGCCGCGTGGCAGGCCGATCTCGTCCTGCGCCAGGCAGAAGATGTCGTTCCACAGGCGCGCTTCCAGATGGCTTTCCATCTTCGGCAGGTAGTAGAAGGGGCCGGCGCCGCGGGCGATCTGCTCCCTGGCGTTGTGGAAGAACACCAGGCCGAAGTCGAAGATGCCGCCGGAGACGCGCTGGCCGTCGACCAGCACGTGCTTCTCGTCGAGGTGCCAGCCGCGCGGGCGGATCTGCATCACGGCGATCTTGTCGTTGAGCTTGTAGACCTTGCCGGCCTCATTGGTGAAAGTCAGCCTGCGGCGCACGGCGTCGTAGAGGTTCACCTGGCCCTGCACCTGATTGAACCAGTTCGGGCTGTTGGAATCCTCGAAGTCGGTCATGTAGGAATCGGCGCCGGAGTTGAAGGCGTTGATGATCATCTTGGCTTCCACCGGGCCGGTGATCTCGACGCGGCGGCACGCCAGCGCCTTCGGCAGCGGCGCCACCTTCCAGTCGCCTTCGCGGATGTGCTTCGTCTCGGGCAGGAAGTCCGGCATCTCGCCGGCGTCGATGCGCGCCTGGCGCTCGATGCGTTTCTTCAGCAGTTCCTGGCGGCGCGGCTCGAAGGCGCGGTGCAGCCTGGCGACGAAGGTCAGCGCGTCGTGCGTGAGGATTTCGTCGAAGCGCGGATGGATCGGCGCATTGATCTGCACGCCAGCGGGGAGGTTGAGGCTCATGTCGACTCCTTGGTTGAATTTTGCAGCGAATTTTTCACATGGGAAACCACGTCGGTCAGCAGGCGGCCCTGGGCTGTCGGCTGCACGCCCAGTTCCTCCAGCGGCTGTCCGCCGCGGTTGATCCAGAAGGTCGTGTAGCCGAACCAGGTGGCGCCGAGGGCGTCCCAGCAGTTCGACGAGACGAACAGGATTTCCCCCGCGGGGAGCTTGAAGGCGTCCGGCCCGAGCCGGTAGGCCTCGGGCGCGGTCTTGTACTTCTTCACCGCCTCGACCGACAGGACGTGGTCGAAAAGACCGCTCATGCCCGCGCTCTTGACGGCAATGTCGAGCATCCCGGGCGTGCCGTTGGAGAGGATGGCCAGCGGCAGGCCCATCTTCTTCAGTTCCTTCAGTGCGCCGAGGTTCTCGGGAAAGGCGGAGAGGCAGGCGTACTGGCTCATCAGGCGCTTGCGCGCGTCGTCGCCGAGATCGAGTTCCAGCTTGCGCGCGGAGAAGACCAGCGCGTCCTCCGTCACTTGCCAGAAGTCGGCGTAGCGGTCGGACAGGGTGCGCAGGCGGGTGTAGGCGATCTGCGTCTCGCGCCACTGCGCGGCGAGCGCCGCGCCCTTGCCGGGGAAGTGCTGCTCGGCCAGCGCGCCGACGGAATAGACGTCGAACAGCGTGCCGTAGGCATCGAAGGCGATGGCGCGGAGGGTCATGGCTTCATCCAGCCGAGGCCGGCCTCGGTGGTGGTTGCGGGCTTGTATTCGCAGCCGACCCATCCTTGATAGCCGATGCGATCGAGGTGGGCGAAGAGGAAATCGTAGTTGATCTCGCCCGTGCCCGGCTCGTGGCGGCCCGGCGTGTCGGCGATCTGGATGTGGGCGATCCTGTCGAGATGGGCGGCGAGCGTGTTGGCCAGCTCGCCTTCCATGCGCTGCATGTGATAGGCGTCGTATTGCAGGTAGAGATTGTCCGCGCCGACGTCGGCAATCAGATCGAGCGCCTGCCGCGAGCCGTGCAGGAAAAAACCGGGAAGGTCGAAGGTGTTGATCGGCTCGACCAGCAGCTTCAGGCCGTGTGCCTTCAGCCGCAGGGCGGCATGGCGCAGGTTGTCCGCCAGGACATGGCGCGCGGTGTCGGCGGGAACGTTCTGCGGGCGGATGCCGGCAAGGCAATTGAGCTGCGCCGTTCCAAGCGCCGCGGCGTAGGCCAGCGCCGTGTCGATGCCCTGCCTGAATTCGTCGACGCGGTCGGGATGGCAGGCGATGCCGCGGTCGCCCGCCGCCCAGTCGCCGGCCGGCAGGTTGAACAGCACGAGGGAGAGCCTGTTGCGGAACAGCGCCTGCTGCAGCTGCTCGGCCGGCAGTTCGTAGGGAAACTGGATTTCCACCGCCGTGAAGCCGGCGCGGGCGGCCCGCTCGAAGCGCTCGAGCAGGGGCGCCTCGGTAAACAGCAGCGATAGGTTGGCGGCGAATCTTGGCATGGAGGCCAAGATATCCCGTTTTCAAAGTCAATAAAATATAGATAAAATCAATTCATTATTGTGAAATAAGCAAAAATGGACAAGCTCAAGCAGATCGAAACCTTCGTCTCGGTGGCCAGCCGCGGCACCCTGACGGCGGCGGCCGCGGCCGCGGGGGTGGCACCGGCCGTCGTCAGCCGGCGCCTGGATGCGCTGGAAGCGCGGCTCGGCGTCAAGCTGCTGCTGCGCACGACGCGGCGCGTCAGCCTCACCTTCGAGGGCAGCGCCTACCTCGAGGATTGCCAGCGCATCCTGCGCGAACTGGGCGAGGCCGAGGCCTCGGTCAGCCTGGGCGGCGTCAAGGCGCGCGGCCACCTGCGCCTTTCCGCGCCGGCCGGCTTCGGCCGCAAGCACGTCGCACCGCTGATCATGCCGTTCCTCGATGCCCATCCGGAAGTGACGGTCAGCCTCGACCTTTCCGACCGCCTGGTCGACCTGGTGAACGAGGGCGTCGATTGTGTCATCCGCGTCGGCGAGCTGACCGACTCCAGCCTGGTCAGCATGAGGTTGGCGGAGAACCGCCGTGCCGTGGTGGCGAGCCCGGCCTACCTGGAAAAACACGGCACGCCGCGCACGCTGGCGGACCTCGCCCGCCACAACTGCCTCTCGCTCGGCCAGCAGCGCGGCTGGCTGTTCCGGCAGGGCGAAGACACGGTCAGCATCAAGGTAAACGGCCTGCTCGAATGCAACGACGGCGCCGTGCTGCACGAATGGGCGCTGGCCGGGCGTGGCCTGGCCTGGCGTTCGATGTGGGAGGTCGGCGCCGACCTGAAAAGCGGGGCGCTGGTGTCGCTGCTGGAGGCGTTCGCCGCGCCGCCGACGGGCATCCACGCCGTCTTTCCGCAGCGCAAGTTTCTGCCCTTGCGCGTGCGGCTGCTCATCGACTACCTGAAACACAGTTACGGCAATCCGGACTACTGGGACAGGACCGCTGCGGGCTGAGATGACCCGCGGGGCGCCGTATCAGCGGGACTGACTTTGCCTGGCGGAACGGGCCCGTTCGTAGAGCGGCATCACCTCGGACAGGTGGCTTTCGATCTCGCGGATGCGGTTCTTGCCGGAAGGGTGCGTCGACAGCCACTGCGGCGGCGCGCCCTTGTTGGCGGCCACCATCTTCCGCCACAGCGTGATGCCGGCGCGCGGGTCGTAGCCGGCACGGGCGGCGAGCTCCAGGCCGACGGTGTCGGCCTCGGTCTCGTCGTCGCGCGAGAACTTCAGGGTCATCAATTGGCCGCCCGCGTCGAAGAGCCCGGCGTACTTGCCGCGACCGACGAACTCGCCAAGCAGGTTGGCGCCGAGGCGCGTCAGTTCCGTCTTGGCGATGCGCTCGCGCGCATGTTCGCGCAGGGCGTGGGCGATCTCGTGGCCCATCACCATCGCCGCCTCGTCGTCGGTGAGCTGCAGGCCGAGCAAGAGGCCGCTGTAGACGGCGATCTTGCCGCCGGGCATGCAGAAGGCGTTAACCTGCTTGCCGCCGATCAGGATGACTTCCCATTGCCATTGCCGGGCGCGCGAGTTGAAGCGGGCGGCGTGGGGAACGAGGCGGCCGGCGATCTGGCGCAAACGCCGTGCCTGCGGGTGGTCTTCGGGGGCAAGCGCCTTGCTGGCCGCCGCCTGCTGCTTGAGCTGGGAGAATTCCTGCGCGGCCTGGCGTTCAAGGCCTTCCGCCGGCACCAGCTTGCGCATGGCGGAGGGCTTGCCGACGGCGACGCCTTCCTGTCGCTCGGGGGCGGCCTGGGCGAACGGCAGGAAACAACAAAACAAAAGGGGGGCGACGAAGCGACCGCGGTTCATCACCCTATCTTAGCGCAGGATTGTTCCGTTCAAGCGGTCCCTGCCCGCGACTGTGTCGGGGCTTCGCACGGGGTGAGGTGTCCTTGGCCGGACGCTCGATCGAGACTTCGGCGAGGCGGCGGGCGATGTGGGCCAGCGCTTCCTCGACCTGGTCGATGAGGATCAGGCACAGGTCGCCCGGCCGCAGGCGCGCCAGCGCCGTGTCGATGGCGAGGAATTCGCCGCGGATCTCCTCGACGGCCGCGGTGCGCCTGGCATGCCTGAGGCCCTCGCGCAGCAGGGCCAGCACTTCGCCGTCGGCGCGGCCGCGCTGGCACTGGTCCTGGTAGAGGATGACCTCGTCGAAGGCGTCGCCGAGGATCTCGGACTGCCGTCGGATGTCCTCGTCGCGGCGGTCGCCGGCCCCGCTGATGACGATCGTGCGGCGATCGGCGGGCAGGGCCTCGACGGCGTGCACCAGGGCCAGGATGGCGTCCGGATTGTGGCCGTAGTCGGCGATCAGCGTGGCGCCGCGGTAGCCGAAGACGTTGAAGCGGCCGGGTGCGGTCTCGGCGTCGCTGGCGAAGGATTTCAGCGCGGCGCGGACGGCGGCCCAGTCGAGATTCAGCGCCCAGGCCGCGGCGACCGAGGCCATGACGTTCTCGACCTGGAAGCCGATGGTGCCCTTGCGCGTCAACGGCACGTCGGCGAGCGGGATGCGCTGCACGACTTCGCCGCCTTCGGCGCAGGCGAGGGCATCACCGTCGATGTAGACCACCCGCTTGCCCTGGGCGTTGTGCGTGGCCATCACCGGGTGGTGGCGGTCGGCGGCAAAGAAGGTTACCGCGCCGGGGCAGTTTCCCGCCATTTTCGCGACGATCGGGTCGGCGGCGTTCAACACCGCCATGCCGTCGGGCGCGACGTTCTGCACGATGACGCGCTTCAGTACGGCGAGATCCTCCACCGTGGTGATGTAGTTGAGGCCGAGGTGGTCGCCCTCGCCGATGTTGGTCACCACCGCCACGCGCGAGCGGTCGAAGGCGAGGCCCTCGCGCAGCAGGCCGCCGCGCGCCGTCTCGAACACCGCGGCGTCGACGTCGGGGTGCAGCAGCACGTTGCGGGCGCTCTTCGGTCCGCTGCAATCGCCGCTGTCGATGCGGCGGTTATCGACATAGACGCCGTCGGTGCAGGTCATGCCGGTGCGCAGGCCGCTGCCGGAAAGCAGATGCGCGATCAGACGAACGGTGGTGGTCTTGCCGTTGGTGCCGGTCACCGCCACCAGCGGGATGCGGCCATCGTCGCCTTCCGGGAACATGTCGGCGATGACGGCCTCGCCGACGGCACGGCCCTTGCCGAACGACGGAGCGAGGTGCATGCGCAGGCCGGGCGCGGCGTTGACCTCGACGATCGCGCCGCCCTGCTTTTCGAGCGGTTTCTGCACGGTTTCGCAGACGAGGTCGACGCCGGCAATGTCCAGACCGATCATTTGCGCCGCCGCCACGGCCCGCGCCGCCACCTCCGGATGAACCTCGTCGGTGACGTCGGTGGCGGTGCCGCCGGTGGACAGGTTGGCGTTGTTGCGCAGCACGACGCGCGTGCCCGGGGCGGGGATCGCGTCGGCATCGAAACCCTGTACGGCAAGGCGCGCGAAGGCGATTTCGTCGAAGCGGATTTTCGTCAGCGCCGTGGCGTGGCCGTCGCCGCGGCTCGGGTCGGCGTTCACGATCTCGACCAGCTGGCGCACGCTGTGCACGCCGTCGCCGATGACATGCGGCGGTTCGCGCCGGGCTGCCGCAACCAGCTTGTGGCCGACCACCAGCAGGCGAAAATCGTGGCCCGGCACGAAGCGTTCGACCAGCACCTCGTCGCTCACCTCCCTCGCCGCCCTGTAGGCGATCAGCAGGTGTTCCTTGCCGACGATGTTGACCGTGACGCCCTTGCCCTGGTTGCCGTCCTGGGGCTTGACCACCACGGCGCTGCCGATCTCCTGCATGGCGGTCCAGGCGTCCTCGGCGTCGGCGACGGGGCGGCCCTGCGGCACCGGCACGCCGGCGGCCTGCAGCAGGTGCTTGGTCAGCTGCTTGTCCTGGGCGATGGTTTCGGCGATGGCGCCGGTGCGGTCCATCTCGGCGGCCTGGATGCGCCGCTGTTTGCTGCCCCAGCCGAACTGCACCAGGCTGCCTTGCGTCAGGCGGCGGAAGGGGATGCCGCGCGCGACGGCGGCATGGACGATGGCGCCGGTACTGGGGCCGAGGCGCACGTCCTCGTCGAGTTCGCGCAGGCGCGCCAGCGCACCGGCGAGGTCGAAGGGCCCATCGGCGAGGGCGGCGCGGCAAAGCTGTTCGGCGAGGTCCATGGCGAGCCGGCCGACGTCCTCTTCGGAATACTCGACGACGACCTGGAAGACGCAGTGTTCGGTTGTCAGTGTCACGCGGCTGAACGTGACCGGGCAGCCGGCCTGCGCCTGCAGTCCGAGGGCGGCGAAGGCCAGCGCATGGGCGACGGAGAGGTCGCCTTCGTGGCCGATCGGGCGCATCGGGCCGATGTTCGGGAAGCGCGCGCGCAGGCGGTCCTCGAAGCCGGGCAGGGTGCCGATGGCGCATTCGGCGCCTTCGGTGCGCACCACTGCCTCGATGGCGGTGTGGCGGCTCCAGAGATTGGGGCCGCGCAGGGCCCGAATACGGGTGACTTCCATTTGGATTTCCTGAACTATCCCTGCTGCTTGGCCACCCGGCGCGGGCGGCTGCGGGACGGGCGCCTGTGCTCCTGCCCGAAGGTGTCGATGCCGACGCGGATCGTCTCGAGCGGAATGTCGAGTGCCACGGCGGCGCCCACCACCGCCAGCAGGCAGGCGGCGCGCTCGCTGTCGGTGCCGTCCTTGTCCGTGGCGAAGGCGGGCAGTTCCATGAAGGGGCCCTCGACGGCGCCGGTCGTCAGCATGATGCGGTTTTCGCGCAGATAGAGGGCCCGGCCGCCCCGGGCGCGATGTGCGGCGATGGCCGGCAGATCCTGGGTCAGGCCGTAGAAGACCACCTCGCCGTCGCACAGCTCGGCCATGCGCGCCACCTGCGGATCGGCGGCGTTGAGCACCGCCACGCCTTCGGGCAGGACGATGTCCACCTGGGTGCGCAGCACGTGGTAGAGCTGGTCAGCCGTCAGGATGTCGAACGCGCCCAGCGCCTCCGCCCCTTCGGCGTCGGTGACAATGCCGACCTGGCAGCGGTCGTAGGCGATGCCCTCGCCGAGGATCTGTTCCGCGCCGTTCTCGAAGACCGCGGCCTCCACCGAGCGGTTGATGAGCAGGCGCTGGCCGGCCGCCCAGTTCGCGCAGTTTTCCTTGTCGATCTGCCTGTGGTCGAGGAAGAGGCCGTCGCGGCAGGCCAGGCCGACATGTTTCCCGGAGAGTTGCAGCAGCCATGCGAGAAGCCTGGCGATGAGGCCGGTGCCCCGGCTTCCGGCAATGCCGACGATGGGAATGCGGACGCATTCGCCCTGGGGAAACAGGCTGTCCACGATCGCCTTTCCGACCGGCCGCGGCGGGCCGTCCGCCGGCATCAGGTGCATGTGCAGGCCGGGGCCGGCATTCACCTCGACGATTGCGCCGCGTTGCGCTTCGAGCGGACGCGAGATGTCTTCGGCGACGACGTCGACGCCGGCGATGTCCAGCCCCACCACGCGGGCGGCGAGCGACGCCATCGCGTCGACGTCCGGATGGACGTGGTCAGTGACGTCGTTGGCGATATTGCCGTTGCGCTGGATCAATACCTTCTCACCCTTGTCCGGCACCGATTCGGGCAGGTATCCCTGTCGCTTCAACTCGAGGACGACGGCCGGGTCCTCATCGAGCAGAACGAAGCCGAGGGGGAAGTCGTCGGTCGAACCCCGCCTCGGGTCGCTGTTGAGCTGGTAGTCTATGAGTTCGCGGACGGATTTCCTGCCGTCGCCCACCACCCAGGCGGATTCGCCCCTGGCCGCCGCGACGACGCGGCCCCCGACCACCAGCAGCCGGTGTTCATTGCCCGGCACGAAACGTTCGACCATGATGCCGCTGCCCTCGTTTGCGGCGATCAGGCAGGCTTCCTCGACTTCCTTCCGGGTTTTCAGGTCGGTGGAGACCCCGCGGCCGTGGTTGCCGTCGCGCGGCTTGACGACGACCGGCAGACCGATTTCCTCGGCTGCTTCCCAGGCTTCCTCGATGCCATGCACGATGCGCCCTTCAGGAATCGGTACGCCGCAGGCGGCGAGCAGGTGTTTGGTGAGTTCCTTGTCGCAGGAAATGCTTTCGGCGATGGCGCTGGTCCGGTCGGTTTCCGCGGTCCAGATGCGGCGCTGGCGGGCGCCGTAACCGAGTTGCACCAGATTGCCGTCGTTGAGGCGGATCGACGGGATGCGCCTTTCGGTCGCCGCATCGACGATGCTTGCGGTGCTTGGGCCGAGGCAGAGCGAATCGGCCAGCTCGCGCAGTTTCCCGACTGCTGACGGGACATTGAACGGCATGTCATTGATGGCCGCCATCACCAGGTCGCGGGCGGCATCGAGACAGGCGCGGGTGACCTGTTCCTGGCGCGAACGGACGACGACCCGATAGACGCCGCGCCTTGAAGTCTGCCGCGCCTTGCCGAATCCCGTGCGCTGTCCGGCGAGGTTTTGCAGTTCCAGCGTCACGTGCTCCAGGATATGGGCGGCCCAGGTGCCTTCGCGCAGCCGGTGCAGGAAGCCGCCGCGCTCACCCTCGCTGCAGCGGTGCTCGATCAGGGAAGGCAGCCAGGCGGAAAGACGTTCATTGAAGCCGGGGATCCGGTTGGAGGGGGCCTCTTCCAGTTCGCCGATGTCGACCCAGGCCTCGATGATCGGGCGGTAGGTCCAGATGTTGGGCCCGCGAAGCGGGGTGATGCGCAGGAATTCGATGTCTTTGTATTTCATGGTGCCCTGATGCCGGGCGGGTAGCCTCGCAGGGGTCGTGTCAAGTTTGTGGTGATTAACGGGGCATTCGGAATTAGGTTTACCCGTCCGCAAAATATGACTGTAACCGATCCGCGGAGTACAGGCGTTACTTCCGGATATACTGAAAAAATTGTCGCCATTTCACCGGACTGTCCAACATCCGCTTGCCCCGGCGGATCCTGCCGATAGAATGATTTCCCATAAAAATCCTGACGTTAATGGCCAGCCTCTGCCCCGGAGATGGAAAGACGATGTGGCTGCGCGCCTGCAATCGGGCGAATCCGTCCTGTCCTGGCTGGAAGTCGATCTCGATGCGGAGCTGCACTTCGGCAGGGGGTTGCTTGTCGTCGCAGAGCGACAGTTGCTGGCGTGCGCTGCGGAAGGATCGGGATGGCATGCGTGGACCTACCGGCCGGGCCTGCAACTGATCCATCACGACCACGCCGGCGTCGGCAGCCTGGAATTGCACGATGAGACCGCCCGCCTGGGCGTCTGGCGCTACACCATCGCACACGATCCGGCCGCGCTGCGGCTGGTCGACGCCTTCGCGCGGCAACTCGAAAGCCATCTGACCGGGCGGCCGGCCGAACGGCCGGAAGAGGATGTCTGCCCCAAGTGCGGCGCGCCCCTGGACGGGGAAGAGGAATGCCCGGTCTGCGCCCGCGAGATCCACGCCCCGCCCTCGACGCGCACCCTGCTTCGGCTGGGGCGCTTCGCCAGGCCCTATCGCTGGCAACTCTTCTGGGGCTTCGCCCTGACCCTGGTATCGACGGCCGCCGCCATGGTGCCGCCCTACCTGACCATGCCGCTGATGGACGACGTGCTGATTCCCTACCAGAACGGTCGGCCCATCGACACCGACGTGGTCGTGCTGCTGCTGGCCGGCCTGTTCGGCGCGGCGCTGGTGGCCTGGGGCCTCGGCTGGGCGCGCACATACATCCTGTCGCTGGTGGCCGAGCACATCGGCTCGGACCTGCGCACCGTCACCTTCGAGCACCTGATGGGGCTGTCGCTCGAATACTACGGCGGCAAGCGCACCGGCGACCTGATGGCGCGCATCGGTTCCGAGTCGGACCGCATCTGCCAGTTCCTCTCTGTGCAGGTACTCGACTTCGCCACCGATGTGCTGATGATCGCGATGACCGCCGTCATCCTGTTCTCCATCAGCCCCTGGCTGGCGCTGGTGACGCTGCTGCCGCTGCCCTTCATCGCCTGGATGATCCAGCTGGTGCGCGACCGCCTGCGCAACGGCTTCGAGAAGGCCGACCGCATCTGGTCGGAAATTTCCAACGTTCTGGCCGACACCATTCCCGGCGTGCGCGTCGTCAAGGCCTTCGCCCAGGAAAGCCGCGAGACCCAGCGTTTCCGCGCCGCCAACGCCATCAACCTGACGGTGAACGACCGCGTGAATCGCGTCTGGTCGCTGTTCTCGCCGACCGTGACCCTGCTCACCGAAGTCGGCCTGCTGGTGGTGTGGGCCTTCGGCATCTGGCAGGTGTCGAAGGACCAGATCACGGTCGGCGTGCTGACCGCCTTCCTCGCCTACATCACGCGCTTCTACACGCGGCTGGATTCGATGAGCCGCATCGTGTCGACCACGCAACGCGCCGCCGCCGGCGCCAAGCGCCTGTTCGACATCCTCGACCACGTCTCGAGCGTGCCCGAGCCGGCCAACCCGGTGCGCCTGCCCGAGGTGAAGGGCCGCATCGCGCTGCGCGACGTCGCCTTCCGCTACGGCAACCGCGCGGTGCTGCGCGGCGTCGACCTCGTCATCGAGCCGGGCGAGATGATCGGCCTGGTCGGCCACAGCGGTTCGGGCAAGACCACGCTGGTCAACCTCATCTGCCGCTTTTACGACGTGACGGAAGGCGCCATCCGACTCGACGGTGCCGACATCCGCCAACTGGCGGTGGCCGACTACCGGCGCAACATCGGCCTGGTGCTGCAGGAGCCCTTCCTCTTCTTCGGCACCATCGCCGACAACATCGCCTACGGCAAGCCGGACGCCACGCGCGGTGAAATCGTCGCCGCCGCCCGCGCCGCGCACGCCCACGAGTTCATCCTGCGCCTGGCGCAGGGCTACGATTCGCTGGTCGGCGAGCGCGGCCAGGGCCTTTCCGGCGGGGAGCGCCAGCGCATTTCCATCGCCCGCGCGCTGCTCATCGATCCGCGCATCCTGATGCTCGACGAGGCCACCTCGTCGGTCGATACCGAGACGGAAAAGGAAATCCAGAAGGCGCTCGACAACCTGGTGCGCGGCCGCACCACCATCGCCATCGCCCACCGCCTGTCCACCCTGCGCAAGGCCGACCGCCTGGTGGTGATGGACCGCGGCCGCATCGTCGAAGTCGGCAACCACGACGAACTCATGGCGCGCGAAGGCGCCTACTACCGCCTCTACCAGGCGCAGGCGCGCAACGTCGATGCCGAGGAAACCGGCCTCGAAGTGCCGCGCGTCGAACACAAGACGAAGGGACAGTGATGGAGACCGCTTTCGAACTCACTCGCAACGCCTTCGGCCGCCTGGTGTTGACCACCGCCGAGGGCGATGTGACCGAGGGCGTCGTGCCGGTGCGCGCCTTTCCCATCGCCGCGCCCGCCGAGGGCATCTCGCTGGTCGGTCCCGACGGCCACGAGGCCGGCTGGATCGAGCGCCTCGACGCCTTGCCCGCCGCGCTGCGCCAACTGGTGGAGGAGGAACTCGGCCGGCGCGAATTCATGCCGGAGATCCGCCGCATCCGAAGCGTCTCCAGCTTCGCCACGCCGAGCACCTGGCAGGTCGACACCGACCGCGGCGAGACCAGCCTGGTGCTATGGGGCGAAGAGTTCATCCGCCGCCTCGGCAAATCCGGGCTGCTCATCGAGGACAGCCACGGCATCCATTTTCTCGTACGCGACCTCAACACCATCGACAGCCCCAGCCGCAAGCTGCTCGACCGTTTTCTGTAGTGCGAACCACATCGTCATTCCCGCGGAAGCGTGAAACCAGAACCGAATTGACATGATCGTCAGGAGAAGCCTCATGAAATATTCAACCGCCGCCTCACTCGCCCTTTCCGCTTTCCTCGCTGCCACCCCAACCCTCGCCGACAAACCCGACTGGGCCGGCGGCGGCAAGCACGGCATGAAACAGGAACAACGCGGCAGCGCAGCCGCTACGCGCTTCGGCGAGCAGCACCGCCGCATCATCGCCGAGTATTACGGCGGCCAGCCCCATGCCGGAAAGAAATGCCCGCCCGGCCTGGCCAGGAAGAACAACGGCTGCATGCCGTCGGGCCTGGCGAAGAAGTGGGGCCTGGGCCGGCCCTTGCCCGTCGATATGGCGTACTACGAACTGCCGCACGACCTGATCTTGCGCCTGCCTCCGCCGCCCGCCGGCCACCGCTACGTGCGCATCGCCGCCGACATCCTGCTCATCACCGTCGGGACGAGCATGGTGCTCGACGCCGTCGAGGACCTCGTTCGCTAGCTGTCATCATGCGCCCCTCTCCCCGCGAGCGGGGAGAGGGCAGGGGTGAGGGGTAACAAGTCCCGCATTCCGCCCGCCCCAAAGCATCGTCAGCAACTACCGGGAAAGTCAGTCCCTGCGATTCGGCGAGAAAAACTGCCTGGGGGCCTGAATCGTCCAGGAAAAAATCAGTCTCTGCAGGACGGCGAGCGGGTGTTTTCGACCCTTGCGGCGGTTTATTTGTAGGTCGGTCTTCAGGCCGACTTTGGCGGTCACACAGGCGCCCAAGTCGGCCTGAAGGCCGACCTACACGCCATGGCCATGGCCGCTTCTGGCCGATTCCAGCCCCTCACTGCCATTCCCATCGACGTATCTCAGGGACCGACCTTCCCTGCCGATGCCTGCTTTCACTTACTGAAACACCGAGTGGGAGCGGCGTCCTTGCCGCGATATCGGCGGCTGCGCCCCAAGGGTACTTCCTGCGGAGCGCAATCGCGGCTAGGACGCCGCTCCCTCCGGATGTGCGACCATGATCAGTCGCAGCTTGCCTTGCATGCGGCCGGGTCGGCGGCGCAGTTGCCGTCGCCCTGCACCTTGCATTGCGCCTTGGTTCGGTGGGTGAAAGTGACGCCTTCGGGGTAGCGGCAGGCGAGCCGCGTCAGCTTGCCTTGTTTCGTGACGGCGATGGATACGGGCTTGAGGTTCTTCAGCGCGCCTTCCGGCAGGTCGCAGGAGATGTAGGCCTGGAAGGCGCCGTCCTTCGACTCCCACAGGGCGACGTTTTTCAGCTTGCGGTAGTTCCGGAAGCTGGTACAGGTGTCGGTGTTCTTGCCGTACATGCGTGCGTTGTCGCTGCAATAGCCTGTGAAGGTGTATTTCAGTTCGTCCTCCGACGGACAGGTGCCGACCTGCACGGCGTCGGCCGGATCGGGACAGGCGAGGGTGTCGGCGAGGGCGGGGAGCGTCGCGCCGAGCGTCAGGACCAATGCAGTCAGGGGGTGCTTCATCATGACTCCTTTCAGCGGCAATTCTACCGGCAAAAAAAAGCCACCCCGCGGGGTGGCTTTTTCCTGAAGCGAACGACGTTTAGTGGCTGGCAGTTTTTTTGTCGAAAAACTGCTCGTCTTCCGTCGAGCCCTTGAGGGCGGCGGTGGAGGCGTCGCGCTCGATCGTCGTGGTGACGGCGTCGAAGTAGCCGGTGCCGACTTCGCGCTGGTGCTTGACGGCGGTGAAGCCCTTCTCGGCGGCGGCGAACTCGGCCTCCTGCAACTCGACGAAGGCGCTCATCTGGTTGCGGGCGTAGCCGTGGGCCAGGTTGAACATCGAGTAGTTGAGGCTGTGGAAGCCGGCCAGGGTGATGAACTGGAACTTGTAGCCCATGGCGCCGAGTTCCTTCTGGAACTTGGCGATCGTGGCGTCGTCGAGGTTCTTCTTCCAGTTGAAGGAGGGTGAGCAGTTGTAGGCGAGCAGCTTGCCGGGGAACTGTTTGTGGATCGCTTCGGCGAATTTCCTGGCGAAGGCGAGGTCCGGCTTGCCGGTCTCGCACCACACCAGATCGGCGTAGGGCGCATAGGCGAGGCCGCGCGAGATGGCCTGCTCGAGGCCCGGCCGGGTCTTGTAGAAGCCCTCGACCGTGCGTTCGCCGGTGCAGAAGGGCTTGTCGTTGGCGTCGACATCGCTGGTGAGCAGGTCGGCGGCCTCGGCGTCGGTGCGGGCGACGACCAGGGTCGGCACGCCCATGACATCGGCGGCCAGGCGCGCGGCGACCAGCTTGGCGACGGCTTCGCGCGAGGGCACCAGCACCTTGCCGCCCATGTGGCCGCATTTCTTGACGGCGGCGAGCTGGTCCTCGAAATGCACGCCGGCCGCGCCCGCCTCGATCATGGCCTTCATCAGCTCGAAGGCGTTGAGCACGCCGCCGAAGCCGGCCTCGGCGTCGGCGACGATCGGGGCGTAGTAGTCGAGGTAGCCTTCGTCGCCGGGGCGCTTGCCCTCGGACCACTGGATCTGGTCGCAACGCTGGAAGGTGTTGTTGATGCGCTTGACCACCATCGGCACGGAGTTGGCCGGGTAGAGCGACTGGTCGGGATACATCTCGCCGGCGATGTTGGCATCGCCCGCGACCTGCCAGCCGGAGAGGTAGATGGCCTTGAGGCCGGCCTTGACCTGCTGCATGGCCTGGTTGCCGGTGAGCGCGCCCAGGGCATTGACGAAGGGCTCGTTGTTGACCAGGGCCCACAGTTTCTCGGCGCCGCGGCGGGCCAGGGTGTGCTCGATCTGGAGCGAGCCGCGCAGGCGGATGACGTCTTCCGCCGTGTAGCCGCGCTGGATGTTCTTCCAGCGGGGATTCTCGGCCCAGTCCTTTTTGATCTTGGCAACTTCGAGTTCGTTGTTCATTCCAGTCCTCTTCGTCAGTGCTTGGGGTAGAAAAAATGGCCGGCCGGATCTGGCCGGACGGCACTTGTTTCAGGTGGAAAGTATAGAGGGGATTTTGCGAAGCAACAACCGAAAATGAAGTCTTATATATAATTTATTAATCTATGTTAAACAAATAGTAAGAAGAAATATTACGCAATGCGAAATGCTGTTCATTGCGTGAAATGAAAAGTCTGCTGCTATGCAGCAAAAGGAAGTTACGGAAGAGGGGGATGCCGGCGGGAGCGTCCGTCATGCGGGGATCGAAAGTCAGTCCCGCCGGGACGGCGCTTCAGGTCAGCAGGGCGGTCGGCGACACCAGCACGCCATCCTCGTCGGCGTAGAGGTAGTGGCCCGGATGGAAGGTCGCGCCGGCGAAATCGACGGGAATGTCCGCCTCGCCGACATTCCGCTTGATGCTTTTGAGCGGATGGGTGTCCAGCGCCAGCACGCCGATGTCCATATCGCCGATCGCCGCCGAGTCGCGGATGCAGCCATAGACGACGATGCCGGCCCAGCCGTTTTTCACGCCGAGCGCCGCCAGCTGGTCGCCGACCAGGGCGCAGCGCAGGCTGCCGCCGCCATCGACCACCAGCACGCGGCCCTCGCCGGGTGACTCCAGCGCCTTGCGTACCAGCGAGTTGTCCTCATGCAGCTTGAGTGTGGCGATGCGGCCGTGGAAGGCTTCGCGACCGCCGTAGGAATTGAGCATGGGTTCGAGCACGCGCAGTTCGCCGGCGCGCACCCGTTCTTCGTGTTTGTCGCAGAGATCGGCGGTCTGGTAATCCATTGCAGGCTCCGGAAAGGAAACGGCGGCATTGTAGCCGCCGTTCGCTTGGTGCGTGAGGCGAATCAGGCAACCGGCTCGGGCACCTCGTCGTAGAGAAGCTGCACCTTCTGCTCGCCGTCGAGGTCGATGGTGACGCGGCCGCCATTGGACAGGCGCCCGAACAGCAGCTCGTCGGCCAGCGCGGCGCGGATGGTGTCCTGGATCAGGCGCGCCATCGGGCGGGCGCCCATCATCGGGTCGAAGCCCTTCTCGGCCAGCCAGTCCTTCAGCCGGTCGGTAAACACCGCCTCGACCTTCTTCTCGTGCAGCTGCGCTTCCAGCTGCATGAGGAACTTGTCCACCACCCGCAGGATGATCTCGTGGTCGAGCGCGGCGAAGGAGATGATGGCATCGAGCCGGTTGCGGAACTCCGGCGAGAACAGGCGCTTGATCTCGGCCATCTCGTCGCCGGCCTCGCGCGAGGAGGAAAAGCCGATGTTGCCCTTCTGCAGCATTTCGGCACCGGCGTTGGTGGTCATGACGATGACGACGTTGCGGAAGTCGGTCTGGCGGCCGTTGTTGTCGGTCAGCTTGCCGTGGTCCATCACCTGCAGCAGGATGTTGAAGATGTCCGGGTGCGCCTTTTCGATCTCGTCGAGCAGCAGGACGGCATGCGGCTTCTTGTTGATGGCCTCGGTCAGCTGGCCGCCCTGGTCGAAGCCGACGTAGCCGGGGGGGGCGCCGATCAGGCGCGATACGGCGTGGCGTTCCATGTATTCGGACATGTCGAAGCGCACCAGCTCGATCCCCATGCAGTAGGCGAGCTGGCGGGCCGCTTCGGTTTTGCCGACGCCGGTCGGGCCGGAGAAGAGGAAGCTGCCGATCGGCTTCGACGGGTTGCCCAGGCCCGAGCGCGACATCTTGATGGCCTTGGCCAGCGCCTCGATGGCCTTGTCCTGGCCGAAAACCACCGACTTCAGGTCGCGGTCGAGGTTCTTCAGGGCGGCGCGGTCGTCGGTCGAGACGTGCTGCGAGGGCACCCGGGCGATCTTGGCGACGATCTCCTCGATCTCGGTCTTGCCGATGACCTTCTTCTGCCGCGACTTGGGCAGGATGCGCTGCGCCGCGCCGGCCTCGTCGATGACGTCGATGGCCTTGTCGGGCAGGTGGCGGTCGCTGATGTAGCGGGCGGAGAGTTCGGCGGCGCTGGAGATGGCGTGCGCCGAGTACTTCACGCCGTGGTGCTGCTCGAAGCGCGTTTTCAGGCCCTTGAGGATGGAAACGGTCTCCTCGATGGAGGGCTCATTGACGTCGATCTTCTGGAAGCGGCGCGAGAGGGCGTGGTCCTTCTCGAAGACGCCGCGGTATTCGGTGTAGGTGGTGGCGCCGATGCATTTCATCTGGCCGGAGGCAAGCGCCGGCTTGAGCAGGTTGGAGGCGTCCAGCGTCCCGCCCGAGGCGGCGCCGGCGCCGATCAGGGTGTGGATCTCGTCGATGAAGAGGATGGCGTTGTGGTTGTCCACCAGTTGCTTGAGCACCGCCTTCAGCCGCTGTTCGAAATCGCCGCGGTACTTGGTGCCGGCCAGCAGCGCGCCCATGTCGAGGGCGTAGATCTGGGCATGGGCCAGGATCTCCGGCACGCGGCCCTCGACGATGCGCCGCGCCAGACCCTCGGCGATGGCGGTCTTGCCGACGCCGGCCTCGCCGACCAGCAGCGGGTTGTTCTTGCGCCGGCGGCAGAGGGTCTGGATGACGCGTTCGAGTTCCTTGTCGCGGCCGATGAGCGGGTCGATCTTGCCCATCAGCGCCTGGGCGTTGAGGTTTTGCGTGTAGTTTTCGAGGGCGCCGCCGGCCTGCTGGCCTTCCTGCTCCTGTTCCGTCTGCTCGCTCTCGCCGCGCGGGCCGGCCTGGGCCGGCGCCTTGGTGATGCCGTGGGAAATGAAGTTCACCACGTCGAGGCGGGTGATGCCCTGGCGCTGCAGGAAATAGACGGCGTGGGAATCCTTCTCGCCGAAAATGGCGACCAGCACGTTGGCGCCGGTGACTTCCTTCTTGCCGGAGGACTGCACGTGCAGGATGGCGCGCTGGATGACCCGCTGGAAGCCCAGCGTCGGCTGGGTGTCGATCTCGTCGGTGCCGGCCACGGTCGGCGTGTGTTCGGCGATGAAGGCGATGAGTTCCTTGCGCAACTCCTCGATGCTGGCGGCGCAGGCGCGCAAGACCTCGGCGGCCGAAGGGTTGTCGAGCAGCGCCAGCAGCAGGTGCTCCACGGTGATGAACTCGTGGCGCTTCTGCCTCGCCTCGACAAAGGCCATGTGCAGACTGACTTCCAATTCCTGCGCAATCATCTCAGCTTTCCTCCATTACGCACGCCAGCGGGTGCTGGTGCTCGCGGGCGTAGCCGGTGACCAGTTCAACCTTGGTGGCGGCCACGTCCCGCGGAAAGACGCCGCACACGCCGACGCCCTCCCTGTGCACTTTGAGCATGATTCGCGTCGATTGTTCGC
Organism: Rhodocyclaceae bacterium; assembly: GCA_041396245.1. Classification (GTDB taxonomy): domain Bacteria; phylum Pseudomonadota; class Gammaproteobacteria; order Burkholderiales; family Rhodocyclaceae; genus Desulfobacillus. Next base: position 117,206 of record JAWKYW010000002.1, on the reverse strand, counting down.
GACTCATGCCGAAAAATTTCTGCAGCACGACGACCACGAATTCCATGGGCGTGTAATCGTCATTTAACAGCAAAACCTTGAACAGCGGTGGCGGCTTCTCTTTGGTCCGCTCCGCCTCGAGCACCGAACCGCTCTGCTTGCGCGTAGCCATGACCCAATTCTAATCACACTGGGCGATTCTGCAAGCGCGCGAAAAGGGGGGAAATGCACGGCAATTCCTTGCCGGGACGACGTGCCCCAAAAACCACAGTTTGCTGTCGTGCAGCATCGAAAATCCCGGGAAACCCCTTGACGGCTTGCATTCTAGTGGCGTAAAAATCGTCGCGTGTTTGTCACAAAGTCTATGCAATACCGTCGGTTGGCCGCTGCGTTTCTTTCCGATTCCTGCTTCGCCCCCGTGGTTTTCGCGTGCTTTAGAAACAAACATCCGGGCGCTCCTCGCGAGTGGTCCGGCCAGGATGTTCAACACGAGGAAAGAGGGTTATGGCAACAGGTACCGTGAAGTGGTTCAACGACGCCAAGGGTTTCGGATTCATCACGCCGGATGACGGCAGCGAGGATCTTTTTGCCCATTTTTCGGCGATCCAGATGGGTGGCTTCAAGACACTCAAGGAGGGGCAGAAAGTCTCCTTCGAGGTGACGCAGGGCCCGAAGGGCAAGCAGGCCTCGAACATCCAGGCTGCCTGAGGCGCGCCTGGCCCGGCGGCGGGGAACCGCGGCCGGTTTGCAGTGCCGATTGCACGAGCCCGTCCCCTTCCGGGGTGCGGGCTTTTTCTTTGCCCCAAAAGGGAATGGCCGGCAGTGCCGGCCATTCCGCATTTCGATACGCTGCCGCGGCGTTCAGGTGACGGCAGCCCCCCAGCCGGACTGCTCGACCAGGCGGAACAGGTCCGCCTCGGTGACGATGCCGAGCGGCTGTCCGTTTTCCATCACCACGATGCGGCGGATGCCGTTGTTCATCATCTGGCGGGCCACTTGCAGCAGGGGCGTCTCGCGCGTGCAGGTGATGAGATAGCGGTTGGCGATTTCGTCGACCTTGAGGCCGGCGGGGGACCGGTTGGGGACGATGACCTTGCGCAGCACGTCGCGCTTGGTCATGATGCCCCATTCGCCTTCGGCATTCGGTTCGACCAGGATGGCGTTGAGGCCATGCTCGCGCATGACGTGCATGGCCGAATCCACGGTTTCCGCCCCGCCCACCATCTGGAACGGGGACATGATGCCGCCGACGCTGCGCTGGCTGTTCCCCACCGATCCTACATCCTGTCGATCATCGCCTGGCCGAAGGCCGAGCATTTGACCTCGGTGGCGCCCTCCATCAGGCGGGCGAAGTCGTAAGTGACGATCTTGTCGGCGATGGCGGCTTCCATCGAGCTGATGATCAGGTCGGCCGCTTCCTTCCAGCCCAGGTGGCGCAGCATCATTTCGGCCGAGAGGATCAGCGAACCGGGGTTGACGTAGTCCTTGCCGGCGTACTTCGGCGCGGTGCCGTGGGTGGCCTCGAAGCAAGCGTACTGGTCGGAGATGTTGGCGCCGGGCGCGATGCCGATGCCGCCGACCTGGGCCGCCAGGGCGTCCGAGATATAGTCGCCGTTGAGGTTCAGCGTGGCGATCACGTCGTACTCGGCCGGACGCAGCAGGATCTGCTGCAGGAAGGCGTCGGCGATCATGTCCTTGATCACCATGTCGCGACCCGTCTTCGGATTCTTCAGGGTGCACCACGGGCCGCCGTCGAGCAGCTGGGCGCCGAACTCCTTCTGTGCCACTTCGTAGCTCCAGTCGCGGAAGGCGCCTTCGGTGTACTTCTGGATGTTGCCCTTGTGCACGATGGTCACCGACTTGCGGTCGTTGTCGATGGCGTACTGGATCGCGGCGCGCATCAGGCGGGAAGTGCCCTCGCGCGAAACCGGCTTGATGCCGATGCCGGAGGTCTCGGGGAAGCGGATCTTCTTGACCCCCATCTCCTCCTGCAGGAACTTGATGATTTTCTTGCAGGCGTCCGTTTCGGCGGCCCACTCGATGCCGGCGTAGATGTCCTCCGTGTTCTCGCGGTAGATCACCATGTCGACCTTGCTCGGGTCCTTGAGCGGGCTGGGCACGCCCTTGAAATAGCGCACCGGCCGTACGCACTGATAGAGGTCGAGCTCCTGGCGCAGGGCGACGTTGAGGGAGCGGATGCCGCCGCCGACCGGGGTGGTCATCGGGCCCTTGATGGAAACCGAGTACTCCTTGAGCAGGCTCAGCGTTTCCTCGGACAGCCAGACGTCGCCGCCGTATTTTTGCGTCGACTTTTCGCCGGCGTAGACTTCCATCCAGTGGATCTTCTTCTTGCCGCCGTAGGCCTTGGCCACCGCGGCATCGACGACCTTGATCATCACCGGCGAGATATCCACGCCGATGCCGTCGCCTTCGATATAGGGAATGATCGGGTTGTCCGGCACCGGCTTGCCCGGAATGATCTTTGCGCCGCCCTGGGGAATCGTTACGAGAGAAGTCGTGCCCATTTCCTGCTCCATCTGTGGTTTTGTGAAGTCGGGTGCCGGCCACGTGGCGTGCCCGGCGCGCGTTGTTGCGGCCGGGCGGCCTCCCTTTTGGGGAGGCCAGCCTATAAATAAATATTATCCGCCATTCCGGTTACTTTTGCCAGCATCGGATCGGGCCCAGCTGTACGGCGGCTTGGCGGCCAGGCGGATTTGTCGGTAAGCTCGCACTTTGCACTGCAGCATGAGACAAGAGGCAAGCTGATGGATATCCCGGCCGGCGAAAAACCCGTGGCGCAGGAAGTCGCCCGTACCCTGCTCGATGGCTTCAACAAGCACTACCGGCTGTTTCGCGAAAGCAGCGCCCGGGCCAAGCGCCGCTTCGAGTCCGGCGACTGGCTCGGCGTGCAGCACGCGGTGCGCGAACGCATCGCCTTCTACGACGCGCGGGTGAACGAAAACGTCGACCTGCTGCGCCGGCAGTTCGGGGCCGAGAACATCGACGACAACACCTGGCAGCTGGCCAAGCTGCTCTATATCGGACTGCTGACCAACCACAAGCAACCGGAGCTGGCGGAGACCTTCTTCAATTCGGTGTTCTGCAAGATCATGCACCGGACGTACTTCCACAACGACTTCATCTTCGTGCGACCGGCCGTGTCGACGGATTTCATCGAGTCCGACCCGCCCGCCTACCGCAGCTACTATCCGAACAGGGACGGGCTGCGCCAGACCATCCGCAGGATATGTGCGGATTTCGGCTGGCAGTGCGCCTTCGCCAACGCGGAGCGGGACGCCGACAACGTCATCAACGCCATCCTCAGGCAGATGGACGGTCGCCTCCCCGCCGCCGAGGCCAACTTCCAGATCCAGGTGCTGCACTCGGCCTTTTATCGCAACAAGGCCGCCTACATCGTCGGCAAGGCCATCAACGGCGACTACGAATATCCCTTCGTGGTGCCGGTGCTGCACGACGCCAAGGGCCGCCTGTTCCTCGACGCCGTTCTGCTCGACGCGTCCCAGATCCGCACCCTGTTCAGCCTCAGCCGCGCCTATTTCATGGTGGACATGGAGGTACCCTCGGCCTATGTCGACTTCCTCTCCGGGCTGATGCCGCACAAGCCGGCGGCGGAGATCTACACCATGCTGGGACTGGCCAAGCAGGGCAAGACCATGTTCTACCGCGACCTGATCAACCACCTGCGCCATTCGCAGGACGAGTTCGTCATCGCGCCGGGCATTCCCGGCATGGTCATGAGCGTGTTCACCCTGCCGTCCTTTCCCTACGTCTTCAAGGTGATTCGCGACGTCTTCGCCCCGGCCAAGGAAGTGGACCACGCCACGGTCAAGGCGAAGTACGTGCTGGTCAAGCAGCATGACCGCGTCGGGCGCATGGCCGACACCCTGGAGTTCTCCAATGTCGCCCTGCCGAAGGCGCGTTTCAGCCGGGAGCTGCTGGTCGAGCTGCGCCGGGAGTGCGCCTCGCTGCTGGAGGAAAACGACGACGAGGTCGTCATCCAGCATGCCTACATCGAGCGGCGCATGAAGCCGCTCAACCTGTATCTCGACAGCGCCGACGAGGCGCGCCGCGAAGCGGCCGTCATCGAATACGGCAACGCCATCAAGGAACTGGCCTACGCCAATATCTTTCCGGGCGACATGCTCTTCAAGAACTTCGGCATTACCCGCTTCGGCCGGGTGGTGTTCTACGATTACGACGAGATCGAGTACATGACGGACTGCAACTTTCGCCGCATTCCGCCGCCGCCCAATCCCGAGGCGGAAATGTCCGGCGAAGCCTGGTATCCGGTCGGGCGCAACGATGTCTTTCCAGAGGAATTCGCCACCTTTCTCCTCGGCAATCCGGAGACCCGGCGCGTGTTCATGAAGCACCATGCCGACCTGCTCGAGCCGGCGTTCTGGCAGCAGACCCGACAGAAGATCCTCGACGGCTTCGTGCCCGATTTCTTTCCCTATCCCGAGGAGATGCGCTTCTGCCGCATGTTCTACGGCGACTGCCGGCCGGAAGCCGAGCAGCCCGCGGCCGAGACGGCGTGAGCCGCGTCATCCTGTTCAACAAGCCCTGCGGCGTCCTCAGCCAGTTCACGCCCGAGGCGGGCCATCGCTGCCTGGCCGACTTCATTCCCGTGCCCGGCGTTTATGCGGCCGGCCGGCTCGATGCCGACAGCGAGGGCCTGCTGCTGCTCACCGACGACGGCCGTCTGCAGCAGCGCATCGCCGAACCGCGGCACAAGCTGCCTAAGACCTATTGGGCGCAGGTGGAGGGCGAGCCGCCCGAGGATGCGCTGCGGCGGCTGCGGCACGGCGTCGATCTCGGCGACTGTGTCACGCTGCCCTGTACGGCAGGGCGCATCGACGAGCCAGCCGGCCTGTGGCCGCGCGACCCGCCGATCCGCAGCCGCAGGCACATCCCGGCCGTCTGGCTGGAAATCGTCCTGCGCGAGGGCAAGAACCGCCAGGTTCGGCGCATGACGGCCAGGGTCGGCCATCCAACCCTGCGGCTGGTGCGCGCCGCCATCGGCCCGTTCGTACTGGACGGCCTGCGGCCGGGCGAGTGGCGCGAGGCGGATGCGTCGGCGGCGCTCACCGGTTGGCGGGCGGGCTGATAGACTTCCCGCTCGCGATGAAAGAGGGCGTACCCATGTTTCTTCGTTTTCTCCCGGCCGCGCTGATGCTGCTGGCTGGCGTACTGCATGCGGCACCCACCATCGAACTGACGACCGGCATGCATCGCATCGAGGCCGAGGTGGTGAGCAACAATGCCGAGCGCGCCACCGGCCTCATGAACCGGCCTTCAATGCCGATGCAGCGTGGCATGCTGTTCGTCTTTCCCGAGGCCGGCGTGCAGTGCTTCTGGATGAAGAACACCCTGATCCCCCTCAGCATCGCCTTCCTCGACGACGCCGGCCGCATCGTGCAGATTGCCGACATGCAGCCGCAGTCGCTCGACAACCACTGTTCGGCCAAGCCGGTGCGCTTCGCCCTGGAAATGAACGCCGGCTGGTTCAAGAACCGCGGCCTCACGCCGGGCGCAAAAATCAACGGCCTCGGCAAGGCGCCGCCGGGGCGGTAGAAGTCAGTCTCCGCAATACGGCGTTCCCGCCCTGTTGCATATTCATTCCGCTCGCCATATGTAGAATCTCATCCTATTTGAGGACGGTTTCGATCCGCCTACACTTGATACGTATAAATTGGGTGCAGACATAAAATACGTATCACGACAAGGAGGATCGATGGAGACGAATACCACGGCAAAATGGGTGCCGACCTACTGCTTCAACTGCGTGGCGGGCCCGGACCTGCTGGCGGTGAAGGTGGAGAACGGCGTGGCCACCGAGGTGGCGCCGAACTTCAACGGTCGGGGCATCCATCCCGGCGACGGCAAGCCCTGCGTCAAGGCCTACGGCCTGATACAGAAGACCTATTCTCCCCACCGCATCCTGTCGCCGATGCGGCGGACCAACCCGAACAAGGGCATCGACGAGGATCCCGGCTTCGAGCCGATCTCCTGGGACGAGGCGCTCGACATCGTCGCCGCGAAGATGCGGGATATCCGCGCCAAAGGCATCATCGACGAGGCCGGCCTGCCGCGCGTGGCGGTCAGCTTTGGCCATGGCGGCACGCCCTCCAACTACATGGGCACCTTCCCGGCCTTCCTTTCGGCCTGGGGACCGATGGACTTCAGCTTCGGCTCCGGCCAGGGCGTCAAGTGCGTGCACTCCGAGCATCTGTATGGGGAGTACTGGCACCGCGCCTTCACCGTCGCCGCCGACACGCCCTACACCGAATACAACATCGCCTTCGGCGCCAACGTCGAGGTCACCGGCGGCGTCTGTGCCGCTGCCCGCCATGCCAAGGCGCGCGTGCGCGGCATGAAGCGTGTCTACGTCGAGCCGCACCTGGGCGTCACCGCCGCCGCCTCGGCGGAATGGATCCCCATCAAGCCGAAGACCGACGGCGCCTTCATGTTCGCCCTCATCCACGTCATGCTGCACGAGCGGCGGCGCGAGGACCTCGACCTGCCCTTCCTGCGCGACCGCACCGCCTCGCCCTACCTGGTCGGCCCCAACGGCTACTACCTGCGCGAACCGGCCACCGGCAAGCCGCTGCTGTGGGACACCCTCAGCAACAGTGCCGTACCCTTCGACACGGCGGGCACCCTGCCCGTGCTCGAGGGCCGTTTCACCGTGCCGTCGGCCTATGAGCAGGGCCCGGACGAGGACCGCTGGACGCACCGCGACGTCGAATGCGCGCCTGCCTTCGCCAAGTTGGTCGCACACGTGCAGCCCTATTCGCCGGAATGGGCGGAGCAGGTCTGCGAAGTGCCGGCCGAACGCATCCGCCGCGTCGCCAACGAATTCGTCGACCACGCCCGCGTCGGCGAGACCATCGAGATCGACGGCGAAACGCTGCCCTTCCGGCCCGTCTCGGTGACGCTCGGCAAGACCGTCAACAACGGCTGGGGCGCCTTCGACTGCTGCTGGTCGCGCACCGTCATGGCGGTGCTGGTCGGCGCGCTGGAAGTGCCGGGCGGCACGCTCGGCACCACCATCCGCATCAACCGGCCGCACGAGGACCGCCTGCAGAGCGTCAAGCCCGGCGAGGACGGCTTCATGGTGCACGGCCTCAACCCGACTGATCCGAAGCGCTGGATGCGCAAGCCGACCGGCCGCAACGCCCACCGCACCTTGGTGCCGCTGGCCGGCAACGGCCCCTGGAGCCAGGCGCTCGGCCCGACCCACCTCGCCTGGATGTGGCAGAAGGAGGCGCCGGAAAATCTGATGGACCCGGCCTTCCCGGAGTTGTGGATCACCTTCCGCACCAACCCGGCGATTTCCTTCTGGGACACGCGCAGCCTGTCGGAAACCATGGCGCGCTTCCCCTTCATGGTCTCCTTCGCCTACACCATCGACGAGACCAACTGGATGGCCGACATCCTCCTGCCGGAAGCCACCGACCTGGAAAGCCTGCAACTGATCCGACTCGGACGCACCAAGTATATCGAGCAGTACTGGGACCACCAGGGCTTCATCCTGCGCCAGCCGGTGGTCGACCCGCAGGGCGATACGCGCGACTTCACCTGGATCTCGACCGAACTCGCCCGCCGCGTCGGCATCCTCGGGGAGTACAACGCCGCCATCAACCGCGGCGCCGGCAGCGTGCCGCTGAAGGGCGAGGGCTTCGACTTCACCCTCGACCCGGCGGTGCCGCACGAGGTCGACGCGATCTGGGACGCCGCCTGCAAGGCCGCCACCGCGGAACTCTCCGGCGGCGCCGAAATACGCGACCTGCCCTGGTTCCGCGAGAACGGCTTCTACAGCAAACCCTGGTCGCGCCGCGGCTGGTACCTCACACCCAAGCTTGTAGAACTGGGCCTGCGCTACGAGCTGCCCTACCAGGAGCGGCTCACCCGCTCCGGCCGCGAGCTGGAGCGCCGCCTGCACGAGCAGGGCATCCACTGGTGGGACAACCAGCTGACCGAGTACCAGTTCCTGCCGGCCTGGCACGACATGCCCGGCCTGTGGGAGAAGGCGCTGGTGAACCAGGGTGCGAAGCCCGAGGACTTCCCCTACTGGCTGCTCACCACCAAGAGCATGCAGTTCCACGCCAGCGGCAACGCCTCGATCCAGCTCATGGACGAGCTGTCGCAAAACGTGCGCGGACACCGCGGCGTGGTGATGAACACGCGCACGGCGGAACGGCACGGCATCGGGGAAGGCGACCTGGTGGACATCGTGTCGACGGTGAGTACCACGCGCGGCCCGGCCATCCTCAACCAGGGCATCCGGCCCGACACCCTGCTCATCATCGGCCAGTTCGACCACTGGGCGACGCCCTACGCCAAGGACATCAAGGCGCCCAGCCTGAACACCGTCGCGCCGATGTCGCTGGAACTCACCGACGCCACCGGTTCCGGTTCGGACGTGGTGCGCGTCGCCCTGCGCAAGGTTGCCTGAAAGAGGAGGACGCTAAATGAGCCTGATTCATCAACACGGCATCCGCGCATTCAGCGCCCAGCGCTTCGACGAAACCTCACGGACATGCGATGCCTGCTGGGTGGTCGAGGAAGAGACCCTGACCATCGACGTCGAGGGCATCGGCGCCTACACCCTGATGTGGACGCCGACAGAGCCGGTTGCCGCACCCTGCGGCTTCACGCCAGGAGATGGCGTGCTGGCCGAGGGCGGCACGCCGGAAATCCTCGCGCTGGCCGCCGGCTTCGCCTTCACCGAAGGGCTGTTCGACAGCCTAGATGATATCCGCTCGCTGGCCGTCTGCCGGGATAACCGCGGCGTCGTGCGACTGGCCCTGGCCAACCCGCAGCGGGCGCAGGTGCGACGCCGCAACGTGGTGGTCGGCTCCTCCTGCGGCATCTGCGGCGGACGCGAGAGAGTGGAGGATATCGTGCGCGGCATCCCCCCCGTCGGCGACACGCTGCGGCTGGACTCCGCCCGCCTCGACGGCATCATGGCGGCGATGCGGCAGCGCCAGGCCATTTGGCTCGCCACCGGCGGCACCCACGCCGCCGCGATCTTCGATGGCGAAGGGCGCGTGCTCGTGATATCCGAGGATCTGGGGCGCCACAACGCCCTCGACAAGGCCATCGGCCAATGTCTGCTGGCCGCCGTGCCGCTGGCCGGCTGCGGCACGGCGCTGACCAGCCGCGTCACGCTGGAGATGGCGAGCAAGGCGGCGCGTGCCGGCCTGGAGCTGGTTGCCGCAGTTTCTGCCACTTCATCGCTGGCGATTGAGGTGACGGAACGCTTCGGCATCACCTTGTGCGGCTTCGTCCGCAACGGTCGCGCTACCGCCTTCACCCACGGCCGGCGCCTGCTCGCCGAGGACGCCGTGCCGACTTGCGGCCATCTGTGCAAACCGTTGCATATTGCTTGAGAAGAAATAGTTGTGCTTCAATCATTCAACGCTGGCATGGGCCGGCACTCGAGAGGACGGGCACATGAAACGCATTCTGCGTATCCAGGTCAATGGCCGCTGGCGTGAAGACGCCGTGGCGGACAGCACTTTGCTGGTCGATTACCTGCGCGAGCAGCTCCAGCTCACCGGCACCAAGCAGGGCTGCGACGGTGGCGAATGTGGCGCGTGCACGGTACTGGTCGACAGCCGACCGCGCCTTGCCTGCTGTACTTTCGCTGCTTCCGTCGATGGCTGCCACGTCGAAACCATCGAATCCCAGTCGACCAACGGCCGGCTGTCACCCCTGCAAAACGCCTTCCATGAGAAGCTCGGCGCCCAGTGCGGCTTCTGCACGCCGGGCATGATCATGGCAGCGGAAGGGCTGCTGCGACGTACACCGCAGCCGACCGAACCCGAGATCCGCGAGGCGCTCGGTGGCAATCTGTGCCGTTGCACCGGTTACGTCAAAATCATCGAATCGGTCCAGGCAGCCTGCGCGACGCAAGGAGAGCCGGCATGAGCACGAAACCGTTCAAGGGCGTTGGCGAGCGCCTGCCATTGGTCGATGGCGTCGAGAAAGTCACCGGCCGCGCCAAATACACCGCGGACCTGTTTCCCGCCGACGCGCTGGTGGGCAAGATCCTGCGCAGCCCCGTACCCCATGCCGAGCTGCTCGAGGTCGACGTCTCTGCGGCGCGCCGACTGCCCGGCGTGGTGGCGGTCGTTACCGGCGAGGACTGCGACGTGCCCTACGGCATCCTGCCGATCGCGCAGAACGAGTTCCCCCTGGCGCGCGGCAAGGTGCGCTACTTCGGCGAGCCGGTGGCGGCCGTCGCGGCGGTGGACGCGCAGACCGCCGAGCAGGCCCTCAAGCTGATCCGCCTGCACGTGCGCGAACTGCCGATCATCGAGAACGCCGCCCAGGCGCGCGCACCAGGCGCCGCGCTGCTGCACGAAAACAAGCCCGGCAACATCGAGCGGGAGGTGCACAACGAGTTCGGCAACGCCGCCGAGGGCTTCGCCGCCGCCCACCTGATCCGCGAGCAGACCTACCACACGGCCGAGGTGACCCACGCCCAGATGGAGCCGCACGCCGCGATGGCCAGCTACGACGTCTCGCGCGACCACCTTACCCTGCACACCGTGAGCATGGTGCCCTACTACGTGCACCTGCGCGTCGCCCAGTGCCTCGGCATGGACACCTCCCGCGTGCGCGTCATCAAGCCCTACGTCGGCGGCGGCTTCGGCTCGCGCGTCGAGACGCTCAACTTCGAGATCATCGTCTCCCTGCTGGCGCGCGCTTCCGGCGGCACCGTGCGCATGCAGCTCACGCGCGAGGAATCCATCCTCACCCACCGCGGCCGCCCGGAGAGCGACACCCGCATGAAGCTCGGCATGACGCGCGACGGCCGCATCACCGCCTGCGAGTGCGAGGTGGTGCAGCGCGGCGGCGCCTACGGCGGCTACGGCATCATCACCATCCTCTACGCCGGCGCGCTGATCAACGGCCTCTACGACGTGCCCGCCGTGAAGTACGACGGCTACCGCGTTTATGCCAACACGCCGCCCTGTGGCGCCATGCGCGGGCACGGCACGGTGAACACCCGCATCGCCTTCGAGTCGCTGATGACCGCGATGGCCCTCGAGCTCGGCCTCGATCCGATCGAAGTGCGGCGGCGCAACCTGCTGTCCTGCCCGACCGAGACCATCAACGGTCTGCGCGTCGAGTCCTACGGCCTGCCCGAGTGCTTGGACAAGGTCGAGGCGGCGAGCGGCTGGCGCGAGCGCCGCGGCCGCATGCCGAAATGGAAGGGCCTCGGCATGGCCTGCTCGCACTTCGTCAGCGGCTCGGCCAAGCCGGTGCACTTCACCGGCCAGCCGCACGCGACGGTAGTGCTCAAGCTCGACTTCGACGGCGGCATTACCATCCTCACCGGCGCCGCCGACGTCGGCCAGGGCTGCACCACCATCGTCGCCCAGGTCGTCGTCGAAGTGCTCGGCGTCGATTGGCGTCGCGTGCGCGTCATCTCCAACGACAGCGCGGTGACGCCGAAGGACAACGGCTCGTACTCCTCGCGCGTCACCTTCATGGTCGGCAACGCCTGCCTCGACGCGGCGAACAAGCTGAAGCAGGCCCTCGTCGAGTCGGCCGCGCGCCGCCTGGAGGTCGCGCCGGAACAGGTGGAGTGCCTGGGCGAGTCCTTCCAGGTTGCCAACGATCCGTCCCGTTCCATCGGCTTCGGCGATGCCACGGCCGAGGCGCTGGTGAACTCAGGCACGCTGCATTTCAAGGGCACGTTTACCTGCCCGGTCGAGTTCCAGGGCGGCAAGCACCGCGGCGGCGCCGTCGGCTCCACGATGGGCTTCTCCTATGCAGCGCAGGCCGTCGAAGTCAGCGTCGACCCGGTCACCGGCCGAATCAGCGTGGACAAGGTGTGGGCCGCGCTCGACTGCGGCTTCGCCATCAACCCGCTCAGCGTCGAGGGCCAGGTGCAGGGCGCGGTGTGGATGGGCATGGGCCAGGGCCTGTGCGAGCAGACGCGCTACGAGAACGGCAAGCATGCCGCCGCCAATTTCCTCGACTACGCTTTCCCGACCATCGCCGAGTCGCCGCCCATCGACGTGTTCATCGTCGAGAGCATCGACCCGAACGGCCCTTTCGGCGCCAAGGAGGCCAGCGAGGGCCCGCTCTCCGGCTTCCCCGCCGCGCTGGCCGACGCCGTGCGCGAGGCGACCGGCCTCGAACTGCACGACTTTCCGCTCACGCCGGAGCGCATTGCCGGGGCGCTGGAGGCGCGCGAGCGCGAGCAGCGCGCCGCCCAGCGAAAACCCGGCAAGGCCGCCAGGCAACCCGCCACCGAAGGAGCCGCCTGATGCAAGCCCTCACCATCCTCAAGCCCGACTCGGTCACACAGGCGATCGCCCTACACGGCGCCGGCGAAGGCGCGCGCTACCTTGCCGGCGGCACCGACCTGGTTCCCAACCTGCGTCGCAACATCCAGAAGGCGCACACCCTGATTGATGTCTCCGGCCTCGCCGAACTGCGCGAAATCCGCGCGGAAAGTCAGTCGCTGCGAATCGGCGCCGGCGTGAAGCTGGAGGCGCTGTGCAAATCGGAAGCCGTGCGCTGCCAGGCGCCGCTGCTGGCGCAGGCCGCCGCCCAGGTGGCCGGCCCGACACACCGCGCCGCCGGCACGCTCGGCGGCAACCTGATGCAGGACACCCGCTGCTATTTCTACAACCAGAGCGACTGGTGGCGCACCGCCAACGAATACTGCATGAAGTGCGAGGGCGACACCTGCCGTGTCGCGCCGAAATCGGATCGCTGCTACGCCTGCTACAGCGGCGACCTGGCCCCGGCCCTGCTGGTGCTCGGCGCCGAGGTCGACATCGCCGGCCCCACGGGCAACCGTCGCGAGCCGCTCGCCGCCCTCTTCGCCGACGACGGCATGCGCCACCTGAGGCTCGCCCCCGGCGATCTGCTGGTCTCCGTCGAGGTACCGTTGCAGTCCGGTTGGATGGCGGGCTACGAGAAGATCCGCGTGCGCGGCGCCATCGACTTTCCGCTCGCCGGTATCGCCGTGGCGCTCAAACGCGAAGGCGACCGTGTCACGGATTTACGCGTCGCCTGCACCGGAGTGAATTCCTACCCCGGACTGGTGCCGGGTCTCGACGCCCTCGCAGGCAAGGCGCCAGACGACGCCTTCTTCTCCGCGCTGGACAAGGCGGTGCGCAAGGAGATCCAGCCGATGGAATCCACGCTGACTGCAGCCGGCTACCGCCGGCGCGTGGCCGGCGGGCTCGCGAAGCGGCTGGTCGAGCGCCTTTATGAGACGGCCCGGTAAAAATCAGTCCCTGGAGAACGGCGCCTCGGTGCCGCAGCCTGCGGCGTCGTAGCCGGGCAGGGCGCGCACGGCCTGGCGGAAGGCATTTCCCTTGAGTATTGCGAGCAGGGACTCGAAAAACGGCTGGCGCAGCAATTCGCGCCGTGCGACGAGATAGTAGTCTTCCTTGAGCAGCGGCACGAAGCCGAGGTCGAACTGGCGGGCCGCCGCCTCGACGCCGAGGCCGGCGTCGGCGTGGCCGCTGGCGATCATCGCGGCGACGGCGGAATGCGTCATCTCGACTTCGTCGTAGCCGGCGATGGCGCGGGCGGCGATGCCGTTCTGCCTCAGCAGCCAGTCGAGCAGCAGCCGCGTGCCGGCGCCGCTCTGGCGGTTGAGGAAGCGCACGTTCGGGCGGGTGAGGTCATGGATGCCGTGCAGCTTCTTCGGGTTGCCGGGCGCGACCAGGATGCCCTGGCTGCGCTTCGCCAACCGGATCAGGATCTGCTGGCGTGGCCGGAGATAGGGCTTGTATTGCTGCCAGAGCGATGCGCCGGCAGCGCCTTCGGGGCAATGAAAGCCGGCGATTTCGCAACGCTCTTCGGCGAAGGAGGCGAGGCTGTCCAGACTTCCGCGGAACTGCAATTCGAGGGGATGCCCCTTTTTTTCCATGCGCGCGGGAAGCAGGGCCAACGCCAGATCGTGGCTGGCGTCGAGGCGCGGTACCGCGCGGGCCGGCGTGACGGCATCGGCCAGGCCCTGGGCCATCTGCTCCGCGGCGGCGATCATGTGCGGCGCCAGCAATTCCCGGACCTGCGCATCGAGTTCGAGCAGCCGCGAGGCGAACGGCGTCAGGCGGGTGCCCAGGCCGCGCGCCGGGATCAGAAGCGGATGGCCGAAACTTGCCTCCCAGCGCGCCAGCATGCCCCAGGCGTTGCGATAGGAGACACCGGCCTCGCGTGACGCCGAGGCGATCGAGCCGGTGCGCCGGATGCGATCGAGCAGGACGAGCAGCCGCGCCGACTCCGGCACGGCCTTCGCCTCACCCAGTTGCCAGTGGCAGGCCAGGACCAGTCCCTTTATGTCAATAAGCGACATATTTGTGCTCCAAACAATATTGCCTATTGTAGCGGTCATCGAAGGTGGCTACATATGTCGACTGGAGCATATATGAACGCGAACAGGGATCGGAAGGACGCGGCGGTCATTGCGTTGTCGGATTGCGCCGGCCACTACATCGGTTGGCTCAAGGCCTGTTTCGGCGAGATCGCGCTGTTCTGCGACGGCCACGGGGCAGGCGGCAGCGTCGGCTGGAGTCCGCGCGATCAATGCGGCCCGTTCATGACGCTGTGGGGCTACAGGCAGGTCGGCGAGGTGGCTGGGTGCACGGTTTTCACGGCCCCCGCTGCGCTGGAGGACGCAGTAAACGCTGATCTGCTGCTCGACGTGGCCTTCGGCGCTGCCGAACCGTTCCGGGGCTATACCGAGGTGCGACTGCTTGCGCTGCCGCGCGCGAAGAACAATGAAGCAATGCGGCAGACGCGTGGACGCGCCCGGGAACCGTCTCCGGCATCGGTCACGCAGGAATTGATGAATCGGCTGCGCATGGGCAGCCCCAACCCCTGAAGGAGACGTATCGATGCAAGCAAGAACACGATGGGCGACGATCCTGATCGCCGCAAGCCTGGCTGTCTCAGCCGCCGCACAGGCGCGCGACATCCGCATGTCGACCACCACCAGCACCGAGAATTCCGGTTTGCTCAAGGCGCTCCTGCCGGTGTTCGAGAAGAAACACGGCGTCAAGGTCCATGTCATCTCGGTCGGCACCGGCAAGGCGCTCGAGCTGGGCAAGAACGGCGACGTCGATGTCGTGTTGGTGCACGCCCGCCCATCCGAAGACAAGTTCGTCGCCGAGGGACACGGCGTGAACCGCCGCGACGTGATGTACAACGATTTCATCCTGGTCGGCGCGCAGGAGGATCCGCTCTCCCTGCGCGGCTCGCGCGACGTCATCGCGGCCTTTCGCAAGCTGGGCGGGGGGCGCGCCAAATTCATCTCGCGCGGCGACAACTCCGGCACCGACCAGATGGAGAAGTCCTACTGGAAGGAGGCGGGCGTTGCGCCGAAGGGTGCCTGGTTCGTCTCCGCCGGTCTCGGCATGGGCGAGGTGTTGACCATGGCGGGCGAGATGAAGGCCTACACCCTGTCCGATCGCGCCACCTTCGGCGCCTATCGCGCCAAGACCGGCCTGGAGATTCTGGTGCAGGGAGATGCAAAGATGTTCAATCCTTACGGCATCATCGCCGTGAGCCCGAAGAAATACCCGGACATCAACCACGAGGGTGCCATGAAGCTGATCGACTGGATCACGTCGCCCGAGGGACAGGGCCTCATCGCCGGCTTCAGGGTGAACGGCGAACAGTTGTTCTTCCCGTCCGCCGGGAAATAGGCAAGAAAAAGCCGCAGCCTCGGCTGCGGCTTTTCCGGCAAGGCGGTTCAGCCGGCGTAGTTCTTTGCCGCGAAATCCCAGTTCGCCAGGCTGGCGAGGAAGGTCTCGACGAACTTCGGCCGGGCGTTGCGGTAGTCGATGTAGTAGGCGTGCTCCCACACGTCGACCGCGAGCAGGGCCTTGTCGTTCGTGGTGAGCGGCGTGGCGGCGTTGCTGGTGTTCACGATATCCAGCGTGCCGTCCGGCTTCTTCACCAGCCAGGTCCAGCCCGAGCCGAAGTTGCCCACGGCGGAGGCCTGGAAGGCCTTCCTGAACGCGTCGACGCTGCCCCATTTCTTGTTGACGGCATCGAGCAGGGCGCCGGTCGGCGCGCCGCCGCCGGCCGGCTTCATGCTGTTCCAGAAGAAAGTGTGGTTCCACACCTGGGCGGCGTTGTTGAAGATGCCGCCCGAAGATTTCCTGACGATGTCCTCGAGGGCGGCTTGCTCGAACTCGGTGCCCTTGACCAGGTTGTTCAGGTTGGTGACATAGGCCTGATGATGCTTGCCGTAGTGGTACTCGAAGGTCTCCTTCGAGACATGCGGGGCGAGGGCATCCATGGCATAGGGAAGAGGGGGAAGGATGTGTTCCATGGGATTCTCCAGTTTCAGTCAGGGTTGGGATACTTGACCATTTTACTCGGAATAAATTCAGTTGGCAATATTTTGATGATCAACTGTCCTCCAGGCGTGTGATCTGCGCATCAGCCGCGCCGGCACCGAAAGTCAGCCGTACCGGTTCGGCGACATCGAGTTGCGCCGCATCGTGCACGATGCTGCCATCGGCCTTGCGTACTAGGCTGTAGCCGCGTCGCAGCACGTCATGCGGACCAAGGTGGGCGAGACTTGCGGCGAGTTGTTCCACCCGGCTGGCCCGCCGGGTCAAGGCAGCCGTGGCGGCTGCGCGGAGCCGCAGGGCGAGTTCATCCAGGTCGCGGTGGTCATGACGCAGGTCCGGGCGGCGAAGCGCGAAACGGGCCTGCAGGCGTTGCAGTTGCGCGAGGCGGGCAGCCAGGTGCTGACGCAAACCTGCGCCGAGGCGTGTGGCCAGATGCGCCGTCTCGGCGCGCAGTCGCCCCAGGCGCTCGCCCGGATGGATCAGGCGCCGGCCCAGGAGGTCGACCTGCTGCATGCGTTGCTGCAGGCGGCGGCGCATTTCCGTCCGCAGGGCGGTGGCGAGGCGGTGCAGTTCGTCCCGCGCCTCGAACCAGCCGGCGCTGGCCAGTTCCGCGGCGGCAGTGGGGGTGGCGGCGCGGCAGTCCGCGACGAGGTCTGCGATGGTGGTGTCGGTTTCATGGCCGATGCCTGCGACGACCGGAATCGGGCAGGCGTCGATGGCGCGGGCCACGCGCTCCTCGTTGAAGGCCCACAGGTCCTCGATGCTGCCGCCGCCGCGCACGACGAGGAGGACATCGCATTCTCTGCGATTGGCCGCTGCAGCGAGGGCCTCGGCAATGTTGGTGGCGGCTTCATCGCCCTGGACCAGTGTCGGGTAGATCACCACGGGCAGATGCGGGGCGCGCCGAGTCAGCGCGGCCAGCACGTCGCGTAGCGCGGCCGCCTGCAGCGAAGTGACGATGCCGATGCACCGCGGAAAGCGGGGCAGTGCCAGCCTGCGCTCCGCCGCGAAGAGTCCTTCCTGTTCGAGCTTGGCACGCAGGCGGGCGAAGGCCTCGAACAGCGCGCCGATGCCGGCAAGGCGCAGGGCGTCGACGTTGAGCTGGAAGCCGCCGCGGGCCTCGTACAATGTGACGAGGGCGCGCGCGTCCACGCGCAGACCGTCCTGCAGCCGAAAGGGCAGCAACTGGGCTCGGCCGCGGAACATGACGCAATCCACCTGAGCCCCCTCGTCTTTCAGTGCGAAGTAGATGTGGCCCGAAGCCGGGCGGCGCAGATTGGAAATCTCGCCGCAGATCCAGAGCAGCGGGAAGCGGTGCTCGAGCGCCTGGCGTGCCAGGCGGTTGAGTTCGGAAACACTGAGGATTTCCTCGCCGGAACCAGGCGGTATGGCGGTTTCTGCGGTCATGGGAGGATTCTAGCGGAAGCGGCCCATCACTTCGGTCGGGGTTGGACGTGGGGAAATGGGTGCGCTCTAAGCAGTGATGCTATTTCATTGATAATAAAAGACAATAAATTAAGCTTCATTTTGCATCGAAGTAAGAAAAAGTCTTACGGGAAGCCGACTTACAAAAATCGCTAACGCGAAATTCACACACTTATCCACAAGATTTGTGGATAAAGAAATCGAAGTTTTCAAGACGCCCTCCGGCGGCTCGCTTTTCCGGTGTCGCGCACGACAGGCGTGGTCAAACTGTCGCTTCGCGCCGACAGGCCGCGCGCAGTTTTCCTTGCCGAAACATGATCGCCCATATAAAGTGCGCCGTTGATTCAAAGCGAAGTATCCGTGCGGGCGTGGTCTGCGGGCCGCGCCGGAACAATGAGGAGTCCTGCGTGTTCGCCATCATCCAAGCTGCGGGCTGGCCCATCTGGCCGCTCTTGCTCGCCTCCATTCTCGCCGTCGCCTTCATCATCGAGCGATCTGTCGTTCTGCGCCGGAAAAAGGTCGTTCCAGACGGCTTGCTGCAAAGCATCGTGGCGGAGTACCGCCAAAACGGTGTTAGCGAGGAGATGATTGCCCGCGTGGCGACGCACTCGCCTCTCGGCCGCGTGCTCTCGGCGGGACTGCGCAACGTGAAAAGCACGCGCGAGGCGATGAAGGAATCCATCGAAGAGGCGGGCCGCGGCGTCACCCACGAACTGGAGCGCTTCCTCACCAGCCTCGGCACCATCGCCTCGATCGCGCCGCTGATGGGGCTGTTCGGCACCATCGTCGGCATGATCGAGATTTTCGGCGCACAGAGCCCGGCCACGGCGAATCCGCAGCAGCTCGCCCACGGCATCTCGATCGCCCTTTACAACGCAGGTTTCGGCATCCTCATCGCCATCCCGGCGATGATCTTCTACCGGCACTTCCGCGCCCTGGTCGACAGTTTCGTCGTCGAAATGGAGCAGCAGGCGGTCAAGCTGGTCGAACTGGTGCACGGCCAGCGCGCGGGTTGAGGACGGGGCTGCGATGAATTTCCAGCGCGGACGCTTCCGCGAGGAGCCGGAGATCAACCTGATCCCGATGATCGACGTGCTGCTCGTCATCCTCATTTTCCTGATGATCACGACGACGTATTCGAAGTTTTCCGGGCTCGAAATCAACCTGCCCACGGCGGATGCCAGCCAGCCGCAGGACAAGCCCGACGAAATCAATGTCGTGGTAAGTGCCGGTGGCGACGTCATGGTCGACCGCGTTGCAGTGGGCACGAGGGATGTCGCTTCCATCAGCGTGGCATTGCGTCGCGCCGGCAGCAGCGGGAAGGAACCGGTGGTGGTAATCAACGCCGATGCCAAGGCGGCGCACCAGAGCGTGATCGACGTCATGCAGGCGGCCCAGCAGGCCGGCTTCAGCCACATCTCCTTCGCCACGCAGAATCCGTCGCGCTGACCGGGGCACGGCAGTATCATGCGCCACACGCCTGCGTGTGGCGTTTCCATTTCTTCCTGGACCAACATGGACTCGAGGCAGCGGCTGGCGGCGGGATGGCAGAAGAGGGGCCTGTTGGCCGTTCTGCTGCTGCCGCTGGCCCTGGCGTTCGCGCTGGCGGTCCGTCTGCGCCGGACGGCGTATCGGCTGGGCTGGGCGTCCCCGGTGAAGCTGCCGGTACCTGTGGTGGTGATCGGCAACATTACCGCCGGCGGCAGCGGCAAGACGCCTCTGGCTCTCTACCTTGCACAGGAACTTGCCCGGCGCGGCTGGCGTCCGGGCATTGTCAGCCGCGGCTATGGCCGCAGTGGCCAGGATGTCCGCCCGGTGTCGGCCGACAGCGATGCGGCACTGGTCGGCGACGAGCCGCTGCTGCTGGCGCGCCGCGCCGGCTGCCCGGTGTTCGTCGGCCGCGATCGCGTCGCCGCGGCGCGGGCGCTGCTGTCGGCGCATGCGGACTGCAACGTGTTGATCGCCGACGACGGGCTCCAGCATCTCGGCCTGGGGCGTGACATCGAGCTCGTGGTCATGGACGAGCGCGGCATCGGCAATGGCTGGCCGCTGCCGGCCGGCCCCCTGCGCGAGTGTCCGGCCCGTATTGCCGAAACGGATGCCCTGGTGCTCAACGGCGATGCGCAGGTGCCGCCGGAAGTGAAGGCGCAGCGTGTTTTCCGCATGCGTCTCGTCGGCGACCGCTTGCACAACCTGCACAATCCGCAGCGCACCTGCAGCGCAGCGGAATTGCGCGGCCGGCGTCTTCATGCATACGCGGGCATCGGCCACCCTGCGCGCTTCTTCCGCCAGATCGAGCGGATGGGGTTGCAGGCTCGGACGCATGCCTTCCCCGATCATCATGCCTTTCGGCCGTCCGATCTTGCCTTTGTCCGCGATGACGTACTGCTGATGACCGAGAAAGATGCGGTAAAATGCACGGCCTTTGCGCCGCCGGAAACCTGGGTGCTTCCGGTCGAGGCGCAACTGGATCCCGATCTTGCGACATGGGTGATGGAGAAGCTCAATGGACCCCCGCCTGCTTGAAATACTCGTTTGCCCGGTCTGCAAGGGACCGCTCGATTTCCGCAAGGCCGGCCAGGAACTGGTTTGCAAGGCGTGCAAGCTGGCGTATCCGGTGCGCGACGACATCCCGGTGATGCTGGAAGAGGAAGCGCGCCAGTTGAGTCACGACGAAGCGGCGGGCTGAGCCCCTGCCGCCGGGTGAGGAGGGCCGGTGTCGTTCAAGGTGGTCATCCCCGCCCGTCATGCGTCCAGCCGGCTGCCCGGCAAGCCGCTGGCCGACATTGCCGGCAAGCCCATGGTGGTGCGCGTGGCGGAACGTGCCGTCCAAAGCGGTGCGACGGAAGTCCTGGTGGCCACCGACCACGAGGAAGTGCGTGCCGCCGTCGAGCGGCATGGTTTTGCCGCCGTGATGACGCGCATCGACCATGCCAGCGGCACGGACCGGATCGCCGAGGTGGCCGCGCAGCGTGGCTGGGCCGACGGCACGGTCGTCGTCAACGTCCAGGGCGATGAGCCCTGCATCAGGCCCGAGTTGATCGATCAGGTTGCGCAGGCACTGGCCTCCGACGCCGAGGCCGCAATGGCCACCGCCTGCCACCCCATTGCAACCGTAGATGATTTCTTCAATCCGAATATCGTCAAGGTCGTGCGCGATGCCCGCGGTCACGCCCTCTACTTCAGCCGCGCCCCGATTCCCTGGCCGCGCGATGCCCTCGCCAGCGGAATCGGTGCGCTGCAGGGCATCGCGGCGGCGGACAGCCTGCCTGAAGGTTTGTCTGCGTTAAGACACATCGGCATCTATGCTTACCGCGTGGCATTCCTGCGGCGTTATGGCGCCCTCGGCGCCGTGTCCCTGGAGCAGGTGGAGGCACTGGAGCAGCTGCGCGTGCTCTGGCATGGTTTCCGCATTCTCGTCGCGGAAACCGACCATGCCGCCGAGGCGGGGGTTGATACGCCGGAGGATCTGGAACGTATCCAGTGTAAGTTTGACGTAAGGAAAAATTAGCGGTACCTTTCGTGCCTCAGAAAATAATCTGAGAAATCATATAGATACATAAGTTCCACTTGGGAGGGTAGTCATGAAATTAATACTGCTCGGGGCGCCCGGCGCCGGCAAGGGCACGCAAGCCGCATTCATCACCGAAAAGTACGGCATTCCGCAAATCTCCACAGGCGACATGTTGCGCGCCGCCGTCAAGGCGGGTACGCCGCTGGGGCTGGAAGCGAAGAAAGTCATGGATGCCGGCCAGTTGGTGTCCGACGAAATCATTCTCGGGCTCATCAAGGAACGCCTGACACAGCCGGACTGCGACAAGGGTTTCCTTTTCGACGGTTTCCCGCGCACCATTCCGCAAGCCGAGGCGCTGAGAACCCAGGGCGTCGACCTGGATTACGTGCTCGAGATCGACGTTCCCGATGCGGAAATCATCAAGCGCATGAGCGGCCGCCGCGTGCATACGGCTTCGGGTCGCACCTACCACGTCGTTTTCAATCCGCCCAAGGTTGCAGGGAAGGATGACGCGACGGGCGAGGATCTGATCCAGCGCGACGACGACAAGGAAGAAACGGTGCGCAAGCGGCTCGACGTCTACCACAGCCAGACCAAGCCGCTCGTCGAGTTCTACTCGAAGTGGGCTGCCGCGGGCGATCCGAAGGCGCCGAAATACCGCAAGATCGCCGGCGTCGGCCCGCTCGACAGCATCAAGGCGGCGCTGTTTGCCGCATTGGACTGAAGGCGGGACGAATTCCCTTTTTGGATAGTAGTATAATGTGAGATTATGGGTATGAAGAACGCATTTTATGCGCAGTCCGGCGGCGTGACCGCCGTCATCAACGCCTCGGCCTGCGGCGTGATCGAGACTGCACGAAAGCACAGGAACAGGATCGGCAAGGTCTATGCCGGCCGCAACGGCATCATCGGCGCCCTGACGGAAGACCTGATCGACACCAGCAAGGAATCCGCCAAGGCCATCGCCGCATTGCGCCATACGCCTTCGGGCGCCTTCGGTTCCTGCCGCTACAAGCTGAAGGGCATCGAGGAGCATCGCGCGCAGTACGAACGCCTGATCGAGGTGTTCAGGGCGCATGACATCGGCTACTTCTTCTACAACGGCGGCGGCGATTCCGCCGACACCTGCCTCAAGGTTTCCCAGTTGTCCGAGAGTATGGGTTATCCCATCGTCGCCGTGCATGTGCCGAAAACCGTCGACAACGACCTGCCCATCACCGACAACTGCCCCGGTTTCGGTTCGGTCGCCAAATACATCGCCGTATCCACCCTGGAGGCCACCTTCGACGTCGCCTCGATGGCGAAAACCTCGACCAAGGTGTTCGTGCTCGAAGTGATGGGGCGCCATGCCGGCTGGATCGCCGCGGCCGGCGGCATGGCCGCCACGAAGGACATGGACCTGCCCATCCTCATCCTGTTTCCCGAGATCGCCTTCGACCAGAAGAAGTTTCTGGCCCGGGTCGAGGGCATGGTGAAGAAATACGGCTACTGCACGGTGGTGGTGTCCGAAGGCGTCAAGGGAGCCGACGGCAAGTTCCTCTCCGACCAGGGGCTGCGGGATGCCTTCGGCCATGCCCAGCTCGGCGGCGTGGCGCCAGTCATCGCCAGCATCGTCAAGGAGAACCTGGGCCTGAAGTATCACTGGGGCGTGGCCGACTACCTGCAACGGGCTGCGCGCCATATCGCCTCGAAGAGCGACGTCGCGCACGCCTACGCCACCGGCAAGGCCGCCGTGGAACTGGCGCTGCAGGGCCGCAATTCCGTCATGCCGGCGATCAAGCGCATCTCGGACAAGCCCTACAAATGGAAGATCGAGGTGGCGGAACTGAAGAACGTGGCGAACAGGGAAAAGTTCATGCCACGCAATTTCATCACCCGCGACGGTTTCGGCATCACCGAAAAATGCCGGACCTATCTGGCACCGCTCATTCAGGGCGAGGACTATCCGCCCTATCGGAATGGCCTGCCGCAATACGTGCGCCTGAAGAATATCGGCGTGAAGAAGAAGCTGGGCGCGTTCAGGATTTGAGGACTCGGGGGGGCGTGCCGACGCACGCCGTACCCTGAGCCTGTTGCAGTTGGGGAGGCGGCCACCGTCGCCAGGAAATTTTCGTCAAAAGGAGGAGTACATGTCAGCAGGTCTGGTTTTTGCGCTTGTCTGCGCCTTGGTCGCCGTGGCTTACGGCGCCTGGCAGACGAGCTGGATTGTCGCGCAGCCGACGGGTAACGACCGCATGCGCCAGATCGCCGCGGCGATCCAGGAGGGGGCGCAGGCCTATCTCAATCGCCAGTACACCACCATCGCCATCGTCGGCGTGGTGCTGTTCCTGGTCATCGGACTGGTGCCTGCGCTCGGCTGGTCAACCGCTTTCGGCTTCCTGTTGGGTGCCGTGCTCTCGGGCGCGGCCGGCTACATCGGCATGAACGTCTCGGTGCGCGCCAACGTACGCACCGCCGAGGCGGCGCGCCATGGCATCGGCCCGGCCCTCGACGTTGCCTTCAAGGGCGGCGCCATCACCGGCATGCTGGTGGTCGGCCTCGGCCTGCTCGGCGTCGCCGGCTACTACGCCTTTCTGAAAGGAACGGCTGCGCCCGATGCCAGCATCGACCACATCATCCATCCGCTCATCGGACTGGGTTTCGGCTCCTCGCTGATTTCCATCTTCGCCCGTCTCGGCGGCGGCATTTTCACCAAGGGCGCTGACGTCGGCGCCGACCTGGTGGGCAAGGTCGAGGCCGGCATCCCCGAGGACGACCCGCGCAACCCGGCGGTGATCGCCGACAACGTCGGCGACAACGTCGGCGACTGCGCCGGCATGGCCGCCGACCTGTTCGAAACCTATGCGGTGACGACGGTGGCGACCATGCTCCTCGGCGCGCTGATGCTGAAGGCCAACGCCGAGGCCGCGGTGATCTATCCGCTGGCGCTGGGCGGCTTCTCCATCATCGCCTCGATCATCGGCGTTTTCTTCGTCAAGGCGCGCGAAGGCGGCAAGATCATGAACGCGCTGTACCGCGGCCTGATCGTCGCCGGCGTACTGGCGCTGATCGCCTATTACCCGCTGACCGCCTACTTCATGCCGGACAACGCGCTCAACGAGGCCCTGAAGATCGAGGGCGGCGCGGTGATGCGCCTGTACGCCTGCGCCGTGATCGGCCTGATTCTCACTGGCGCCATGGTGGTGATCACCGAGTACTACACCGGCACCGAGTTTACGCCGGTGAAGCACATCGCGGAAGCCTCCACCACGGGCCACGGCACCAACATCATCGCCGGACTCGGCGTATCGATGAAGGCCACGGCCTGGCCGGTGGTGGTCGTCTGCCTGGCCATCGGGGCCGCCTATGAACTGGGTGGACTCTACGGCATCGCCATCGCCGCAACGTCCATGCTCTCCATGTCCGGCATCATCGTCGCGCTCGACGCCTACGGCCCGATCACCGACAACGCCGGCGGCATCGCCGAGATGGCGGAACTGCCCAAGGAAGTGCGCAACGTCACCGATCCCCTGGATGCGGTGGGCAACACCACCAAGGCCGTGACCAAGGGCTACGCCATCGGCTCCGCCGCCCTGGCCGCCCTGGTGCTGTTCGCCGACTACACGCATGCCCTGGAGTCGGCCGGCAAGGTGCTGACCTTCGATCTGTCCAACCACATGGTGATCATCGGCCTCTTCATTGGCGGCCTGATTCCCTACCTCTTCGGCGCCATGGCGATGGAAGCGGTCGGCCGCTCGGCCGGCGCGGTGGTGGTCGAGGTGCGCCGCCAGTTCAAGGAGATCGCGGGCATCATGGAGGGCACGGCCAAACCGGAATACGGGACCTGCGTGGACATGCTGACCAAGGCCGCCATCAAGGAGATGATGATTCCGTCCCTGCTGCCGGTGCTGGTGCCGATCCTGGTGGGCGTGCTGCTCGGTCCGCAGGCCCTTGGCGGCGTGCTGATGGGCACCATCATTACCGGCTTGTTCGTCGCCATCTCGATGACCACGGGCGGCGGCGCCTGGGACAACGCCAAGAAGTACATCGAGGACGGTCATTTCGGCGGCAAGGGTTCCGAAGCCCACAAGGCTGCGGTGACCGGCGACACCGTGGGCGATCCGTACAAGGATACGGCCGGCCCGGCGGTGAACCCGCTGATCAAGATCATCAACATCGTCGCCTTGCTGATCGTCCCGTTGATCGCTTGAGAATACCTGCAGCACAATAACGGGCGGCCTGCGGGCTGCCCGTTTTTTTTGGAGGGTCGCCGTGAGAAAGCAAACCTGGTGCCGGCTTTTCCTGCTGGGAACCCTGATCGTCGGCGGTGCCTGGGCGGACCAGCCGGCACAGCCTGAAGTTGCAAGCGGCTTTGCCCCCGGCGAAGAAGCGCACGGACGCCTTTACATGGCAGTGACGGCCAATCCGTTCGCCACCGAGGCGGCGGTGGAGATCCTGCGCGCCGGCGGCACGGCCGCGGATGCGGCGATCGCCGCGCAACTTGTGCTGGGGCTGGTCGAGCCGCAGTCCTCGGGGCTCGGCGGCGGCGGTTTTCTGCTCTATCACGACGGAGGCGAGGACCGGCTGCGCGCCTACGACGGGCGCGAGAAGGCCCCGGCGGCGGCCCGCCCCGGACGCTTTCTCGCGAAGGACGGCAAACCGCTGCCCTTCTTCGACGCGGCGGTGGGCGGCCGTTCGGTCGGCGTGCCGGGCCTGCCGGCGCTGCTCGACTTGGTCTATCGCAATCACGGCCGCACCCTCTGGCCAAAACTGTTCGCGCCGGCGCTGCGCCTGGCGGTGGAGGGGTTTCCGCTGTCGCCACGCCTGCACAGGCTGCTCGCCGCGGACCGTTTCCTGCGCGACGATCCGGCGGCGAGGCAGCTTTACTATATGTCCGACGGCCGGCCCAAGCCGGTCGGCACCAGGATCGTCAACCGCGCGTACGGCTTCGTCCTGCTGGCATTGGCGCAGCATGGCACGAAGATTTTCTACGAGGGGCCGATCGCGCGCGACCTCGTCGCCGCCGTGCGCGACCATGCGACGCAACCCGGCGATCTGAGTGAAGCCGATTTCGCCGCCTATGTACCGGTCGAGCGCCCGCCGGTTTGCGGCGAGCGCCTGGGCGGCTATCGCGTCTGCGGCATGCCGCCTCCCAGCTCGGGCGGCGTCGCCGTGCTGCAGGTACTGACTTTTTCAGAAAAACCCACGGATGCGCAGCCGCTTGCCCCGGCCACCGTGCATCGCTTCGCCGAGGCCGGACGACTGGCCTTCGCCGATCGCGACCGCTTTCTCGCCGATCCGGATTTCGCCGAGGTACCCGTGAAGGCGCTGCTCGATCCCGGCTATCTGGCGGGGCGCCGGCAGCTCATCCGCGCGGACGCCAGCATGGGGCGGGCCGATCCGGGAAACCTGCCGGGGAAACCGGCGCTCGGCGAGGATCGCTCTTCCGAGTTGCCGGCAACGACCCATCTCTCCATCGTCGACGGCGAAGGCAATGCCGTGTCGCTGACCAGTTCCGTCGAGGCGGCCTTTGGCAGCCGCATCATGGTGCATGGTTTCCTGCTCAACAACCAGCTGACGGATTTTTCCTTCCGGCCCGAAGAGGAGGACAAGCCGGTCGCCAACCGCGTCGAAGCCGGCAAGCGGCCGCGCTCTTCGATGGCGCCCACGGTGATCTACGACCCGGCGGGGCGCCTTGCCGGCGTGCTCGGCTCACCGGGCGGCAGCCGGATCATCAACTACGTCGCCAAGACGGCGCTGGCACTGTTCGCCTGGAATTTGAATCCCGCGCAAGCCCTGGCACTGCCGCATTTCGGCAGCCGCAACGGCCCGACCGAACTGGAACGCGGCACCGCGGCCGAGCGGCTGCGCCCCGAACTGGAGCGGCTCGGCCACGCCGTGACGGTCCAGGACATGACCAGTGGCCTCTCGGTCATCGTGCGGCGCGGCGAGGAATGGGTCGGCGCCGCCGATCCGCGCCGCGAGGGCCTGGCGCGGGGTGAGTGACTATTACAACGCGACGGCCGGATTGAGCGTGTAGACGCCGGTGATGCCGGCTTCGGCCAGGACGCGGCCCTTGATCGCCTCGCGCACCTGCTGGCCGGTGAACTTGCCCTCGACGGGGCAGCGGGCGATGTCCAGCGCGTAGAGCGTGAACACGTAGCGGTGCGGGATCTCGTCGTTCCACGGCGGGCAGGGGCCGTCGTAGCCGAAGTAGTCGCCGGCCATGTCCTTGTCGCCGGCGAACCATCCCGTGTAGTCGTTGAGCCCCTGGCGCGCGCCGCGCGCCGTGCCGGGGCCGTTCTTGCCGCGTGGCATGACGTCCTGCGAGAATTCGCCGGCTTCGATGTGCGAGGGCTGCGGTGGAAGGTCGACCAGCACCCAGTGGAAGAAGTCGACGCGCGGCAGCGAAGCCGGCACCGTGCGCCCCTCCTGGTTGACGTCGTCGCCGCGACTCGGCACGTCCGGGTCATGGCAGATCAGTGCCAGCGATTTCGTGCCCGCCGGCAGGTCCGACCAGGCGAGATGGGGGTTGTGGTTGCCGCCGAAGCAGACATGGTTTTGCGCATGGGGGATGCACAGGGCATGGTCGCCGTGGATAATGCGGGTAAAGCTGTCGCTCCAGAATTTCATGGTTGCCTCCGCCAAGCTCAAGTTTGTCCTTTCTTCGTGAAATCCTTCGGCCTGAAGCCGAGCAGCCAGAGCGTGGCGAAATAGGCCGCGCCGCCGCCCGCCACCAGTGCCGCCAGGCGCACGACGCGATCCAGCGGCGGTGCGCCGATCCAGCTTGCCTCGCTGCCCATGCCGAACCAGAGCATCGTGCCCATGACAGCCAGTGCTGCCGCCAGTTTCAAGCCGAAGGGACCCCAGCCCGGTTGCGGCACATAGTCGCCGCGGCGGCGCAGCCCGTGCCAGAGCAGTGCCGCGTTGAGGCAGGCGGCCAGTCCGATCGACAGTGCCAGGCCGGCATGGGCAAGCGGTACGATGAAGGCGGCATTCATTGCCTGTGTGGCGGCCAGCGTAAACAACGCGATCTTCACAGGCGTGCGGATATTCTGCCGCGCATAGAAGCCCGGCGCCAGCACCTTGACGAGTATCAGTCCGGTCAGCCCCACGCTGTAGGCCATCAGGGCGTCGCGCGTCTTCAACACATCTTCGGCCTGAAAGGCGCCATGGTTGAACAGGGTGGCGAGCAGGGGCACGGCGAGCAGCGCCAGGGCCAGAGCCGCCGGCAGGGTCAGGAGGAAGGTCAGCCGCAGGCCCCAGTCGAGCAGGGCGGAGAATTCGCCGCGATCGTTGTCGGCATGGCTCTTGGAGAGGCTGGGCAGGAGGATGGTGCCGAGCGCGGCGCCGAGCAGTCCGGCCGGGAATTCCATCAGCCGGTCGGCGTAGTAGAGCCAGGAAACGCTGCCGCTCGGCAGGAAGGAGGCGAAGATGGTGTTGATGAGCAGGGAAA
Organism: Rhodocyclaceae bacterium; assembly: GCA_041396245.1. Taxonomy (GTDB): domain Bacteria; phylum Pseudomonadota; class Gammaproteobacteria; order Burkholderiales; family Rhodocyclaceae; genus Desulfobacillus. The sequence continues at coordinate 88,486 of JAWKYW010000002.1, read as the reverse complement.
TCTGGGTCACCGATACGCCGAGCAGCGCCGGCAGCATCAACTTGAAGATGCGCCTGACGCCTTCGTCCTGAAGCGAGAGGGAAAAGCGCGGCAGCATGCCGATCCTGGCCAGGAAGGGCAGTTGCAGGGCGAGCTGGAGCACGCCGCCTAACAGCACCGCCCAGGCCAGCGCCATGACCGGCGGGTCGAAATACGGCGCGGCAAGGAGCGCCATGGCGATGAAGGACAGATTCAGCAGCACCGGGGTGAAGGCCGGCACGGCAAAGCGGCTCCAGGTGTTGAGAATGCCGCCGGCCAGCGACACCAGCGAGATGAAGAGGATGTAGGGGAAGGTGATGCGGGTGAGTTCGACCGTCAGTTCGAACTTGGCGGCGTCGGCGGCGAAGCCCGGCGCCGAGAGGTAGATCAGGACCGGCGTCAGGGCGATGCCCAGCAGCGTCACCGCCAGCAGCGCCAGGAACAGCAGGCTGGCGACATGGTCGGTCAGGCGCTTGCTTTCCTCGGCGCCCCGCCGGTTCTTGTACTCGGCCAGGATCGGCACGAAGGCTTGCGAGAAGGCCCCCTCGGCAAACATCCGCCGCAGCAGGTTGGGCAGGCGGAAGGCGACGAAGAAGGCATCGGTGGCCGCGCCGGCGCCGAAGGCCCGGGCGATGACGAAGTCGCGCACGAAGCCCAGGATGCGCGACAGCAGCGTCATACTGCTGACCGTCGCGAGGGCCTTGAGCAGGTTCATGCCGCAATGGTATCGGCTTTGGCGCCCCCTCGCGCAGCTTGCAATCCGGCCGGAATGGGCCTAGAATGCGCCCCTTTCCCAAGCCTTAACAGACAGATTTATGGCCAATTCCGCACAAGCTCGCAAGCGTGCCCGTCAGGCGATCAAGCGCCGCACGCGCAATTTCAGCCAGCGCTCCTCGCTGCGCACCGCCATCAAGAGCGTGCGCAAGGCGATTGCCGCCGGCGACAAGGCGGCCGCCCAGAAGGTCTTCAGCGAGTCGATGGGCACCATCGACAGCATCGCCGACAAGAAGATCATTCACAAGAACAAGGCGGCTCGCCACAAGAGCCGCCTGTCTGCCGCCATCAAGGCGCTGTAAGACAAGGCTGTTCCCTGTCAGTGGCGGCCGGCTCCGGCCGCCATTTCTTTTTTTCGGGACCTAATCGTCCGACTTCTCGTCCGGGCGACCCGTATCGATCACCTGCAGTTCGTTGTCCCTGGCGAAGCCGGCGAGGAAGTTGTAGGCCATCGGCTCGACTTCATACAGACGTGCGGCGACATATACGCACTTCTCGCCGAGATGGAGGCCGGGCCGCACGTAAGGGGAATAGCTCATGCGATGGTCCGCCCCGAAGGCCGACATGATGCCGCACAGGCGCTCGGCCCAGTCACTGGGGCGGAACTTCCTGCCGTCCAGCATCAGTCCGACGATGATGAAATTGTTTGGGTGCTTCTCTGACATGGGGCCTGACTGCCGGCGCACCAGCAGCGCTCGACACGCGGCATTTTGCATGCCGGTATGTGGCGGCGCTTACCGGAAGGAAGAGGTAATTTTATCAGAATCCCCTTTCTTCTTATGCGCGCATCAACTGATTTGACCCCCTGTGGAACGAATGTGGGTATTGCTCAAAAATAAGGCAAATAGCAAAACACAAGCAAAATGAACAGGCTAGCTTGCATTTTTAGGAATGGCTGCATATACTTCACAAATCCCATTGACCAGCATAGGTTTTACATGCAGGCGCCTCTACTTACAAAGTACGGTTTCCGCATCAAAACGCGCGTTGGGCTTGTTGTGGATAACCTGTTGATACCCGGACGCGACGCGGCCGAGGCGGAACGCAAACTGCGCCAGATTTACCGCGACTGCGAAATTCTCGAAAGGAATTGCCAGCGACCCGGTGCCAGCAAGGCGGCGCCTGCCAGTTACGAGGATGTGATCGCCCTGATCACCCGCTGAGAGCGGTTCAAAGAAAACCCTTGCCGGCCAGTTCGTCCGCAAGAGCGGAATAATCCTGTGCGCCCCGCGACGTCGCGGCATGGCTGAAGATATCCCGGTTGCAGGCCGGGGCTTCCGCGATCGCCACGTTCTCCGAAATGACCGTTTCGCATACTTCCTCCCCGAACTGGTCGGTGAGGCGTTTCTGGATTTCAAAGCTCATGTTGCGGCGTCGGTCGAAACGGGTCAGCAGGTAGCGGCGCTCGACGCGGCGCCTGAGAACCGGTTCGAGGGCCCGCAGGGTGCGCTCCACCTGCAACGCCCCGCGCAGGGCAAGGAAGTCCGAGGAAATCGGCACCAGCAGACGGTCGGCGGCGAACACCGCATTCAAGGAAAGCACGCCGAGGAAGGGGCAGCAATCGATCACCACGCCGCGCTCGTCGCGGTCTGTGCCGAGGTCGTTGAGTCCCTGGTTGAGGCGATTGAGGATGTTCGGTCCCTTGCCGAAGGCCGAGTCGACCTTGATCAGTTCGGCATGGGCCGGGATCAGGCGACCGATGCCTGCCCAATCGATTTCCAGCTCGGACAGGGGGCGACCCTCGTGGTAAAAGGCGAAGATGCTTTCGGCCACCGTTCCCAGGGCCTCGCCGTGCACGGCCGACAAATGCGCTTGCGGGTCGAGGTCGACCAGAAGAACCGGCCGCTCCCGTCGTGCCATGGCGGCGGCGAGATTGAGTGCGGTGGTCGTCTTGCCGACCCCGCCTTTCTGGTTGAAAACGGCGATGCGAGCCATGTCGGCCAGTATATATACAAGCAGGGTTTTTTCACTTAATATGCCGATGTGAGCAAGGCGGCGCGAGCCGCCTTTCGCTTTTTGCAGTCGATATTCGCTATCACGATTACCGTACCGATCATGCCGCACCTGATGAACACCTACAACCGGTTGCCCGTTGCGTTCACGCACGGACAGGGCGCCCGGGTCTTCGACGAGGCCGGCCGGCGCTATCTCGATGCGTTGGCGGGCATCGCCGTTTCCACGCTCGGCCATGCGCATCCGCGACTGGTCAAGGCCATCGCCGACCAGGCCGGCCGCATTCTGCACGCGTCGAACCTCTACCGCGTCCGCGAGCAGGAACAGCTCGGCGACAGGCTGGCCGCGCTGTCTGGCATGGACGAGGCGTTCCTGTGCAACTCCGGCTGCGAGGCCAACGAGGCCGCCATCAAGCTGGCGCGCCTGTTCGGCCACCAGAAAGGCGTCGATTCCCCGGCCATCGTCGTGATGGAGAAGGCCTTCCATGGCCGCACGCTGGCCACACTGTCGGCTACCGGCAACCGCAAGGTGCAGGCCGGCTTCGAACCTCTGGTGAGCGGCTTCGTGCGCGTGCCCTTCGACGACCTCGTCGCCGTGGAGAACATCGCCGCCAATAATGTCGTCGCCGTTCTGCTCGAGCCGATCCAGGGCGAGGGCGGCATCAACGTCGCCCACCCGGAGTATCTGCAGGGGCTTCGCCGCATCTGCGACGCGCGCGGCTGGCTGCTGATGTTCGACGAGATCCAGTGCGGCCTCGGCCGCACCGGACACTGGTTCGCCTGCCAGCACGCCGGCGTCAAGCCGGACGTGATGACGCTGGCCAAGGGCCTCGGCTCGGGCGTGTCCATCGGTGCCTGCCTGGCTGGCGGCGCGGCCGCCGGCGTGTTCAAGCCGGGCAACCACGGCTCGACCTTTGGCGGCAATCCGCTCGCCTGCACGGCCGCGCTGACCACGCTCGCGGTGATCGAGGAGGAGGGCCTGCTCCGTCGCGCGGCAACGCTCGGCGAGAAACTGCGCGCCGATTTCGCCGAGGCGCTGGAAGGCCTGGCGGGCGTGGTGTCCATCCGCGGCGACGGCCTCATGATCGGGATCGAGCTGGATCGCCCCTGCGGTGAGCTGGTAGCGCGTGCGCTCGAGCGGGGGCTCCTCATCAACGTGACCGCCGACAAGGTCGTGCGCCTGCTGCCTTCCCTGGTCTTCACCGACGACGATGCAAGGGATCTTGTCTCGATTCTCGCGCCGATGATCCGCGAGTTCCTGGCCTGAGGACGGTCCGCTATGGCCGCACCGACGCATTTCAGCTCCGACACCACCCCCGCAAGCGGGCATGGGTCTCCGCTGAAACATCCCAGGCATTTCCTGCAGCTGAAGGATCTCTCCCGCGACGAGCTGGAGCACCTCTTCGCCCGCACGCGCCGGATCAAGGACCAGTTCAAGCGCTACGAGCCGTATCACCCGCTGTTCGACCGCACGCTGGTGATGATCTTCGAGAAGCAGAGCACGCGCACACGGCTGTCCTTCGAGGCCGGCATGCACCAGCTCGGCGGTACGGCGATTTTCCTCAGCACGCGCGACTCGCAGCTCGGCCGCGGCGAGCCGGTCGAGGACGCCGCCAAGGTGATTTCGCGCATGTGCGACATCGTCATGATCCGCACCTTCGAGCAGGAGATCATCGATCGCTTTGCCGGACATTCGCGCGTGCCCGTCATCAACGGCCTGACCAACGAATACCATCCCTGCCAGATCCTCGCCGACATCTTCACCTTCATCGAGCATCGCGGCGAGATCAGGGGCAAGACGGTGGCCTGGATCGGCGACTCCAACAATGTCTGCAACACCTGGCTGCAGGCCGCCGAAGTGCTCGGCTTCAACGTGCATGTGTCGACCCCACCCGGTTACGAGGTCGAGCCGGAGCGCGCCGGTCTCTACGGCACCGACCATTACGAGGCCTTTGCCGACCCGATGGACGCGGTGCACGGCGCCGACCTCGTCACCACCGACGTGTGGACCTCGATGGGCTTCGAGGCGGAGAACGAGGCACGCCGGCGGGCCTTCGCCGACTGGCAGGTGGATGCAGAGATGATGCGGCAGGCCAAGTCCGACGCCCTCTTCATGCACTGCCTGCCCGCCCACCGCGGCGAGGAAGTCGCCGCCGATGTCATCGACGGGCCGCACAGCGTGGTTTGGGACGAGGCGGAGAACAGATTGCACACCCAGAAGGCCCTGATGGAGTATCTGCTCCTCGGCCGCGTGAATCCCTGATTCATTCAAACTAGCCATCATGAGCAAAGCCAAGAAGACTTCCAAGACTGCCGGCGCCAGGAAAGTCGTGCTCGCCTATTCGGGCGGCCTCGACACCTCCGTCATCCTCAAGTGGCTGCAGGACACCTACGGCTGCGAGGTGGTGACCTTCACCGCCGACCTCGGCCAGGGCGAGGAGCTCGAGCCGGCGCGCACCAAGGCGCTCAAGTTCGGCATCAGGAAGCAGAACATCTACATCGACGATTTGCGCGAGGAGTTCGTGCGCGACTTCGTCTTTCCGATGTTCCGCTGCAATACGGTCTACGAGGGCGAGTACCTGCTCGGCACCTCGATCGCCCGTCCGCTCATCGCCAAGCGGCTGGTGGAGATCGCGAAGGAGACCGGCGCCGATGCCATCTCGCACGGCGCCACCGGCAAGGGCAACGACCAGGTGCGCTTCGAACTGGGCGCCTATGCGCTGATGCCCAACGTCAAGGTAATCGCGCCATGGCGCGAGTGGGACCTGCTTTCGCGCGAGAAGCTGATGGCCTACGCCGAGGCGCACGGCATCCCGGTGGACATGAAGCACAAGAAGGGCGGATCGCCCTATTCCATGGACGCCAACCTGCTGCACATTTCCTACGAGGGCCGCCACCTGGAAGACCCGGCGGCCGAGGCGGAGGAGTCGATGTGGCGCTGGACGGTCTCGCCGGAAAAGGCGCCGAACAAGGCCGAGTACCTCGACCTCGAGTTCAGGCAGGGCGACCCGGTTGCCCTCAACGGCAAGAAGATGAAGCCGCACGATCTGCTGGCGACGCTCAACCGGCTCGGCGGCAGGCACGGCATCGGCCGCCTCGACCTGGTCGAGAACCGCTACGTCGGCATGAAGTCGCGCGGCTGCTACGAGACGCCCGGCGGCACCCTCCTGCTCAAGGCGCACCGCGCCATCGAGTCGGTGTGCCTCGACCGCGAGGTGGCGCATCTCAAGGACGACCTGATGCCGCGCTACGCCAGCCTGATCTACAACGGCTACTGGTGGAGCCCGGAGCGCAGGGCCCTGCAGGCGCTGATCGACCACACCCAGCAGAATGTCAATGGCTGGGTGCGCCTCAAGCTCTACAAGGGCGGCGTGTCCGTCGTCGGCCGCGACTCGAAGACCGATTCGTTGTTCGATCCGACCATCGCCACTTTCGAGGATGACGCTGGCGCCTACGACCAGAAGGACGCTGCCGGCTTCATCAAGCTCAACGCCCTGCGCCTGCGTATCGCGGCCAACCGGGTGCGCAAGAAGCGCTGAGCATGCAGGGTACGCTGTTCGGCTTCACCGAGCAGGAAGTCGCCGATTTCGGCCTGACCTTCCTGCTCGGCGGGTTCATGCTGTTCATGTTGTTCATCATCGGCGAGCTGGCCTGGAAGTCGAAGGCCGGCAAGATCGGCACCTTCGTGCTGTTTTTCGTCCTGGCCTTCGGCATGCTCGGCTTCATCGCCAAGGCGGTCATCAAGAAAATCTGGGGGATTTGAGATGTCGGCATTGAAAAATCAGTTCGACAACGTCTCGGTGGTGAAGACGGCCAACGTCTATTTCGACGGCAGGTGCGTCAGCCACACCGTGCTCTTCGCCGATGGCACGAAGAAGACCGTCGGCGTCATCTTTCCGTCGCAGCTTACCTTCAACACCGCTGCGCCCGAGGTGATGGAGCTCAATGCCGGCCGCTGCCGCGTGCGGCTCAAGGGCGAAAGTCAGTGGCGGGAATACGGCGCCGGAGAGCGGTTCGGCGTGCCGGGCAACAGCAGCTTCGACATCGAAACGCTGGAGCTGCTCGACTACGTCTGCCATTTCGAGTAGACGCGGACTCACCCTGGGAGGGAAAGTCATGCCTTCATTCGACATCGTTTCCGAGGTCAACAAGGTCGAGTTGCGCAATGCCGTCGAGCAGGCCAACAAGGAAATCGCCAACCGCTTCGACTTCAAGGGCTCCGACGCCCGCATCGAGCAGGCCGAAGCCGCGTTGACGCTGTTCGCCGACGACGATTTCAAGCTCGGCCAGGTCTACGACATCCTCACCGCCAAACTGGCCAAGCGCAACGTCGATGTGCGCTTCCTCGAGCGCGGCGACGTCGAGAAGGTCAGCGGCAACAAGGCGAAGCAGGCCGTCTCGGTGAAGGAGGGCGTCGGCGGCGAGTTGGGCAAGAAGATCGTGCGCGTGCTCAAGGACGGCAAGCTCAAGGCGCAGGCCTCGATCCAGGGCGAGGCGGTGCGCGTCTCGGGCGCCAAGAAGGACGTGCTGCAGGAGGCCATCGCGCTGGTGCGGAAATCCGTCACCGACGTCCCGCTGCAGTTCAACAACTTCAGGGACTGATCAGCCCCGCTGCAAGCCCTCGATCCAGCGCGCGTAGATGCGGTCGGCGACGGCGTTGAGTGCTGTTACCTTCGGCCCCATCCCCGCCTGCATGGCTTGCGGCGTCTGTACCGCCGGGCTGTTGGCTGCTGCAATTTCCCCGGCGCCGTCCCGGCACCACTGGCGGATCATGTCTTCCGTCATCTCGACGTGGCACTGCATGCCGAAGCTGTTGCCCAGGGCGTAGGCCTGGTTGGGGCAATGCCCGCTTTCCAGCAGCCGGGTGGCGCCGGGCGGGATGCTGAAGGTCTCACCGTGCCAGTGGAAGGTCTCGAAGCCGGCGAGTTCGCCGAACCAGTCGCGCGCCGTCTCGTTGTCGAGCACGCGCACCGGCCCCCAGCCAATCTCCTTGACCGGGTTCCGGGTGATGACCCCGCCCAGTGCCCTGGCGATGAGCTGGCCGCCGAGGCAATGGCCAAGCACCGGCAGGCCGGCCGCGGCGGCGGCGCGGATCAGCGAACACGACTGCTCCACCCAGGGCAGCGGGTCGTTGACGCTCATCGGGCCGCCCATGAAGACGAGTCCGGAAAAGTTTTCGATGCCGCTCGGGACGGCCTCGTTCTCGTCGATGCGGATCAGCGTCCAGGGAATCGAGTGGCGGTCGAGGAATGTGGCAAAATAGCCCGGACCTTCGCTGTAGAAGTGGCGGAAAATGGCAACGGGTTTCATGATCGGGAAACGGACGGGACGAGTGGCGCATTCTAGCCTGACGGCGCTGTTTTGCGCAGGCCTGGCGCTGCCGGCCTGGGCCGTCGATGTCGGCCTGGCCGGCCTGTTTCCGGGCAAGGCGGTGTTGATTATCGACGGCGGCGCGCCGCGTACCGTTGCGGTGGGCGCCAAGGTGGCCGGGGTCAGGCTGCTTGCCGTCAGCGCGGACAGCGCCACGGTCGAGGTTTCCGGCAGGCGCCAGCGCCTGACCATCGGTCAGCATGCGCATGCCGGGGGCGATGGCGGCGGCGCCCAGTCCGCCAGCCTGACGGCTGATGGCCGGGGCCATTTCCTGACGACCGGCACGATCAACGGGGCGACGGTCCGCTTCATGGTCGACACCGGCGCCACGTCCGTGGCGCTGGGCGCCTCGGACGCGCGCCGCGCCAACATCAGCACCGCCAATGCCCGGCCGATCATGGTGCAGACGGCCAATGGCGTAACCCAGGCCTGGCAGGTGACCCTGGGCACGGTGCGTGTCGGCGATGTCACCCTGAGCCAGGTCGAGGGCATGGTGCACCAGCACGACCTGCCGGTGGCGCTCCTCGGCATGAGCTTTCTCAACCGCATGGAAATGAAGCGCGACGGCCAGACCCTGACGCTGCGCAAGCGCTATTGAGTTGAGCGACTCGCCGCAACCTCCCGGGCAAAAGATCGTCTCGCCGACGGCGGACTGGCTGCGCAGCCGCCTGGCCGGGCCGCGCCGGTTGCTGGCCGTCGAGGAGGATGCCGTGCCGCAGGGGCTGACTTCCGCCGCGGTGCTGGTGCCGGTCATCGAGCGGCCGCAGGGGCTGACGGTGTTGTTCACGCAACGCACCGCCCACCTCAACGATCATGCCGGACAGGTGAGCTTCCCCGGCGGTCGCTGCGAGCGGACCGATCCCACGCCCGTATTCACGGCCCTGCGCGAGACCGAGGAGGAGATCGGACTCGATCCGGCCCGGGTCGAGGTGCTCGGCCTGCTGCCCGAATACCGCACCGGCACCGGTTTCAGCGTCATCCCGGTAGTCGGCCTGGTGCGTCCGCCTTTCACGCTCAGGCCGGACAGCTTCGAGGTGGCCGAGGTGTTCGAGACGCCGCTCGCCTTCCTGCTCGATCCGGCCAACCGCCAGCGCCACAGCATGGAAATCGGCGGTGTGCTGCGCCACTATTACGCCATGCCTTACGAGGGCTATTTCATCTGGGGCGCCACGGCGGGCATGCTGGTGAGCCTGCAGCGCCTGCTCGAGGACGACTAGTGCGATAATCCGCCTGATCGGTCAGCCCTTTCACCCCCGACCCTTCCATGACAGTCATTTCCCTCATCGTCGTCCTGCTGCTCGAGCAGTTGCGCCCGCTGGCCGAGCGCAAGGTGGTTGCCGAGCCGCTGTCGCGCTATGCGCGCTTTTTCGAGGGACTATTCAACGATGGCCAGGCCAGCCACGGCCTGGTCGCCTGGCTGCTGGCCGTGCTGCCGGCGACCGTCGCCTGCGCCGCCATCCATCTGGCACTGGTCGCCGTGCATCCCCTGCTCGGATTCGCCTGGAATGTGGCAATCCTGTATCTGGCGCTGGGCTTTCGCCAGTTCAGCCACTATTACACGGACATCCACCTGGCGCTGCGCATGGGCGAGACGGCGCGCGCCCGCGCCCTGCTCGGCGAATGGCGCGGGCGCTCGGCCGACGGGCTCAATGCCACCGAGATCGCGCGCCTGGCGATGGAGGAGGCGCTGGTCGCTTCGCACCGCCATGTCTTCGCCGTGGTGGTCTGGTTCGTCCTGCTGCCGGGACCGGCCGGTGCCCTGATGTACCGGTTGGCATCCCATTTCCAGCGCAACTGGGCGACGCGGCACGACGCCGAGTTCGGCGCCTTCGGCCGTTTTGCCGGGAGGGCCTTTGCCGTCATCGACTGGCTGCCGGTACGCATCACGGCGGCGGCCTTCGCCGTCGTCGGCGATTTCGAGGATGCGGTTTATTGCTGGCGTACCCAGGCCTCGCGCTGGCCGGACGAGGCGACGGGTATACTGCTGGCTGCCGGCGCAGGTGCCCTGGGCGTACGCCTGGGAATGCCGATCGTCGAATCGGGCGAGGTCACGGAAAGACCCGAACTGGGGCTGGGCGAGGAAGCGGACGCCGATTTCATGCAGAGCGGAATCGGCTTGGTGTGGCGCACATTGGTGCTCTGCCTGTTGCTGCTGACGCTGTTGGGCGTTGCCAGCTGGGCAGGTTGATTTCCTATCAGGAGTTAAGAAATGGCTGACAAAAGAGAAGTGGTGGTTCTGAGCGCCGTGCGCAGCGCGGTGGGGACCTTCAACGGCGCGCTGGCGGGCATTGAGCCGGCAGAACTGGGCGGCATGGTCTTCAAGGAGGCGATCGCCCGTTCCGGCGTGGATCCGAAGCAGATCAGCTTCGCCACAGTCGGCAACTGCATCCCGACCGAATCGCGCTATGCCTACGTGGCGCGGGTATCGACCATACAGGCCGGCCTGTCGATGGATTCGGTGGCCTTCGCGGTGAACCGCCTGTGCGGCTCCTCGCAGCAGGCCGTCGTCAACTCGGCGCAGGCGATCCTCCTGGGCGATGCCGATTTCGCGCTTGGCGGCGGCGTCGAGGTGATGTCGCGCGGCGCCTACCTGCTGCCGGCGCTGCGCTCGGGCGCGCGCATGGGCGACACCCAGGCCATCGACGCCATGGTCGCCGTGCTGACCGACCCCTTCGGCGTCGGCCACATGGGCATCACCGCCGAGAACCTGGCGCTCAAGCACGGCATCACCCGCGAGCAGCAGGACGCCTTCGCCGTCGAATCGCAGGATCGCGCGGCGAGAGCCATCGCCGAGGGCCGCTTCAAGTCGCAGATCGCGCCGATCACCCTCAAGACCCGCAAGGGCGAGGTGGTGTTCGACACCGACGAACATCCGCGCGCCGGCACGACGATGGAGACCCTGGCCAAGATGAAGCCGGCCTTCAAAAAGGACGGCACGGTAACGGCCGGCAACGCCTCCGGCATCAACGATGCCGCCGCCGCGCTGATCCTGGCCGATGCTGCCAAGGCCGCTGCCGGCGGCCACAAGCCGATCGCCCGCCTGGTCGCCTACGCCATCGCCGGCGTGCCCAACGACGTCATGGGCGAGGGACCGATTCCCTCGACCAAGGTCGCCTTGCAGAAAGCCGGCCTGTCGCTGGACAAGATCGACGTCATCGAGTCCAACGAGGCTTTCGCCGCGCAGTCGCTGACCGTGGCCAAAGGCCTCGGCTTCGATCCGGCCAAAACCAACGTCAATGGCGGCGCCATCGCCCTCGGCCATCCGGTCGGCGCCACCGGCGCGGTGATCATCACCAAGCTGCTGCACGAGTTGATTCGGGTGAACGGCCGCTACGGCCTTGCCACCATGTGCATCGGCGGCGGCCAGGGCATCACGACGATCTGGGAACGCGTGTAATAACAGGTTCTGGTTGTTCCCGAAACGGGCCGGGCGACCGGCCCGTTTTCATTTGCGCTCGGAATAGGTCGGCAGGGTAATGCGGAAGGCCATGGCCAGCAGCCGGGCGGCGAGCACGACCGCCATGCCGCACCAGGCGGCGGCGACATCGGATACGCCGAGCGCCTGCAGGCCGATCAGGGCCAGCGCGCCGGACCAGGCGGCCGAGGCGTAGAGCTCGCCGCGGACGAAGACGAGCGGAACGTCGTTGCAGAGCACGTCGCGCAGCACGCCGCCGACCACCCCGGTGATGACGCCGAGCAGGCTGGCCACCAGCCAGGGCGCCTGGAATTCCAGCGCGACCTGCGTGCCGACGACGGTGAACAGCGCCAGGCCGACCGCGTCAGGGATCAGGAACAGGCGCGGCGGCAGTCGCAGGCCGCGCACGGCGAAGAACACCACCAGCGTCGTTGCCAGGGCGACGACGAGATAGGTCTGGTCGCCGATCCAGAAGACCTGGCGATCCAGCAGCAGGTCGCGCACCGTGCCGCCGCCGAGTGCCGTGGCGCTGCCGACCATGGCTACGCCGACGAGGTCCATCTGCTTGCGGCCGGCGTCGAGCACGCCGGTCAGGGCGTTAACCGCCACGGCGGCCAGGCCGACCCAGTAGAGGAGGTTTTCCATGCTGGGCCGAGTGTAGCGGTTTCGCCGCCGTGCTGCAGCGGCTGACTTTCCGGATCACTTCCCGCAGGAGGCGCACAGCGCGTGGAACTGCTCGAGCCGGCGCGGCGAAATGGCGCCGGCGGCGACGGCGGCCTTGATCGCGCAGTCCGGCTCCTCGCCATGTCGGCAGTCGCGAAAGCGGCAGGTGTCCAGGTAGGGGTGGAATTCGCGAAAGCCCTGCTCGATCTCGGCGCGGCTGAGGTGGGCCAGGCCGAATTCCTGCATGCCGGGGCTGTCGATGAGACTGGTGTCCTCGTCCAGGCGGTAGAGCCGCGCATGGGTGGTGGTGTGCTTGCCCGAATCGAGCGCCTCGGAGATTTCGCGCACGGCGGCCTGCGCCTCGGGCAGCAGGGCATTGATGAGGGTGGACTTGCCCATGCCGGACTGACCCACCAGCACGCTGCACTGTCCGGCGAGGAAAGGGCGCAGTGCCTCCGCGCCCTGTTTGGCGCTGAGCTCGATCACGGGGTAGCCGAGCGCCTGGAAAGGCGCCAGCTGACGGCGCGCGGCCTCGATGCGGTCGGCGAGGTCGCACTTGTTCAGCACGATCACGACGCGCAGGCGCTGCTGCTCGGCGGCGACGATGCAGCGGGTCACCAGTTCGTCGCTGAAGCTCGGTTCGGCGGCGACGACGATGACGGCCTGCGTGGTGTTGGCGGCGAAGAGTTTCTGGCGCCAGGCGTCGCTGCGGTAGAGCAGGGTGCTGCGCGGCGCCACCGTGGCGATGACGCCGTGGTCGGGCTCGGAGAGCTCGACGGCGACGCGGTCGCCGCAGGCGACATGGCTTTTCTTGCCGCGCGGATAGCACAGGGCGCGGCCGCCGTCGTCCAGTTCGATTTCGTATTGCCGGCCGAAGGCGGCGACGACGGTGCCGGTGCGGTTCAAGTGCGTGTCAGCGCTTCGGTCTTCGCCGCGCAGATCAGATCGTTGAGGGTGACGCCGCCGACGGAGTGCGTCGACCAGGCGACGCTGCAGCGGTCGTAGCCGAAGGCGATGTCCGGATGGTGATCCTGCTCCTGCGCGATGCGCGCCACCGCATTGACGAAGGCCAGCGTCGACTCGTAGCGGGAGAAGGGGAAGGTCTTGGCGATGGCCTCGCCGTTTCCTTCCCAGTCGGGCAGCAGCGCCAGCGCAGCGGCCAGCGCCGCCGCATCCAGGCGCTGGCCGTCACCGGCCAGGGGTCGGCAGGCGCCGTCGGCCAGTTCCGCAAAAGTCAGTCCCCGTGACACGGCGGCCTGTTTCACTCAGGCGGCCCGCAAGTGGGCGATGCGCGCCGCCGCCGGCGGATGCGAATCGTAGAAGGCGGAATAGAGCGGGTCGGGCGTCAGCGTCGCGGCATTGTCGCGGTAGAGCTTGACCAGGGCGGCGACGAGGTCGCCGGCGCGCGTCTGCTCCGCGGCATAGGCGTCGGCCTCGTACTCGTGCCGGCGCGACAGCGCGCTCATCAGCGGGGCGAGCGGAAAGGTGAACAGCGGGACGACGAGCGAGAACAGCACCAGCGCCGAAGCCGTGCCCTGGGCCTGCATGCCCAGGCCGGCAAAGAACCACGGCGCATGGATGAGCTGGCCGAGCAGCCAGAGGAAGCCGAGGCTCGCCAGTGCCAGCATGCCGATGCGCTTCCAGACGTGGCGGCGCTTGTAGTGGCCCAGCTCGTGCGCCAGCACCGCCTCGACCTCGCCGGGGGCGAGCTTCTCCAGCAGGGTGTCGAAGAAGACGATGCGCTTGGCCTCGCCGAAGCCGGTGAAATAGGCATTGCCGTGGGCCGAGCGCTTCGAGCCGTCCATGACGAACAGGCCGCTGGCGCGGAAGCCGCAGCGCGCGAGCAGCGCCTCGATGCGCTCGCGCAGGGAAGCGTCGGCGAGCGGCGTGAACTTGTTGAACAGCGGCGCGATCACGGTCGGATAGATCAGCAGCGCCAGCAGGTTGAAGCCGAGCCAGACCAGCCAGACGTAGAGCCACCAGGCTTCGCCCATCCTCTCCATCAGCCACAGTACCGCCGCCAGGAGCGGCAGGCCGATGGCGGCACCCAGCAGCACGCCCTTGGCGAGGTCGGCGAGGAACAGGCGCGGCGTCATCTTGTTGAAGCCGAAGCGTTCCTCGATGACGAAGGTGCGCCACAGCGAAAACGGCAGGTCGAGGGCCGAGCTCAGCACGACGAGTCCGGCGATGAAGGCGAGGCCGTGCGCCAGGCCATCCAGGCCGAGCGCGGCCCAGGCCTCGTGCATCGCCTGCAGCGCGCCGCCCAGGGTGAGCGCCAGCACGAAGGCCGAGCCGACGACGATCTCGATCATGGCCAGGCGCATGCGCGCCGCGGTGTAGTCGGCGGCGCGCTGGTGGGCCTCCAGCGGAATGGTTTCGCGGAAGGCCGCCGGCACGGCGTCGCGATGGGCGGCGATGTGGCGCAGGTGGCGCCGCGCCAGCCACAACCGCAGCAAAGTGGTGAGGGCGAGGGCGGCGAGGAACAGCGCGGTGAAGGGGGGGGCGGTCATGGTTCGATCATGGGGTTCTGCCATTTGTGACAGAATGCAGGCTTTGAAATTCCCGCCGAATTATGGCACAGGATCCCAACAACCTGATCTGGCTCGACATGGAAATGACCGGCCTCGACCCTGACCGCGACAGGGTCATCGAGATCGCCATGGTGGCCACCGACAGCGCGCTCAACACACTGGCCGAGTCGCCGGTGGTGGTGGTGCACCAGCCCGACGCCGTGCTCGATGCCATGGACGACTGGAACAGGAACACCCACGGCAAGTCGGGCCTGCTCGACAAGGTGCGCGCCGCGACGACAGACGAGGCGGCGGCGACGGCGCAGCTGCTAGACTTCATGCGCGCCTGGGTGCCGGAGCGGACCTCGCCCATGTGCGGCAACTCGATCTGCCAGGACCGCCGCTTCATGGCGCGCTGGCTGCCGGGGCTGGAGGCCTATTTCCATTACCGCAACCTGGACGTGAGCACGCTGAAGGAACTGGCGCGGCGGTGGAAGCCGGAGGTGTACAAGGGTGTGGTCAAGAAGGGCGCGCACACCGCGCTGGCGGACATCCTCGAGTCGATCGCGGAGCTGCGCCACTACCGCGACACCTTCATCAGGCCGTAGGCTTTCTCCAGGCGCGAATCGCCGCCAGCAGGCCGGCGGTGGACGCGTCGAACGCGCCCTCGCCCGAGAGCAGCTGCGGCAGGATCTCGCGCGCCATCTGCTTGCCATACTCGACGCCCCACTGGTCGAAGCTGTTCACTCCCCACAGGCAGCCCTGCACCGCGACCTTGTGCTCGTAGAGCGCGATGAGCGCACCCAGCGCTCGGGGCGTGAGCGCCGGCATCAGCAGCGTGGTGCTGGGCTGGTTGCCGGGGCAGGCAAGATGCGGGGCGAGGCGCTCGGCCTCGGCTTCATCCTTGCCTGCGCCGAGCAGCTGCGCCTTCGCTTCCTCGCGCGACTTGCCCATCATCAGGGCGGCGCCCTGCGCCAGGGCGTTGGCGACCAGTGCCCCCTGTTCCGGATCGGCTTCCCCGACCGGTACGACGAAATCGATCGGCACCAGCCGCGTGCCCTGGTAGAAGAGCTGGTGGAAGGCATGCTGGCCGACCGAGCCGGCCATGCCCCAGAGGATCGGCGCGGTGGCGCAGCCGACTTCGCGGCCATCCAGCGTGGTGCGCTTGCCGTTGCTTTCCATCTCGAGCTGCTGCAGGTAGGCCGGCAGCAGGCCGAGGCGGTGGGCGTAGGGGAGTACGGCGAGCGATTCGGCGCCGAGGAAATCGATGTTCCACAGCCCGACCAGGGCCATCAGGACCGGCAGGTTCTCGCCGAAGGGGGCGGCGAGGAAGTGCTCGTCCATCGCGCACGCGCCGGCGAGCAGCTCCTCGAAAGCGTCCATGCCGATGGCGCAGGCCAGCGGCAGGCCGATGGCCGACCACATGGAGAAGCGCCCGCCGACCCATTCCGCCAAGGCCAGGCAGTTTTCGGCCGGGATGCCGAAGGCCTGCGCCGCGGCGAGGTTGTTGCTGACGGCCAGGAAATGCCTTCCCGCCCCGGCGCTGCCGAGCCAAGCCTTCGCGGCGCGGGCGTTGGCCAGCGTCTCCTGGGTCGTGAAGGTCTTCGAGGAGACGACGAACAGGGTGCGGGCCGGATCGAGGTCGCGCACCGTGTCGGCGAACTCGGCCGGGTCGATGTTGGCGACGAAGCGCACCTTGAGCCTTGCCCCGGCGCCGAGCGCCTGCACCGCCATGCGCGGCCCGAGATCGGAGCCGCCGATGCCGAGGTTGACCACCGCCTCGATCGGCTGGCCGTCGCTGCCGCACCACGCGCCGGAACGGACGGCTTCGCTCAACGCGCGCATGCGCGCGCGCATGGTCCGCACTTCCGGCAGCACGTCGCGCCCCGCCACGCGGTACGGCCGTTCGGCGCAATCGCCACGCAAGGCGATGTGCAGGGCGGCGCGGTTCTCCGTGGCGTTGATGGCCTCGCCCGCGCTCATGCGGCGCAGGAAGCCGTCGAGGTCGCGCGCCTCGGCCAGCCGCACGAGCAGGGCCAGCGTTTCGGACGTGAGGCGCTGCTTGGAGAAATCCGCGAGCAGATCGCCGCAGCGGAAGGAAAGGCGTGCAAAGCGCTGCGGCTCGGCGGCGAACAGCGCGTTCAGGTGCTGGCCGGCAAGCCGGTCGCGGTGCGCCGTCAGCGCCTGCCATTCGGGGGTTTGCGTGAGCGGTTTCATCGGGCGTAAAGGCGAAATCGTTCCGTGCGGTCGCTCGGGCGGCCGCCTTCCCAGATCTTGCGCCAGCCGCCGCCGGCCGGCAAGGGATCCTTCCTTGCCGCGCCCTGGACGAGGGTCAGGCGGCACCTCGCCGCGGCGCGGCTGCCTTCGCGCAGGGTCTTGATGCCGGCGAAGTAGTGCAGGGCGGCCCGCTGCGTGCTGCCCAGGCTGCGTCCGGCAATGCAGCCGGCCTCCTTCGGCAGGGCGGCCTTCAGATCAAGAAACACGCCGCGATAGCTGCGATCATAGTCGATCAGGGGCAGCCAGAGCGCCATCAGCAATCCCCAGCACAGCACCAGGCCGGCCGCCCAATGCGCGGCCCCGCGCTGGGGCGAGCGCGGACTGGCGAAGATCAGCCAGAGCCAGGCAAAAGTCAGTCCCAGCGAGACGGCGAAGGCGACGGGCGAGAAGGTCGCGCCGAAGCCCGGTGCCAGGCGGGCGAAGTTTTTCGCGATTTGCGCCGGCGTGCCGAAGACCATGGCGGCCCAGCCCAGCCAGATGAGGCCGGCGAGCAGGGTGAAGGTCATCATGCCGAACCAGTCGAAGGCGTTGGCCGCGCCGCGCCGCAGGCTCAGCGTGGCCGGCGCGGCGAGCAGCACCAGCGGCGGCAGCAGCGGCAGGAGGTTGAGGCTGCGCGGATCGGAGAAGACGCCCTGCACGGCAAGCAGGATGAGGAAAGCGGCGAGCGGGATCAGGGTGCGCGGCTCGTGCAGCCGGCGCCGCTCGCGCCAGAGCGTCCACAGCGCCAGCGGCAGCGCCGGCCAGGCGAACCAGGCGAGCAGCTTGAGCATGCCCCACAGGTTGAGCGGCACGTTCCCCGCCGGGCGGAGATCGGCCAGCTCCTGCGCCCACCAGCCGGCGAAGGCGGCCGGATGCAGCGCGCGCAGTGCCAGCGGCCAGGCCAGGACGAGCGGCGCAGCGACGACGAGCGCGGCGAGCAGGCCACGCAACGCCTGCGGCGTGCGCAGGCGGGACGAGATCAGGGGCAGCAGCAGCAGCGGTCCAAGGGTGACGAGTGCGGGCAGACCTACGGCGAGGAAGCCGGCGCCGAGCGCCGCGCCGGCGAGGGCGCCGCCGCGCAGGGGGTGCTGCGGCAGGCGCGCCAGTCCGTAATAGAGCGCGGCAGCAGCGGCGAGAAAGGCGAGGGCCGGTTGAGACTCGTGCGCATGCACCAGCAGCCCCAGGCAGCCGATGGCGACGAGGGCCGCCCCGCGCGCGGCCTCGGCACCGATGGCCTGGCGCGCCGCGCCCGCCAGGCAGGCGATCATGATGCCGGCGAACAGGCCGGTGGCCAGCCGCGCGGCGTCGTGCAGGGGCAGGACGAAACCGAACAGCCAGCCCAGCAGCGCCGCCGTCCAGTGGTAGAGCGGGGGTGAATCCAGCCAGGCTTCCCCGGCCAGGCGCGGCAGCAGCCAGTGGCCTTCCGCAAGCATGGAATACGCTACGCCGAAATGGGTGGCATCGTCGCCCTTCCAGGGGTCATGGCCGACGAGGCCGGCCAGCAGGTAGAGGGCGCAGAAGGCGACCAGCACGATGCCGCGCGGCGGGAAGTCGAGGGGCAGGCGCGGCAGGATCATCGTCGAATCAGGGTTGTTATTGCCGGCGGAGTGAATTTTACTGCCCGCAAACGAAAAAAGGCAGCCGAAGCTGCCTTCTCGCAGGGCGCCTGTCCGATCAGGCGGCGGCCTGTTTCTTGCCGTATTTCTGGTTGAATCGCTCGACGCGGCCGGCGGTGTCGATCATCTTCTGCTTGCCGGTGTAGAAGGGGTGGCAGGCGGAGCAGACTTCGACTTGCAGCGGCTTGCCGCTGGTGGAACGCGTCGTGAACTTGTTGCCGCAGCTGCAGGTGACGTCGATTTCGACGTAATTGGGGTGAATGTCGGCTTTCATGGGATCCTCGTTGAACGGGGGGACGGCGGATGTGGCCGCCCGCAAAAGGGGCGCATTATCCACCAAAATCAGTGGCTTTGCAATGCTGTTCAGCCCCTGCGCATGGCGTCATAGAACTCGGCGTTGCTCTTCGTCGCGCGGATCTTGTCGAGCAGGAATTCCATCGCCTCGAGGTCGTCCATGTTGTAGAGGAGCTTCCTCAGCACCCAGACCTTCTGCAGGATGTCAGGCTTGAGCAGCAATTCCTCGCGGCGCGTGCCCGAGCGGTTGACGTTGATGGCCGGATACACACGCTTCTCCGCCATGCGCCGCTCGAGGTGGATCTCCATGTTGCCGGTGCCCTTGAACTCCTCGTAGATGACGTCGTCCATGCGGCTGCCGGTGTCGATCAGGGCGGTGGCGATGATGGTGAGCGAGCCGCCTTCCTCGATGTTGCGGGCGGCGCCGAAGAAGCGCTTCGGCTTCTGCAACGCATTGGCGTCCACGCCGCCGGTGAGCACCTTGCCGGAGGCCGGCACCACGGTGTTGTAGGCGCGCGCCAGGCGGGTGATCGAGTCGAGCAGGATGACCACGTCCTTCTTGTGCTCGACCAGGCGCTTGGCCTTCTCGATGACCATTTCGGCGACCTGGACGTGGCGCGAGGCCGGCTCGTCGAAGGTCGAGGCGACCACCTCGCCCTTCACCGAGCGCGTCATTTCCGTCACTTCCTCGGGGCGCTCGTCGATGAGCAGGACGATCAGCGCCACGTCGGGGTGGTTGGTGGCGATGGCGTGGGCGATGTGCTGCATCATCACCGTCTTGCCGCTTTTCGGGCTGGCCACCAGCAGGCCGCGCTGGCCCTTGCCGATCGGCGCGATCATGTCGATGACGCGCGAGGTGATGTTTTCCTCGGCGCGGATCTCGCGCTCCAGCTTGAGCACCTCCGTCGGGTGCAGCGGCGTCAGGTTTTCGAACAGGATCTTGTGCTTGGAGTTCTCCGGCGGCTCGTTGTTGACCTTGTCCACCTTGACCAGCGCGAAGTAGCGCTCGCCGTCCTTGGGGGTGCGGATCTCGCCCTCGATCGAATCGCCGGTGTGCAGGTTGAAGCGGCGGATCTGGGACGGCGAGACATAGATGTCATCCGTGCCGGCGAGATACGAGGTGTCGGGCGAGCGCAGGAAGCCGAAGCCGTCGGGCAGCACTTCCAGGGTGCCGTCGCCGAAGATGTTTTCGCCTTTCTTGGCACGGTTCTTGAGGAGGGCGAAGATCAGTTCCTGCTTGCGCAGGCGGTTGGCGCCGTCGATCTCGCTGGCGATCGCCATTTCAAGCAGTTCGCTGACGTGGAGAGTTTTGAGCTCCGATAAATGCATAACGACCCAGAGGTGTGAAGGTGCAGCGGAAGAAGGGAAGTGCGGAAAAAGGTTCGGGAATTCGAAACAGGGTCCAGCGCCGCGCCGCGTTCGGGAAGTTCTTGTGGTGTGCCGCAGCGGCGCGGATGAAATACAGGGCGGACTGTAAGTCTTTCAGAGGTTGCTGTCAATAAAGGCGGTCAACTGCGACTTGGACAGTGCGCCGACCTTGGTGGCCTCGACGCTGCCGTTCTTGAACAGCATCAGGGTCGGAATGCCGCGGATGCCGAACTTGGCCGGCGTTTCCTGGTTGTCGTCGATGTTCAGCTTGGCGACCTTGAGCTTGCCGGCGTATTCCTTGGAGACGTCATCCAGGATCGGGGCGATCATCTTGCACGGGCCGCACCACTCGGCCCAGTAGTCCACCAGGACGGGGGTGGACGATTGCAGCACCTCGGCCTCGAAATTGGCATCGGTGACGTAGTGGATGTGCTCGCTCATTGTTTCCTCGCAATGTGTTGGGTGGCCGGCAGCGCAAGCGCCGGGAACGGATCAAGGGTCGATCAAGGGTCGTGATGCAGTGATGCAGGAATAATGCCGGGGTTCGCCGGTGATTGTCCGTGTAGTGCCTGTGGTGCCCGTAGTGCCGATTGTTCGTGAAGCTTGTCTTGAAGCTTGTCTTTGTGGGCTATCGTAGCGAAAAAGCTGCCGCAAGGGAAGTGCGCAAATGCGCTCCCTCGGGGCGGGGCGGCCCTATGCTAATATCCGCATTCACAAGCCTGATCCCCCATTCACTGGATACCCGAAGGAATATCGCCATGACTTATGTGGTGACCGAAGCCTGCATCAAGTGCAAATACACCGATTGCGTGGACGTCTGCCCGGTCGATTGCTTCCGTGAAGGCCCCAATTTTCTGGCCATCGATCCGGACGAGTGCATCGACTGCACCTTGTGCGTGGCGGAGTGTCCGGTCGAGGCCATCTTCGCTGAGGACGACGTGCCGGACGCGCAGAAGCATTTCACGGCCCTGAACGCCGAACTGGCCAAGCTCTGGCAGCCCATTGTCGAGCGCAAGGATCCCCTGCCCGACGCCGACGAGTGGGCCAAGGCGAAGGACAAGCTGGACAAGCTGGAACGCTGAACGTCCGCGCAGGCCATGCCCGAGGCCGCGCGCCCCATCGAAACGCGCCCCATCCCCCACTCGGCGGAATTCGTCGATCGCTGCGCGCAGCGCATCGTCGAAACCTGCCGGGCGCAGTTGCCCGATCTTTCCGCAATTCTGGTGGTGCTGCCCAGCCCGGCCCTGGCGCCTGCCTTGCGCCAGGCGCTGGCCGTCGCCGCCGGCCGTGCCGTGCTGTTGCCGCGCATCGCCAGTCTGGCCCAGCTGGCGGCTGCCGCCGATGCCGGCGGCCAGCCGGAGAGCCTGCGCCAGGTGACGCTCTATGGCCTGTTGCGCGAGCGAGGCTGGTTCGCCGACGGTGCCCTGTGGGAAGTCAGCGCCGAGTTGATTGCCCTCTTCGATGAGCTGCACGAGCGCGCCATCGGCCTGCCGGAGGACGAGGCGGCGCTGCTTGCCCGCCTTGAGCAGGCCTATGCGGCGCGCGGCTCGCAACTCCTGCGTTTCGAGGCCGAAGTGGTGCACCGGCTCTGGCGGGCCGAGGCGGCCGGACCGCCCGGCCGCCATGCCGCCATGGCGATGGCGCTCGCCGAACTGGCCGGAAGGGCCGCGGCACCGCTTTTCTTGCTGTGCGAGGGCGCGCCGAGACCGGTCGAGCGGGATTTCTGCCAAGCCTGGGCGCTGCGGCAGCCGGTCACGGTATTCCGGCCGTTGCGTGATGTAACCGACCTGCCGTTGCTGCGGGCGCTCGGCTTTGCCTGGCCCCCGGCTGCGGCAGAGTCACCGCCGCTGGCCGTTCGGGCCGAGGCGGCGCGCGCGGCGCTGCCGGCAAGTCCGCTGGCGGGCCGCCTGCGGCTGATCGGCGCCGCCAGCCTGGAAGCGGAAGCTGCCGCGATCGCGGCCGAGGTGAAGCGCTGGCTATCCTCCGGCCGCAGGCACATCGCACTGGTGGCGGCCGATCGCGTGGCGGCGCGTCGCGCCAGGGCGCTGCTCGAGCGCGACGGCATCCTGGTACAGGACGAGACCGGCTGGAAGCTATCCACCACGCGGGCGGCGGCCCTCGTCGATGCCTGGCTGGAAGTGGTGACGGCCGATGCCTATCATCGCGACTTGCTCGATCTGGTCAAATCCCCCTTCGTCTTCGGCGACCTGCCGGAGGAGATGCGCCAGGCCGGCCTGATGCAGCTCGAGGACGGGCTGGCCCGTCACAACCTGGTCTACGGCCTGGGCCGCTACGAGGCTGTGCTGGGGCGACAGGACGGCTATGCCGAAGCAGTCGGCCTGCTCCGGCGCGTGGCAGCGGCACGCCGTGCCATGCCGCGCGGCAGCGTTCCGGTTGCCGCCTGGCTGGCCGGACTGGGGCAGGCCCTGGAGGGCCTGGGCGCCCATGGCGGACTGGCCGGTGACGAGGCCGGTTCGAGCCTGATCGAACTGCTGAGGACGCGCCGCGAGGAGCTCGCCGCCGTGCCGCACAGGCTGACTTTCGGGGAATGGCGAGACTGGCTGAACCGCGAACTGGAGCAGGCCGCCTTCGTCGACCGCGGCATCGACAGCCCGCTCGTCATGACCCATCTCGCGGCCACTCGCCTGCGCCGTTTCGATGCGGCCGTTGTCATCGGCGCCGACCGTGACAGCCTGGCGCCGGGATTCTCCCGCGCCATCTTCGGCAACCAGGCCGTGCGCGCCGAGCTGGGCCTGTCGCTGCCCGCCGAAGCGACCGCGCGGCTGCGCGACGACCTGGCCGGCCTGATCGCCTCCTGCGGCGAAGTGACGGCCACCTGGCAGACAGTGCGCGGCGACGAGGCCAATCTTGTTTGCCCGGAACTGGGGCTGCTGTCGGTACTGCACGCACACGCCTGGGGCGATGATCTCGTGACGAAGCCGGACGGCACGGCGACCGTGGAACCGGCGGCGGGCGAGGGCACGGCCATGCCCCGTCCGGCCGCGCCATCGAGGGTGCCGCTGCGGCTGTCGGCCAGCGCCTACGCCAGCCTGATGGCCTGCCCCTACCAATTCTATGCGCGCCGCATGCTCGGCCTCGTCGAGGCGGAGGAAGTGCGCGAGGCGCTGGAAAAACGCGATTACGGCGAATTCGTCCACCGCATCCTGCAGCGCTTCCATGCCGCGCATCCCCAGCTCTCCGGCCAGCCGGACGAGGCGCTGGTCGCCGACCTGGAGGCGATCAGCCGCGCCGTGTTCGCGCCCGAAATCGAGCAGAATTTCCTCGAACATGCCTGGCTGGCGCGCTGGCGCGAGGGCATGCCCGGCTACATTGCCTGGCAGAAGGCGCGCGAAGCGGCCGGCTGGCGCCATGCCGGCGGCGAACTGGGGCTTGAACGCGGCCTGCCTCTGCCCGCCGGCGGCGAACTCGTGCTTCATGGCCGCCTCGACCGGCTCGATCGCAGGTCGGACGGCAGCGAGGCGGTGCTCGACTACAAGACGCAGGATGCGCAGGGTCTGAGGCAGCGCCTGGCAGACCCCGGGGAGGACGTGCAACTGGCGTGTTACGCGCTGTTGCAGGGCGAACGGGTGCGGGAGGCAGCCTACGTCGCGATCGACGGCGAGAAGCCTGTCGAGCTGCTTCTGCCCGAAGTTCGGGAAATGGCGCGAGGACAGGGGGTGCGGCTGGCGGCGGCCGTCGAAGCGCTGCGGGCCGGCGCCCGGTTGCCGGCGCACGGCGCCGAGGCCGTTTGCGACTGGTGCGAGATGCGAGGTCTGTGCCGCAAGGACTATCATGCCCCATCCTCCGCCCCCGGGGACGGGGGTGACGGCCCACCCCCCGGCCCCCGCGCCGAGGGCGGGGACAACGGCCCACCCCCCGGCCCCCGCCCCGAGGGCGGGGGTGACGGTGGTCCGCCGCCTTTCGACGGCTCCGGGTCATGAACGGGAACGAACTCATCGCGGCGGCGCTCGACCCGCACCGTTCGGTGGTGGTGGAAGCCTGCGCCGGCAGCGGCAAGACCTGGCTGCTGGTGTCGCGCATCCTGCGCCTGCTGCTCGACGGCGCTGCGCCGGGCGAGATTCTCGCCATTACCTATACGCGCAAGGCGGCGCGGGAGATCGAGGAGCGCCTCTCGGACTGGCTGCGCCTGCTGGCCGTCGGCGGCGAGGACGAGGTGCGCGACTTCCTGCGTCAGCGCGCAGTGCCGCCGGCGGACGTCGCCGCCGCGATGGTGCGCGCACGAGGCCTCTACGAAAGGGTGCTGACTGCCCAGCCACCGCTCACCGTCAGCACCTTCCACGGCTGGTTCGCCCGCCTGGTGCAGGGTGCCCCGATGTCGAGCGACCTGGCCGGCTTTGTCCTGCACGAGGCCGGCGCGCGCCTGCTGGACGAGGTCTGGCAGCACTTCGCCGCGTCCTGCGGTCGGCGCAACGATGCAGCCGCGGATTCGCTGTTGTGGCTGCTGCAGCATACCGGCCTGGAGGCGACCCGCAAGCTGCTCTTCGGCCTGTCCGGACGCCGCGCCGAATGGCATGCCTATGCCGGCGAGGGCCAGGATGCGCCGGCGCGGGCCCTGGCCGACCTGCGCGTATGCCTCGGCGTCGGCGAGTCGCCCGCTGCCATCGACGGGCTGGTTGCCGACGAGCTGTTCATGCACAAGCTGCGCGAGTACGCCGGCCTTCTGCGCCGCAGCGACCTTGATCGCGATCTTCAGTTTGCCGCAGGGCTGGAGTCGGCCTTCGCCGCTGCGGATGGCGAAGTTCGCTTCGGCCTGATTGCGGCCGCAATGCTGACCAAGGATGGCGCACTTCGCCAGCGCAAGCCAAGCAAGGAAGCGGAGAAGCGCTTTGGTGCCGCCGCAGCCGCCCGCCTGATCGAGCTGCATGCCTGGCTCGGCGAGCGGGTGCTGGCGACCCTGGCCGCCCGGCGCGAGGAGCAGGCCTATGAACTGAACGTCCATGTTTTCACCGCCGGCGGGGCCTGGCTGGCCGAACTGGAACGATACAAGCGCGAGCGCCGCCTGATGGATTTCGCCGATCTCGAATGGCATGTTTCACGCATGCTGGCCGACGACTCCCGCGCCGCCTTCCTGCAGGCGCGGCTGGACGCGCGCTACCGGCATATCCTGCTCGACGAGTTTCAGGACACCAACCCCCTGCAATGGCAGATCCTGCTGGCCTGGCTGGCAGCCTATGGGGCGCCGGACACCGCCCGGCCGCGCGTCTTCATGGTGGGCGATCCGAAGCAGTCGATCTATCGCTTCCGTCGCGCCGAGCCGCGGGTCTTCGATTGTGCCGCGGCTTACCTGCGGTCGGAGTGCGACGCGCGGATGCTGGCCAACGACGAGACGCGGCGCAATGCGCCGCGCCTCATCGAGGTGGTGAACCGTGTTTTCGGGGATGAGCCGCTGTTTCCCCATTTCCGCCCGCATCGCAGCCTGAACGAGACCTTGCCGGGCCGGGTCGAGTTGCTGCCGCTCTGTACGCAGGAGCGGGCCGAGCCGATGCAGCCGCATCTGCGCAATCCGCTCGCCGTGCCGCAGTCGTTGGCGCAGGACGGCCGCCGCCGCGAGGAGGCGGCGCTGCTGGCCGAACGCATCGGGGATATCGTCGGCCGCTGGACCGTGATCGACGAGAACAGCGGCCGCGAACGTCCCGCACGGCATGGCGACATCATGATACTGACGCGCCGGCGCGGCATCCTGCCCGATTTCGAGCAGGCATTGCGTGCCGTCGGGATCCCCTACCTCAGCGTCGGCCGCGGCGGCCTGCTGGGCACCCTGGAGGCGGCCGACCTGACTGCCTTGCTGCGCAGCCTGGTGGCGACGGCGGACGATCTGGCCCTGGCCCATGCCCTGCGTTCTCCGGTGCTGGGCGCGAGCGACGAGGACCTGATTCATCTGGCCGGGCGCAGCGAGGCGACCTGGTGGCAGCGGCTGCAGGCGGGCGCAGGGGAGGGTACGGCGACGCCGGCCCTGTCCCGTGCAGCACGACTGCTGGCGGGCTGGCGCGAGAAGGCGGGGCGGCTGCCCGTGCACGATTTGCTCGACCGCATTTACCATGGAGGCGACCTCGTGGCGCGATACCGCAATGCCGTGCCGGCCGCGCTCTGGCCCGGCGTGGCAGCCAACCTCGAGGCCTTCATCGCACTGGCGCTGCGTCTCGATGCCGGCCGCTATCCGAGTCTGCCGCGTTTCCTCGACGAGCTGGCGCGGCTGGGGGAAGCGGGCGGCGAGACGGCGCCCGACGAAGGGACGATACCGGCGGCGGAGGCCGGCGACCGCGTGCGCATCCTGACCATCCACGGCGCCAAGGGACTCGAGGCGCCGATCGTCTGGCTGGTCGACGCCCACAATACGCATCGGCCCGCCGACGCCTGGTCGCTGCTGCTCGACTGGCCGCCGGAATCGGCGCGGCCGGTCCACCTGTCGGTGCTCGGGCGCAAGGACGAATGCGGCGCGCGCCGTGCCGCACTGATTGAAACGGAGGCGGATCTTGCTGCGCGCGAGGAACTCAACCTGCTGTATGTGGCAATGACGCGGGCGCGGCAGTACTTCTTCGCCAGCGGCATCGCCGTCGCGCGCGGCCAGTCGCGGACCAGCTTCTGGGAACGCGTCGGCGCCGCGCTTGCCGCGCTCGGCAGCAGCAACGGCACATACGGCGAGCCGCCGGCCCTGGCGACACCGGCGCCGGTGCCGCCGCCGGCACCTCTGCCGTTGCCGCACCAGCCCGCCATGGCGCCCGCGGTGGGGCGGCGGCGCGAGGCTGCCAGCGCCGGCATGGATTATGGCAGCCGGTTGCATGCCGCCCTCGACTGGATGAGCGCTGGCGGCGATCCGGACAGGTCGCCGCCGGGCATTCCGGCGGCCGACTGGCCGGCCCTGCGGGCGGCGGCCCGGGCCATCCTCGAAGCACCGCGCCTGAAGGCGTTCTTCGATCCGTCCGGCTACCTGCGGGCGTTCAACGAGATCGCCTTCGCGCTGCCCGACGGCAGCGTGGGCCGGATCGACCGCCTGGTCGAGATGCCTGATGGCCTCTGGATTCTGGACTACAAAAGCGGCCGGCCGGAAGCGGCCCTGCTGGAGGGCTACCACAGCCAGCTGGAAGGCTACCGCAGTGCGGTCATGGCGCTTTTCCCGGGCAAGGCGGTGCGCTGCGGACTGGTTTTCGGCGGGGGGGAACTGCTCGAAGTCCGCCAGGCTCTTTCCCCGGGAAGGGCAATCGACTAAGATGAAAAAACGTATGGAGCCATAAACAAAAAGGGGGCGGCATGCAGGTCAGTGAAATTCTTGCGGTCAAGGGCCAGGTTCTGTACACCATCGGGCCGAACAAAACGCTGGTTGACGCGGTGGCCATCATGACAGACCAGGATGTCGGTTCGCTGGTCGTCTTCGACGTCGGCCGCATGGTCGGCATGCTGACCTTCCGCGAGGTGCTCAAGGCGGTGCAGGAGGGCGGCGCAGCGTGGGGCGACATGGCGATTTCCGATGTCATGGTGCGCGAACCCATGACGGCCGGCCCGAACATGGAAGTCGACGAGTTGCGACGTTTCATGGTCGAGCACCACATGCGCTATCTGCCGGTGATGGACGGCGGCACGCTGATGGGCGTGATCTCCTTCCATGACGTGGCGAGGGCGGTGCTCGAGGAGCAGGGTTTCGAGAACCGCATGCTCAAGGCCTATATCCGCGACTGGCCCGCCGAAACCGGCGGGACCTGATTTACCCTGAGTTGGTTCCGGCGCGGCAAGGGCGCGGCGGTACCTTGCGTCATCGATTTTCGAGCAACCCGCAGCACGAATCTGGAGGGAATTATGGAAAAGGTCTGGCTCAGCAGCTATCCCGCAGGGGTGCCGGAGGAGATCGACGTCAATGAGTTCGAGTCGATCGGCCAACTGTTCGACCGCAGCGTGCGCAGCTTCCGTGACAATGTCGCCTACATCAACATGGGCAAGTCGCTGACCTATGGCGAGCTGGACGGCCATACGCGCGACCTGGCGGCCTACCTGCAGTCGCTTGGCCTGCCCAAAGGGACCCGCGTCGCCGTGATGATGCCCAACCTCCTGCAGGACCCGGTATCCATCTACGGCATTCTGCGCGGCGGCTACACGGTGGTGAACTGCAATCCGCTCTACACGCCGCGCGAGCTGGAGCACCAGCTGAAGGATTCCGGCGCCGAGGCGATCATCATCGTCGAGAACTTCGCCAGCGTGCTGCAGGAATGCATCGCCAAAACGCCGATCAAGCACGTCATCGTCACCAGCCTGGGCGACATGCTCGGCTTTCCCAAGGGGGCCATCGTCAATTTCGTCGTCAGGAACGTCAAGAAGATGGTGCCGGCCTGGAATCTGCCGCAGTCGGTGCGCTTCAACGACGCCCTGGCGCGCGGCGCCCGCTGCGATTTCAAGGAAGTGAAGGTCGGCCACGAGGATGTCGCCTTCCTGCAATACACCGGCGGTACAACCGGCGTCTCCAAGGGGGCGATGCTGACCCATCGCAACATCATCGCCAACCTGCAGCAGGCGCATGCCTGGCTGAAACCCTTTCTGCCGGAGCGGGGCACCATCGTCACGGCGCTGCCGCTCTACCACATCTTCGCCTTGACGGCGAACTGCCTGACCTTCTTCAAGATTGGCTGGAGCAACCTGCTCATCACCAATCCGCGCGACATTCCGGGCTTCGTCAAGGAGCTGTCGAAGCATCCCTTCGAGGCGATTACCGGCGTGAACACCCTGTTCAACGCGCTGCTCAACGACCCGGATTTCGGCAAGCTCGATTTCTCCAGGCTGAGCATCACGCTGGGCGGCGGCATGGCGGTGCAGAAAGCCGTGGCGGACAAGTGGAAGCAGGTCACCGGCGTGCCGCTGATCGAGGCCTACGGCCTGACGGAAACGTCTCCTGCCGCGACCATCAATCCGCTCGACCTGAAGGAATACAACGGCGCCATCGGCCTGCCGGTGCCCTCGACGGAAGTCGTCATCCGCGACGATGCCGGCAAGGACCTGCCGATCGGCGAGGCCGGCGAAATCTGCGTGCGCGGTCCGCAGGTGATGCGCGGCTACTACAACCGGCCCGAAGAAACCGACAAGGTCATCATGGCGGACGGGTTCCTCCGCACCGGCGACGTCGGCGTGATGGACGCGAAGGGTTACGTGCGCATCGTTGACCGCAAGAAGGACATGATCCTGGTCTCCGGCTTCAACGTCTATCCGAACGAGATCGAGGCGGTGGTGGCCATGCACCCGGGCGTGCTGGAGGTGGCCGCGGTCGGCGTGCCGGACGAAAAATCGGGCGAGGCGGTGAAGGTCTTCATCGTCAAGAAGGACCCGGCCCTCAGTGCCGAGGCGGTCATCGCCCATTGCAAGGAGAACCTCACCGGCTACAAGGTGCCTAAGCTGGTCGAGTTCCGCGCCGAGCTGCCGAAGACCAATGTCGGCAAGATCCTGCGCCGGGCGCTGCGCGACGAGACGGTGGCGAAGTCCTGAGTTGATCCGCGCCGCGTGAACAAGGGCCGCGCCTGCGGCCCTTGTTATTTGCGACCACCCTTGCTGCCGCCCTTGTCCCAGACATAGCGCTGGGTGCGCTGCCAGCGTGTGGCCGGCTGCGGTGGTGGTGGAACGGGGGCGGCCGGGGCGGGCTTTTTCGGTTCCTTGACGCCGTGCTGGCGGGACTGACTTTTGCTCATGGATGCCTGGGAAGCAAGAGGTGCCCCTATGTTAAACTCGCTGCTGATTTCACTCCAGCGTTTTACTTCGGCAGC
Source organism: Rhodocyclaceae bacterium (assembly GCA_041396245.1). Lineage (GTDB taxonomy): Bacteria > Pseudomonadota > Gammaproteobacteria > Burkholderiales > Rhodocyclaceae > Desulfobacillus. Next base: position 58,492 of record JAWKYW010000002.1, on the reverse strand, counting down.
CCATGTCAGGCAATACCCTTGGCAAACTGTTCTGCGTCACCTCCTTCGGCGAGTCGCACGGCCCGGCCATCGGTTGCATCGTCGACGGCTGCCCGCCGGGCCTGGCGCTCGCCGCGGCGGACATTCAGGCCGAGCTTGACCGGCGCAAGCCCGGCACTTCGCGCCATGTCACGCAGCGGCGGGAATCCGATACGGTCGAAATCCTCTCGGGCGTCTTCGAGGGCCGCACCACGGGCACGCCGATCGCGCTGCTGATCCGCAACGAGGACCAGCGCAGCAAGGACTACGGCAACATCGCCGAAACTTTCCGGCCGGGACACGCCGACTACACCTACTGGCAGAAATACGGCATCCGCGACTATCGCGGCGGCGGCCGCGCCTCGGCACGCGAGACGGCGGTGCGCGTGGCCGCCGGCGCCATCGCCCGCAAGTGGCTGCGCGAGCGCTACGGCATCGTCGTGCGCGGCTGCCTGTCGCAGCTCGGTCCAGTCGAGATCCCGTTCAAGTCGTGGGAGGGCGTCTACGCCAACCCCTTCTTCGCCGCCGATCCGGACAGCGTGACGAGGCTGGAAAGCTACATGGACGCGCTGCGCAAGTCCGGCGACTCGGTCGGCGGCCAGGTCACCGTGGTGGCCGAGAACGTGCCGGTGGGCTGGGGCGAGCCGGTGTACGACCGGCTCGACGCCGACATCGCCTACGCCATGATGGGCATCAACGCCGTCAAGGGCGTCGAGATCGGCGCCGGCTTCGACAGCGTGTTGCAGAAGGGCAGCGAGCATTCCGACGAACTGACGCCGGAAGGCTATCTGTCGAACAATGCCGGCGGCACCCTGGGCGGCATTTCCAGCGGCCAGGACGTCGTGGTGCACATTGCCGTCAAGCCGACCTCCAGCATCCGCCTGCCGCGCCGCTCCATCGACAAGCAGGGCCAGCCCGTCACGGTGGAAACCCACGGCCGTCACGACCCCTGCGTCGCCATCCGCGCCACCCCGGTGGCCGAGGCCATGCTGGCGCTGGTGCTGATCGACCACGCCCTGCGCCATCGCGCCCAGTGCGGCGATGTCGCCTGCCCGACGCCGAAGATCGCGGCGCGCTCGCCACAGGCCGGTAGCCCGCGCGGCGCCGCCATCGAAGACCCGGAACCCGACGAAGCCTGATTTTCAACTGAAGGACCCCATCATGGAATTGCAGCAGCACGACCTGCATCACGAATTTCCGGAGTACAAGGACGCCATCCACGAGCTGAAAACCGGCAATCATCATTTTGCCCGGCTCTTCGACGAGTATCACCACGTGAACAAGGACATCCGCCGCATCGAAGAGAACGAGGAGCCGATCACGGACGAGGCCCTCGAGGACATGAAGAAGCAGCGCCTGAGGCTGAAGGACGAGTTGCACGGCATGCTGCTCGCCCACAAGGCCTGACCCGCGCGGGGCGCCGGCCGGCGCCCCTTGTTCCTCCCGATGGTTCCCTACTGGCGCCTGTCGGCGTACTACTTCTTCTATTTCGCCTTCATCGGCGCCTTCTTTCCCTATTTCACGCTGTACCTGAAATCGCTGCAGTTCACCGCCTGGGACATCGGCGTGCTGATGTCCCTGATGCAGGTCATGCGCGTGCTGGCACCGAACCTGTGGGGCTGGCTGGCCGACCGTCTGGGCGCCAAGACGCCCATCGTGCGCACGGCGGCGCTGATGAGCCTGCTCGGCTTTTCCTGCTTCTTCTTCGTCCAGGGCTTCGCCGGGTTTTTTGTCGGCATGGCGCTGCTGGCCTTTTTCTGGAGCGCCGCATTGCCGCTGGTGGAAGCGCTGACCTTCACCCATCTCGGCGCGCAGGCCAACCGCTACGGCGCGATCCGCCTGTGGGGGTCGATCGGCTTCATCGCTGCCGTGCTGGGGCTGGGCTGGCTGCTCGACCGCCTGCCGCTGTCGACGATGCTGTGGGTTTCGCTGGCGATCCTGGGCGGCATTCTCGCCTGCGCGCTGGCGCTGCCGGAGAAACGGGAGGCGCGGCACGAGACCGACCGCCTGCCGATCGGCGACATCCTGCGCCGGCGCGAAGTGATCGCGCTGTTCGCCGCCTGCTTCTTCATGGCGGCAGCGCACGGCGCACTCTACGTTTTCTACTCGATCCATCTCGTCGGCCTTGGCTATGGCACGACCGTGGTCGGCTTCCTGTGGACGCTGGGGGTGGTGGCGGAGATCGTCGTTTTTCTATACCTGCCGCGCCTGCTGCACCGATTCTCGCTGCGTGCCATCCTGCTGTTCAGCTTCGCTTGTGCAGTGCTGCGTTTTCTCCTGATCGGCTGGGGCGCCGAATGGCTGACGGTCGTGTTGTTCGCGCAAGTTCTGCATGCGGCGACCTTCGGGGCCCACCATGCCGCAGCGGTGGCGGCGGTAAATCGCTGGTTTGCCGGCCGCCACCAGGCGCGCGGGCAGGCACTCTACGGCAGCGCTTCCTTCGGTGCGGGCGGCATGCTGGGCGGGCTGCTGAGCGGCTGGTCCTGGGACGCCGCGGGGCCGGAACTGACTTTTTCGATGAGTGCCGCCTTTGCCCTGGTCGGCATGCTCATCCTCTGGCGGGGCTGGCGCGCTGACCGTCCATGACGGGTTTGCGCCTGAACGCCTGATCCCAACCCCTGTTGCGCTGCGGCATTGCGGGTCCGGTTTCGATATAATTCAAATGCTTTCCGATAGAGCCGGGCAAGCCGCTGGTGGGCCAGCCTGAGCGGCAGTGATGACCCGGACGGGAAAGGCCTGAACGATTATCAAGGGGGATGCGATCATGAAGCGACTGAATTGGATGTTGGCCCTAATCGCCATTGTGGCCCTGAGCGGATGCAATACGGTGCAAGGCGTCGGCAAGGATATCCAGGCCGGCGGCAAGGCCGTGGAGAAAGTTGCCAAGTAAGGGTTGCCAACCAAGCCCTGCCGTCAGGCCCTGACACAGGCCGATGCCGGGTAGCGGACGGCTTCTGCAACTGAAAGGAATCGAATGAAAGTTTGTGTATTGCCGGGCGATGGGATCGGCCCCGAAATTGTCGGCCAGGCCTTGCGCGTGATCGAAGCCCTGCGCAGGGATGGCATCAAGCTGGAAACGGAGTCGGCGCTGCTGGGCGGCTGCGCGGTGGATGCCGCCGGCGAACCCTATCCCGAGGCGACCCGCAAGCTGGCGCGCGCAGCCGATGCGGTGCTGCTCGGTGCCGTCGGCGGTCCGCAGTACGACGCGCTGCCGCGCGAGCAGCGCCCGGAGCGGGGCCTGCTCGGCATCCGCAAGGATCTCGGCCTGTTCGCCAACCTGCGGCCGGCGGTGCTCTACCCCGAGCTGGCCAATGCCTCCAGCCTGAAACCGGAGGTGGTGGCGGGCCTCGACATTCTCATCGTGCGCGAGCTGACCGGCGACATTTATTTCGGCGAGCCGCGCGGCATCGAGACGCGCAACGGCGCAAACGGGCAGGAGCGGGTCGGTGTGAACACCATGATCTACTCCGAGAGCGAGATCCGCCGCATCGCGCGCGTCTCTTTCGAGGCAGCGAGGAAGCGCTCGCGCCGCCTCTGCTCGGTCGACAAGATGAACGTGCTGGAGTGCACCCAGCTGTGGCGCGACGTGGTGAGCGAAGAGGCGAAAAACTACCCCGACGTCGAGCTCTCGCACATGCTGGTGGACAACGCCGCCATGCAGCTGGTGAGGAATCCCAAGCAGTTCGACGTGATGGTGACGGGCAACCTGTTTGGCGACATCCTTTCCGACGAGGCCTCGATGCTGACCGGTTCGATCGGCATGCTGCCCTCGGCCTCGCTCGACGAGAAGGGCAAGGGCCTCTACGAGCCGATCCACGGTTCGGCGCCGGACATCGCCGGCCAGGGCGTCGCCAATCCGCTGGCGACGATCCTTTCTCTGGCAATGATGCTGCGCTATACCTTCGGCCAGGAGGCCGCGGCGCAGCGCATCGAGGACGCGGTCAAGAAAGTGCTGGCGCAGGGCCTGCGCACCGGCGACATCTTCGAGGCGGGCATGAAGAAGGTCGGCACGAAGGAAATGGGCGACGCGGTGATCGCGGCGCTGCAAGCGACAACGTAACGGGAAATCGAAATGAAACGTGTGGGACTGGTGGGCTGGCGCGGCATGGTCGGTTCCGTGCTGATGCAGCGCATGCGCGAGGAGGGCGATTTCGCCCTGGTCGAGCCGGTGTTCTTCACCACATCGAACGTCGGCGGCAAGGGGCCGGCCGAGGCCGGCGCGATGCCGCTCGCGGATGCGACGGACATCTCCGCGCTGAAAGCGATGGACATCGTCATTACCTGCCAGGGCGGCGACTACAGCGGCGAGGTGTTTCCAAAACTGCGCGCGGCCGGCTGGAACGGACACTGGATCGACGCCGCCTCCTCGTTGCGCATGAAGGATGATGCGATCATCATCCTCGATCCGGTCAATCACGACGTCATCAGGGGCGCCCTGGCGCGCGGCGGCCGCAACTGGATCGGCGGCAACTGCACCGTCAGCCTGATGCTGATGGCCGTCGGCGAGCTGTTTCGCCACGACCTGGTCGAGTGGATGAGCGCCATGACCTATCAGGCGGCCTCCGGTGCCGGTGCGCAGAACATGCGCGAGTTGCTGACCCAGATGGGCGAGGTGCATCGCGTGGCCAAGGGGTTGCTCGAAGAGTCCGCCTCCGCCATCCTCGATATCGATCGCGAGGTGGCGGGCATTCTTCGCGACGAAAAATTCCCGACGGCGAATTTTGGTGTGCCGCTGGCCGGCAGCCTGATTCCCTGGATCGACAAGGAACTGGACAATGGCCAGAGCCGCGAGGAGTGGAAGGGACAGGCGGAAACCAACAAGATCCTCGGCCGTGAGGCGAAGCCGGTGCCGATCGACGGCATCTGCGTGCGCGTCGGCGCCATGCGCTGCCACAGCCAGGCCCTGACTCTGAAGCTGAGGAAGGATGTACCGCTCGACGAAATCGAGGGCATGATCGCCGGGTCGAATGCCTGGGTAAAGGTGGTGCCGAACCACCGTGACATCACCATTCGGGAGTTAACGCCGGCTGCCGTGACCGGCACCCTGTCGGTACCGGTGGGGCGGCTGCGCAAGCTCAACATGGGCCCGCACTATCTGGGGGCGTTTACCTGTGGCGACCAATTGCTTTGGGGCGCAGCGGAGCCGTTGCGCCGCATGCTGCGGATTTTGCTGGAGGATTGAAGTGCAGGATCGAAGCGGATTCGCTTATCTGCTTTTCGTTCCGGCAACACACTCGCGCAGGCAGACAACGGCCTTTCCTTCTCCGGACTGCTTTCTCAAAACAACATTCATGCAGCAGCCGGCATGTCAGGGGGGTACTCGGATGGAGAAACCGCTTGATTTCCTGCCGGCTTTTGCCAAAATGTAATAATGAAGTTTAGCTTGCATAGCTAACATCATGATGTTATGTTACTTGTTCGGAAACTCTCCGCGAGGGGGACGCGGTGCATATAAAAAATTTCCTGAAACGCCTGTTTAGGACATCCGCCGTCGCCGCATTGGCAGCGGTATTGGCCGTTTTGCCGACTGCTGCGAATGCGGCGGGGCTGGGCAGAATCACGGTGCTCTCGGCATTGGGGCAACCGCTGCACGCCGAAATCGAGTTGACGGCCTCGCGCGAAGAACTCTCCTCGCTCTCGGCTCGCCTGGCGTCCCACGACGCCTTCAGGCAGGCCGGCATCGAGTTCGTTCCTGCCTTGTCCGGCATGAACCTGGTGATTGACAAGCGGACGGGCGGCCAACCGGCCATCCGGCTGAAGACCGAACGTCCGATCAACGAGCCCTTCCTCGACCTGCTGATCGAACTGAGTTGGACTGCCGGCCGTTTGGTGCGCGAGTACACCTTCCTGCTGGATCCTGCGCCAGAGGTGCTGGCGAGCAAGCCTGTTGCATCCCCGATCGAGGAGGGTGCGGCAAAAACATCGCCGGTGTCGCCACCCAGGCAACCGGAGGTGAGCAGTGTGTCTCCTGCGGCAGGAAAGCAGCCGGTCAAGGAGGCCAAGGAAGCCGGTCCGGCCACAGAAGAATCCCGGGGCCGCGAGGTCAAGAAGGGCGATTATCTGCGCAAGATCGCCGCAGAGACCCAGTACGACGGGGTCAGCCTCGATCAGATGCTGGTCGCTATTTTCCGCAGCAACAAGGAAGCCTTCATCGGCGACAACATGCATCGCCTCAAGGCAGGCAAGATTCTGAACATTCCGGATCGTGCTGCCGTTGCGGCCGTGGATGCCGGCGATGCGCGCAAAACCATCTCGGTTCATACCGCCGATTTCAACGCCTATCGACAGAAGCTGGCATCGGCTGCAGCCGGCGCGGAAGTGGCGAAGGAAGAGGCCGCCTCGCAGGCGGCAACCGGCAAGATCGAGGCGAAGGTCGAGGAGAAGGCCCCGGCGCCGGTCGAGGGCAAGGACCAGTTGAAGGTCTCCAAGGCAGAGGCCACCAAGGATGCTCGCGCCGCCCAGGGCAGGATTGCTGCGCTCGAAGAGGATCTGGTCGCCAAGGAGAAGGCGCTCAAGGAGGCCCAGTCGCGCCAGGCGGAACTGGAAAAGAACCTCACGGAACTTCAGCAACTTGTCGAACTGAAGAACCGGAGTCTCGCCGAACTGCAAAAGAAGGCTGAAGCGAAGGGGGCTGCGTCCGCCACGCCGGACAAGGTTCCTGCGGCGGCACCGGTCGTCCCTGCGGTGGCGGTTGCCGAGAAGCCGGCCGGGAAGCCGGCGGAACCTGCCAAAGCGGCGGAAACCGCAATGGCGTCCAAGCCGGCAGAAAGCGAAAAGCCGGCCGAAGCGGCGAAGCCGGCCACGGTAGCCAAGCCCGCTGTCACACCCAAGCCGGCGCAGGCACCCAAGCCCGCTCCCAGGAAAGCGGCCCCGCCTCCTCCGCCACCGGAGCCCGATCTCCTGGATGAGTTGATGGGCAATCCAGCCATCCTTGGCGGCGGCATCCTCGTGCTGGGCTTGCTGGGCTTGATCGCCTACCGCCAGCGCCAGAAAAAAAAACAACTTGAGGCTGGCGAGGCCCCGCCAACCACCACGGCCAACCTGACGGCCAATTCCGTCTTCGGGGCCACCGGGGGCCAGAGTGTCGACACCACCGGCAGTTCGATGGCGACCGACTTCAGCCAGGCCTCCATCAGTGCCATCGATGCCGACGAAGGCGTCGATCCGGTTGCCGAAGCCGATGTTTACATGGCTTACGGCCGTGACGCGCAGGCTGAGGAAATCCTGCTCGATGCACTGAAGACCGACCCGACCCGTACGGCCATCCATGTCAAGCTGCTGGAAATCTATGCCGGCCGCAAGAACAACAAGCAGTTCGAAACCCTGGCAAGCGACCTCTATGCCCAGACGGGCGGGGTTGGTGGTGACTGGGAAAAGGCTGCCGCGATGGGCCTGAAGCTCGATCCGGCCAACCCGCTCTACGGCGGCAATGCTGCCGGTGAAAAGCAGTCGGTCAATACCGATACGACGGTCATCATGCCTGCCGGCAACAAGCCGCTTCGCGATACCTGGACCATGCCGGGAGAACTGAGCCAGATTTCGGCAGCGGTGGAAAACGGCGCATCGACGGTGGTTCTGCCACCGCCGGCTCAAGCTGCCGCCGAGAAACCCGTCGAGACACCTGCCGAAGCGCCTGTCGAAGCGCCCATGCTCGACTTCGATCTTGACCTGGGCTCTCCGCCGACCACAACGGCGCCAGCGCCCGGGGCATCCGCGCCACCGGCCCAGCCGGCGAAGGCGGAGGAGCCTGCGGGACTGGATTTCGATCTTGGTCTCGATGCCAGCCCCGAGGAGAACAAGCAGCCTGATTACAATCCCGAAGCGACCATGGTCATGGACATGAACAAGGCGGCCCAATCTCCCGCCTCCGACCTTGCGCTCGACCTCAAACTCGATGAACCCGCCAGTTCGGCCGACGAAGGGCTGCACTTCGACCTCGATCTCGGCGCGCCCGATGTTGCGTCGCCGGCAGCGGCCGATGTCGAGATGATCGACATGGAAAAGACCATTGCCGGCGGGAATGAAATCGACTTCGATTTCAATATCGGGGCGCCGACCACATCGGAACCGGCCTCCCAGTCGGCCCCCGACCTTGATCTTGGTTCCATCGACCTGGACCTGGGCGGATCGACTCCCGCCGCGGCCGAGCAGGCTGGTGACGAAGTCGCGACCAAGCTGGAATTGGCCAAAGCCTATGAGGAAATGGGCGACAAGGAAGGCGCGCGTGAGCTGTTGAACGAAGTGTCCAAGGAGGGCAACGCCGAACAGCAGGCCAAGGCGCAAGGCATGCTGGCCGGATTGAACTGAGTTCCCTGACGGAGGGCGATCGCCCTCCGTCTTTCCCTTTTACCCCCATGCTGCACCCGACCGTCCGCCTCATTGCCTGGGGCGTGCTGGCTGCGCTTGTCCAATGGCTGCCGCTTTCCGGGCTATTGCTGGCGTGCGCAGCAGCATTGTCCGCGGGAGCCTGGCTTGCACCGAGGCGGATGGGCTTGCTGCTGAGGCGCACCCGCTGGCTGATCCTTTCTCTCGTGCTGCTTTTTGCACTGGCCACGCCGGGCGTCTATCTGCTGCCGTCGCTGGGTGTCATGGGGCCGACGGCAGAAGGTCTGCGGCTTGGCCTGGAGCACTTGTTGCGCTTGCTCTTCGTCCTGGCGAGCCTGGCCGTGCTGCTGGAGAGGACGGGTGCTGAAGGCCTGGTCGCCGGGCTCCATGGATTGATGCGGCCCTTGTCCTGGCTCGGGCTGGACCGGGGTCGCGTAGCCTTGCGTCTGATGCTGGTGATGCATTATGTCGAGCAGGCTCCGCCAGGCCTGCACTGGCGTGAATGGCTGCTCGGGAATGTCGTTGAAGGGGAGTCGCCGCGGCTCCGATTGCAGGCGGCCGGCCTCGGCGCGGCGGATTTCGCCGTCCTGGCCGGACTGACTTTGGTCTTGATCGTATTCTTTGGGATCGCTTCGTGAGGATAGCACTGGGGCTGGAATACGACGGCAGCGCCTTTGCCGGCTGGCAGACGCAGCCGCGGGGCAACACGGTGCAGGATGCGCTGGAACGTGCGCTGGCCGAAATCGCCGGAATGCCGGTTCGCGTGATCTGCGCCGGTCGCACCGACGCCGGAGTGCACGCGGCGGCCCAGGTGGTGCATTTCGACACAGCGGCTGTCCGGCCGGAAAATGCCTGGGTGCGCGGCGTGAACGCGCACCTGCCGGACAGCGTTGCCGTGCGCTGGTCGCGCGAGGTGCCGGATGATTTCCATGCGCGCTACTCGGCGCGCTCCCGAAGCTACCGTTACGTACTCCACAATCACGCCGTGCGTCCAGCGCTGCTCGCCGGCCGTGTCGGCTGGTTCCATCTTCCGCTCGATGTCGAGACCATGCGCAGCGGCGCCGCGCTGCTCGTCGGCGAGCAGGATTTTTCCGCCTTCCGCGCCGCCGAATGTCAGGCCAGATCGCCGGTGAAAACGCTGCACCAGGCGGAAGTGCGTCGCGAGGGCGATTGCATCGTCTTCGATTTCCGCGCCACGGCCTTCCTGCACCACATGGTGCGCAACATGGTCGGTGCGCTGGTCTATGTCGGCAAGGGCGCCCATTCGCCCGAATGGATCGGCGAATTGATCATCGGTCGTGACCGTAGCCGGGCGGCGCCGACGTTCTCCGCCTCCGGGCTGTATCTGTCCGGTGTCGAATACGAAACGCACTGGCAGTTGCCCATGAATGGCCGTATCATCGCGCCTTTCGATCCCTTAGCCATCTAGCTTGAACAGGACCCGCATCAAGATCTGCGGCATTACCCGCCCCGAGGATGCCCTGGCCGCGGTTCGACTCGGTGCCGACGCCATCGGCCTGGTTTTTTATGCGCCCAGCCCGCGTTGCGTCGGCCTGGAACAGGCTTGGGAGATCGCCCGGGTCGTACCGCCCTTCGTCACCCTGGTCGGCCTGTTCGTGAACGAATCCAAGCTGGCCGTAAGGCGCGTCCAGGAAGCCTTGCCGATCCAGCTGCTGCAATTCCACGGCGAAGAGAACGAGGCCTACTGCCGTTCCTTCCATGCGCCCTACATAAAGGCGGCGCGGGTGAGACCGGGTCTCGATTTGGTAAAATACGCCGCCGCCTATCCCACCGCACAGGGCCTGCTGCTCGATGCCTATGTCGAGGGCTACGGCGGCGGCGGCAGCCCATTCGACTGGTCGCTGATTCCGCCGCACCTTGGCTTGCCCCTCATCCTTTCCGGCGGCCTGGAGGCAGGCAACGTGGCCGAGGCGGTGCGTGCCGTGCGGCCGTGGGCGGTGGACGTCAGCAGCGGCGTGGAAGCTGCCAAGGGAATCAAGGATGCGGACAGGATGGCTGCGTTCATATCTGGAGTAAGAGATGGGGAAGCCGGAAGCACCCTATAACCTACCCGACGCACGCGGCCATTTCGGCCCGTACGGCGGCACTTTCGTCGCCGAGACGCTGATCGAGGCGCTCGAAGAACTGCGTACGGCCTATGCCGCCGCCCGGGCCGATCCCGCCTTCAAGGCCGAGTTCGAATACGAACTGAAGCACTACGTCGGCCGCCCCAGCCCGATCTATCATGCCCGACGCTGGTCCGAGGTGCTCGGCGGAGCACAGATCTATCTCAAGCGCGAGGATCTGAATCACACCGGCGCGCACAAGATCAACAACTGCATCGGCCAGGCCATGCTGGCGCGCCGCATGGGCAAGCCGCGGGTCATCGCCGAGACCGGCGCCGGCCAGCACGGCGTCGCTACAGCCACCGTCGCCGCGCGCTACGGCATGGAGTGCGTGGTTTACATGGGCAGCGAGGACGTCAAGCGCCAGGCCGCCAACGTCTATCGCATGAAACTGCTCGGCGCCAGCGTGGTGCCGGTGGACTCCGGCTCGAAGACCCTGAAGGATGCCTTGAACGAGGCGATGCGCGATTGGGTGACCAACGTCGGCAACACCTTCTACATCATCGGCACGGTGGCCGGTCCGCATCCCTATCCGATGATGGTGCGCGATTTCCAGTCCGTCATCGGCGAGGAATGCCGCATGCAGATGCCCGAGCTGGCGGGACGCCAGCCGGACTACATCATCGCCTGCGTCGGCGGCGGTTCCAACGCCATGGGCATCTTCTACGACTACATCCCGGAGGAGACGGTGAAGCTGGTCGGGGTCGAGGCGGCGGGCTACGGCCTGGACAGCGGCCAACATTCCGCCTCGCTCATCGCCGGCCGGCCCGGCGTGTTGCACGGCAACCGCACCTACCTGCTGCAGGACGTGAACGGCCAAATCATCGAGACGCACTCGATCTCCGCCGGCCTCGACTATCCCGGCGTCGGTCCCGAGCACGCCTGGCTGAAGGACATCCATCGTGCCGAATACGTCGCGGCAACCGATGATGAGGCGTTGGCTGCCTTCCATGCGCTGTGCCGCTACGAGGGCATCATCCCGGCACTGGAATCCGCGCATGCGCTGGCCTATGCCGCCAGGCTGGCGCCGACGCTGCCGCAGGACAAGCTTCTGCTGGTTAACCTTTCTGGCCGCGGCGACAAGGACATGCACACCGTGGCGGAGAAATCGGGAATCCAGTTCTGATGTCGCGCATCAAGACGCTCTTCGAGAAGTTTGCCGGGCAGGGACGCAAGGCCCTGATCCCCTTCATTACCGCCGGCGATCCCGATCCTGCCCTGACACTGCCGCTGATGCGCGCACTGGTGGCCGGCGGCGCCGACATCATCGAACTGGGCGTGCCCTTTTCCGATCCGATGGCGGACGGGCCGACCATCCAGCGTGCCTCCGAGCGGGCGCTCAAGCACGCCGTGTCGCTGCGGCAGGTGCTGGCCATCGTGCGCGAATTCCGCGCCGGCGATGCCGACACGCCGGTGGTACTGATGGGTTACGCCAACCCGATCGAGGCGCTGGGCCTCGGTGCCTTCGCTGCCGAGGCGAAGCAGGCCGGCGTCGACGGTGTGCTGGTGGTGGACTATCCTCCAGAGGAATGCGTCGATTTCGCGGCGAAGCTCAAGGCGGTCGGCATCGATCCGATCTTCCTGCTGGCGCCCACCTCGACGGACGAACGCTTCGGCCAGGTTGCCGAGATCGGCAGCGGCTACATCTACTACGTCTCGCTGAAGGGCGTCACCGGCGCCGGCCATCTCGACCTCGACGAGGTGGCGCGTCGCATTCCGGCCATCCGCCAGAAGGTCGGCATGCCGGTCGGCGTCGGTTTCGGCATCCGCGACGCGGAAAGCGCGCGACGTATCGCTGCCGTGGCCGATGCGGTGGTGATCGGCAGCCGCCTCATCGAGGAGATCGAAAACAGCCCGCGCGAGCAGGCGGCCGCCAATGTCACGACCTTTCTGCGCGGCATCCGCAATGCGCTGGACGAGCTGGTCGTTTCCAGGGAGGCGTCATGAGCTGGCTGCAGAAGCTGCTTCCGCCGAAGATCAAGCGCGCCGAAGGCGCCAGGAAGTCGATACCCGAAGGGCTCTGGTGCAAATGCCCCAGCTGCGAGGCGACGCTCTACAGCTCCGATCTGGAGAAGAATCTCGGCGTCTGCCCGAAGTGTGGCCACCATCACCGTGTACGCGCCCGCGCCCGCCTCGACCTGTTGCTCGATCCGGAAGGCCGCTTCGAGATCGGCGCCGAGGTGCTGCCGGTAGACCCGCTTAAGTTCAAGGACAGCAAGCGCTATGCCGAGCGGCTCAACGCCGCCGCGGACGAGACGGATGAGGGCGACGCGCTGGTAGTGATTCAGGGCGCGGTGAAGACCCTGCCGGTGGTGATCGCCGCCTTCGAATTCGATTTCATGGGCGGTTCGATGGGCTCGGTGGTCGGCGAGCGCTTCGTGCGCGGCGTGCGCGTCGCGGTGGAACAGCAGTTGCCCTTCGTCTGCATCACCGCCACCGGCGGTGCGCGCATGCAGGAGGGCCTGTTCTCGCTGATGCAGATGGCCAAGACCACGGCGGCCGTCACCCAGCTCTCGGCCAACCGGCTGCCTTTCATTTCCATCCTCACCGATCCGACCATGGGCGGTGTCTCGGCCAGTTTCGCATTCGTCGGAGACGTGGTCATGGCCGAACCGGGGGCGCTGATCGGCTTCGCCGGGCCGCGCGTCATCGAGCAGACGGTGCGCGAGAAGCTGCCGGAAGGCTTCCAGCGTGCCGAGTTCCTCCTCGAGAAGGGCGCCATCGACATGATCGTCGACCGGCGCGAAATGCGCGACAGGCTGGCGTCGCTGCTGACCCTGTTGCAGAAGATTCCAGCGGTCTGATCCTGGCACCCCCCTCCCTTCAAACCCTGCAGGACTGGCTGGCGCACATCGAACGCCTGCATGCGCAGCCGATCGCCCTCGGGCTCGATCGTGTCCTCGCCGTCAAGCGTGCGCTCGGCGTCGAGCAGCGCGTGCCGCTCATAACCGTCGGCGGCACGAATGGCAAGGGCTCGATCTGCGCCATGCTGGAGCGCATTCTGCTCAGTGCCGGCTACCGGATCGGTTTGTATTCCTCGCCGCACTTGCTCCGTTACAACGAGCGGGTCCGCGTCGACGGCCGGCCGGTCGGCGACGACACGCTGTGCGCGTCCTTTGCCGAGGTGGAGGCGGCGCGTGGCGAGACGCCACTGACGTATTTCGAGTTCGGCACCCTGGCGGCCTGGCAGGCCTTTTCCTCGGCCGGAGTCGAGGCGGTGATTCTCGAAGTCGGCCTGGGGGGGCGGCTGGACGCGGTCAATGCTTTCGATGCCGATTGTGCCGTCGTTGCTTCGATCGATCTCGATCACATGGATTATCTCGGCGGGACGAGGGAGGCGATCGGCTACGAGAAGGCCGGCATTTTCCGGGCCGGCCGACCGGCCATCGTCGGCGACGCGCAAGCACCGAAAAGCCTGCTCGACCACGCCGTTGACATCGGCGCCGGCCTGCAGGTGCTCGGCCGGGATTTCGGCTACAGGGCGGAGCAGGGTCAATGGACATACTGGGGTCGGCGCGGCCGGCACAGCGGGTTGGCCTATCCGGCGCTGCGCGGCGCCATCCAGATCGCCAATGCCAGCACGGCGATGGCGGCGCTGGAGGCCGTTGCCGACCGCTTGCCGGTGACGATGCAGGACATCCGGCGCGGCCTGATCGAGGTCGAGTTGCCGGGGCGCTTTCAGGTGCTGCCCGGGCGCCCGACCGTCGTGCTGGACGTCGGCCATAATCCGCAGGCCGCCGGCGTGCTGTCGGATAATCTGGGCACTATGTCCTTCCATCCGGAAACCTGGGCCGTGTTCGGCATGCTGGACGACAAGGATATCGCGGGGGTGGCGGCGCGCGTCATGGGACGAATCGACCACTGGTTGGTGGCGTCGCTGCCGGGGCCGCGCGGGACATCGGCCGCGGCCATGGTGCAGATGCTGGCGGACCTTGGCATCCATGTCGAAGCGGGCTTCGATTCGCCCGCGGCGGCGTACCGTGCGGCGAGGGAGCGGGCGGGGGAAAATGATAGAATCGTGGCCTTCGGTTCCTTCCTCACCGTGGCCGGTGTGATGCACGCGATAGACGATGAGCGAAAACGACGCACAACTTGAGCTGAAGAAACGCGCGCGCCGCCGATTGGTCGGCGCCGCCGCCCTGGCGGTGCTGGCGGCCGTCGTGTTGCCGATGGTGATGGACCAGGCGCCCAGGCAGCCGGTGGAGGATATCCAGATTCGCATTCCTGCCCAGGATGCCGGCGCCTTTACCTCGCGCATCCTGCCGGTCAAGCCGGGATCGACGCCGACCCCCTTGCCGCCGGCGGAGGCGTCACCGGCAGCGGAGCCGGCGAAACCGGCGCTGGACGAGTCCGATGCGCCGAAGAAGGCGCCCCCGGACAAAGTCAGTGCCGCCGGCACGGCGAGCAAGACTCCCCAGCCGCGCGCCACTGCCCCGATAGATGAAAAACTGCTGGCCAAGAAGCCGGAGCCGGCACGGAGCAAGCCGGCGGCGGTCTCCGGCGGGCAATGGATCGTGCAGTTGGGGGCCTACAAGGATCCGGCCAACGTGCGCAATCTGACGGCAAAGCTCAAGCAGCAGGGCTACAATTTCTATACGGAAGCGCTGCCCTCCGCGGACGGCAGCAAACGGACCCGCGTGCGGGCTGGCCCCTTTCCCAGCAGGGAAGCCGCCGAAACGGCGCGCGACCGCATCAAACGCATCGGAGTAAACGGCGTTGTCGCCGAGAAGGGTGCATGACGGCTTTCGATTATGCCGTGCTGGCGATCGTCGGCCTGTCCCTCTTGCTGGGCGTATGGCGAGGCCTGGCGAGCGAGGTGCTGGCGCTTGCGGCCTGGATCGCCGCCTTCATTGCGGGCAAGGCGCTGGCGCCGGAAATGGCGCCGGTTTTCAGCGAGTGGATCAAGGAGCCGGCGCTGCGCTACGCTGCAGCCTTCGGCGTCATCGCCGTGATGGTGCTGGCCGTGGTGGCGATCGCCCGCCTGCTCCTGTCGAAAATGCTGCGGGCGATCGGGCTGGGGCCGCTGGATCGTTTTCTGGGGGCTGCGTTTGGCGTAGCGAGGGGCGGGGTGATTGTGATGCTGCTCGTGCTGATCGGGGGCATGACGACACAACCCCGAGAGGCCTGGTGGCGCGAGGCGAAGCTGGCGCCGCCGCTGGAAACGGCTGCGCTGGCCTCGAAGCCGTGGCTGCCGCCGGAGGTGGCGAAGCGCATTCGCTATAGGTGAGACATGTGCGGAATCCTGGGCGTCGTCGCGACGACGCCGGTAAACCAGCTTCTCTATGACGGCCTG
This sequence comes from Rhodocyclaceae bacterium, assembly GCA_041396245.1. Classification (GTDB taxonomy): domain Bacteria; phylum Pseudomonadota; class Gammaproteobacteria; order Burkholderiales; family Rhodocyclaceae; genus Desulfobacillus. Next base: position 42,730 of record JAWKYW010000002.1, on the reverse strand, counting down.
CAGGTGCTGCAGCACCGCGGCCAGGACGCGGCCGGCATCGCCACGGCCGAAACGGGCGTCTTCCATATGCACAAGGGTCCTGGCCTGGTGCGCGACGTCTTCCGCACGCGCAACATGCGCAACCTGCAGGGCAACTGGGGCATCGCCCATTGCCGCTATCCGACGGCCGGCTCGGCCCACAACACCGCCGAGTCGCAGCCCTTCTACGTGAATTCCCCATTCGGCCTGATGCTGGCGCACAACGGCAACCTCACCAATGCCGAGGAACTCAAGCGCGAAATGTTCCTGCAGGATCTGCGCCACATCAATACCAATTCCGACTCAGAGGTGCTGCTCAACGTGCTGGCGCACGAACTGCAGGCGGCGGCGACCAAGTACCAGCTCGATGCCGAGACCATCTTCAAGGCGGTGGCCGGCGTGCACCGCCGCGTGCGGGGTGCCTACGCCGTGGTCGCCATGATCGCCGGCTATGGCCTGCTCGCCTTCCGCGACCCCTATGGCATCCGCCCCCTGATCGTCGGCCGCAACGTTACGCCGGCGGGCAACGAATATCTGATTGCTTCCGAAAGCGTGGCGCTCGACACGCTGGGCTTCCGGATCATGCGCGATGTGGCGCCGGGCGAAGCCATCCTCGTCGACATCCAGGGGAATTTCCACAGCAAGCCTTGCGCTGAACAAACCCTGCGCGCGCCCTGCATCTTCGAGTATGTCTATCTGGCGCGGCCCGACTCCCTGATCGACGGAGTCTCGGTTTATGAAAGCCGGGTCAAGATGGGCGAACACCTGGCGGAGAAGATCCGCCACACGCTGCCGCACATCGACATCGATTCGGTCATCCCGATTCCGGATTCAAGCCGGCCGTCGGCCATGGCGCTGGCGACCCGGCTGAATCTCCCTTACCGCGAAGGCTTCGTCAAGAATCGCTACATCGGCCGTACCTTCATCATGCCGGGCCAGGCGCAGCGGCGGAAATCGGTACGCCAGAAGCTCAATACCATCGCCCAGGAATTCCGCGGCAAGAAAGTGCTGCTGGTGGACGACTCCATCGTGCGCGGCACGACCAGCAAGGAAATCGTGCAGATGGCCCGTGACGCCGGTGCGCGCAAGGTGTATTTTGCCTCGGCGGCGCCGCCGGTGCGTTTCGCCAACGTCTACGGCATCGACATGCCGAGCCGCCAGGAGCTCATTGCCAGCGACCGCGACGACGAGGAAATCCGCCTCGAGATCGGCGCCGACGGCCTCATCTACCAGGATCTCGATGCATTGAAGGCGGCCGTGCACACGCTCAACCCCGCGATCACGGTGTTCGAGACATCGTGTTTCGACGGCTGCTACGTCACCGGCGACGTCACCGCCGAATACCTCATCAGCGTGGAAAACCTGCGCAACGACGGCAAGCTCAGCGCCGAGGACGGTGACGAGGTCCAGCTCGACCTCAACCTTGTCGTATCGGATTGACAGAATGGCAAACCGCGTGTAGTTTTCGTACTGCGCCGATTTGATGTCAGCTTGCGGGCGCTTAATAAATGCGGCTAAAGCGAGGGAAAACCCGGTCGCTCAGCTGCGCCGGGTTTTTTGTTTGGGGATTCGCAATGGATAAGGATTTGGATTTCGATCAGGACACCCTCGCGGTGCGCGCCGGCATCAGGCGCAGCCAGTTCAACGAGCACGCCGAGGCGCTCTATCTGACTTCCAGCTTCGTCTTCGACAACGCCGCCCAGGCGGCGGCACGTTTTTCGGGCGAGGAGGACGGCTTCGTCTATGGGCGCTTCTCCAATCCCACAGTCAGCATGCTGCAGGAGCGACTGGCGGCGCTGGAAGGGGGCGAGTCCTGCATCGCCACGGCGAGCGGCATGGCGGCGATCCTGTCCATGGTGATGGCCCTCATGAAGGCGGGGGAGCACATCGTCGCTCCGCAAGGCATTTTCGGGGCGACGCAGCAGCTTTTCGGCGGCATACTGCCGAAGTTCGGCGTGGAGACCACCTTCGTTCCCTCGAACGATCCGGCGGCGTTCAAGGCTGCGCTGCGACCGCAGACGAAGCTGGTGTTCGTCGAAACGCCCTCGAATCCGCTCACCGAAGTGTTCGACATTGAGGCCCTGGCCGGCGTTGCGCACGAGGGGGGCGCACTGCTGGCGGTGGACAACTGCTTCTGCTCGCCGGCGTTGCAGCGTCCGCTGGAACTGGGCGCCGACCTGGTGATCCATTCCGCCACCAAGTATCTCGACGGCCAGGGCCGCGTTCTCGGCGGTGCGGTGGTCGGGCGCAGGGAACTGACCGATGAGGTGTTCAAGTTCCTGCGCACCGCGGGACCTTCGCTTTCCCCGTTCAATGCCTGGGTCATCCTGAAGGGCCTGGAGACGCTGCGCATCCGCATGGAGGCGCAATCGGCGGCGGCGCTGGAACTTGCGCGCTGGCTCGAGGCGCAGCCCCAGGTGGCGTGTGTGCATTACCCCGGTCTGGCATCGCATCCCCAGCATGCGCTGGCGCTGCGTCAGCAGAAGGCGGGCGGCGCCATCGTCTCCTTCGACGTCAAGGGCGGTCGCGAGGAGGCCTGGCGGGTGGTGGATGCGACCCGGCTGATTTCAATCACGGCCAATCTAGGCGACACCAAAAGCACCCTTACCCATCCGGCCAGCACGACCCACGGGCGCATCAGCGCCGAAGCGCGCGCAGCCTCCGGCATTCGCGAAAGCCTGTTGCGCGTGGCCGTCGGGCTGGAGTCGGTGGCCGACCTCCAGGCCGATTTGGCACGCGGGCTGGCTTTGATTTAGGCGACGGTCGCCGGCCAGTCGAACAATCGGCAACCTTGTTCGTCGCAGGAAAGGTAGCCGCCCGTTTCGTCCCAGTCCGGCAGCACCCAGCGTTCGCAGGGACGACCGTCGATCTCGAAGCGGTGGTGGGCGGGACGGTGGGTGTGGCCGTGGATGAGCCGCGCGCAGCGCTGAAAAGTCAGTGTCCGTGACACGGCGGCCGGATTCACGTCCATGATCTCCAGGGGTTTTGCACGTTTCTGCGCCTCGCTTTCCCGGCGCAAGGCTTCGATGCGGGCCTTGCGCTGGGCAAGCGGCAGGGCGAGGAAGGACCGCCGCCATTCCGGCGAGCGGACTTCGCTGCGGAAGGTCTGGTAGGCCGCATCGTCGGTGCACAGCGTGTCACCATGCAGCAGCAGGGTGGGCCTGCCGGCCAGGTCAATGACGGCCGGCTCGGGCAACAGGGTCAGGCCGGCGGCACGGGCAAAGCCGTCGCCGGCGAGGAAGTCCCGATTGCCCGCCATGAAGAAGATCCGCACCCCGCAAGCGGACAGTTCGCCCAGGGCCTTGCAGTGGCCGGCGACAAAGGCATCGTCGAGATCGTCGTCTCCCGCCCAGTACTCGAACAGGTCGCCGAGGATGTAGAGCGCCCGGGCTTGACGCGCCGGTCCGGCGAGGAAATCGAGGAAGAGCCGGCTGGTCCGCGGCCGGCTCGGGCAGAGATGGAGGTCGGAGATGAACAGGGTCGCCATCGCCGCCTCCGTCGATGTCAGGCGACCTCGGCCTTCTGGATCACCACGTCGTCGACCGGTACGTCCTGGTGGAAGCCCTTGGTTCCGGTCTTGACGCCCTTGATCTTGTCGACGATGTCCATGCCCTCGACCACCTTGCCGAAGACGCAGTAGCCCCAGCCCTGGCCGCTCGGCGCGGTGTGGTTGAGGAAGGCGTTGTCCTTGACGTTGATGAAGAACTGCGCGGTGGCCGAGTGCGGATCGCCGGTGCGCGCCATGGCGATGGTGTAGCGGTCGTTCTTCAGGCCGTTGGTCGCTTCGTTCCCGATCGGCGCGTTGGTCGGCTTCTGGTTCATGCCCGGCTCGAAACCGCCGCCCTGGATCATGAAGCCGTCGATGACGCGGTGGAAGACCGTGTTGTCGTAATGACCGGCCTCGACGTAGGCGAGGAAGTTCTTGACCGTCTCGGGCGCCTTGGCGGCGTCCAGTTCGAGGACGATGGTGCCGAAATTGGTGTGCAGCTTGACCATGCTGAATTCCTTTATTTTGCGGGTTGGGTTTGCGGCAGCAGCCGGATTGATTCGATGACGACAGGATCCACCGGAATGTCGCGGGGGCCCTTCCTGGCCTTGGCGATTTTCTGCACGACGTCCATGCCTGTCGTGACCTTGCCGAAGACGGCATACCCCCAGCCGTCCTGTCCCGGGTAATCCAGGAAGCCGTTATTGGCCACGTTGATGAAGAATTGCGCGGAGGCCGAATGCGGATTGGGCGTGCGCGCCATGGCAATCGAGCCGATCACGTTCTTCAGGCCGTTCTTGGCCTCGTTTTCGATCGGCGCGCGGGTGGTCTTCTGCTTCATGTCCGGCTCGAAGCCGCCGCCCTGGATCATGAAGCCGTCGATGACGCGGTGGAAGATCGTACCGTCGTAGAAGCCGTCCTTGACGTATTTCAGGAAATTCTCCACGGTCTTCGGCGCCTTGGCGGCGTCGAGTTCGATGACGATGAGGCCCTGCCTGGTCTTCATCTCGACGTGCGGATTGGCGGCAAGGGCGGACAGGCTCAGGAGCAGGCCTGCGGCCAGCGCGAACAGTTTCTTCATTGCGTCATTTCCTTCAAAAAGTGGCGGCTAGGCGCCGCCTTCGTAAACAATTCTCCAGGCGCCGTCCTCCTTCATCCAGTACTGGCGCTTCTTCATCGTGTTGCTCAAATTGTTGCTGCGGTAGCCCTGGTCGAAAGTGACGACGACCATTTCCTCCTTGCCCGGATTGCGGAACATGCTGATGTTGCTCGCGGCGACCTTGACCCATCGCTTGCCGATGTTGACCTTGCGCTTCTGGGCAGCCCATTGCTCGAAGTCCTGCTTGCCGGACTGGAAGCGTTTCGAGTAGTTGCCGAGGTACTTGTCTGTGTCGAGGCTCTCCCAATCCTTGCGCCACTTCTCGATGCTGCGCGAGAGCGCGGCGCGCTCCGACTGCCAGTCGTCGAGCGAGAGCCATTCGATGCTGTTGGAAATGATCACCGGTGTGGTGCCGACCTGCAGATTCTTCGCCAGGGCGTCGAGGTCCTGGTTGGCCAGCACGACGCAACCGTCTGAAGCCCTGGGCGGACGCGATAGGGTATCGGAGGGCGTGCCGTGCAGCCAGATGCCGTGGCCATTGCGCCCCAGGCGCTTGTCCCACTCGTTCGGATAGTTGATGGGGAAGGCGCCGCTGCCATAAAAGTCCGAGAGTTTCTGCCGCGGCAGGCTGGCCGTGACATGATAGACCCCCACCGGAGTCTTCTTGTCGCCTTCGCGCACCTTTTCGGCGCCGGCCTTGCCGTGGGAGATGTAGTAGTCGGCGACGAAACGCGGCCGTCCGTCCGTATTGCGGTAGAGGTAGAGGCGGGCCTTCTGCGTGTCGACGACCACGGCGTATTTCTGGTCGGGATGCATCTGCAGGAGGTAACGCGGCACGTAGTCGGTCGGAGGCTTGTCGCGATAGGCCTGCAGGCGGGCAACGGCCTCCTCGCGCAGGTCGGCCAGCTTGTGCTCGGGGGCGTTGAGGGCATTGCCCAGCGTTTGCAGCGGCCTGGAGCGGGCCAGCAGGAGGTCGCCCTTGACCAGGTGCGCGAGGCGAAAATTGGGATAGGCCTCGAGCAGCCTTTCCGTTTGCTCCAGCGCCGCATCGAGGCGGTTTTGTTCGATGTGGTCGAAGACCGCGGACAGCATCGGCTCCGGGCCGGCATCGGAGTAGGCCTGTTCCGGGGAAGCGGCGAAAGCCGCGGTCCCGGCCGCGAGCAGCAGTACCCCGATCGCATCGCGAATGCGCAGTCTTCCGTTCATCATTTGGCGATGCGTTCCTGCTGGATGAGCCACCTGCCGTCGCGTCTGACCAGCTGCAGGGTTTTGGTGGTGGCGGTCTTCAGACTGCCGGATTGGTAATGCTGCCGGAAAACCGCCGCGGCGCGATCGCCCTCGACCGAAACCCTGATGTTTTCAATGCGTACCATGATTGGCGCGGGCTTGTCGATGCGGCGTGTTCGTTCGGTTTCCCAGGCACTCCTCGTTTTGCCTGGCAAACGGAAGTCATGGGCGTAAGCGGCAAAGTAGGCCTTGAGGTCTTTTCGCGACCAGGCCGCGGCCCAGTCGCGGATGGCCTGTTCAGCTTCCCGTTCGCTGCCGGCAGTGGATCCGTCTTCGGGCGCCGATATCGTTTTGGGTGCAGGCTGCCGCGAGACGGCGGATGACGGCTCGGTTTTCGCCGCCGCGACGGGCAGCGACGGCGGCGTCGACGCGGCCTGAACACTGTCCGGCGCGCTGCGCGAGGCCAGCATCGACGGGCGGGCGGCATCGCTCACCAGGTTGCGTATCAGGGCCAGCTTGGATTGCGCGCTGGCATTCGATGAGTCGATCTGCAGGGCCTTGTCGTAGGCCTGGCTGGCCATGCGGGCATAAATGTCGCCGAGGTTCTCGTGCGCCGTGGCATACGAAGGGTGGGTACGGATGGCCATTTCCAGGGCATGCTTGGCCTTCTCGTACTGGCGCTGCTGGGCGTAGAGCACGGCAAGGTTGTTGTAGGGTTCCGGCAGTTCCGGGTAATCCTCGGTCAGCCTGGTGAATTCGCGGATGGCGTCGTTGTGGCGGTTCATTTCCGTCAGGATGAGTCCCTTCAGGAAGCGTGCCTGGGCATCCCTGGGCTTGTCCTTCAGCACCTGTTCGGTCTGTTTCAGCGCGGGACCGTATTCGCCCAGCTGGATGAGACGATTGGCTTCCTGCAGGGCATCGGCCCGGACCGTCGCCGAAAACAGGGTGAGCATTCCTGCGCATAGCAGGAGGGTGGTGACGCGCTGCAGGACAGGAAAACGGCGTGGGGTCATTATGCTATACTTTGCGCCCATAGGCTTTTGAATATTCTGGCATTCTATCAAGAACGGCAACAGCGCATCAATGAACATCGCCGCTTCCGGGCGGTTTGCCGGATTCCTGAATTCCCCCGATGCTGAAGATCCACAATACCCTGCTGCGCGACAAGCAGACGTTCGTTCCGATCGAGCCCGGCCTGGTGCGCATGTATGTCTGCGGCATGACCGTGTACGACTATTGCCACCTCGGCCATGCCCGCGTGCTGGTGGTGTTCGACATGGTGGCGCGCTGGCTGCGCGCGTCCGGTTACCGGGTGGTCTATGTCCGCAACATCACCGACATCGACGACAAGATCATCCGGCGGGCGCAGGAGAACGGCGAGTCCATCCGGACGCTGACCGACCGCTATGTCGCCGCCATGCACGAGGACGCCGCGGCGCTGGGCGTCCTCAAGCCCGACCACGAGCCGCGCGCGACGCAGCATGTAGCCGCCATGCTGCGCCTGATCGGCGCGCTGGAGCACAACGGCTACGCCTATGTCGCCGCCAACCGCGATGTCTGCTACAGCGTGCGCAAGTTCGAAGGTTACGGCCGGCTCTCCGGCAAGTCGCTGGAGGACCTGCGCGCCGGCGAGCGCGTCGACGTCGTGGAAGGCAAGCACGACCCGCTCGACTTCGTCCTCTGGAAACACGCCAAGGAAGGCGATCCGCCGGAGGCGGTATGGACGTCGCCCTGGGGCAGCGGCCGCCCCGGCTGGCACATCGAGTGCTCGGCCATGAGTTCGGAACTGCTGGGCCCCCATTTCGACATCCATGGCGGCGGCCAGGACCTGCAGTTCCCGCACCACGAGAACGAGATCGCGCAGAGCGAGGGTGCAAACGGCTGCCGTTTCGTGAATTACTGGATGCACAACGGCTTCGTGCGGGTGGATGACGAGAAGATGTCGAAATCCCTCGGCAACTTCTTCACCATTCGCGAGGTGCTGAAGCAATTCGACGCCGAGGTGATCCGCTTTTTCATCCTGCGCGCACACTACCGCAGTCCGCTCAATTATTCCGACATGCATCTAGACGATGCGCGCGGTGCACTGACGCGGCTCTACACGGCGCTGAAGGGCGTTGCCGCGGCGCCGGCGCAGATCGACTGGAACGAGCCGCATGCGGCGAGGTTCCGTGCGGCGATGGACGACGACTTCAATACCCCCGAGGCGATTGCCGTCCTGTTCGAACTGGCCAATGAGGTTAACCGCACGCATTCAGCCGTTGCGGCCGGACTGCTCAAAGCGCTGGGGGGCGTGCTCGGATTGCTGGCGCGCGACCCGGTGGCCTTTCTGCAATCCGTGCCGGCATCGTCGCGTCGGGTGGCTGCGGCAGACATCGAGGCGCGCATCGCCGCCCGTCGGGAGGCCAAGAACGCGAAGGACTTCATCGAGGCCGACCGCATCCGCGCCGAATTGCTGGCCGAAGGCGTCGTGCTGGAGGACAAGCCGGGCGGCGCCACCGAATGGCGCCGCGCCTGAATGCCGGCCTCAGTGCAGGAATTGCCCCGTCTTGCTGATGATGGACAGGTCGACGTAACTTGAACCGGCGCGCTTGCCGCCAGAATAGTCGATGACGAATCCGCCCAGGTCGTAGTTGTCCATCGAGTCCAGCGCGGCAACGAGCTTATCCCGGGTCAGGTCCTTGCCGGCCCGGCGCAGGGCTTCCACGAATACCTTTGCGCTCAGATAGCCCTCCAGGCTGTTGTAGGTGATGTCCTTGCTGTTCGCATTCCTGGTGGCGGCAAGGAATTCCTTGGAGATGCCGTAGCTGGAACGCAGGGGGGAGGGCACCACCTGGGCGATCACGATACCGCGGGCATCAGCCCCCAGATCGGCAAGAAGTGCCTTGGCGCTGAGCACCGAGACGCCGAAGAATTGCGGTCGGGAGCCGGTCTTGAGGTATGCACGGATGAAGGCCGTCGAGGCCTTGCCGGCGGTGACCATAATGATGGCCGCCGGCTCGGTTTTCGCCACCTTGGCGACGGTCGCATCGAGCGCATCGAGCTTGCCCGGGTCGATGGGCATCTCGATGACCGGCTTGGCGCCCTGCCGTTCGAACGCGCTTTGCGCCGATTTGAGTCCCGCCTTGCCGAACGCGTCGTCCTGATAGACCACCGCGATGGATCTGACGCCGGTCGTCTTCAGTTGCTCGACCATCTTGCCCATTTCGTCGCTGTAGCTCGCCCGGGTGTGGAAAAGTCGCTTGAATTTTGCGTTGCGCAGACCGTCCGACCCGGACAGCGAGCCCACGACGGGTATAGCCTGCTTGTCGGCAAAGGGTATGGTCGCTGCGGTAGCGCCCGTGCCGATGATGCCGAACAGGGCAAACACCTTGTCCTCATTGATCAGTTTCTTGGCGTTTTCCGCGGCCAGCTTGGGGTTGAACTTGTCGTCGTAGGAGACCAGCTTGATCTGGCGTCCGAAAACCCCGCCCTTGGCATTCACGGCGTCGAAATAGAGCTGCGCGCCGGCGCGGTATTGCAGGCCGGGCTCCGCCACCGGCCCGCTGAAAACTCCGGTCTGACCGATGAGGAGGCTATTGTTCGAGATACCCGGGTCGGCGGCGATTGTGGTTTGACTCAGCAAAAGAGCAACAAAGGAAGCAATAAAACGCGCGATGTTTTGTATCATGTCCGTCCTCCAACAGTTTGGTGTGAATGCATCGGTGACGGTCTGGCCCGATTCTCTCCCGAGGTCAAGATGACACATCAGTCAAGAACCATGTGATGCGCCGGCATCGGCAACCAGTGCAGTAGCCGGTTCGGCACACCTGATCTCGGCAAGACGTCCCTGCGTTTTTTCCAAATGATACAAAAAAAACGAAGAATTATCACTACTTTGTAGTATAGCCCGGACACCCTCCAACCCGCCTCCCGCTGCAGTCATGGCAGCAGGGCTTGAGTGCGGCGAGACGGATTCGAACAAGGCGAGGCCGGGATGACCTCCAGCCCGGGTTCCTGTGCAAGTACGACGGTGCGATGTAACGCCCCTGCCAGGTACACAGTGAAATGGCGGGAGGCCGGGTGAAAACGCCAGTGGCTGCCGGGCCCCCGGGATCAGCCTCCGAAGAAATCCCTGACCTTGTCCATCCAGGATTCGGCGCGCGGATTGTGGCGTGATCCGTCCTCGCCGTTGAGGGTTTCGAGCTCGCGCAGGAGTTCCTTCTGGCGCTCGGTGAGGTTGACGGGGGTTTCCACCACGACATGGCACATGAGGTCGCCATGGCTGTGGCTGCGCACGCCCTTGATGCCCTTGCCGCGCAGGCGGAACACCTTGCCGCTCTGGGTTTCGGCCGGAATCTTGATCTTGGCCATGCCGTCGAGGGTAGGGATCTCGATCTCGCCGCCCAGCGCGGCGATGGTGAAACTGATCGGCATTTCGCAATGCAGGTCGTCGTGATCGCGCTGGAAGACAGCGTGCGGCTTGATATGGATCTGCACGTACAAGTCGCCGGCCGGCCCGCCCCCCACGCCGTGTTCGCCCTCGCCCGACAGCCGGATGCGGTCGCCTTCATCGACGCCCGCGGGGATCTTCACCGACAGCGTCTTGTGCTGCTTGACGCGACCGGCGCCGTGGCAGGCCGTGCAGGGATCGGCGACGAAGCGGCCGCTCCCATGGCATTTCGGGCAGGTCTGCTGAATGGAGAAGAAGCCCTGCTGCATGCGCACCTGGCCGTGTCCGTGGCAGGTCGGGCAGGTCGTCGGGCTGGTGCCCTTCCTGGCGCCGCTGCCGCCGCAGGCCTCGCATTCTTCCATGGTGGGGATGCGGATCCGCGTTTCGGTGCCGCGCGCGGCCTCCTCGAGGGATATTTCGAGGTTGTAGCGCAGATCGGCCCCGCGATACACCCCGCCCCGCCCCCCACTGCGCCCCCCGCCGAAGATGTCGCCGAAGATGTCGCCGAAGGCATCGGCGAAACCGCCCATGCCGGCGCCGCCGGGACCGAAGCCGCCCATGCCGGCTTGCGGGTCGACGCCGGCATGGCCGTATTGGTCGTAGGCGGCGCGCTTCTGCGCATCCGACAGGACTTCGTAGGCCTCCTTGGCCTCCTTGAAGTGCTCTTCGGCCTTTGGGTTGTCCGGATTGCGGTCCGGATGGTGCTTCATGGCCAGCTTGCGATAGGCCTTCTTGATATCACCCTCGGGGGCATCGCGATTGATGCCCAGGATTTCGTAGTAGTCGCGTTTGGCCATGGAAAGGTAGCCGCGAATCGTGCGAAAGACGCGGATTCGCCTTTCGGAAAATCCGCGTTAATCCGCGCGATCCGCGGTCAGGTCGTTATTTCTTGTCTTGGACTTCGGTGAATTCCGCGTCCACCACGTCGCCTTCATCCTGCTTGCCACCGGCTTCACTGCCCGGGGTGCCGCTTGCCGCACCGGCCGCCGCCTGCTGTTCGGCATAGAGTTTCTCGCCGAGCTTCTGGCTAACCTGGGCGAGCGCCGCGGTCTTGGCCTCGATGTCCTCCTTGTTGTCGCTGCCCTTGATGGCTTCCTCGGCTTCCTTTATGGCAGCCTCGATCCGGCCCTTTTCGTCGGCATCGATCTTGTCGCCGTGGTCGGCGAGGGCTTTCTTGACCGAATGGATCATGGCGTCGCAGCCGTTGCGGGCGTTGACCAGATCGTGCAGCTTGCGGTCCTCCTCGGCGTGGGCTTCGGCATCCTTGACCATGCGGTTGATCTCGTCCTCGCTCAGGCCCGAGCTCGCCTGGATCTTGATCTTGTTCTCTTTGCCTGTGGCCTTGTCCTTGGCCGAGACGTGGAGGATGCCGTTGGCGTCGATGTCGAAAGTCACCTCGATCTGCGGCATGCCGCGCGGAGCCGGCGGGATGTCGGTCAAATTGAACTGGCCGAGGCTCTTGTTGCCGGAAGCCATTTCACGCTCGCCCTGCAGAACATGGATGGTCACGGCCGACTGGTTGTCGTCGGCGGTGGAAAACACCTGGCTCTGCTTGGTCGGGATGGTGGTGTTCTTGCCGATGAGCTTGGTCATGACGCCGCCCAGGGTCTCGATGCCGAGCGATAGGGGCGTGACGTCGAGCAGCAGCACGTCCTTCACCTCGCCCTGCAGCACGCCGGCCTGGATGGCGGCGCCGACGGCGACGGCTTCATCGGGGTTCACGTCCTTGCGCGGCTCCTTGCCGAAGAAAGCCTTCACGGTGTCCTGCACCTTGGGCATGCGGGCCATGCCGCCGACCAGTATGACGTCCTCGATGTCGGCGACCTTGACGCCGGCATCCTTGATGGCGATTCGGCAGGGCTCGATGGTACGGGCGATGAGGTCTTCCACCAGCGACTCGAACTTGGCGCGGGTGACCTTCATGGCCAGATGCTTCGGCCCCGAGGCGTCCGCCGTGATGTAGGGCAGGTTGATCTCGGTCTGCTGCGAGCCGGAGAGCTCGATCTTGGCCTTTTCGGCCGCCTCCTTCAGGCGCTGCAGGGCCAGTACGTCGTTCTTCAGGTCGACGCCCTGTTCCTTCTTGAACTCGGTGACGATGTAGTCGATCAGGCGCTGGTCGAAGTCCTCTCCGCCGAGGAAGGTATCGCCGTTGGTCGACAACACCTCGAACTGGTGCTCGCCCTCGACCTCGGCGATCTCGATGATGGAAATGTCGAACGTACCGCCTCCGAGATCGTAGACCGCGATCTTGCGGTCGCCTTCCTTCTTGTCGAGGCCGAAGGAGATGGCCGCCGCGGTCGGCTCGTTGATGATGCGCTTGACCTCAAGTCCTGCAATCTTGCCGGCGTCCTTGGTCGCCTGGCGCTGGGAGTCATTGAAGTAGGCCGGCACGGTGATGACGGCCTCGGTGACTTCCTCGCCGAGGTAGTCTTCCGCCGTCTTCTTCATTTTGCGCAGCACCTCGGCGGAGACCTGGGGCGGCGCCATCTTCTTGCCGCGCACTTCCACCCAGGCGTCGTTGTTGTCGGCCTTGACGATCTTGAAGGGCATCAGGTCGATGTCCTTCTGCACTTCCTTTTCGTCGAAACGGCGGCCGATCAGACGTTTGACCGCGAACAGGGTGTTCTTGGCGTTGGTCACCGCCTGGCGTTTGGCCGAAGCGCCGCAAAGGACTTCGCCGTCGTCCGTGTAGGCAACGACGGAGGGTGTCGTGCGTGCGCCTTCGGCGTTCTCGATGACCTTGGGCTTGCCGCCTTCCATGACGGCGACGCAGGAATTGGTGGTGCCGAGGTCGATGCCGATGATCTTGCCCATGTTGGTTCCTTGAATGTTGGTTAAGCCTGTGTTCAATATGGGGTTTTCAGGGGCTTTTTCAAGCGCCCCGGGCCTTCGAGACGATCACCAGCGCCGGCCGGAGGATCCGCTCGTGCAGCGTATAGCCTTTTTGCAGGACCTGGATCACCCGGTTCGGCTCGCCCTCGTCTTCGAGCGTACTGATGGCCTGGTGGTGGTGGGGGTCGAATTTCTCCCCGGCCGGGTGGATTTCGGCCACTCCGGATTTCTCGAACGCGGCAATGAGCTGCTTCAGCGTCAGTTCGACGCCGTTTTTCAGGCTCTCGATCGAGCTGTTTTCGGTGGCCAGGGCCGCTTCCAGGCTGTCCTTGACCGGCAGCATTTCGGCGGCGAATTTCTCGGCGGCATACTTGTGCGCCTTGGCGACATCCTCCTGGGCGCGGCGGCGCAGGTTCTCGGTCTCGGCCTTGGCGCGCAGCCAGGCGTCATGGTGCTCGGCCGCCTTCAACTCGGCGGCACGCAGCAATGCTTCCGTGCCGGGCAGGGCGTCGGGCCGGCTTTCCTGGCCGGCGCCGGCCGGCTCGCCTGCCGGCGCCGGCCCGAATTCGGGCGAGTCGGCTGGTGTGTCGTCTTGCATGTCACTTTTCCCTGAAGCAGCGATCTAGGCGAATTTGTGGCGGATCGGGCAATTTCAAGGGGGCAGATTGTAATTCAAGGCGGCCGACCGTGATATGTCCCCTTGCCGCCGGGATTCGGCCAGCCTAGCATGGGCGCCATGAAGGCCGAAGAAATCGAATCCATCGGCAAGTATCGCGTCATCCGGACCCTCGGAAGGGGGGCCACGGCCAGCGTATATCTGGCCGAGGCGCCCGGGCTGGCCGAACCGGTGGCGATCAAGCTGGTACGCTTCAGCGGCGACGCGGACGAGGCCCAGTGGACGCGCCGGCTGAAGAAGCTGTTCGCCACCGAGGGGGCAATGGCGAAGAAGCTAGACCATCCCAACATCATCAGGATTCACGACACGGTTCTCGAGGAAGATCAAGCCTACATCGTGATGGAATATGTCACGGGACGGGAATTGTCGAATTTCTGCACTTTCGACAAGCTGCTTCCGCTGCATAGGGTCGTCGGTATCGTCTTCAAGTGCTGCCTGGCGCTCGACTACGCCTTCAAGCAGGGCGTCATCCACCGCGACATCAAGCCGGCCAACATCCTGGTCGATGACGATGACAACGTGAAGATCATGGATTTCGGTCTGGCGCTGAATACCGCCAAGAAGAGCGAGTCCGACTCGACTTTCATCATGGGCGTCGGCTCGCCGGCGTACATGTCTCCGGAGCAGATCAAGGGCTATCCGCTCAACCAGAAAACCGATCTCTATTCGCTGGGGGTGGTGCTGTTCAACCTGCTGACGGGGCGCCTGCCCTTCCGCGCCGCCAATACGGCCCAGCTGGTCTACAAGATCGTCAATGCCGATCCGCCGATGCCGAGCCAGATCAACCCGAACGTGCCGGCGTCGATGGACAACATCATACGGCGGGCACTGGAAAAGGACCTTTATTCGCGCTATCGCAACGGTGCGGAAATGGCGCAGGACCTGTCCTCCGTGCGCTATCAGGTCGTCGACGACAACTGGGTGGCGCTCGACACCTCGCGGCTGGATGTGCTGAAAAGGCTGGAGTTCTTCCGGGGTTTCGAGGAACTGGAATTGTGGGAGGTGCTGCGCATCAGCACCTGGCGCGAGATTCCGGCGGACACCCTGCTCATGCGCGAGGGCGATGAGGAGTCGGGCTTCGGCATCATCGTCGAGGGCGAGGTCGAGGTGTCGGTGGAGGAACGGGCCATCTGCCGGCTCGGCGCCGGCGAAGTCGTCGGCGAAATGGCTTATCTGAATCCGGAGTGCCCGCAGCGTTGCGCCTCGATCGTCACCCTGACGCCGATCGTCTATCTGGATGTAAGCAATGCCGCGCTGGTGCTGGCCACCGAGGAGTGCTTCCAGCGCTTCCAGAAGAAACTGGTGGCCACCGCGATCAGGCGGCTGGCTGCGGCGGACCACAGCCTGGCGAGCCATGGCGAACAGGCGCACAAACCGACCGCAACCGACAGGCTGGAAATCGAACTGGAATTGGAGCCGCTGGCCGGGCCAACCGTCGAAAAAGCCCCGGGGCAGTCCGGCTGACCCGCGTCCGCTGCCCCATCCGGTTGCCGGGGCAAAGTCAGTCGCCGCAATACGGCACGGCATTTATCCGTCTCAACGGGGGCTGAATGCCTGGGACAGGGTGAGACGCGCCTGGCGCGGCGAAAGAAGCTGGCCCGGGAACGAAGCTTTCGCCAAAGTGGATGTTCGCGGCGCGATTCGTGCGCCAGGGCGTCTCAGGAAACAGTAACGGCACGAACGGCAAAAACTTGAGCCTTGCCTGCCCGAAGCGATGAACGGCGGGCCTTTAGCCCTGGGCGGTGATCCAGCGCACCAGATTGCCCGTGTCCATGGCGCCGGACTGGCGCGCGATCTCCCGGCCGCCTCGAAACATGACCAGTGTCGGGATGCTGCGGATGCCGAAACGGGTGGCGATTTCCTGAGCATCTTCTGTGTTCAGCTTGGCCAGGCGATAGCGGGGCTCGAGCTGGCGGGCAGCCTGGGCGAAGGCGGGCGCCATCATGCGGCAGGGACCGCACCAGGGCGCCCAGAAATCGACGACCACCGGAATGTCGCCGCGACCGATATGGTCGTCGAAGGAAGCGGCGTCCAGCTCCAGGGGATGGCCGGTGAACAGGCGCTGACGGCACTTGCCGCAGACAGGCTGGTCGGCCAGGCGATCGGCCGGCACGCGGTTGACAGCGCTGCAATGTGGGCAGACGATCATGAGGGGGTTGGGCATGTTCCGGCTCCGCTTGGGTTCCTCCTCGAGATAGTGGCGCTGAGGGCGGAATTCAAGCCGCATCAAGGGATTAAAGTTTTTCCCCAAACTGCCGAGAAATCACTTCGATGACCCAGCCTGGAGAGTGAAGTGAAGAACAAGGCCCCGATTTACGGCGTGACCCGCGTCGATAACGAAACCAGCCGGACCCACGGCTGGCTGGTGACGATCCAGCGCCGGGGCGTCATTTTCCGCAAGCAGTTCAGCGATGGGGTGCTGGGCGGCAAGGCCAGGTCGCTGGCGGCGGCCAAGGCCTATCGCGACGAGATCCTGGCGAAACACCCGCCGCTTTCCAGGCGCGAGCACGCCGAGATCCTGAAGAAGAACAACAAGTCCGGCGTGGTCGGCGTCTGCCGCTACTGCGCCGCCGAAACGCCCTGCAAACAGAGCGCGGAGAGGCGCTGGTTCTGGGTCGCCTCCTGGGTGCTGCCCGACGGCCGCGCCAAGCGGGTCAAGTTTTCCGTGCAAAAATACGGCGAGGAAGGTGCCTTCAAGCTGGCCGTGAAGGCACGTCGCGGCGCGATCAGGCTGATGAAGGGGAATTTCGACCCGGGCGCAACCCGCCGCAAGCTGCGCAAATCGCGGATTTGATCAGGCCGCGATCCGCCTGCGTACCAGTCCGGCAAGCGCCGCAATCCATTCGTGCCGTTCGTTGAGGCAGGGGATGTAGCGGAATTCCTTTCCGCCGGCGTCGAGAAAAGCGCTCCTGCATTCCATGGCGATCTCCTCCAGCGTTTCCAGGCAGTCCGAGACGAAACCCGGACAGACCACGTCCACACGATCCACGCCCTCCCGCCCCAGCCCTTCGAGGGTCTGCTGGGTGTAGGGTTGCAGCCATTCGGCCGGCCCGAAGCGCGACTGGAAGGTGATCACGAAGTCCGATTTCGCCAGCCCGAGTTCGGCCGCGAGCAGCCGGCCGCTCTCCAGACACTGACCGTAATAGGGATCGCCGCGCGCGACGCTGACCTTGGGCAGGCCGTGAAAACTCATCACCAGCTTTCCGGGCCGGCCGTAGTCCATCCAGTGGGCGTTGATGGCGGCAGCGAGGGCGGCGATGTAGCCGGTGTCCTGATGGAAATTCTCGATTGCCTCGATCCGGACGGCATCGGGATGGCGGGCGCGCCAGGCCTCCACGGCATCCATGGCGCTGGCGCTGGTGCTGACCGAGTACTGGGGATAAAGCGGCACGACCAGGATGCGCGAGCAGCCGGCTGCCTTCAGCCTGTCGAGCGCAGCGGCTACCGAGGGCTCGCCGTAGCGCATGGCCCAGTCGATGACGACATCGCCCTGCCCGGACTGGCCCAGATAGCCGCGCAGGAGCTTGGCCTGGCGCTCGGTATGCACCTTCAGCGGCGAGCCTTCGGGTGTCCATACCTTGGCGTACTTCTCCGCGGATTTCTTCGGCCGAGTGTTGAGAACGATCAGGTTCAGCACCAGCCACCAGAGCGGCCGCGGCAGCTCGACGACACGCGGATCCCAGAGGAACTGCTTCAGGTATTTGCGCAGGGCGGGAGCAGTCGGCGCCTCGGGTGTGCCGAGGTTGATGAGCAGGGCGGCCGTTTTCCCGTCGGAGTTGTCGCGCTGCGTCATGGTGCGGAGAGGGCGCTCGAGAGCAGCTTGGCGGTGATGTCGACGATGGGGATGACACGCTCGTAGGCCATGCGCGTCGGGCCAATGACGCCGACCGTGCCGACGATGCGGCCGTCCACCTCGTAGGGGGCGGTGACGACGCTGCACTCGTCGAGCGGCGCCAGCCCCGATTCGCCGCCGATGAACACCTGCACGCCCTCGGCGCGGTTGCTCATGTCGAGCAACTGCACCAGGCCCGTGCGCTGCTCGAAGAGGGCGAACAACTCGCGCAGCCGGTTCATGTTGGAGGAAATGTCCTCCACCTCCAGCAGGTTCTTCTCTCCCGAGAGGACATACTGGTCGGAGGGTTCGGCCACGGCCTGGTTGCCGGCTTCGAGGGCGACGGTCATCAGTTCCGTCATGTCGGTACGCAACTGGCGCAATTCTTCGTGGACGCGGCTGCGGATTTCGCCGAAATCCAGTCCGGCGAAGTTCTGGTTGAGGTAGTTTGCCGCGCTGACCAGCTCGGACGGGGTGTAGGCCCGCTGGGTGAACAGGATGCGGTTCTGCACGTCACCCTCTGTCGTGACGATGATGAGCAGGATCCGCTTCTCGGACAGGCCGAGGAACTCGATCTGGCGGATTTTGGGCGCAACCCGCCGCGGGGTCAGCACCACGCCGGCAAAACGAGTCAGGTCGGACAGCAGCTGCGAAGCGGAGCTGATCAGGCGCTGCGGCTGGTCGGGCTGCAGCTGCCCCTCCAGTTCATGAATTTGCGCCTCGGCAAGCGGCTGCACCTTGAGCAGGCTGTCTACGAAGAAACGGTAGCCGCGCGGCGTCGGTACGCGGCCGGCCGAGGTGTGGGGGCTGGCGATGAAACCCATCTCCTCCAGATCCGACATGACGTTGCGCACGGTAGCCGGAGAGAGTTCCAGCCCGGAATACTTCGAGAGGGCGCGCGAGCCCACGGGCTGGCCCTCCGCCACGTAGCGTTCGATCAGGGTCTTGAGGAGAATCTGGGAGCGTCGATCCAGCATCGGCTTCATTCTATTGAAAATGGCGGCACCTTGCTGCAATGGCAAGGGGGATTTGTGGTTAAATTCCGGCCATGAACCCTGCTTTCAGCACTATCGCCCTGATCGGCAAGTACAAAGGTCCGGAGATCGCCGAATCGCTGATGGCGCTGGCAGCGTTCCTCAAGAGTCGCGGTATCGACGTACTGGTCGAGGAGGGCACCGCCGCCCTGATCGGGGACAACGGCTTTCCCGTCGTCCCCTACGCCAGCATCGGGGCATGTGCCGACCTGGCCATCGTCCTGGGTGGGGACGGGTCGATGCTGACGGCCGCCAGGCAGCTGGCGGAATCGGACGTGCCGCTGGTGGGCGTGAACCAGGGACATCTCGGTTTCATGACCGATCTGGCCCGGGACCACATGCTGGATGGCGTGGCCGAGCTGCTCGAAGGCAAGTTCAAGAGCGAACAGCGTTTTCTGCTCGAAGCCACGGTGCGGCGCGCCGACACCGTCGTCTTCCGGACACAGGCGCTCAACGACGTGGTCGTGAACAAGGGCGACCTCGGCCGCATGATCGAATTTGCCGTATCCATCGACGGCGAATTCATCTACAACCAGCGCTCCGACGGCCTCATCATCGCGACGCCGACCGGCTCCACCGCCTACGCCCTCTCCGCCAACGGCCCGATCCTGCATCCGGCCGTACCCGGCATCGCCCTGGTGCCGCTCTGTCCCCATGCGTTGTCGAACCGGCCGATCACCGTGAGCGACGGCAGTCGCATCGAGATCGTCCTGCATGCGCCGCATCGCGCCCGGGCGCATGCCGACGGGCAGGAGAAATTCGATCTCGAAGCCGGCGACCATGTCGGCGTGGCGCGTTCCGGACGCTCGATCCGCTTTCTGCATCCGCTCGGCTACAGCTATTTCGCCATGCTGCGCGAAAAGCTGCACTGGAGCGAAACGCCGCGCCGTTATTGACCCGCACCCGATGCTGCGCCGCCTGTACATCCGCGATTACGTCATCGTCGATCGGCTGGAACTGGAATTTGCAGCCGGTTTTGGCGCCCTGACCGGCGAGACCGGCGCCGGCAAATCCATTCTGGTCGACGCCCTTTCCCTGGCGCTGGGCGAGCGGGCGGACGCGGCTTCGGTACGCAGTGGCTGCGATAAGGCCGAAATATCGGCCGAATTTGCCGTTTCTCCGGGCAGCCCGCTGGCGGTCTGGCTGCGTGCCAACGATTTCGACGACGATGCCTGCCTGCTGCGTCGCGTGGTCGATTCGAACGGCCGCTCCCGCGGCTACGTCAATGGCGTGCCGGCAACGCTGGCCCAGATGCGGCAGGCCGCCGACTTTCTCGCCGACATCCACGGTCAGCATGCCCATCACAGCCTTTTGCGCGGCGATGCCCAGCGCCGGCTGCTCGATGGCCTGGCCGGCCAGCTTGCCCTGGCGGAAGAGGTGGCGGCACTGCATGCCGCCTGGCGCAAGGTCCAGGCGGCGCGCCTGGCCGCGGAAAAGGATGCCGAAGCGAATGCCCGCGAGCGCGAAATGCTTTCCTGGCAGGTGAAGGAGGTCGCGGCACTCGGCTTCGACGCCGGCAGCTGGGCCGAGACCGCGCTGGAGCACAAGCGGCTGGCCCATGCCGCCGCACTGCAGGCGGGCGTGGAAGAGGCGCTGGAAGGGTTGTCAGAGGGGGAACAGGCCGCCATGTGGCAGGTCGAGCGCATGGGCGCCAGGCTGCGCCAGCTCATCGACTACGACCCATCCCTGAAGGATGCACTGGAAACCATCGGGGCGGCCCAGATCCAGCTGCAGGAAGCGGCCCATGTCCTGCGGCATTATCGCGACCGCGTCGAAATCGACCCGGCACGCCTGTCGGAAGTGGAGGGGCGGATCCAGGCGGTGCAGGATGTGGCGCGCAAGTACCGCGTTTCGCCGGCGGAGTTGCCGCAGCTGCTGGCCGGCTGGGGTGCACGCCTGGTCGAATTGGAAACCCTGCAGGATGCCGCCACCCTGGCCGAGCACGAGGCACGGTCCAGGCGGGACTATCTTGCCCGCGCGGAAATGCTGGGCAAGGGTCGCAGAAAGGCTGCCGCGGCGCTCGGCAAGGCGGTGACCGACGCCATGCAGCAACTGTCCATGCCGGGCGGCCGTTTTGAAGTGTTGCTCGAGGCGCTGCCGGAAGGCGGGCCCCACGGTCTGGAGGGCGTCGAGTTCCGCGTCAGCGCGCATCCGGGCCAGCCGGCTGGGGCATTGTCGAAGGTGGCCTCCGGCGGGGAGCTCTCCCGCATCGGTCTGGCCATCCAGGTCGTCGCATCGAAGGCAGGCAATGTCCCGACGCTGGTTTTCGACGAGGTCGATGTCGGCATCGGCGGCGGCGTCGCCGAGATCGTCGGACACATGCTGAAGCAGCTTGGCGACGAACGCCAGGTGTTGTGCGTGACCCATCTGCCGCAAGTGGCGGCCCAGGCCGACTGGCAGTGGACCATCGCCAAGGAGGGGGCGGACAAAGGGGTCGTCAGCCGCGTCACGGCGCTTGATCGCGAAGGGCGCATCGAGGAAATCGCCCGCATGCTGGGCGGCGTGAAAATCACGTCGACCACGCGCAGGCATGCGGCGGAGATGCTGGGAATTGCCGAATGAGCCCGGCTATCGTGCCAGGCCGGGAATAGCGAGCATCGTCACGATGCCGGTGGCAATGAAGACGCCCGCCGCGACGTAGCGGAGCGACTTCATCGGCAGCTTCTGCGCCAGGGCCTTGCCCATCAGCACGGCGGGTATGTTGGCGATCAGCATGCCGAACGTGGTGCCGAAGACCACCGCCGCCAGTGCATGGAAGCGCGCCCCCAGCGCCACTGTGGCCAGTTGCGTCTTGTCGCCCATCTCGGCGAAGAAAAAAACGATGACGGTGGTGGCGAAGGCGCCGGCCCGGTGCAGCTTGGGGGCGTCATCGAGGGAATCCGGGTGCAACGCCCACAGGCCGAAGCCGACGAAGAGCAGCCCGGTGACCCACGGCAGCGCCTGCGGCGGAATCAGGGTGGCGAGCCAGACGCCGGCCGTGCCCGCCAGCGCATGGTTGAGGAGGGTGGCGACGAAAATGCCCATGATGATCGCCCCGGGTTTCCTCAGCCGAGCGGCGAGGACAAAGGACAGCAGCTGGGTCTTGTCTCCCATTTCCGCCAGGGCGACCAAAAGGGCCGAGGTGAGGAAGGCTTCCATGAGTCAGTTGCCCGCTATCCGCTGCCGGACGCTCCCTGAAATTACCTTGCTTCCGACAACCGGCAACGGCTACTTCTTGTTCGGGCAGTTCGGCTTGATGCAGTCGGCGTAGAGATGGAGAGCGTGTTCGTGGACCTGGAATCCGCGGTCCTTGGCTATCTTGTTCTGGCGCTTTTCGATCTCGGCATCGTAGAACTCCTCGACCTTGCCGCACTGCAGGCAGACGAGGTGGTCGTGGTGCTTGCCTTCGTTCAACTCGAACACCGCCTTGCCGGATTCGAAATAGTGGCGCTCCAGCAGTCCCGCCTGCTCGAACTGGGTCAGCACGCGATAGACCGTGGCCAGGCCGATGTCCATGTCCTCGGCGATCAGCGCGCGGTAGACGTCCTCGGCCGTCATGTGGCGGCTGCCGGTATCGGCCTGGGCCCTCTGGAAGAGGTCGAGGATCTTCAGGCGCGGGAAAGTCGCCTTGAGACCCATGCTTTTCAGGTCTTGTGAGTTGCTCATGTGTCGGCCACGGGCTGGAGGGAGACGGTGGGTATGATATAGTCTTGCGGGTTCGTTGAGAATTCATTCCCAGCCTTAGCCAGCCTTAGATTCGCATGAGATTCCTGCGCTTCCTGCCCGTCCTGCTCCCGCTGGCGGCCTGTTCGAACGTGAAGATGCCCGATGTGGCATCCGCCATCACGCCGTACCGCATCGATATCCGCCAGGGCAACTATATCTCGCAGGAGATGGTAGCGCAGCTCAAGCCCGGGATGACCCGGGACCAGGTCCGCTTCATTCTCGGCACGCCGCTGGTGGCGGACATCTTCCATGCCGAACGCTGGGATTACGTCTACTGGTTCAGGCCCGGGCGGGGCGAAGTGCAGAAACGGCGCCTAACGGTCTTTTTCGAGGAAGACAAGCTCTCCCGGGTCACCGGCGACGTGGTCGGGGCCGAGCCGGGCGAGGCCGAGGCCGATGCGCAGGCCGCTGCGAGCGCGCGTGGCCGCGTCATCGAGATCGCGCCGGACGCCCCGCCGAAAAAGGCCGAAAGCACCGAAAAGGCAGGGTCCACCGAAAAGGCAGGGACCACCGCCCCTGAAGCGCAGAAACAGCAGCAAGAGCAATAACGCCCCATTCGGACAAAACCATGAGAATTGCGATCGCCGGCAGCGCCGGCCGCATGGGACGCACCCTGATCGAGGCCGTTCTGGCCGCAGGCGACATGCAACTGGCCGCCGCCCTGGAACAGCCCGGCAGTCCCTTTCTCGGCAAGGATGCCGGAGAACTCGTCGGCGCGGCCTGCGGCGTGGCCATTACGGCCGACTTCGACACGGCACTGGCAAACGCCGATTGCCTGATCGACTTCACCCGCCCCGCCGGCACGCTGGCGCATCTGGCAAGCTGCCACAAGCGCGGCGTGGCCATGGTCATCGGCACCACCGGCCTGGAAACCGAACAGAAACTGCTGATCCAGGATGCCTCGCACAGCATCCCCATCGTCTTCGCGCCGAACATGGCGGTCGGCGTCAATCTGGTCTTCAGGCTGCTCGACACCGCCGCCCGCGTGCTCAGCGAGGGTTACGACATCGAGATCATCGAAGCGCACCATCGCCACAAGGTCGATGCCCCTTCCGGCACGGCCCTGCGCATGGGCGAGGTGGTGGCTGAAGCGCTCGGCCGCGACCTGTCGAAATGCGCCGTCTATGGCCGCGAGGGCGTCACCGGGGAGCGCGATCCTTCCACCATCGGCTTCGCCACGGTGCGAGGCGGCGACATCGTCGGCGACCATACCGTGCTTTTTGCCGGCACCGGCGAGCGTGTCGAGATTACCCACAAGGCCGCCTCCCGCATGCCTTATGCCCTGGGCAGCCTGCGCGCCGCCCGCTTCCTGGCCGGAAAACGCAACGGCCTGTACGACATGCAGGACGTTCTGGGGCTGCGTTAGCCGCGCCGGGTTTGCAGGGCGCCCCCTCCCTGGGGTAGAATTCACATGTTTTATCAAGGCGGGATGGGCTGACAGCCTGTCCCGCTTTGCATATCTACAACAAGTCTGCAGCACCGACAGGAGCGCCCAAGTGTCTGATTTTCCGAAAGCCATCCTCGCCTTAGCGGATGGCACGGTATTTCGCGGAATCGGCATCGGGGCCACGGGTTCCAGCGTCGGCGAGGTGGTCTTCAACACCGCCATGACCGGCTACCAGGAAATCCTCACCGATCCTTCCTACTGCCGGCAGATCGTTACCCTGACCTATCCCCACATCGGCAATACGGGCGTCAACCGCGAGGACTGCGAGGCGGCCAGGGTGCATGCCGCCGGCCTGGTGATCCGCGACCTGCCGCTGGTGGCCTCGAATTTCCGCTCCGAACAGACGCTCTCCGACTACCTCAGGGCCGAGAACGTCGTCGCCATCGCCGGCATCGATACGCGCAAGCTGACGCGCATCCTGCGCGAGAAGGGTGCCCAGAACGGCTGCCTGGCGACTGGCGAGGTCGACGAGGAAAAGTCAGTCGCCGCGGCACGGCGTTTTCCCGGCCTGGCCGGCATGGACCTGGCCAAGGTGGTCAGCACCGAAAAATCCTATGCCTGGAGCGAGGGCGAATGGGTGCTCGGCAAGGGCTACGTTACGCCGGAATCTTCGCGTTTTCATGTCATCGCCTACGATTACGGCATCAAGCGCAACATCCTGCGCATGCTGGCCTCGCGCGGCTGCCGCGTCACCGTGCTGCCGGCCCAGGCCTCGGCGGCCGAGGCGCTGGCCCTGAAACCTGACGGCGTCTTCCTTTCCAACGGCCCGGGCGACCCCGAGCCTTGCGATTACGCCATCGCCGCTATCCGGGAATTCCTGGCGGGCGGCATCCCGACCTTCGGCATTTGCCTTGGCCACCAGCTGATGGGCCTGGCCTCCGGCGCCCGCACCGTAAAGATGAAGTTCGGCCACCACGGCGCCAACCATCCGGTGAAGGATCTCGACACCGGCCAGGTGCTGATCACCAGCCAGAACCACGGTTTCGCCGTCGATGCCGACACCCTGCCGGCCAACCTGCGCGTGACGCATGTTTCGCTCTTCGACGGCAGCCTGCAGGGCATGGAACGAACCGACGTGCCGGCCTTCTGCTTCCAGGGCCATCCGGAAGCCAGCCCCGGGCCGCACGACGTGTCGTACCTGTTCGACCGTTTCATCAAGCTGATGCAGGAAAAAAAGGCACCCAATGCCTAAGCGCACCGACATCCACAGTGTCCTCATCATCGGCGCCGGACCGATCATCATCGGCCAGGCCTGCGAGTTCGACTATTCCGGCGCCCAGGCCTGCAAGGCGCTGCGCGAAGAGGGCTACAAGGTCATCCTGGTCAACTCCAACCCGGCGACCATCATGACCGACCCGGAGATGGCCGACGTCACCTACATCGAGCCGATTCACTGGTCTGTGATCGAGAAGATCATCGCCAGGGAGCGTCCCGACGCGCTGCTGCCGACCATGGGCGGCCAGACGGCGCTCAACTGCGCGCTGGATCTGGCCCGGCACGGCGTGCTGGAGAAGTTCGGCGTCGAGATGATCGGCGCCTCGCGCGAGGCCATCGACAAGGCCGAGGACCGCGAGAAGTTCAAGGCGGCGATGACCCGGATCGGCCTCGGCTCGGCACGCTCCGCCATCGCCCACAGCATGGAGGAGGCGCTGCAGGTGCAGGCCGCCCTCGGCTTCCCCTCCATCATCCGCCCGTCCTTCACCATGGGCGGCAGCGGCGGCGGCATCGCCTACAACCGCGAAGAGTTCGTCACCATCTGCGAGCGCGGCCTCGAGGCCAGCCCGACCAAGGAGCTCCTCATCGAGGAGTCGCTGATCGGCTGGAAGGAATTCGAGATGGAGGTGGTCCGCGACCGCAAGGACAACTGCATCATCGTCTGCTCGATCGAGAACCTCGATCCGATGGGCGTGCATACCGGCGACTCCATCACCGTGGCGCCGTCGCAGACGCTGACGGACAAGGAATACCAGATCATGCGCAACGCCTCGATCGCCGTGCTGCGCGAGATCGGCGTCGATACCGGCGGCTCCAACGTGCAGTTCGCCATCAATCCGGCCGACGGCCGCATGATCGTCATCGAGATGAATCCGCGCGTGTCGCGTTCCTCGGCGCTGGCCTCGAAGGCCACCGGCTTCCCCATTGCCAAGGTGGCGGCCAAGCTGGCGGTCGGCTACACGCTGGACGAACTGCGCAACGAGATCACCGGCGGGGCGACGCCGGCCTCCTTCGAACCGTCGATCGACTACGTCGTCACCAAGGTGCCGCGCTTTGCCTTCGAGAAGTTCCCGCAGGCCAACGACCGCCTGACCACCCAGATGAAGTCGGTGGGCGAGGTGATGGCCATCGGCCGCACCTTCC
Source organism: Rhodocyclaceae bacterium (assembly GCA_041396245.1). Taxonomy (GTDB): domain Bacteria; phylum Pseudomonadota; class Gammaproteobacteria; order Burkholderiales; family Rhodocyclaceae; genus Desulfobacillus. The sequence continues at coordinate 16,583 of JAWKYW010000002.1, read as the reverse complement.
AGGAATCCCTGCAGAAGGCCCTGCGCGGGCTGGAAACCAGCGTCTATGGGCTCGACGAGATCGATGCCGACGAGGATGTCATCGAGCAGGAACTCGCCAACCCCGGCGCCGAGCGCATGTGGTATCTCGGCCAGGCCTTCCGCGACGGCATGAGCCTGGACAAGGTATTCCAGCTGACCAAGATCGACCCCTGGTTTCTAGTGCAGATCGAGGACATCGTGCGCGAGGAAGCGGCACTGGGCGGGCAGAAACTGCACGACCTCGACGCCGACGAAATGCGCCGTCTGAAGCGCAAGGGTTTCTCCGACCGGCGTCTGGCGAAGTTGCTCGACACCACGGAAACCGCCGTGCGCATGCACCGCCATGCGCTCAACGTCCGGCCGGTGTTCAAGCGCGTCGATACCTGCGCCGCCGAGTTCGCCACCCACACCGCCTACCTGTATTCCACCTACGAGGAGGAATGCGAGGCCAATCCGACTTCCCGCAGGAAGATCATGGTGCTGGGCGGCGGCCCCAACCGCATCGGCCAGGGCATCGAGTTCGACTACTGTTGCGTGCACGCGGCGCTGGCCATGCGCGAGGACGGCTACGAGACCATCATGGTCAACTGCAACCCGGAGACGGTGTCGACCGACTACGATACCTCGGATCGCCTGTATTTCGAACCGCTCTCGCTGGAGGACATCCTCGAGATCGTGCACGTCGAGCAGCCGGCCGGCGTCATCGTGCAGTTCGGCGGCCAGACACCCCTGAAGCGTGCGCAGGACCTGGAAGCCAATGGCGTGCCCATCATCGGCACCAGCCCGGACATGATCGACGCCGCCGAGGACCGCGAGCGCTTCCAGAGGCTGCTGCACGAGCTCGGCCTCAAGCAGCCGCCCAACCGCACGGCACGCAACGAGGAGGATGCCATCCGCCTCGCCGCCGAGATCGGCTATCCGCTGGTGGTACGACCGAGCTACGTGCTGGGCGGGCGCGCCATGGAGATCGTGCACGAGCAGAAGGACCTCGAGCGCTACATGCGCGACGCCATCAAGGTGTCCAACGACTCGCCGGTGCTGCTCGACCGCTTCCTCAACGATGCCACCGAGGTGGATGTCGATGCCCTGTCCGACGGCAGGCAGGTCATCATCGGCGGCATCATGCAGCATATCGAGCAGGCCGGCGTGCATTCGGGCGACTCGGCCTGCTCGCTGCCGCCCTACACGCTGTCGAAGGAAGTCCAGGACGAGCTGCGCGACCAGACCGAGAAGATGGCGAGGGCCCTCAACGTCGTCGGCCTCATGAACGTGCAATTCGCCATCCAGGACGGCACGGTGTATGTGCTTGAAGTGAATCCGCGCGCCTCGCGCACCGTGCCCTTCGTCTCCAAGGCGACGGGCCTGCCGCTGGCCAAGGTGGCGGCGCGCTGCATGGCCGGCCGCTCGCTGGCGGAGCAGGGCATCGTGCGCGAGATCGTGCCGCCCTACTTTTCGGTCAAGGAGGCAGTGTTTCCCTTCGCCAAGTTTCCCGGCGTCGACACCATCCTCGGTCCGGAGATGAAATCCACCGGGGAAGTGATGGGCGTCGGCCGCACGTTCGCCGAGGCGTTCGTCAAGTCCCAGCTGGCTGGCGGCACCCGGCTGCCCAAGACGGGCAAGGTCTTCATCAGCGTCAAGGAGCAGGATCGCGCCAAGGCGGTCGAGGTGGCCAGGGATCTGGACGACCTCGGTTTCTCGCTCCTCGCCACGCGCGGCACCGGGGGGGTCATCGAGGCCGCCGGCCTCAAGGTCGCGATCATCAACAAGGTTGCCGAAGGCCGGCCGCACATCGTCGACATGATCAAGAACAACGAGGTGGTGCTGATCATCAACACGGTCGAGGAGAAGCGGCAGGCCATCGCCGACTCGCGCTCCATTCGCACCAGCGCCCTGGCGCAACGCGTTACGTTGTACACGACCATCGAGGGCGCCCGTGCCGCCTGTGCCGGCCTGCGTCATCTGGCCGAACTGGAGGCCTATTCGCTGCAAGCGCTTCACGCCGAACTGAGCTAGGATTCCCTAATGAGCAAGGTACCACTCACCAAGACGGGGGCGGAAAAGCTGCGGCACGAACTGCACAGGCTGAAGACCGTCGACCGTCCCAATGTCGTCGCGGCCATCGCCGAGGCACGCGCCCACGGCGATCTGTCCGAGAACGCCGAATACGCCGCCGCGCGCGAACGCCAGAGCTTCATCGAGGGGCGCATCCAGGAGATCGAGGGCAAGCTGGGCAATGCGCAGGTCATCGACCCCAAGCTGCTGGATGCCGACGGCCGCTGTGTTTTCGGCGCCACGGTCGACCTGGAGGACCTGGAGTCGGGTAACAAGGTCACTTACCAGATCGTCGGCGACGACGAGGCCGACCTGAAGAACAGCATGATCTCGATCTCGTCGCCCATCGCGCGCGCACTCATCGGCAAGTACGCCGGCGACATTGCCGAGGTGAAGGCCCCCGGCGGCACGCGCGAATACGAAGTCCTCGACGTCCGGTACGTCTGATTATTCGCGCTGGCGACGCCTGGGGTTTGCCGGTTTGGCGGCATGCCCGGGTTTTCGCGGGAGCGGCTCGGCGGCTTTTTCGGTATCCGGATTTTCCCTGTACACCACGAGAATGTTGCCAATTTGCTGGATCGGCGCGGCATTCAGGCGGGAACAGATTTCTGCGAGCAGGGACTCGCGTTCGTTGCGCTCGATCCCATAAACGCGCACCTTGATCAGTTCGTGCGCCTTGAGGCCGCGGTCGATTTCGGCGAGGACGGACTCGCTAAGGCCGTTCTGGCTGATGCCGACGACGGGGTGCAGGCCGTGGGCGCGGGCACGCAGGGCGCGACGCTGCGAAGAGGTCATTGCAGGGGACATTGCTGAGGTCATTCCGAGTATTGCCATTCATGGATTTTACGCGGTGAAGAAACACAAGACCAGCAAGGCCTGGATGCACGAGCATGTTACCGACCCTTACGTCAAGCGGGCGCAGGCGGAGGGCTGGCGTTCGCGTGCCGCCTTCAAGCTGATGGAAATCGATGAGTGGGACAAGGGCGGGGATCGCCTGCTGCGCCCGGGCATGGTGGTGGTCGACCTTGGTGCGGCGCCGGGCGGCTGGTCCCAGGTGGCGGTGGAGCGGGTCGGTGCTGGCGGCCGCGTAATCGCACTCGACCTGATGGAGATGGCGCCGCTGGCCGGAGTGGACTTCCTCCAGGGCGATTTCCGCGAGGACGCCGTACTGGCGGAACTGACTTTGCGGCTCGCCGGCCGACCGGCCGACCTTGTGATTTCCGACATGGCCCCCAATATCTCGGGTATTGCCGTCTCGGATCAGGCCCGCTCGGTACATCTGGCGGAATTGGGGCTCGAATTCGCCCTGGCGCATTTGGGGCCCGGCGGGAATTTCCTGGTCAAGGTTTTCCAGGGCGGGGGCTTCGAGGCCTTCCGTAAGGCGATGGGTGATTCCTTCGACAAGGTCGTCGTGCGCAAGCCGAAATCTTCGCGTGACCGCAGCAACGAGGTGTACTTGCTCGGCCTGGGCTGTCACCCCCAGTAGCGAAAGGGTTATCCCGTCCTCGCACCGGTTTGCGCCGGGCAGGGAACGGTCTTAGAATGCATCGGTCGTATCGTATGTCGGGCCCCTGCCGGGCCAAAAAGGAGCCGTTTGAACAACCTTTTCAAGAACCTTGCAATCTGGCTGGTGATCGGTGTCGTGCTGATGACCGTCTTCAACCAGTTCGGCGCGCGCCAGGTGGCGCAGAACACGCTCGAATATTCCCAGTTCCTCGACGAGGTGAAGGCCGGGCGCATCGCCAAGGTGGTGATTCAGGGCCGCACCCTTGAAGCGACGACAACGGAAGGCAGAAGGATCATATCCTATGCCCCGCAGGATCTCTGGATGGTAAGCGACCTGCTCAAGAACAACGTCAAGGTTGTGGCCAGGCCCGACGAGGAGCAGTCCTTCCTCATGAGCCTGTTCGTCTCCTGGTTCCCGATGCTGCTGCTGATCGGCGTCTGGATATTCTTCATGCGCCAGATGCAGGGCGGCGGCAAGGGCGGCGCCTTCTCCTTCGGCAAGTCGCGCGCGCGCATCCTCGACGAATCGACCAACACCATCACCTTCGCCGACGTCGCCGGCTGCGACGAGGCCAAGGAGGAAGTCGCCGAACTGGTCGAATTCCTGCGCGACCCCGGCAAATTCCAGAAGCTGGGCGGGCGCATCCCGCGCGGCGTGCTGATGGTCGGCTCCCCCGGCACCGGCAAGACGCTGCTGGCGAAGGCCATCGCCGGCGAGGCCAAGGTGCCCTTTTACAGCATTTCCGGCTCCGACTTCGTCGAGATGTTCGTCGGCGTTGGCGCTGCCCGCGTGCGGGACATGTTCGAGCAGGCCAAGAAAAGCGCGCCCTGCATCATCTTCATCGACGAGATCGATGCCGTCGGCCGCCAGCGCGGCGCCGGCCTTGGCGGCGGCAACGACGAGCGCGAGCAGACGCTCAACCAGCTGCTGGTCGAGATGGACGGCTTCGAGGGTACGGCCGGGGTCATCGTCATCGCCGCCACCAACCGGCCGGACGTGCTCGATCCGGCGCTGCTGCGCCCGGGCCGCTTCGACCGCCAGGTGGTGGTGCCGCTGCCGGACATCCGTGGCCGCGAGCAGATCCTCATGGTGCACATGCGCAAGGTGCCGATGGCGCCCGACGTCAAGGCCGACATCATCGCCCGCGGCACGCCGGGCTTCTCCGGTGCCGACCTGGCCAACCTGGTGAACGAGGCGGCGCTGTTCGCCGCCCGCGGCAACAAGCGCCTGGTGGACATGGAGGACTTCGAGCGCGCCAAGGACAAGATCATGATGGGCGCCGAACGCCGTTCGATGGTGATGCCCGAGGAAGAACGGCGCAATACCGCCTACCACGAGTCCGGCCACACCGTGGTGGCCAGGCTGCTGCCGAAGACCGATCCGGTGCACAAGGTCACCATCATCCCGCGCGGCCGCGCACTCGGCCTGACCATGCAGCTGCCGGTGGCCGACCGCTACAGCATGGACCGCGAGCGTCTGCTGGAGAATATCGCCGTGCTCTTTGGCGGCCGCATCGCCGAAGAGATTTTCATGCACCAGATGACGACCGGTGCCTCGAACGACTTCGAGCGCGCCACCGATATTGCCCGCCGCATGGTCACGCAGTGGGGCATGACGGATGCCCTGGGGCCGATGGTCTATGGCGAAAACGAGGGCGAAGTGTTCCTTGGCCGCTCCGTCACCACGCACAAGAACGTGTCCGAGGCCACCATGCAGCAGGTCGACGCCGAGATACGCCGCATCATCGACCAGCAGTACAGCCTGGCGCGACGCCTGATCGAGGAAAACCGCGACAAGATCGAGGCGATGGCGAAGGCCCTGCTCGAGTGGGAAACGCTGGATGCCGAGCAGATCGGCGACATCATGGCCGGCAAGCCGCCGCGCGAGCCCAAGCGCGCCGTTCCGCCTGCCAGCACGCCGGCGGACAATTCTCCTGGCGCTGCGCCCAACGCGGCCGCGCCGGCTTAATACACGCCGACATGCACGAGGCCGGATCGGGCAACCGATCCGGCTTTGCATTTATGGACCCCCACCTTGTTTGCGGCAAATACCGCCTGTCTCTCGATCGCCCCCTTGTCATGGGCATCGTCAATGTCACGCCGGACTCGTTCTCCGACGGCGGTCGTTACTTCGACCCTGCCAGGGCTGTCGCGCATGCACAGCAGCTGGTCGAGGAGGGCGCCGACATCCTCGACATCGGTGGCGAGTCCTCGCGGCCGGGGGCGCAGCCGCTCAGCGTCGACGAAGAGTTGCGCCGTGTGCTGCCGGTCATCGAGGCGCTGGCCGGCAAGGGCATTCCGCTCTCGGTCGACACGGTCAAGCCCGAGACAATGCGCATGGCCATCGCCGCGGGCGCAACCATCATCAACGACATCAACGCGCTGCAGTCACCAGGGGCCCTGGCGGCGGCTGCAGCATCGGATGCCGCGGTGTGTCTGATGCACATGCAGGGCGAGCCGCGCACCATGCAGGCTGCGCCAAACTACAGCGACGTCGTGGCGGAAGTGCATGGCTTCCTCGCCCGGCGCGTGGCGGCGGCACGGCAAGCGGGCATCGCCGTCGAGCGCATCATCGTCGATCCCGGCTTCGGCTTCGGCAAGCGGCTGGTGCACAACCTGGCCCTGCTGCGGGAACTGGCCCGCTTCTGCGGCCTCGGTGCCTGCGTGCTGGCGGGCCTGTCGCGCAAGTCGATGCTGGGAGAGCTCACAGGGCGAAAAGTCAGCCGGCGCGACACGGCGAGCGTGGCGGCGGTGCTCATCGCCGCGCAGAATGGGGCTAAAATCCTGCGCGTTCACGATGTGGCGGCGACGCGGGACGCATTGGCGGTCTGGCAGGCCGTCCAGACTAAGGATTGATGGCATGACCCGAAAGCATTTTGGTACCGACGGCGTGCGCGGTACGGTGGGCGAGGCGCCCATCACGCCCGAATTCGTCATGCGCCTGGGCTACGCCGCCGGCACCACCCTGGTGTCGCGCGAGCATCTCCCGGCCGGCGAGCACCCGACCGTGCTGATCGGCAAGGACACGCGCATTTCCGGCTACATGCTCGAGGCAGCGCTCGAGGCCGGCTTTGCCGCGGCCGGTGTCGACGTCATGCTGACCGGCCCGCTGCCGACGCCGGCCATCGCCTATCTCACGCGCGCCTTGCGTCTGCAGGCGGGCGTGGTGATTTCGGCCTCGCACAACCCCTACCAGGATAACGGCATCAAGTTTTTCTCCGCCGGCGGCACCAAGCTGCCAGATGCGGTCGAGGCGGAGATCGAGTCGAGGCTGGACCAGCCGATGGGCTGCGCCGCGTCGTCCCGGCTCGGCAAGGCACGCCGGGTGGAGGACGCGGCCGGCCGCTACATCGAGTTCTGCAAAAGCACCTTCCCGAACGAGCTCGATCTGCGCGGCCTGAAGATGGTCGTCGATTGCGCCAATGGCGCGGCCTACCATATCGCGCCGAAGGTGTTCCATGAACTGGGCGCCGAGGTGCACGCCATCGGCGCCGAGCCGGACGGTCTCAATATCAACGACAAGGTGGGTGCGACCTCGCCGCAGGCATTGCAGCGGGCGGTGGTGGCGCAGGGCGCCGATCTCGGTATCGCCCTCGACGGCGACGGCGACCGCCTGATGATGGTCGACGCCAAGGGCCGGCTCTACGACGGCGACCAGCTGCTCTACGTAATCGCCCGCCACCGTCTGGCAGACGGCGGGCTTGCCGGGGTGGTGGGTACGCTCATGACCAATCTGGGCATGGAACACGCCTTGGCGAAACTCGATGTTCCCGTCGTTCGCGCCAAGGTCGGCGATCGCTATGTCCTGGAGGCGCTGATCGCACGCGGCTGGAAGCTGGGCGGGGAGAATTCGGGCCACATCATTTGCCTCGATCGCCATACCACCGGCGACGGCATCGTCTCGGCCCTGCAGGTGCTCGCGGCGCTGCGGCTGCAACAGGACACCCTGGAGCGGGCCTGCGCCGGGCTGACGCTCTATCCGCAGACGCTGGTCAACGTGAAGCTGCCCAGCGGCTTCGACTGGCAGAGCCGGCCGGAGATCGAGTCGGCGCGCCTTGCCGCCGAGAAGGATCTGGGTGACGGGGGTCGTGTGTTGCTGCGCGCTTCCGGCACGGAGCCCTTGCTGCGGGTCATGGTCGAGGGACGCGAGGCACGGCAGGTGGATGACCTGGCGCGGGGCATCGCCGACGTCGTCCGGCAAGCGGCGGCATGATCGCCTCCCCGCTGGAAGTGCTTCCGGGGCGCCTTTCATTTGACCGCAGAGGGGCCAGACGCTAAAATCTCGGGCTTTTGGCGAACTGGGGACGGACGGCGAACATGCGGCGCAAACTGGTGGCTGGCAACTGGAAGATGCATGGCGGGCTTGTCCGCAATCGCGATCTCCTGGACAGTCTGGTGCAGGCCGTCGGCAAGGATGGCAGCGCCGATTGCGCCGTCTGCGTGCCCTTCCCCTATCTTGCCCAGACGCAGGATCTGTTGAAAGGCACGGCCATCGCCTGGGGTGCGCAGACCCTGTCCGAGCATGCCCAGGGCGCCTATACCGGCGAAGTCAGCGCAGCGATGCTGGCGGATTTCGGCTGCCGCTTTGTCCTCGTCGGCCACTCCGAGCGACGCAGCCTGTACGGCGAGGGCAATGAAACCGTGGCGGCGAAGTTCGTTGCGGCGGTGCAGGGGGGGCTGACACCCATACTCTGCCTCGGCGAAACCCTCGAACAGCGGGAGGCGAACGTCACCGAACAGGTCATCGCCGCCCAACTTGAGGCGGTAACGCAGGCAGTCGGCATGAACGGCTTTGCCAATGCGGTCATCGCCTATGAGCCGGTATGGGCCATCGGTACCGGGCGTACGGCCACGCCGCAGCAGGCACAGGACGTGCACGCTTTCATCCGGCAGCGCATGGCGCATGGCGATGCGGATCTGGCTCAGCGGCTGCGGATTCTTTACGGCGGCAGCGTCAAGCCGCAGAATGCTGCCGAATTGTTCGGCATGGAGGACATCGACGGGGGCCTGATCGGCGGGGCTTCGTTGGTGGCCCAGGATTTCCTGGCGATCTGCCAGGCAGCGGGCTAACTCAAGGATCGGATAGGCAATGGACGGAATTCTCTTCCCGCTGGTGCTCACGTTGCATATCCTGGTGGGCGCAGCCGTTATCGGGCTGGTCCTGTTGCAGCACGGCAAAGGCGCCGACATGGGCGCTGCCTTCGGCAGTGGTGCTTCCGGCAGTTTGTTCGGTGCCACCGGATCCGCCAACTTCCTCAGCCGTGCGACGGGGGTGCTGGCCACGGTATTTTTCCTGACCAGTCTCGGCTTGAGCTATATGGCGACGAACCGCACGCAGGGACCGGCCAGCGTCATGGAGCAGGTCGTGCCGACCCCGGCGGTTCCGACCCAGACGGCTCCGGCGCAGCCGGAATCCGGCGGCGATTCGAAGGCGAAGGAAATTCCCAAGTAAGAAATGCTGCGACGCAAAAAAAGCAGGTATAATTTTATTTTGCGTCGCCATAAGAAACTGGCGGCTCCGTCGCAGTAGGATTGATTGGAATTGGCGGAACCGCGGAATCAATGCCGACGTGGTGAAATTGGTAGACACGCTATCTTGAGGGGGTAGTGGCGAAAGCCGTGTGAGTTCGAGTCTCACCGTCGGCACCAGAAACCGAAGCTTCATTGCAGGCACATGTGCATATGTGCGTAGGCATCCGCGGAAGCGGGCCTCGTGCCTGATGAATCTACCGAGACCTGCCTTGTGCGGGTTTGTTTGCAGCAGGAACGCGAAGGGTTCGGCGGAGCGGTTGGAAAGACCGTCCGCGCAGACTATGCTGGAAAACTACTTTCCTGTCCTCGTATTCATACTCGTCGGCCTGGCCTTCGGGTGTGTCCCCATCTTCCTCGGCTGGCTCGTTGCCCCGAATCGTCCCGACAGCGAAAAGCTGTCCCCCTTCGAATGCGGATTCGAGGCGTTCGAGGATGCCCGGATGAAATTCGATATCCGTTATTACCTCGTTGCCATCCTTTTCATTCTTTTCGATCTCGAGGTCGCGTTTCTTGTCCCTTGGGCCATCGTTCTCAGGGAAATCGGCCTGTTCGGCTTCATCTCGATGATGGTCTTCCTCGCCGTGCTCGTCGTCGGATTCATCTACGAGTGGAAGAAAGGCGCGCTGGAATGGGAGTGACGTTCAGCGCGCAGTGCATACCCGACGGCGGCATCGCGGCGCCGGGTCCGGAGCGCCGGCCATGAGCATCGAAGGCGTACTGGAAAAGGGCTTCGTCACCACTTCCCTCGACACCGTCATCAACTGGACGCGCACCGGCTCGATGTGGCCGATGACCTTCGGACTTGCCTGCTGCGCCGTCGAGATGATCCATGCCGGCTGCGCGCGCTACGACCTCGACCGTTTCGGCATCGTCTTCCGTCCCAGCCCGCGCCAGTCCGACGTGATGATCGTCGCCGGCACGCTCACCAACAAGATGGCGCCGGCCCTGCGCAAGGTGTACGACCAGATGGCCGAGCCGCGCTGGGTGGTGTCGATGGGCTCCTGCGCCAACGGCGGCGGCTACTACCACTATTCCTACTCCGTCGTGCGCGGCTGCGATCGCATCGTGCCGGTCGATGTGTATGTGCCGGGCTGCCCGCCGACGGCGGAAGCGCTGCTCTACGGGCTGATCCAGCTCCAGAACAAAATCAAGCGCACCAGCACCATCGCGCGCTGAACACAGGCTGACGGATAAACATGAACGCCAGGCTCGAAACGCTTTGCCAGAATCTGCAGAACGTGCTTGGTGAACGCATCGTCGCCCTGAAGACGGCCCTCGGCGAAGTCACGCTGGAAGTCGATGCTTTGCATTACCTCGAGACCGCCCGCATCCTGCGCGACCATCCCGATCTGCGCTTCGAGCAGCTGATGGACCTGACCGGCGTCGATTATTCGGCCTGGGGCGATGGGGCCAGGAGCGGCCCGCGCTTTGCGGCCGTGTGCCACCTTCTTTCCATTTCAAGGAACTGGCGCCTGCGCCTGCGCGTCTTTGCGCCGGAAGACGGCTTTCCCGTGCTGCCCTCCGTGGTCGATCTCTGGAATGGCGCCAACTGGTACGAACGCGAAGCCTTCGACCTCTACGGCATCCTTTTCGAGGGCCATCCCGACCTGCGCCGCATCCTCACCGATTACGGTTTCGTCGGCCATCCCTTCCGCAAGGATTTCCCGATCTCGGGCCATGTGGAAATGCGCTACGACCCGGACCAGCGTCGCGTCGTCTACCAGCCGGTGACCATCGAACCGCGCGAGAACACGCCGCGCATCATCCGCGAGGACAGCTATGGAGACGTCGGCCATGGCTGAAATCAGAAACTATACGATCAACTTCGGACCCCAGCATCCGGCCGCGCACGGCGTGCTGCGCCTGGTGCTGGAACTCGACGGCGAGGTGATCGTTCGCGCCGACCCGCACATCGGCCTGCTGCACCGCGCCACGGAGAAACTGGCCGAGACCCGGACCTGGCTGCAGACGCTGCCCTACCTCGACCGCCTCGACTACGTCTCGATGATGTGCAACGAGCATGCCTATTGCCTGGCGGTGGAGAAGCTGCTCGGCGTCGAGGTGCCGCTGCGGGCCCAGTACATCCGCGTCATGATGGACGAGGTGACACGCATCCTCAACCACCTGCTCAACATCGGCACCCACGCCCTCGACATCGGCGCCATGACCATGGTGCTGTACACCTTCCGCGAGCGGGAGGATCTGATGGATGTCTATGAAGCCGTCTCCGGCGCCCGCCTGCATGCGGCCTACTACAGGCCGGGCGGCGTCTATCGCGATCTGCCGGACCGCATGCCGCAGTACGAGGAGAACAAGTTCAAGAACGCCGAGACCGTGAGGCGCCTGAACGGGGCACGCCAGGGCTCTCTGCTCGACTTCCTCGAAGATTTTACCGATCGCTTCCCGACCTATGTCGACGAGTACGAGACCCTGCTGACCGACAACCGCATCTGGAAACAGCGCACCGTCGGCGTCGGCGTGGTTTCGCCGGAGCGGGCATTGGCCCTTGGCTTCAGCGGCCCCATGCTGCGCGGTTCCGGCGTCGAGTGGGATTTGCGCAAGAAGCAGCCCTACGAGGTCTACGACCGCATGGAATTCGACGTGCCGGTCGGCGTCAACGGCGATTGCTACGACCGTTATCTGGTGCGCATCGAAGAGATGCGCCAGGCCAATCGCATCGTCAGGCAGTGCATCGACTGGCTGCGCAACGATTCCGCAAAAGGCGCCGGCCCGGTCATCACCGACAACCACAAGGTGGCGCCACCATCGCGAGAGAACATGAAGACCGGCATGGAGGATCTGATCCATCACTTCAAGCTGTTTACCGAGGGCATGCACGTGCCGCCCGGCGAGGCCTATGCCGCCATAGAGCATCCCAAGGGCGAATTCGGCGTGTATGCCATTTCCGACGGCGCCAACAAGCCCTACCGCATCAAGCTGCGCTCGCCCGGCTTCCCGCACCTCGCCGCCACCGACGAGATGGCCAAGGGCCACATGATCGCCGACGCCACGGCCATCATCGGCACCATCGACCTGGTGCTGGGCGATACGGACCGATAACATCATGCTGAGCCAGGACGCATTGCAGAAAATCGACCGAGAGATCGCCAAGTATCCGGCCGACCAGAAACAGTCCGCCGTGATGGCGGCACTGGCCATCGCGCAGATGGAGCAGGGCTGGCTGTCCACCGAGACCATGGCGGAGGTGGCGCGCATCCTCGGCATGGCGCCAGTGGCGGTCTACGAAGTGGCGAGCTTCTACAACATGTACGACCTCGCCCCGGTCGGCCGGTACAAGGTCACCGTTTGCACCAATCTGCCGTGCGCGCTGTCCGGCGGGGTGCATGCCGCCGACTACCTCAAGCAGAAGCTCGGCATCGGCTTCAACGAGACCACGGCCGACGGCAGGTTCACCCTGAAGGAAGGCGAGTGCATGGGCGCCTGCGGCGACGCGCCGGTGATGCTGGTCAACAATGTGCGCATGTGCAGCTTCATGCAGCCCGAGCAGATCGACCGGCTGCTGGAGGAGTGCCAGTAATGGGCGGCCTCGGCTTCATCCTGAACGCGGAGGAGGGCGAGCGCAGCTGGCGCCTCGCCGAGTACGTCAGGCGCGGCGGCTACAGCGCGCTGAAGAAGATCATCAACGAAAAGATCCCCGCCGACCAGATCGTCGGCGAGCTGAAGAAATCCTCGCTGCGCGGCCGCGGCGGCGCCGGCTTCCCGACCGGCCTGAAGTGGAGCTTCATGCCGCGCCAGTTCCCCGGCGCCAAGTACGTCGTCTGCAACTCCGACGAGGGCGAGCCGGGTACCTTCAAGGACCGCGACATCCTGCGCTGGAATCCGCACATGGTGATCGAGGGCATGATCATCGCCGGCTACGCCATGGGCTGCGCCCGCGGCTACAACTACATCCACGGCGAGATCTGGGACGTCTACAAGCGCTTCGAGGAAGCGCTCGAAGAGGCGCGCGCCGCGAAGCTGCTGGGGAACAACATCCTCGGTTCCGACTTCAGCTTCGAACTGCAGGCGCATCACGGCTATGGCGCCTACATCTGCGGCGAGGAAACCGCGCTGCTCGAGTCGATCGAGGGCAAGAAGGGCCAGCCGCGCTTCAAGCCGCCGTTTCCGGCGAGCTTCGGCCTCTACGGCAAGCCGACCACCATCAACAACACCGAGACCTTCGCCTCGGTGCCGTATATCATCAACGAGGGCGGCGACAGGTTCCTCGAGCTGGGCAAGCCGAACAACGGCGGCACCAAGCTGTTCTCCGTCTCCGGCCACGTCAACCGCCCCGGCAATTTCGAGGTGCCGATGGGCACGCCGTTCAGGGACCTGCTGGAAATGGCGGGCGGCATGCGCGGCGGGCGCAAGCTGAAGGCGGTCATTCCCGGCGGCTCCTCGGCGCCGGTGCTGCCGGCCGAGATCGTGATGGAGTGCACGCTCGATTACGACTCGATCGCCAAGGCCGGCTCGATGCTCGGCTCCGGCGCCGTCATCGTCATGGACGAGACCACCTGCATGGTGAGGGCGCTCGAGCGCCTGTCTTACTTCTACTTCGAGGAGTCCTGCGGCCAGTGCACCCCCTGCCGCGAGGGTACCGGCTGGCTCTACCGCGTCGTGCACCGCATCGAGCACGGGGAAGGGCGGCCGGAGGACCTTGATCTCCTCGACAGCGTCACCGACAACATCATGGGCCGCACCATCTGCGCCCTCGGCGACGCGGCCTCCATGCCGGTGAAAAGCTTCATCAAGCACTTCGGCGCGGAGTTCGAGTACCACATCCAGAACAAGGCCTGCCTGGTGCCCGAGGACGTACAGCGCGCGGGCAACGGCTTCTTCAAGGCGGCATAGCGAAAATGCTGGAAATCGAGATCGACGGCAGGAAAACCGAGGTGGCCGACGGCAGCACCGTGATGGATGCGGCCCACCAGCTCGGCATCTTCGTGCCGCACTTCTGCTACCACAAGAAGCTGTCCATCGCCGCCAACTGCCGCATGTGCCTGGTGCAGGTGGAAAAGGCGCCGAAGCCGCTGCCGGCCTGCGCCACGCCGGTGACCAATGGCATGAAGGTGTTCACGCACTCCGAGGCCGCCGTCAAGGCGCAGAAGGGCGTGATGGAGTTCCTCCTCATCAACCACCCGCTCGACTGTCCGATCTGCGACCAGGGCGGCGAATGCCAGCTGCAGGACCTCTCCGTCGGCTACGGCCAGAGCGCTTCGCGCTACCAGGAAGAGAAGCGCGTGGTGTTGAACAAGAACCTCGGCCCGCTCATCGCCACCGACATGACGCGCTGCATCCACTGCACGCGCTGCGTGCGCTTCACGCAGGAGATCGCCGGCTGGATGGAGCTCGGCCAGGCCTTCCGCGGCGAGCACGCCGAGATCATGCCCTTCATCGAGAAGACGGTGGACTCCGAACTGTCCGGCAACGTCATCGACCTCTGCCCGGTCGGCGCGCTGACCTCGAAGCCCTTCCGCTTCGCCGCCCGTACCTGGGAGCTGTCGCGCCGCAAGTCGGTCAGCCCGCACGACGGCCTCGGCGCCAACCTGATCGTCCAGGTCAAGCACGACAAGGTGCTGCGCGTCCTGCCGCTGGAGAACGAGGGGGTCAACGAGTGCTGGATCTCCGACAAGGATCGCTTCTCCTACGAGGCCCTGAATTCCGAGGAACGCCTGACGAAACCGATGCTCAAGCAGTGCGGCGAATGGCGCGAAGTCGACTGGCAGACGGCGCTGGAGTTCATCGGCACCGACCTGAAGCGCGTCGTGCGCGAGCATGGCGCCGCTGCGTTCGGCGCGCTGGCCTCGCCGCACGCCACCCTGGAAGAACTCCATCTCCTGCAGAAATTCGTGCGCGGCGCCGGCAGCGAGAACATCGATTGCCGTCTCCGCCAGACTGACTTTTCCCTCGACGGCAAGCAGGTCGTGCCGTGGCTGGGCCTGTCCATCGCCGAGATTCCGGCGCTGGACCGCGTGCTGGTCGTCGGCAGCTTCCTGCGCAAGGACCATCCGCTGCTGGCCCAGCGCCTGCGCCAGGCGGCGAAGAAATTCACGCGCGTCAGCCTGCTGCACGTCGCCGACGACGACCAACTGATCGCGCTCCAGGCCAAGTCCATCGTCTCGCCCTCGGCGCTGGCGACGGAACTCGCCGGCATCGTCAAGGCCGTGGCCGAAGCCAAGGGTGCGGCCGTCGACGCCGCGCTGGCCGGCGTGCAGCCTTCGGCGGCGGCGAAGGCCATCGCCGAGAGCCTGGCCTCGGGCGAGAAGGGCGCGATCCTCCTTGGCAACTTCGCCCAGCAGCACGCCCAGGCTTCGACCCTGCATGTGCTGGCGCAGAAGCTGGCCGAACTGACCGGTGCACGCTTCGGTTATCTCGGCGAGGCTGCCAACTCGGTCGGCGGCTACATCGCCAATGCCATGCCGGGTGCGCAGGGCCTCGACGCCGCGCGCATGCTGGCCGAACCGCGCAAGGCCTATTTCGTCCTGCACGCCGAACCCGAACTCGACTGCGCCAATCCGGCCCAGGCTACGGCGGCGCTGAAGGGTGCCGATCTCGTCGTTGCGATGACGCCGTTCAAGACTCGCGCCATCGACTACGCCCACGTCATCCTGCCGGTCGCGCCATTCACCGAGACCTCCGGCACCTTCATCAATACCGAGGGCCGCGTGCAGAGCTTCAATGCCGTGGTCAAGCCGCTGGGCGAGACGCGCCCGGCCTGGAAGGTGCTGCGCGTGCTGGGCAACCTGCTGGGACTGCCCGGCTTCGAGCAGGACAGTTCCGAGGCGGTGCGCGCCGAGGTGCTGGTCGGCAAGCCGGCCTCCGTGGCCGAGCGACTCAACAACAAGGCTGACGGCATCGTCATCAACCTTGCGTCGACTGCTCCGGCCCTGCAACCGAGATTGGAACGTGTGGCCGACGTGCCGATCCATTTTGCCGATCCGCTGGCGCGTCGTGCGCCCTCGCTGCAGAAGACGCGCGACGCGGCGCCGCCGGCCGCGCGCATGAATGCCGCCACGCTGGCGAAACTGGGCCTGGTAGCCGGCATGCAGGTAAAAGTCAGCCTCGGCGGAGCGGCGATCCTGAAGGCTGAGCTGGATGCCGGCATCCCCGACGACTGCGTGCGCGTCGCCGCCGGCCACGAATTGACTTCCGGCCTCGGCCCGATGCAGGGCGAACTCGTTGTGGAGCGCGCGTGATGGAGCAGCTCGTTCTCCAGCTCTTCCAGTGGTTCTGGGACCTGTTCGGCCTGTGGGAACCGCTCTGGTCGCTGATCGAGCCGATCTGGCCGCTGGCCTGGGTCCTGATGAGGATCGTCGCGATCATCGTGCCGTTGATGCTGTGCGTGGCCTACCTCACCTACGCCGAGCGCAAGGTCATCGGCTTCATGCAGGTGCGCATCGGCCCCAATCGCGTCGGCCCGCTTGGCCTGCTGCAGCCGATCGCCGACGGCATGAAACTGTTCTTCAAGGAAGT
>JAWKYW010000001.1:0-382080 GCA_041396245.1 Rhodocyclaceae bacterium | reverse complement strand
GACGGTCTGCAGGGGCCAGCGGCCGATGATGCGGTAGCCCGCGCCTTCCGGCTTCAGTTCCGATTCGACCAGGACGAAATCCCGCACCGGCCATTCGACCCGCAGGTCGTTGGGCGCCGCTGCGCAATTGGCGTGGCGCAGCAGCGTGACATGGGCGGCAAAGGGTCTGTCTTCGGTGCGAAACGCCGCCGACCTGAGCCCTTCGTTGAGTCCGGCGACCAGATCGCGCAATGCCGCGGGAATCGTGCCGGCGGCAGCCCAGAAGATCTGCTTGCGTGCCAGGCACTGGCCGGTGTCGAACAGGAGGTCGAAGGCCGGCAGGCGGATTGCGCCGGCGATCCCGCACAGGTCTGCGAGCCGATCGGGCGCGACGTCGCCGACGAAGGCCAGGGTCAGATGCAGGGTCTCCCGCCGCATGCGGCGTCCGCCCAGCGCCCGATGTGCACGACGCCCCGCCTCGTCGAACCGTCGCGCGACGTCGTCGCCGGGCCAAAGGGCAAAGAAGACGCGCCGCGGCTTACCCGTCGACACGCTCGACCAGGGCGACCGCCTGGGCGGCGATGCCCTCCCCGCGGCCGGTGAAGCCAAGGCCTTCGGTGGTCTTGGCCTTGATGTTGACGTCGCCCGGCGCGATGCCGAGATCGGCGGCGATGTTGGCCGCCATCGCCGCCACGTGCGGCGCCATGCGCGGCGCGCGGGCGATCACCGTGGCGTCGATATTGACCGCGCGATAGCCCGCCGCGGCAAGCAAGCGCGCCGCCTCGCACAGGAGCTTGCGGCTGTCGGCATCCCTGAAGCGCGCATCGCTGTCGGGGAAATGCCGCCCGATGTCGCCGAGGCCGGCGGCGCCGAGCAAGGCGTCCGTCACGGCATGCAGCAGCACGTCGGCGTCGGAATGGCCGAGCAGGCCGCGCGCGAAGGGGATATCCACCCCGCCGATGATCAGTTTCCTGCCCGGCACCAGGGCATGGACGTCGAAGCCTTGGCCGATGCGCATCACGTTCCCTTTCTTTCCAGCAGGATTCTTTCCGCAAGGGCCAGGTCGGCCGGATAGGTTACCTTCAGGTTGCTCGCATCCGACGCCGCCAGCAGCGGACGGTACCCCAGCGCTTCCACCGCGCTGGCCTCGTCCGTGACGGTTCGGTTGCTGCGCGCCATGGCTTCGCACAGCAGGCCGTAGCGGAACATCTGCGGCGTCTGCGCCTGCCACAGGTGCTCGCGCGGCACCGTCGCCTCGATGCGGCCGTCCGTACCGGCCCGTTTCAGCGTATCGGCCACCGGCACGGCAAGAATGCCGCCCGTCCCGTCATTGCCGACCTGTTCGATCAAGCCGTCGAGCAGCGCCGCGGACAGGCAGGGCCGCGCCGCGTCGTGCACCAGAACCCAGTCATCCGGCTTCACCACGGCCGAGATGGCCGTCAGGCCATTCAGCACGCTGTCCGCCCGCGTCGGCCCGCCGCAGTGCAGGAGCGAAAGCTTGACGCCCAGTTCCGACCAGTCGAAGCGCTCCCAGAGATCGTCCCGCTCGGCCAGGACGACGAACACCCGCTGGATGCGGGGCGAGGCGCACAGCACTTCGAGGGCGTGTCGAATCATGGGCCGCCCGGCGAGCAGATGGTATTGCTTGGGCTGTTCGTCGCCCATGCGGCTGCCCGTTCCGGCAGCGGGCACCAGGGCAAAATTTCGAGGCATGACGCGATTGTAATCGCATTGGAATCCCGCCGTAATGGCGACGGGCGCAAAGCCGTTCCCCGCCCTATAAGCCGATAAACGCCTTCACTTGGGGCGGGGCCGGGCTGCAGGTACAATACGCCCGCCTTTTCTTTCCCGGTTTCGACTAGTCATGACAGCCTCGATTTTCGCAGCGGTGGAGATGGCTCCCCGCGATCCCATCCTCGGTCTCAACGAAGCCTTCAACGCCGACACGCGCGCCACCAAGGTGAACCTCGGCGTCGGCGTGTATTGCGACGACAACGGCAAGATCCCCCTGCTCGCCGCCGTGCGTGCGGCGGAAAAGGCCCGCCTCGAATCCCTGCCGGCGCGCGGCTACCAGCCGATCGAGGGACCGGCCGGCTACAACCAGGCCGTGCAGAACCTGCTGTTCGGCGCCGACTCCGCCCTGCTCAAGGACGGCCGCGTCGTCACCATCGAGGCGCTCGGCGGCACTGGCGCCCTCAAGGTCGGCGCCGACTACCTGAAACGCCTGCTGCCCGCGGCCAAGGTGCATATCAGCGACCCGAGCTGGGAGAACCATCGCGCCCTCTTCGAGTCCGCCGGCTTCGCGGTCGAAAACTATCCCTACTACGATGCCGCCACCAGGGGGGTGAACTTCGACGGCATGAAAGCCTGCCTGGCGGGGCTGCCGGCCGGCTCGATCATCGTCCTGCACGCCTGCTGCCACAATCCGACCGGCGCCGACCTCTCCGAGGCGCAGTGGATGGAAGTGCTCGAAGTCATCCGTGCGCGCGGCCTGGTCGCCTTCATCGACATGGCCTACCAGGGCTTCGCCGACGGCATCGAGCCCGACGCGCTGGCGCTGAGGCTGTTCGCCGCCTCCGGCCTGCAGTTCTTCGTCTCCAGCTCCTTCTCCAAGTCCTTCTCGCTCTACGGCGAGCGCGTCGGCGCGCTGTCCGTCGTCACCGCCAGCCGGGACGAATCGGCGCGCGTCATGTCGCAGGTGAAGCGCGTCGTCCGCACCAACTACTCCAACCCGCCGACCCACGGCGGCGCCGTAGTGGCGGCCGTGCTCTCCAGCCCCGAGCTGCGCAAGATGTGGGAAGACGAACTGGCCGGCATGCGCGACCGCATCCGCGCCATGCGCAGCGGCCTCGTCGGCAAGCTCGAATCGCGCGGCGTGGCGCAGGACTTCTCCTTCGTGGCGAAGCAGCGCGGCATGTTCTCCTACACCGGCCTGACGACCGCTCAGGTCGAGCGCCTGAAGGCCGAGTTCGGCATCTACGCCGTCGGCACCGGGCGCATCTGCCTTGCCGCGCTCAACACGCGCAACATCGACTACGTCGCCGACGCGATCGCCGCCGTCATCAAATAATCAGGCCGCCAGCGCCAAAGCAAAACGGGCGCCACGCAGGCGCCCGTCTTGTTTCGGGGAACGCTACCGTCCGCGTGCCGGCGTGAGAACCGGATCCTTTGCGCTGCCGCCGACGGCCAGTTGCATCCTCACCGTTGTCGCCGAGCTCTTCAGCTCGACGCGCATGGCGCCGCTCAGGGTTCCGGAGTTCGAAACGCCAAGGTTGCCGCCGGCCGTCAGCAGGCCCGAAGCCAGGCGCAGACGGTCCAGTCGGCAGTCCTTCCGATCGCACGCAACCAAACCCGTCAGCTGCTCGAACTTGGTTTCGCCGCCACGCGTCGGCCCGCGCGCGCGCGCGGCCTCGACCAGGTCGAAGCCTTTGGCGGCGCCGCGACCCATCTCGAAGCTGCCGCCGGCCTGCAGGGTTTGCGGCAACTGGGCGAGGACGTCCGCCTTGGCCGAGATTTTCAGTCGAGCGCTCAGGTCGCCTTCGGCGGTCAAGTCCGAACCGAGCGCCGTCAGCAGTTTCCCGGCGCTCATGCGCTTGAGCTCGAGATCCGCCACCAGCGTCGCGCCGCCGCCCCAGCCGAGTGAAACCCTGCCGGCAAGCAGACCCTCGTAAGCCCTGGCGTCGATCTTGCCCAGTTCCAGCCCGTCCGGCCGCAACTCGCCCTGCACTTCCAGCCATGAAAACGTGAGACCCGGCGCGAAGGGGGATTTCCAGGCGTTGCCGGTCGCCTCGATGCGATAGGTTTTACCCTGCGGCTGCAGGCGGATCTTGATCGTCCCGTCGGCATTGGCCAGCTCGATCGCCTCCACCTTGCCTGTACCGGCCAGCGTCATCTCCCCGCTGAATCCGCCGAGCTGCGCGCCCCCGGCCGACAACCCCAATCCGCTGAGCGCGACCCGTTCGATCGCCACCGCCGGCGTGCCGGCGACGGCTTGTGCCAGCTGCCCAAGCCCGTCCGCGCGGACGGCCACGCCGGCCAGGGTCAGCTCGCGGAACACCATTTTTTCGCCCAGCAGCGAAAAGGAATCGGGCACCGCCCGCACCGAACCGATGCGCAGGTAGGGATCGCCCTCCCCCACCGCGACGTTGCGCAGGACCAGATGCGGGCGTGGCAGGAAGGAAAAGCCGACCTCGCCGACCTTCACCTTGTCCTGCAGCATGGCCGAAGCATTGCGCTCGATGTCGGGCAGATGACGGCCATAGGGGTACAGCTGCAAAGTCAGTACCGCCAGCACGGCGAGGCCGCCGACCGCCAGGACAACCAGCCTGGGCCAGCCGATATCGATCCTCTGCTGGCGGCGGATCGGCTCCGGATCGATGTCGGCGGAGGCTCCCCGATCGTATGCCTTATCCTCTTCCTTCTTCGCCTCCTTCTTCGCCTCCTTCTTCGCCTCCTTCTTCGCCGCCATCGCCCGCCGGGCCGGCTTTTCGATCCTGGCGAAGAGCGCCCTGATGCCGTCCAGCCAGCCGGGACGGGCCTCGGCCGGCGGCGGCGCGACGGGCCGGGGCGGCGGCGCGATGGATTCGTATTCCGGCGCCGTCAGCTCGATTTCCTCGACGACGGGCGGCCGGGACAGCGGCGCATCGGATGACCCGGCCGGCTCGGACTGCCCGACCTCGCTCGTCAGGACAGGCACGTCCTCGGCCTGCTGCGGGCCTGCCTCGGCAGGCGGCGCCGTGGTGAAGTCGAGCTGATCGGACAGCTCGGCGATGAAGCCGCCGGCCTGCAACTCGGTCAGGGCCGCCTCCGCCGCGTTCGCGTCGCCGAATCGCCGGCACAGATCGGCCACGGTAGCGTGGCCATCGACCATGATGAGGACGTTGCGCAGGTTGCGCTGGACCAGGCGGGTGCGCTGGCGCATCGCCTCTTCGCCCTCGCTGGTTTTCACGAAAACCGTTTTCTTGTCCATTGTTATGCCATCAAGGTAATCGCGCCGATTCTACCCGCAAACCTGAAGCATATGGCCCGCCGCACGGCTTGACGCACTTCGGCGAAATGTCTAAGATGCGCGGCTCGGCTGATCCCCGATAGCTCAGTTGGTAGAGCAACGGACTGTTAATCCGTGTGTCCCTGGTTCGAGCCCAGGTCGGGGAGCCACCTCCCGCCAATCCCGCGCAGCAAACCAGACCGCCTCGGCATCCGGCCGAAGCCATTCTATTCTTCTATTCAACCCGGGGCGAGTGTCGCCCGGTCACGACGGGAAAGTCAGTCCCGGCGGGACGGCGCACAGGCAGTGGAACTGCAGCCGCTGCCGGCGGAGCAGCTGCCGCAGCCCTTCTCCTCGCGGAACGGCCCCAGCTCGGGATGGCGCTGCGCGAAGCGCCGGTAGACGCCCTGCACGAGGATGACGGCCGCCAGGAGGACGAAGATCAGGCCGATCGTCAGGAGATAGGTCGCCATCATCCCCCCAGCCCGGCAAAACCCATGAAAGCCAGCGACAGCAGCCCGGCCAGCATCAGCGACAGCGCCGTGCCCTGGACGATGCCCGGCACGTTGGAGAGCTGAAGGCGTTCTCGCACGCTGGCCATCAGCACCAGCGCCAGGGTGAAACCGGCGCCGGCGCCGAAACAGAAGGCCAGCGACTGCAGGAAGCTGTATTCCCGCGCCGTCTGGAACAGGGCGACGCCCAGCACCGCGCAGTTGGTGGTGATCAGCGGCAGGTAGATGCCCAGCGCGCGGAACAGCGCCGGGCTGTTCTTCTTCAGGAACATCTCCACCAGCTGCACCGACGAGGCGATCACCGCGATGTAGGCGATCAGGCGCAGGAATTCCAGCCCGAACATCGTCAGCAGCACATTCAGGCCGAAGGCGCAGAGCGAGGCCACCAGCATGACGAAGGATGAAGCCAGCCCCATCGGAAAGGCGGTGTTCATGCGCGCCGAGACGCCGAGGAAGGGACACAGGCCGAGGAACATCGCCAGCACGAAATTGTTGGCGAGCGCCGCCGACAGGAAGATCTGGCCGAGCGACTCAGGCGCCATGGCCGCTCCCCTGCGTCGCCAGTCGCGTCTCCTTGCGGCGCTTGAGCGCCGCGAACAGCAGCAGCCAGGCGCCGAGCACGAAGAAACCGCCCGGCGGCAGCACCATCACCACCCAGGGCTGGAAGTTCGCGCCGAACAGCGCGACGCCGAACAGCTTGCCGGCGCCGAGGATCTCGCGCACCGCGCCCAGCGCGAACAGGCCGAGGCTGAAGCCGAGGCCCATGCCGAGGGCGTTGCTCACGGCGGCGAGCGGTGGATGCTTCGAGGCGTGCGCCTCGGCGCGGCCGAGGATCAGGCAGTTCACCACGATGAGCTGGATGAAGGCGCCGAGGGCCTCGTAGAGCTCCAGGCTCACCGCCTGGATGACGTAATCGACCACCGTGACGAAGGTGGCGATGATGACGATGTAGGTGGCGATGCGCACTTCCTTCGGCACCATCCGGCGCATCAGCGACACCAGGGCGCAGGAGCAGACCATGACGAAGGTGGTGGCAAAGCCCATGGCCAGGGCATTCACCGCCGAAACGGTCACCGCCAGGGCCGGGCACATGCCCAGCACCATGACGAACACCGGATTCTGGCGCCAGATGCCCTCCATGAACTCGTCGAATGTTTTGGCCTGTGCGATGTCGCTCACGATGCCTTCTTTCCGAGTTTATCCAGTTCCGGCAGCAGCTTCGGCAGCAGCCGCTGGGCGCTGTCGTTGATGGCCTTGCCGACCGCGCGCGAGGTCACCGTGGCGCCGGCGATGGCATCGATTTCCCAGGGATTCGCCTTCGTGCCGTGCTTCACCGCCTTCACCTCGTGGGCCAGGGCCGACAATTCGGCATTCAGCTTGACGTCGAGCGCCTCGAAATTGGCGAGGAAGGCCTCGTCGGTGACGATCTTGTCGCCGATGCCCGGCGTCTCCTTCGACGCCACCAGGCCGAAACCGGTGACGCATTGGCAGCCGGGGGCGTAGCCGAAGAGGATCCGCACCACGTCGGCATAGCCTTTTGCCGCCCCCTCGACGGCGATGCCGGCCAGCTTGTCCTGCGCATCGTAGGCGGCGTAAAACTTCACCGCGCCGGCAGACGGCTCGTCGCCGGCCGGGCGGATGCCCTGGGGCGTCGCCTGCCACTCGACCATCGACGTCGCCGCCGGGACGACCTTGAACACCGTGCGCTCCAGCGCCAGGCGGCGGTTGGCCGCCGCCGCGTCGTAGGTGCCCTGGTAGGCGGCGACGATGATCAGGCCGCAGACCGTCGACACCAGGCCGAGCGTCTTCAGCAGCGAGGTCGCCGGCGTGGCCTGGGGCTGCGGCGGGCTGGCGGTCGCAGTCATGGCTTTTTCGGCTTGTTCTTGAGGAAGCGCTTCTTCGGCGTCCTGGCCGAGGCTTCCTCGCGCGAAATGTAGTCCGGGTGCAGCGTGTACGAGGCCGACTTGCGGGCCCGGATCGAGGCGCCCTTGCCGAACGGCGTCGGCTGGGCGATGCGCTCGATCAGCGGCGTCGTCGCATTGGCGATCAGGATGGCGTACATGACGCCCTCGGGCAGGCCGCTGTAGTAGCGGATCATCACCGTCAGCACGCCGATCAGGCCGCCGTACAGCCACATGCCGCGCGGCGTCACCGGCGAGGTGGCCATGTCGGTCGCCATGTACACCGCGCCGAGCACCAGGCCGCCGGAAAACAGCATGAAGAAGGGGTCGGGATACTTCGTCCCGAACACCGCATAGATGACCAGCGCCGACAGGCCGGCGCTGCCCAGCACGGCAACGGGGATGCGCCAGTCCAGGAAGCGGCGCAGGGCCAGGTAGGCGCCGCAGAGGAGGATCAGCACCGGCGACGGCCCCACCGCCATGTGGCCGGCGAGCGAAGTCACCAGGTCCCAGGCCGGCGTGACGAAACCCTCGAATTTCCAGCGCGCCAGGGGCGAGGCGCTGGCCAGGGCGTCGTAGTGCATGGCCTTCAGCCAGGCGGCGCTGTCGGCCGGCGCCATCAGCGGCCAGGCCAGCGAGGACGGAATGAACTCGGTGAAGCGCCCGGGCAGAAAGGACGGCGTGTAGGTGGCGATTGCCGCCGGGAAGGCCGCTTGCACGAAGGCGCGGCCGACCAGCGCCGGGTTGAAGACGTTGAAACCGATGCCGCCGAAGAGGGCCTTGCCCAGCGCGATGGCGGAAACGCCGGCGACGGCGCCCATCCACAGCGGGAAGCCCGGCGGCAGGGTCAGCGCCAGCAGCAGGCCGGTGATGGTGGCGGAAAAATCCGACAGGCTGCCGGCCTGGGTGCCGGTGCGCACGAAGGCCCGCTCGGCGAGGAGGCAGGAGGCGGTGACGACGAGGATCGAGGCCAACGCCGAGAGGCCGTACTGGTACACGAAGAAGGCGCAGACCGGCAGCAGCGAATACACCACGTTCGCCATGATCTGCTCGACGCTGCGCGGCCCCTTGATGTGCGGGGCGCTGCGGATTTCGACAGAGGCATTCATTTGTATAAAGCCAAACCGCATTTACTCAGAAGGGAAACAAGGACTTGATTACCCACGAGTCTCAGACCTGCTTACGCCTGCTTTCCGTCGCCATGATGCAACCTCTTCATCGTCATGCCGGCGAAGGCCGGCATCCAGGGCGGCAGTACGAGGATGCAAGCCGCATTCTGGATACCGGCCTTCGCCGGTATGACGAGTATGAGACCAACGTGAAGCCATGCTGGGCTTGCTCACGCCGCCGCCTTCTCGCGCAGGATCTGCTTGGCAACGCGGAACTGCTGCACCAGCGGGATGTTGGACGGGCAAATGTAGGTGCAGCAGCCGCACTCGAAGCAGTCGCCGAGGTGATATTCCTCGCCCATCGCGTCGTATTCGCGCCGCGCGGCGAGCATGCCCAGCATGGAGGGGTTCAGCCCCATCGGGCAGGACTCGACGCACTCGCCGCACTTGATGCAGGGATAGGTCTTGCGCCCCGCCCCTGTTGCCATGTCCTCGCCGCGGAATACCAGCACACCCGAGACGCCCTTGGTCACCGGCACGTCGAGCGAGGCCACCGACTGGCCCATCATGGGGCCGCCGAGGATCACCTGCCTTGCCTGCGCCGGGGCGCCTGCATAGTCGAGCACGAAGGAAATCGGCGTGCCGAGCGGCACGCGGTAATCGCCGGGCCGCGCCACGCCGGGGCCGGTGACGGTGACGACGCGCTCGATCAGCCCCTGCCCCGCCGGCAGCAGCCGACCCAGCGCGGCCAGCGTGCCGACGTTGTTCACCACCATGCCGAGCGACAGCGGCAGCTTGCCCGAGGGCACTTCGACGCCGAACAGCGCCGTGATGAGCATTTTCTCCGAGCCCTGCGGATACTTGGTCGGCACCTTCTCGACGAAGATGTCGCCCTGCGGCGGCAGCGCCCGGCGCAGGACTTCGGCCGCTTCCGGCTTGTTGTCCTCGACGCCGATGATGGCGCGCTTCGCCCCGGTGGCGCGCAGGGCGTGGCGGATGCCGGTCATCAGGTCATGCGCCTGCTCCACCATGACGCGATGGTCGCAGGTCAGGTACGGCTCGCACTCGCAGCCATTCACCACCAGCGTCTCGACGCGGGCGCCTTCCGGCACCGTCAGCTTGGCGTGGCTCGGGAAGGCGGCGCCGCCGAGGCCGACCATGCCGGTGCGCTGGACGGCGAGCACGATGTCCTGCGGCGGGAATGCGTCCAGGTCCTGCGGCGTGCCCCACAGCACCTCCTGGGTCGACGCCTCATAGACGCGGATGACGATGCATTCCGTCCACGGCCCGCGCGCACTCGGCCGCAGCTCGATGGCCTCCACCACCCCGGTGGCCGGCGCGTGCTGCGGCACCGAAAGCCAGCCGTCGGCCTCGGCGATCGGCTGCCCGCGCAGCACCTCCTCGCCGACGCGCACGACCGGCCGCGAGGGCTTGCCGATGTGCTGCGACAGCGGCACGATCAACCGCGGCGCGAACGGCAGCCGGCGGATCGGCGTATCGGCGGTCAGCTTGCAGCCCGGCGGATGCACGCCGCGCTGGAAAGCCTCGCCGCGGAAGTAGGAGAGCAGTTTCATGCGAAAAGCACAAACCGCTTCCAGCGCAAAGGACGCAAAGACGCGAAGGACGCAAAGAAAATCATGCAAGGATTCCTTTGCGCTCTTTGCGTCTTTGCGATCTCTGCGTTGAAAGCGGTTCTCATCAGTTGTACTTCGCCGCGCGCGCCATCAGCTTCTCGATGCCCGGCTCGCTCATGTTCCACGGCGTGCCGGGGTGCAGGCAGCCGGCGGTGCACTTTTCCGCCGCCTTGACGATGTCGGCGTACCTGGCGCCTTTCGGGTTGACCACGATGGCCTGCTTCTGGTCGTTGTAGACGAAGACCTTCGGCGCAAGGGTGGTGCACTCGTCGCAGGCGGTGCATTCGGGCGACTCGACCCAGACCGGCTCGTAGCCGTCGGCCGCCGGGGCGGCGGGCTGCGCAGCCAACGGCTGCGGCGCGTTCGCCGCCGGCATGTCCACGCCACCGACGCCCAGGCTGGCGGTGATCTTCGCCAGCAGTTCGGCGCGCACCTGGTCGGCCAGCATTTCGGTGTCCACTTCGGCCCGGTCGAGGCCGGCGACGTCCTTCAGCTGCTTCCAGAAGTTGAGCCGCTCCTCGCAGGCGCGCACCAGGTCCTCGGTCGCCAGCAGGCGCGTCAGGCGGTTCTTCTGGTCGGTCGCCCAGATGAAGGGAAACTTGCCTTCGCGTTCGTCCTTGCCGAGCCGGAGGAAATCGGCCATGGCCACCATGTCGTCGTTCCAGGTTTCCGGCGGCGCCTTCCTGAACTGCTTGCCGAAGCGGCCTTCCGTCGCGGCGAAGTCGGCGAAGGTCATCGGCAGCTCCATCTTCTGCGCGGCGCCGTTCTCGTCCGTGTAGTTGAGGGTATACACCGGCCAGTCCTGGTCGAGCGCCGGGTTGCCTTCGAGGCTGACGCATTCCGAGAAGGTGGTGCCGGCGTCAGGATCGAAGCGGAACAGCGGGTAGGCGCGCCCTTCCACCGCCAGCTTGCTCTGGTCCACGCTCTTGTCGTCGCCGATGCCGTGCTCGGGCGGACAGACGGCGTAGATGTTGAACAGCGCCGGGCGGCGCGAGTTGAGGCCGTCGATGTAGCTCTCGATCAGGTGGTTGGTGTGGGCGATGGTGCCGGACATGACGTAGGCCGTGCGGTGCGCCATGCCGATCAGGCTGATCTCCTTGCGCGTCTCCTGCTTGCCGCGCTGGGCGGCGCCGAAGGGCGCCATGTCGGAGATCTGGCTGATGAAGCCCGAAGTGCAGGCCTGGCCGCCGGTGTTGGAATACACCTGGGTGTCGACCACCAGCACCTTGATCGGCATGCCCGACATCAGGGCCCGCGACAGGTTCTGGAAGCCGATGTCGTACATCGCGCCGTCGCCGCCGATCGAGACCACCGGCGGGCAGAGCAGCCATTCCTCCTTGGAGAACTGCTGCCAGTTGAAGCGGCGGAAGAAGTCCTCGTGCTTGTCGGTGTTGTATTCGCCGGCGAGCTCCAGCTCGGCCATGCGCACCGCCTTGAAGCCCTCCGCCATCTTCGCCATGTGGCCTTCGAAGATGCCCATCGCCACCGAGGGCGAGTCCTGGAACAGGTGGCTGGTCCAGGGGAAGGGATAGGGATGGAAGGGATAGGTCGAGCCCCACACCGAGGTGCAGCCGGTCGAGTTGATGATGCCCATCTCGGCGCGGCCGCGCTGGGTCGGGCCCTCGGCATAGCGCCACTTCAGGTCCTTCAGCTTCTCGATGAGCTGCGTCGCCCACTTCACCCAGACCGGGTCGAGCGGACGCGACGGCTTGTTCTCCATGATCTTCGCCGCCAGGCTGGCCAGCGTCAGGTCCTGGTCCTTGGCCGCATTCACGGCCTGCAGCACGGCGCCGGTGTCGGAAAGGTCCACCGACTCGGTCAGCTTCATGCGGATGTGCTTCTCCAGCCGCTCGATCAACCCGTCCAGATGCGCGACGTGCCTCTCCACGCGCGGCTGCATCAGCGCCGTCACCGTGCCGGTGAACAGGTGGATGGCGGTCTTCTCGCCGCAGCCGAGGCAGGCGCCGTCGCCGCAGGGCATCGAGCCGTAGTTCTTCTTGTCGAGCAGCAGGGTTTCCAGCGCGCCGATCTTCTCGTCGAGGCTGTCGATGCGGCTGTACTCGGCCGGCGTCGACGGCAGGTCGAGCCAGAAATTCCAGTCGCTGCGCAGGCGCTCGACGGATTCCTCGGTCTGCGTCACCATGCGCAGGGCGTCGTCCTCGCAGACCTTGACGCACAGCGCGCAGCCCTTGCAGGTGTAGGGGTTGACGGTGATGGAGAACAGGCCGCCGCTGCCCTTGCCCTTCTTCTCCTTCTGCGTCCAGTAGGGTTTGGTGGTGCCGAACTGGAAATCGCCGAGCGACTCGCGGAAGAGGCGGAACTCCTCGGCGAGGCCCTGGCGCTCGGCTTCCGGCGCCTCGGCGACGGTGGCGTTGATGGCGTCGTCGACGAGCGGTCGGATGCTGAGTTGCGCACCCTGGCCGCCGCTCTCGATCATGCCGCGCAGCTTCTTCTCCAGCGTGCGCACGGCGCGGCGCAGATACCGCGTCGGCCGGCCGCCGCGCTCGACGCGCGTCACGGTGGTGTTGAAGACGTCGGCCACGCTGCTGACCAGGCCGGGGATGGCCGAATCCGGGCACTCCGTGTAGCAGTTGCCGCAGGCCGTGCAGTTCTCGGCGATCCACTCCGGGTACTCGAAGCGGATCTGCGTCATGTCGCGGAAGACGCCGGTGGCCGCCGGCACCAGCGAGGCGCCGATGAACGGGTCGACCAGATTGTCGGAGCCCTTGCCGGTGGCGTAGAAGCTGCCGGTCTGCTCCCAGAAGCGGTGGATGTCGGCGACCTTGCCGTCGCCCTCGGGCAGTTGCTTCAGCATCACCGGCAGGCCGGCGCTCTTCTCGCGCAGGTTGCGCCGTGTCGCGCCGACTGACTTTTCCGTGATCTCCTTCAGTTCGGCGTAGCCGCGCCGCACCACGCGCAGGTTGTCGTCCACCACGCGCTGGCCCTTGCCGCCGAACTTCGCCTGCAGCTGGTCCTCGATGGCCTTGAACAGCTTCTCCTCGGTCAGGCCGGCGTTCTTCATCACCGGGCTGGCGGCGAAGAAGGCGCCCTGGAAGGCGATGCCCTGCATGCGCAGCTGCAGGTCGGCCGAACCGGCTTCCTCGCGCGCGATCTGGAAGGCGTCGAGGTAGAAGACGCGGATGTCGTTGTCGACGATCTGCTTCTGCATCCAGAGCGGAAAACTGGCCCAAAGGTCATCGGCGGAGCGGTTGCTCTGGACGATCAGCACGCCGCCCTTCTTCAGGCCGGCGACGGGATTGGAGTGCTCGTGCACGTTGGGGTCGGGCGAGAGCACGATGTCCACATAGACGTACTCGCAGTTCACGCGGATCGGCTCCGGCGCCGCCGACAGGTAATAGGTGGTCGGCTGGCCCTTCTTCTCCGAGCCGTACTTCGGGTTGGCCTTGATGTCCCAGCCGAGCAGTTCGTACAGCGTCATCGCCAGGTTCTTGCCGGTGGTGATGGCGCCCCAGCCGCCGACCGAGTGCATGCGCACCGTGATCGAGTCCTTCGGCAGCAGGTTCGGATTCTCGCTGCCGCGCAGCGCCAGCTCGCGGATGTGCGGATAGGCCTCGAGGATGTTCTGGTTGTGGATCTCGTCCTTCGGGTTGGCCGGCGTCTCGCGCACGAAATCGACCGACAGGTAGAAGAACTTCTTGTGGTCCGCATTCGGCAGCATGTTCTCGACCGCGCCGATCAGCGCTTCCGGCTGCAGGTCGCGCGAGCCGAGGCCGTAGCAGCCCGAGTACAGGCGCGGCATGTCCTTCGCCGAGGCGTAGGCGGCATAGCCGGGGTAGGCCGGCTTGCCTTCTGCCGAGCCATTCTCCAGGCACTTGGCGACCGTGGCGCGCACCTCGCGCATCAGCGGCAGGTCCTCGGCCAGCGGCTGGTCGGTGCGCTCCAGCACCGCCACGCCCTTCTTGCCCTTGAGGATTGCACCGAGCAGGTCGCCCGGGAAAGGGCGGAACAGGGTCAGGTCGACCACGCCGACCTTCAGCTTGCGCTTCTCGCGCAGGTAATCCGCGACGGCCTCGGCCTGCACGATCATGCTGCCCATGCCGAGGATCAGCCAGTCGGCGTCCTCGCAGCGGTAGGTGGCGACGCGCTTGTACCGGCGGCCGGTCAGCTCGGCGTATTCCGCCATGCAGCGGTCGGTGATGTCGCCGATGTGATCGAAGAAGTACGGCCGCTGGCCGGCCACCGCCTGCATGTAGGCGTCCTGGTTCTGCACCGAGCCGGAGAGCAGCGGCACATCCACGTCCCAGATCGCCGGCACGCGGCGGCGCTTCGGGCCGTAGAGCATGGCCTGGGCCGGCGTCGGCGTGTCGATGAGATCGTCCGGCTTGCCGAGGTACTCGGCCACCAGCTCGCGCTCGGGCAGCATCACCGACTCGATCAGGTGGGTGGTGAGAAAGCCGTCCTGGCCGACGATGGCCGGGGTCAGCGACAGCTCGGCCGCCTTGCGCGCGATCAGGTTGAGGTCGGCGGCGCCCTGGGCGTCCTTGGCCATCACCTGGATGAAGCCGGTGTCGTCCACGCAGTGGTAGTCGTCATGGCCGCAATGCACGTTGAGGCTGGCCTTGGTGATGGCGCGGCAGCCCATGTTGAGCACGTAGGGCAGCCGCTTGCCGACGGCGGCGTAGAGCGACTCGTGCATGAAGGCGACACCCTGGGCCGAGGAGAAGTTGGTGGCACGCAGACCCGTCATCGACATGCCGGCGGTGACGCCGGCGGCGGCATGCTCGGACTCCGGTTCGATGAAGATCAGCGGGCGGTCGGAAATGTTGAGGTGACCCGCCGCCACGGCCTCGGCCCAGTATTCGCCCATCTGCGTGGACGGCGTGATGGGATAGGCGCCGGCGGCGTCGGACGCCTCGCGTTCGACGTGGATCACGGCGGTATTGCCGTCGACCGCGTCGCGCACGCCGGGATACTTGACCTTGGCCTTGTCCTTGCCGGCACCGGGGCCGGTTTCGAACAGCTTGTATTCCTTGATTTTTTTCAGCATGGCTTCACCTCACGCACTGATCAGGGGTAATTCGTTCTGGCGCAGGATTTTTTTCGCTTCCGCGCCTCTGCAGGGGGTATTCGGGTTGTCGAACCAGACGATGGCGCCGGTCGGGCAGCGCTCGATGGCCTGCTTCGCCGTGCGATCGTTCTGCGCGTAATCGATCACCGCCAGGTTGTTCTCCAGCTTCATCACGCCGGGGGCGGAATCGACGACGCATTTGCCGCAGGCGGTGCACGCCACCTCGCAGGAGGCCTCGGCGGTGTCGCCGTCGGCGAGGTTCTTGCAGGCCACCCACAACTTGCGCGAGACCGGCTCCAGCGAGAACAGCCCCTTCGGGCAAACCTCGACGCAGTCGTTGCAGGCGGTGCACTTGTCGGCGTCCACCACCGGCAAACCGTGGGCGTCCATGTGGATGGCGTCGAAGTCGCAGACCTCGGCGCAGTCGGCCAGGCCGAGGCAGCCCCAGGCGCAATCCTTGCCGCCGCCGCTCACCACCGCCGCGGCGCGGCAGGAAGTGTGGCCGGCATAGCGCGCGCGCAGGTAGGCGACATGGCGGCCGCCGGCGCAGGCCAGGCGCGCCACGCGCTTCTCCACCGAGCCGGCATCGACGCCGAGCAGGTCGGCGATCACCGTGTTCTGCGCCGGCGCATTCACGGTGCATTGCGCCGGCAGGATTTCGCCGGCGACGACCTTCTCGGCGAAGTTGCGACAGCCGGCCGTGCCGCAGGCGCCGCAGTTGGATTTCGGCAGCAGCTCCTCGACCTCGTCGATGCGCGGATCTTCATAGACGTAGAGACGCCGGTTGGCGAAGGCGATCACGCCGGCCAGGACGACGCCGAGCAGCGCCATGAAGGCGCCTGCATACGCAAGGTTCGAGAGCGATCCCATGCTGCCAGCCATAACCTTTAAGGTTCAAATAACCATGACTTCACCAGGGTCTGAATGCCACGCGAACGCACCGGGCGTACGCCGGACAAATAAAAGACTCTGGAACCTGATGGTGCCGGGCCTGGCCTTGCGGGCGCTGGCGGCGACAGCCACTCACGGTGCAGCCGGAGATCGAATCCGGCTTACTGGACAGCCTGGCGGGGTGCGCCAGGCCGGGTGACACGCAAGCAGCGTTGTTGCGCTACTCGCGTTCGTGTTGCAGGGAGTATAGGAATTTCGCCGCGTCGCAACAACAAAGTCTTATATATGAATACCCATAGTTTTTCTTATACATGACGCGACCTTGGCTGCGTTTTCCGCATAGTAAAACAGACTTTCTCAAACCGGGAAACTTTCGATGCTGCGCTGCAATACGTCGAGAATTGTGCTTTCTATAATGACTGTAGGTCGGCCTTCAGGCCGATGACCAAAGGAAATCCCTGTGGGACAGCGGCCCATGTCGGGCTGAAGACCGACTTGCAAGGGGGGCTTGATTCCCTCCGCATCCACCCAATTTGTAGTGAATATGATGAATCCATCACTGCACATCCGTCCGCCCGCCGTCGCCGGCATGTTCTACCCGGCCGACGCACAGGCGCTCGCCCGGGACATCCAGGCCTTCCTCGCGGCCTGCGAGCCCGCGCAGGCGCCCGCGCCCAAGGCGCTCATCGTCCCGCACGCCGGCTATGTCTATTCCGGCGCGGTCGCCGCCCGCGCCTACGCCCTGCTGGCCCCGGCGCGCAGCCTTGTCCGTCGCGTCGTGCTGCTCGGCCCGGCGCATCGCGTGCCGATTCGCGGCCTGGCCCTGCCGGTCGCCGAAGCCTACGCCACGCCCCTGGGCGGCGTAGCGATCGACGCCGAAGGGGCCGCCGCCGCGCTCAAGCTGCCGCAAGTCACCGCCAGCGACGTCGCGCACAACCTGGAACATTCCCTCGAAGTGCAGCTGCCCTTCCTGCAGACGGTGCTCGACGATTTCACCCTGCTGCCCTTCGCCGTCGGCGCGGCCACCCCGGCCCAGGTGGCCGAGGTGCTCGATCTCCTCTGGGGCGGGCCGGAAACCCTGATCCTCATCAGCTCCGACCTCTCGCATTTCCACGCCTACGCCTCGGCGCAGGGCATCGACCAAGGCACGGTCGGCGAGATCCTCGCCCTGGAGCCCTCCATCGAGCACGAGCAAGCCTGCGGCGCGACGCCGATCAACGGCCTCCTGCTCTGCGCGAAGCGGCGCGGCCTCTCCATCGAACTGCTCGACCTGCGCAACTCCGGCGACACCGCCGGCGACCGCTCGCGCGTCGTCGGCTACGCCTCGTTTGCCCTGCGCGAAACCGAACCGCTGCGCGGCGAGCAACAGTCACCCCCTTCCCCGGGAAAGGTGGCGGGGGGAAGGCTGTCATGAGACACCCTGTGTCAACCCTAAGTAGTTTGGAATGCCGAACAAGCGCCGCGATGTTGTGCAGGGTCGTAGGGTTTTCGATCGATCCATGCACGCCAGAGGATGCGTACCCAAGCGCGTGCGAGGATACGAATGGCGTGGGGATGATCGCAGCCACGAGTGCGGGCAGCTGTGTAGAGGCGGTTGGCCCAGGCGCTGGCATGGCGGGAGTTGTCGGCCAGGCAGGTCAGCGCGGCACGCAAGCGGTGATTGCAAGCCCAGCGGAAAGTCACGGACTTGGACTTGCCCGATTGGTAGGTGACGGGAGCCACGCCGGCCTCGGCGGCCAGTTGGGCGTCGGTATCGAAGCGTTCGCGGACACTGCCCAGTTCGGCAAGGATTTGCGCGGCACAGATGCGTCCCGCGCGGGGGAAGCTCATGACGATCCGGCCGTCGTCGAGGGATGCGATATGGTGCTCGATGCGGCTGGTAAGCAGGCGAATCTGCTCGACCAGGCGAGCCAGGATGCGGGCGAGGCTACGCGTCAGTTCGCCCTTGGCATCGGCCTCCAGTTCGCCGGTGCCGGCGATGGGGGCTTGATGCAGGCGTTCCAGCAGTTCCTCGGCGGTGCGACGACCGCAGTAGGCATGCTGGGCGCAGAAGGCGGCCATGCGTTTGGGACCCAGTCGGGCGGCGCTCTCCGGCGTCGGGTAACGCTCGACGAAGGCCAGCGCGATGGGCGAATCCACGTCGGCGAAGATCGCAGTGGCGCCGGGCCAGAAGGAATCGAGCAGGCTGCGCAACTGGTTGGCCAGCTGCACGCGGGTGGCGACCAAGTCATCGCGGCCGCGCACCAAGGCACGCAAGGCGCGGATCTCGTCGCCCTGGGGCGCCAGGGGCTTGAAGCGATGCCCGTCGGTGCGCAGCAAGTCGGCGAGCAGGTAAGCGTCGGAGGCATCGCTCTTGGCGCCGTGGCTGCGATAGCGAGGACGCGTGGCCTTGACCGCGTTGGGGTGGATGGGGAAGACGGTGAAGCCGGCCTCCACCAGCGCATCGACGATGAGGCCAGACGGACGCTCGATGGCGATGGGCGGCGAACCGGCGGCCACCAGATGGCGCCGCAGTTCGGCCAGGCCGGCGGCGGTGTGATCGATGTCGAATCGCTTATGGACGGTTCCCTGCGCGTCGATGATGCAAACAGCGTGGGTTTGGCTGGCCCAGTCCAGCCCGGCGAAGAAAGTAGTCATGGACAATCTCCCATAAATTGCGGTATGACTTGCCGTGCCGGAAGCCCGTGCGGGTCGCTCACTGATCGGCGCTCTTGGCTCTTCTCCATGGCGCTACACCCTGTAGCCCGTCTGGGTCTTCCGGCGCCCCGAGGGCTGCGGGTCTCATGCGGGCCGTCAAGCGGCCAGCGACGCTGGCAGTCGCCCCGGGGGCACGGAAGTCGGAATCAACCTTCGGCTCAGCAACAGCGTCCTGTCAAGGACGGGATCGGCCGTGGCGCTAAACACGGGTTATCCACCGCGGCGGTCGGTCGGTTCGTCGCAAGCGCCGACCGACCGCCACCGTGGATAACCCTGCGCCATACCAGTCCCACTGCTACCGAGGATTGGAGGGTAGTCCAGTGAGCGACACTGAACTCGGCTCCACCCTCCTTCGCCTGGCGCGTGCCGCCATCGGCGAGCAGCTTGGCCAGCCGGCCCCGGCCGACGCCAGCCACGCGCGCCTGCAGGAGCCCGGCGCTACCTTCGTCACCCTCACCCAGCAGGGCCAGTTGCGCGGCTGCATCGGCTCGCTCGAGGCCCATCGCGCCCTGCTCCACGACGTGCGCGAGAACGCCCTCGCCGCCGCCTTCCGCGACCCGCGCTTTTCACCGCTGGGCGTCGAGGAATTCGAGCACACCTCGGTCGAGGTTTCGCTGCTGACGCCCGCCGTCGCGCTGAGTTTCCGCGACGAGGCCGACTTCATGGCCCAGCTGCGCCCCGGCGTGGACGGCATCGTCTTCCAGTACGGCCGCCACCGCAGTACCTTCCTGCCGCAGGTATGGGAAAGCCTGC
Source organism: Rhodocyclaceae bacterium (assembly GCA_041396245.1). GTDB lineage: Bacteria > Pseudomonadota > Gammaproteobacteria > Burkholderiales > Rhodocyclaceae > Desulfobacillus. Next base: position 362,588 of record JAWKYW010000001.1, on the reverse strand, counting down.
CCGAGCCGGAGCAGTTCATGCAGCAGCTCAAGCGCAAGGCCGGCCTGCCGCCGAACTTCTGGCACGAGACGGTGAGCATCTCGCGCTACGAGGTGACCAAGTGGAAGGAAGGCCGATGAGTCACCCCCTCATCCACGCGCCCCACCCCGTCATTCCCGCGAAAGCGGGAATCCATAACGCCTCCTTCAACGCCGCTGGGTCCCCGCCTTCGCGAGGACGACGAGCATGAGCGATCAATACCCCGGCCGCTGGTGGCACATGCTCGACGACGGCCGCATGCAATGCGACCTGTGCCCGCGCGACTGCAAGCTGCGCGACGGCCAGCGTGGCGCCTGCTTCGTGCGCCAGCGCGTCGGCGACGGCATGGTGCTCACCACCTACGGCCGCAGCTCCGGCTTCTGCATCGACCCCATCGAGAAAAAGCCGCTCAACCATTTCTACCCCGGCAGCAGCGTCTTTTCCTTCGGCACCGCCGGCTGCAATCTCGCCTGCAAGTTCTGCCAGAACTGGGACATCTCCAAGTCGCAGGACATGGACCGCCTGATGGACGAAGCCTCGCCCGGGGAGATCGCCCGCGTCGCCGCCGAGGGCGGCAGCAGGAGCGTCGCCTTCACCTACAACGACCCGGTGATCTTCGCCGAGTACGCGATGGACGTCGCCGACGCCTGCCACGAACGCGGCGTGCAGACCGTCGCCGTCACCGCCGGCTACATCGGCGAAGCGGCGCGGCGCGCGTTCTTCGCGAAAATGGACGCCGCCAACGTCGACCTGAAGGCCTTCACCGAGGATTTCTACTACAAGCTCACCGGCGCGCATCTGCAACCCGTGCTGGACACACTGACTTTCCTGAAGCACGAGACCGACTGCTGGTTCGAGCTGACCACCCTGCTCATTCCCGGCAGGAACGACTCCGCCGCCGAGATCGAGGCGATGTCGAAGTGGATCGTCAGGGAACTCGGCCGCGACGTGCCCATCCACTTCACCGCCTTCCACCCCGACTACAAGCTCGACGACCTGCCGCCGACGCCGGCCGCCACGCTGCACCAGGCGCGCAGGATCGCGCTCGACGCGGGCATCCGCCACGTCTACACCGGCAACGTGCACGACACCGAAGGCGGCACCACCTTCTGCCCCGGCTGCGGCAAGGGCGTCATCGTGCGCGACTGGCACCAGATCCTCGCCTACGACCTCACCGAAGAAGGCCACTGCGAACACTGCGGCACCCCCATCGCCGGCCGCTTCGGCAAGTTCGAAGGCCAGTTCGGCCGCCGCCGCATCCCCGTGCGAATCCGCATGGGCGCCTGACCACCACCACAACCCCCTTTGCAAAAGGGGGTGGCCCGCAGGGCCGGGGGATTTAGCAGCGGTCGAATCCGTTCTACCCATTGAACTAAGGGGAGCCACCCATGCCCACCCATCACAAAGAAGCCCTCATCCCCGCCGGCAAAGTCAGTCTCCCCGGCACGGCGACTATTCCCGACAACGCCTCCGGCATCGTCGCCTTCGCCCACGGCAGCGGCAGCAGCCGCCACAGCCCGCGCAACCGCTACGTCGCCGAAGTCCTGCACGAACACAACATCGCCACCCTGCTCTTCGACCTGCTCACACTGCGCGAAGACCAGACCTACGAAACGCGCTTCGACATCGGCCTCCTCACTGAACGCCTGCTCGCCGCCCTCGACTGGCTGGAGGAAAACAAGGAAACGAAGGGCATGAAGCTCGGCTGCTTCGGCGCCAGCACCGGCGCCGCCGCGGCCCTGCAGGCGGCGGCGAAACACCCGGGTATCGCTTCAGTCGTTTCGCGCGGCGGACGCCCCGACCTCGCCGGCCCGCAGGCACTGACTCTGGTCCGCGCCCCCACCCTGCTCATCGTCGGCGGCCAGGACGACGGCGTGATCGACCTCAACCGGCAGGCCTACGATCTACTGCGCTGCGAGAAAAAGCTGGAGATCGTGCCAGGGGCGACGCACCTCTTCGAGGAGCCCGGCACGCTGGAGCTGGCGGCGGAGCATGCGGCGCGGTGGTTTGAGACCCACTTGTAAGGAACTGCGGAAAAGCCTCAAGTACGCCCGGAATTGCTTGCCGAGTGGTAGATTCGCGGGGAAATGAACTGATCCTCCGCGGACTGGTGGCTGTCACGCCGGCTCAATATACAGATACCGCTGGAACCCACTAAACACCTTGCCAATCTCTTCCGGCCGGCCGAGATCGGCCACCGCGTCCGGAATCGAGTCGTGGTACTTCAGCTTCAAAAGCGGTGTCAGCTTGGCCTGATCCAGTTCCTCGACCCCGAGCGCCACATAGTGTGATAACACGAAGTCGAGAAATACCTTCTGCCTCGGATTGAAGTCCTCGCTGATGACCGCCATCGCCCGGTTCGCCCGCTCTTCGCGGGTCAGCGGTTCCAGGGCATAGGCCACATGGGCCAACACGTCGAACAGGTCGGATTTCTCCGCGTCGATGATTTTCTGCATCTCCGCCAGTTGATCCTTGCCGAAACCCTTCTCGGCCAATCCCTCCAGCAACTTCCGGCGGGTGTCCGGTGCGCTCCAGAGCGCCCGCAGTTCATCTTCATTGGTGAAAAAGTCCGGCAACCTGCCGAACAGCGCCTCCATGAATTGCTGCGCCGACATCGGGGTGCCGTCCGGGTGCCAGAAGCTGGTGACCACCATGTGCTGGATGTGACGCGACTTGCCATCCGCCAGCTCCACCTTCGCCTTCTTCTTGCAGACACAAGGGCGTTGGCCGCAATTCGGGCACGGGGCTTTTGCGCATTCACAGGGCGACTTGCCGCAAAGATAACAAGGCGGTGGCGGCTCCTTGATGCAAATGCACGGCATCGAGTGACACACCTCGCATACCTCCGGTTCGGCCGGTTCGCCATCCCATTCCGGGTCGCTGAAGTGATGGTGCGCCTTCACGAAGTCGTAGATAGTGAAGTAGTCCTTGCCGTCGTAGAGCCGGGTACCGCGCCCGATGATCTGTTTGAACTCGATCATCGAATTCACCGGCCGCAGCAGCACGATGTTGCGCACGTTGCGCGCATCCACACCGGTCGAAAGTTTCTGCGATGTGGTCAGTATGGTCGGGATATGCTTCTCGTTGTCCTGAAAATCCCGCAAGTATTGCTCGCCCAAGGCGCCGTCGTTAGCCGTCACACGGTGGCAATAGTTGGGGTCGGAGCTGGTCTTTATCTGATTGATGAGATCACGGATCGCCAGCGCATGATCCTGCGTGGCGCAGAACACTAGCGTCTTTTCGCGCTGATCGATCAGTGACATGAAGATATCGACGCGCTTCCTCTCGCGCTCCTTGATCTCGATGATCTTGTTGAAGTCCGGTTCCTCGTAGCGCTTGCCGGCCTCGACCTCGCCTTCCACCACTTTGTCGTCGGGCGTATAGACGTACTCGTCGAGGCTGGTCGAAATCTGCTTGACGCGGAACGGTGTCAGGAAGCCGTCGTTGATGCCGTCCTTGAGCGAGTAGATGAACACCGGCTCGCCAAAGTAGGCGTAGGTATCAACGTTGTCCTTGCGCTTCGGGGTGGCGGTCAGGCCAAGCTGCACGGCCGGCGCAAAGTAGTCGAGGATGCCGCGCCAGTTGCTCTCGTCGTTGGCCCCGCCCCGGTGGCACTCGTCGATGACGATGAAGTCGAAGAAGTCCGGCGGGTACTCGCCGAAGTAGGGCGACGGCTTGCCATCCTTAGGCGGCCCGCTCATGAAGGTCTGGAAGATGGTGAAGAAGATGCTGCCGTTCTTCGGCACCTTGCCCTTCTTGCGTATGTCTGCAGGGTCGATGCGCACCAGCGCCTTGTCGTCGAAGGGAGAGAAGGCGTTGTAGGCTTGGTCGGCCAGAATGTTGCGGTCAGCCAAGAACAGGATGCGGGGCCGTCGGGCCGGTTCGCCCTCGCTCTTTGCATCGGTCAGGTTCCACCGGCTCTGAAACAGCTTCCACGCAATCTGGAAAGCGATGAAAGTCTTGCCGGTACCGGTCGCCAGCGTCAGCAGGATGTGCTCTTGCCCGGCCGCGATGGCGGCCAGCACCCGCTCGATGGCGATATCCTGATAGTAGCGGCCCTGAAAGAAGCCCCCTTTGTCCTCGAACGGTACGGAGGCGAACCGGTCCCGCCAGACGTTCCTGGTGGCGAAGGTTCGATTCCATAGCTCGTCGGGTGAGGGGAAAGTGGCAATCTCGCCTTCCACGGCCGTCTGCATGTCGATGCCGTAGATGCCCTGCCCATTGGTCGCGTAAGTGAAGCGCAGCGCCAGTTTCCCGGCGTAGTCCTTGGCCTGCGCCACGCCCTCGGTCAGCGCCTTGTCCCAGGCCTTGGCCTCGACCACCGCCAGCTTGGTGTTGCGGTATTCCAGAACGTAATCCGCCGTCAGCGCCTTGCCGCGCTTCCCCGCCCCTTCCAGCCGGCCAAGGGTGATCGGATATTCGCGCCGGATGCGGCTGCCTACTTCCACGCCCCAGCCTGCCGCAGCGAGGGCAGGGTCAATGTGCTCGGCGCGGGTTTCGGCTTCGTTCATCTTTTCCGTTCTTTGTCAGCGGCAACGATGGTCTTCAAGCGTGCGACCAGAGACCCAATTTTTGCAGTTTCGGCCAAGTCGTCAACAAAGGCCGACAACTGTTGCGCCCCCGTCATGTTCGCAAATCCTTGAGCAGATACGCGCTTTTTCAGGCCATCGGCTTCATCCAACTCAACAGCCTTTTTCCTAACCCAGGTATCAATCAGGTCATGCTTCTCGTCGAGTGAAACAAGCCGGAAAAAGTCCAACAATCGAAGCACGACCACATCGCGATTTCTCAAGAAGTTGATGTATCCGCCAACAATCTTTACTCGACGATCAATCTCCATCTGGATCACAGGATCTTCGACAACGAATGACACTGAAACGCTATCCACACCACCCTTGGTTGCAAAATCGCCGAGGTCAACAGAATGCAGCCTCGAAAAGAACTGCCTTAACAAAGTCTCGGGCGCGATATTGGCCTCGTCGATTAGATGCCCGAACCGAAGGTGAGCCTCCAATTGAATTGACCGCACACGCGCCGGGGTTAAACGAAGGAATCTGGCCCAGTCGTACTGCTTGCTCAGTGCTTTATCTCCAAGTGCCTTCTTTAGGCAAAGGAACACTAACAACTCGGTGTCTTTCTTGCCGAGCGTCCCAAAGCCATTGGCCGACCAAGTCTTCCAGAAAACATTGAAGAAGGAAACTTTATCGGTAGATGAAAGCACGTCGGCTACTGCCTCCATCGTCAATGTCTCGTTCTGGCTTTTCTTTGGCATCACAACACCTCAAACCACGCCTTGATCTTCAATGCCATCAATTTCCGCCGCTCCTCCAGAAACTCGCTGAAATCCTTGATCTCGCCATTCAACAATGCTGTGGGAACGCAGTTCATCGTCAGGTTGGCCACCATTTCCGCCTTGTCGGTAATTCCGCCGTATTTCTTAACACCGCCATTGCACTGCTCGGCCAATTCCTTGAAATAGCTGGCCGGCGGCTTCGCTCCGATAGCGATGTTGATCTCGCTCTGCGCCACAACGTAATTGGCGATCTGGTTGTAGGTTCCCTTGCTCAGGTTCTGGTCTTTCAGATACTGGCGCGGATAGACGTGATGCACGTCGGCCCTGTTCAGCAACAGGTCAGTCACGGTAATGTCACGCGACAGGAACCCCTTGTCGCCCAGCTTGGCCTGGGCCGCCTGATAGCAGAGGAAATATGGACTGTTGATCGACGAGGTATCCATGAACTGCGGCAGCATCCCCGTCCAGAAGCTGTCCGGCAACTCGTTCGGCACCACCGCATCGACGTAGGCCGGCACGCCCTTGCTGCTGATCTGGCGGATGTCGAAATCGAAGGTCGATTCCGGTGATCCGCTATAGCGCCCGCGCAGCACCGACATCGCATACCAGCGGCGCACCGCCCGTTCCAGATCGGCCGGCGGGATGCCCTCGGCCCGGCCACGTAGATACAGGATGTAGGCAAAGTTGACCGCGTTCTGGCTGTTGATCAGCTTGCTGGTGATGAAGCCCGCCGAGCGCAGGATCATCGTGATCCGGTCGAAGTGTGTCTTGTTGACGAAGGCCAGGATACCGTTCTTCAACTTGCCGAACGACTCCTCGGCAATCGCCTCCTCATACTGCTTGGTCTCGAAGTTCCGGCCCGACAGCAGGGCCACCAAATCCTGCAACTTGCCGCGCCCGAATTCCGACGTGAAGGCCACTCGCAGCATGTCAGTGTAGCTCGGGTCGTAGATGTCATCATTCACATCGGCGATCCACTTCATCTTGTCGAAGAACTCCGACTCGACAAACGCCTTGTCGCCCTTCTTGATCTTGCCCAGAAACTCCGGCGCCACGGCCAGATGGCAGAAGTAGTCGATGGCCTTGCGCAGCATGTTGCCGCCGAAGGACTCATTGACAGCGATCTTCGACATTGCAAAATCCGCTTGCGAGAGCGGCGAGCCGGCCGAATTCACGCGGATGAAGATTTCCGTCACTGTCTCGATGTCGAGGTTTTCCGACAGTTCGATGATGCCGACGTGGTTATGCACGATGCCACGTAGCTTCTCGATGACCTTGAACACCTCGTTCTGCGACACGCCGGCATTGGCCGCGCAATAGTCGCTGACCAACTGGAACACGCTGACCGCCGGATCGAACACCTTGGCCACATCAGGTAGCCAGGCGACGTTCTTCTGGATCGCCGGGTTCGACACCTCGAAGGCTTCTTCCTGCGGGTTGAAGGCGATGCGGATCTGCACCGTCTCGTAGTCGTCGTTCAGCACCTCGATGCCGAGCAGGGACGCCATCAGCGCCGTCACCCGCTGCTGCCCGTCAATCAGGATGCGCTTGCCGGCCGAGGTGGTGCCGTCCTTGAGCTTCACCGTGTGATTGAGCCAGGCGATCAGGTAGCCGACCGGATAGCCCTGATACAGCGAGTCCAGCAGGTTGCGCACCTTGGTCGCCTCCCAGACAAAGGGGCGCTGGATTTCCGGGATGGCGATCTCGCCCGACTTGACCCAAGTCAGTATGGTTTCGATGGGGTGCGGGGTGACGGAATAGCGTTGGGTGGACATGGTGAGTCTCGCTAGAGTTGACCGGAGAAGGCTCGGTGCAGGAGGGATTTTTTCAGGTCGTCGAGGGCCGTCAGCTTTTGCCGGTAGAGGGTTTCGAGGCGTTGGGTTTCCTCCGAAAACTCAAAGAACCGCTCTGCCAGATCATGCTGTTGGGCCAAGGGTGGAATCGGAAGCACTGCTTTTTTCACCAAGTCCCCGCTGATGTTCTTGACCACTGCACCCGCCGCAAGCGTATGGAATTGCGCCTGAACATACGATGAGGACAAGAGGTAATAAAAAAACTCCGAATCTATGCCGTCACCAAGGCGCAGCACAAACCATCCGTCGTGAATGTACCCGTTGGTCTTCATGATGTATGGACGACCAAGCGACATCGAGTTTGTGAGAATGAAGTCTCCTTCTTTGACGTACCTTGACTGTTTGGCTCCCTCGGGGGTGATTTTCTGGGCGGTAGAAAAGACGTACTTCCCCCCCTCTTCGGTGTCTCCGATCTTGATCCAATTGACGCCATCAGCCGCTGTCGTGAAATAGCTCTTTATCGGCCGAGGGGAACTACCTCGTTCCACAATGCATACCTTGTCGAGCGTACGATCTACCCACCCCGCCCCCCGCTCCGTGAAAACGGATTGCAGGTGACTTTCAAACAAGGCGCGAGCGTTCTGGAGGTTCTGTTCGGCGCTGGCCTTGGCGGTGGCGATGCCATCGAAGGCTTCATCGAGGATGTCGACAATGCGGTGCTGTTCAGGGAGCGGGGGTAGCGGCACCGGGATGCCTGTGATCAAGGGCAGATTGAGAGAAGGATAGGCGTGATCCTGAATCAAATCCTGAGCAGAAACCGTACTCAGGAAATAAAGAAGAAACCGCCGATCAACTTTGGTCTCGTCGCCAACAATCGTCGCAAGGTGGCTGGAAACATAGCCATCCACGCCCAGCATCACCCGATGGTTCAGGAATGTGGAAGCACCACTCTTCGGGAAAAGGATTGTTCCTGCCGGGAATCGGCGTAAGCCCTTGACGCCTTCGTCGTTCAAATAATCACTTGACTCGGTGATGTCACCGAATCGAACGCGCCCCGCGTCGGACGTGCGGAAAAACGGGTGGATTCCGTCGGCGAACAAGGCGCCGCCTTGTGGAGCAGGATTGCCTGCCCCTACTTGCGCGACAGAGCCTAGCGTCGTCTGTTGCCACCCTGCCTTCATAACAGTGCCCTGATATTCGCCAGCACTTCCGCACTCTCGGCGTCCAGCGCTGCAATCTCGTCCATGATGTCCTGCGGGATGCGGTGGATGACCGCCTCGCCGCCGTTCGGGTTCTTCACCGAGAGGTCGTAGCTCGCGGTATCAATCTTTGCGGCATCGACGCTCCAGCTTTTCCCGGTGTCGGCCTTTGTTTTTTGCAGTTCGACAAACTCGGAGAGGTCGGCGTCGTTGAGCGGGTTGGTCTTGCCCAGGTTGCGGCCGGGGTCGAGCTGGTAGTACCAGACCTTGCGCGTCGGTGTGCCCTTCTCGAAGAACAGCACCACCGTTTTCACACCCGCGCCCTGAAACGTGCCGCCGGGGCAATCGAGGACGGTGTGCAGGTTGCAGGATTCGAGCAGCAGCTTGCGCAGGCTGATCGAGGCGTTGTCGGTGTTCGACAGGAAGGTGTTCTTGATGACCACGCCGGCCCGGCCGCCGGCCTTGAGCATCTTGATGAAGTGTTGCAGGAACAGAAAGGCCGTCTCGCCGGTGCGGATGGGGAAGTTCTGCTGCACTTCCTTGCGCTCGCCGCCGCCGAAGGGCGGATTGGCGAGGATGACGTCCATCCGGTCCTTGTCCTGGATGTCGGCCAGGTTCTCGGCCAGCGTGTTGGTGTGGATGATGTTCGGCGCTTCGATGCCGTGCAGGATCATGTTCATGATCGCGATCACGTAGGCCAGCGGCTTCTTTTCCTTGCCGTAGAAGGTGCGTTCCTGCAGCGTCTTGAGGTCGCCGGCCGTCAGCCCGGGTTGGCTCCGCAGGTGGTCGAAGGACTCGCAGAGAAAGCCGGCCGAGCCGCAGGCGCCGTCGTAGATGCGTTCGCCGACCTTGGGCTGCACCACCTGCACCATGGCCCGGATCAGCGGGCGCGGGGTGTAGTACTCGCCGCCGTTGCGCCCGGCATTGCCCATGTTCTTGATCTTGGCTTCGTACAGGTGCGAGAGTTCATGCTTCTCGGCCTGCGAGCGGAAGCGCAGTTCGTCGATGTGGTCGATGATCTCGCGCAGGGTGTAGCCGCTCTGAATCTTGTTCTTGATCTCGCCGAAGATCTCGCCGATTTTGTATTCGATGGTGTTCGGGCCGCTGGCCTTCTGCTTGAAGCCGTGCAGGTAAGGGAACAGCTTGCGATCCACGAATTCGCGCAGGTCGTCGCCGGTCTGCGCCTTGTTGTGGTCGCGCTTGCCGTCCTTGTCCCTGGGCGCGGCCCAGGATGACCAGCGGTAGGGTTCGTCGAGGATGAAGGCGTACTTCTTCCCCTCCAGTTCGGCCTCCATCGCCTTGTCCTGTTCCAGCCCGTCGAGGTACTTGAGGAACAGCAGCCAGGAGGTCTGTTCGGTGTAGTCGAGTTCCGTGGTGCAGCCCGCTTCGTTGCGCAGGTCGTTGTCGATGTTCTTGAAGGCTTGTTCAAACATGGAGGTTATGTTCCGGGCGAGCGCGCCAAAGCCGATACTCTACTGGAATACCCCCGATGAACAAAGGCGGACATTGCCGCCTTCGCACCCGCGCCTTGAGCAACAGCTTCGGAGACTGATTTTTTGCCAGTTGCCGATCCCGCACCGTTACGGATACCCTTGCAACCCTAAACACACCCTGGACCTCGTCATGCCCACCACCCCGCCCTGCCCCCAATGCGCCATGGAAATCTATCAGGACGGCGCCAACCATGTTTGCGCCGATTGCGGCCATGAGTGGCCGATGGTGGCGGCGGGCGTGGAGGAAGAGGCAGCGGCGACCACGAGGTGGATTGCAAGATGGATGCCGGCAGCTTCATGCTGAAGGCGTGCTTTCTGAAGAAGGTCTGACCCGCCCCCTCACCCTGCCCTCTCCCCGGCGGGGAGAGGGGAAAACCCGCCGTATCGCGGAGGCTGACTTTCAGTCCGCCCGCACCCACGTCTGCGTGCGGCCGATGAAGAGCACCGAGCCGCGCATCTCCAGTTTCTTGCCGCCCTCGATGACGGTCACTTTCGCGTTGTAGGTCTTGCCGTTGGCGGGATCGAGGATGGTGCCGCCGGCGTAGACGTTGTCGCCGTCCGGCTTCAGGCCGGTGAGGATGGTCATGCCGATCACCGGCTGGCCCTTGCGCGGGTCGTCGCCGGCGCATTCTTCGCATTTCGAGTCCTGCCTGGCCGGGTCGAAGATCTTCTCGACCATGCCGGAATAGACGCCGTCCTTTTCCACGATGCGCACGACGGACTTCGGCTTCTTGGACTCGTCGTCGATGGTGGTCCAGGCGCCGACGGGCGAGAGGACTTCGGCGTACGCAGCGGCCGGGAGAGCGGCGACGACGATCGCGAGGCGGATACTTTTCATCGTATTCCTCCAGAGAATCGGGTAAGGGATTGTACGACGGGATTCATGGCGCCGCGCCCCGCTCTACCAGCCGTTCCATCCATTCCCGCACCTGCCGCGCGACCCAGGCGCCGTCGTCGAGCGGGAGGTCGTGGCCGGCGGCGGGGTGCTCGGCATAACCGGTCTGCCAGCGGCGTGCGAGCTCGCGCGAGCAGGCCGGGTCGACCAGGCTGTCACCGGCGCCGGCGAGCACCAGCATGGGCACGGCGGGCCGCTGCGCCGGCAGTCGGTAGCGCGCCGCGGCCCACAACTGGCGCAGCGCGTTGGCGCGCGAGACCGGATGCTCGCGCCGCCAGGCGCTCCAGTCCCGCACGATCCTGTCGCGGTTTTCGGCCAGATTACTGGTGAGGCGCAGGACGGCGGCTTCGCGTGCGGCATCGTTCATCCCGGGCAGGGCCAGGCCGAGCAGGGTCGCGTAGTTGCGCGGTCGCAGGCGCTGGTGGAAGGGGCTGATGCCGCCGAAGCTGGTGCCGATGAGGACGCAGCCGCGCAACTCTTCCGGATGGCGCGCGGCCCATTCGACGGCCACCATCGCTCCCAGCGACATCGCCAGGAGAAAGTATGGCGGGCGGACGCCCTGCTCCCGCAACGCATTGCGGCAGTGCTCGACCATGGCGCCGATGGCGGCCGGGCTGCGCAGTGCGTTCAGGGTGCCGTTGCCGGGCAGGTCCGGCGCGACGATCTCGGCGGCGGGGATCGCTTCGCGAAAGACCGCGGGGAAATCCCCCCAGTGCCGGCGCTCGCGGGTAAGGCCGCGCAGGAATATCCACGCCGTCATGTTTTCGCCCCCCGATACCAGAGGTCGAGGGCCCTTTCGCGGTGGCGTTCGCGCTCGGCGCCGGCGGGCAGCCAGTTGCGCCAGCCGGCGGCGGCGCGGGCGGTGAAGTCGAGCCAGGCGAGGTGGCGGCGCAGCACGCGCTGCTGGCGGTGCTCGATCAGCGGATTGAAGATGCCCTGGCGCGAGAAGATCTGGCGCGGGTTTTTCTTCACCCACAGCCACGACCCCATCTCCAGCGTCAGCGGCAGGAAGACACGCTCCGGCCGGGCGGCCGCCTCGCGGCTGAGGTGGTCCCAGAGGTCGCCGTGCGCCAGGTATTGCCGGCTCTGCGGCTCGAACAGGTAGTTGTGGTGGGCGCAGGTCTGCTCGTGGATTTCCTTGAGGGCGTGGATCTCGGCCAGGTGGGCGAACGGCAGCGCGCTGTGGGCGTAGGGAAACCAGATGCGGTCGTGCAGGCCGAAGCCGGAATGGCAGTCGACGGTGAGGCTGAACGCGTGCGCCTGCAGCTCCTCTTCGACGACGCGGCAGACGGCCTGATTCTCGGCTTCCATCGCGGCGCCGGCCGGCCCGCGGTACCAGGGCAGCCCGGCGCTGAGGCGCTGGCCGCCGATCATGAAGGGCACGCGCTCGGCCGATTCCAGCGGCGCGTTGCGCATGAGGTCGACGCCGTTCGGGTTGGCGCGGGTGCCGCGGAAGACGCCCCCCGGGTTGACCAGCGGCATGAAGACCAGCCGCAGGGACTCCAGCTGCCTGTGCAGCACGCTGTCCCAGCGCAGGCGCATCACCAGGCTGCGCAGGTAGACGAGGACGACCTCGGCGCCGATGCGTTCGAGGCCGTGGAAGCCGCCGAAGTAGCCGACGGCGGGCACGGCCGGATCGGGATTGCCCAGCGTTACGACATGGACGGGAAAGCGCCGCTCGCCGACCGCCACCTCGCACATCGATCGCGCCTCGAGGTGGGCGGCGCCCGCTTCGATGATGCGTTCAAGCTCGGCCAGCTCGGTAAATGCGGATGGGGACACGATCGTGGCGGAAAAACCGTAGCCGCAAAGCATACCCCGGCCGCCGGGCCGGCTGCTACCGCACGAAAGGTCGCAATTCCGTAACGCGGGCTTAACGTCCGCCTGTTAGCTTTGCCATGCCATCGTTGCGAGGAGTTGCCCGGCCATGTTTCCACCCGTCAGGATGATCGACCTGCAACGCATCATCGAAAAGCTCTTCGACGAGATGGCCGCCGGCTGGCGGCTGGATTGACTTCAGAACGGAGGGACCCATGCGCGACCTGATCGGCAGGACCCTCTTCCACCCGGCGCTTTCGCTGGGCAGCACGCTGCTCTGGGGAATTCTGGAGTTCATCGCCCTGCAGCGCTCGCGCCTGGCCGGCTCCGGCCTCCCGGACAAGCGGCGCGCGCCGTAGCGCGGGGACTGACTTTCGCCCGCTCGCCGCGGGCTCAGGATCCCTTGACAACCATCGGGGTGGCAACCCCGGCGTGCTTCTTCGCCTGCTTGGCCGCCTTCTTTTCCTTCGGCGTCAGCACGGGTTGCTTCTTCGTTTCCTTGTTGGACTTCTGGGCCTTGGCCATGGTGTTTCTCCTGCTCGTATTGAAGGGGTATGCGTTTCAAGTATAGGCCCGTGGCGGCGGAAAGGCCGTGAATCTTCAGACGGCCACCTCCCTCGTCCAGTCATGCATCAGCCGATTCATGCGGCAACCTGCAATTGCCCGGGCTCAAGCAGCAGGAAGCGGGCAAAGCGTCCTTCCTTCCGGTTACCGTCATCGCTGACGACCACGATCCACTGGCGGCCATCGATCACCGCCGGACAGATCCCCTCGGCCCTTTCCAGGCCCGGCAGGCCGGGAATCGTGACGCGGCGTGCCGGCGCACCGGGACGGCCGCTCCAGAACCAGAGCTGGAATTGAACGGGTTCGCGCGCGACCGGCCCGCCGATGACGAGGTATCCGTCGAGGCAGGGAAACCAGGACATGCCGCGTATGCCGTTGCCGCCGAGGTCCAGGGTCTCCAGCCTGGCCGAGATGCGCGGCGCCTCGCCCGAGTCGAAGATCGCCGCGGGATTCTCGACGCAGGCGACGAGGGCCAGGTTGCCGAGCAAAGGGCTGCGAAAGCCGATCAGCAGACGCCGCGCGTCGGGACTGAAGTCGAGCGCCTCGATGTTCAGCCCGCCGCCGGCCTTGACATCGCGAATCTCCGCTGCGGCGGCCAGCCCGGGATGCGCCGCCAGCAGGGCCGGCTTGAGCGCCTTCGACACCATCGGCGCCACCACGCGATCCCCTTCGATGCGGAAGCGGAGCAGTCTTTCGCGGGACGCCTTCTCGTCACCGTCGCCATCGCGCGAATGCGAAGTGATGGCGTAGATATGCCCCGCCCGGCAGAGGGCGATGCCTTCGAGATCGTTCAGCTTCCTGAAAACCTTGGCGGATTCCGGCGGCGCCGGGCGCAGCGGCACGCTTGCGGCCGTACCATCGGGGCCGATCGTGACCAGGCTGAACGGTCGTGCCTTCTCGTCTTCGAGAACGAGGAAACGCCCGTCGGTCAGCTGCTGGACGGCGGACGGCTCGTAGAGGCCGGTCAGAAAGCGAAACGCGGGTGTGCTGCTCAGGGTCATGGCCACAGGATACCCGCAGCGCGTGCCGCCATGCGGCCAGGCCGCCTGTTCCGGCAAAGCCTGCAGGGGCGTTCCTGCCTGAAACCGGCCAAAAGGGCTATGATGTCGATGACGGCGCGCAAGGCGCCGGTTCACCCTGCCATCAACACATCAGGAGACTCCCATGGCCAAGAAATCGACGAAAAAATCCACGGATGCCGTCTACAAGATTCTCGAAGTGGTCGGCTCGAGCCCGACGTCCTGGGAGGATGCCGCCCGCGCCGCCGTCGAGACGGCGGCCAAGACCCTGCGCGACCTGCGCGTGGCCGAGATCACCAAGCTGGACATGAAGATCGACAAGTCGGGCAAGGTGGTCGCCTACCGGGCGCGCGTGTCGATGTCGTTCAAGTACGAAGGCTGATCCGCCGCGACCGGAAAGGCATCGATGAGCGAAACGGCCTATTGCTACCACTGCGGCACCCGCCACCCGAAGGCGGAAATGCGGCAGATCGAAACCAAGGGCGGCAAGCGCTGGCGCTGCATCAGGAGCATCGAGGCGACGAAACGCAGCATCGCCGAACGCGACGGCTTCGGCCGCCGCGTCAGCGCCGAGAACAAGGCGGAAGCCCAGAGCAAGGCGAGGCTGGTGCTGAATTCCAACCGATGAACGGCTGGCCCCTGCCGGAACTGTTCGGCCTGCTCGTGCTGGCCGGCGGCGCCTGGCTCTGGCTGGACAGCCTCAAGGCGCGGGACATCGGCATCGCCGCCGCCCGCAGCGCCTGTGAATCGGAAGGCCTGCAGCTGCTCGACGACACCGTCGCCAGCGCCGGCATGAGGCCGGAGCGCAACGAGGAGGGCCGCCTGCTGCTGCGGCGCGTCTATGCCTTCGAATACAGCGACACCGGCGACAACCGTCGCCGCGGCAGCGTGGTCATGCTCGGCCACCGCGTCCTCGTCCTCCACGTCGGCCCGCGGCCGGCGCCCTCCGGCCTGATGCTGCACTGAGCGCCCGGCAGGGTTGATTTGCGCCCGGGCGTGCCCGGGGCGCTCAGCAGATAGTCAGTGGGCAGGATACGCCGTCCGCCACTGCGCCAGCCCCTCCAGCGCGGCCTCGAGGCTGACCATCATGCGCACGCCCTCCGGCGCGGCGAGGCGCTCCACCCCGGCGCCGCCGGCCCACAGCGCGACGTGGCCGGCCAGCATGCCGCGCAACTGCTTGAGCAGCGGCACCACCTGCCGCGCCGGAAACGCCGAGGAAAACGACAGGGCGACGATGTCGGCCTGATGCGCCTGGGCGGCCTGGGCAATGTCGGCAAGCGGCGTCTGCGTGCCGAGCGGCACGCAATTGGCGCCCTCCAGCGTCAGCAGCGCCTCCGTCATGAGGATGCCCAGGACGTGCTGCTCTTCCGGCACGGTGGTGAGCAGGACGCGCGGACGGCCGCCTCCCGCGGGCAGCGCACCGATGGCCTGGCGCAGCAGGGCCTGCATCTGCTCGGTATAGAGGTGCTCCTCGAAGACCTGGATCTCCCCGCGCATCCAGGCCTCGCCGACGGCACGATTCAGCGCGCTCACCGTTTCCAGCACGAACTGCTGCAGCCCGTGGCGGTGCAGGGCCTGCCGCAGGGCATTGCCCAGGGCCGGGATGTCGTGATGGCGGATGAGGTCGACCACCGCCGGCATCAGGCTGCCGCCGGCGACCCCGGCCGGGGACGGTTCCGCCGGCACGGCGAGGGCTGCCAGTTCTTCGTCCGGCTTCGCCAGGAGCCGCCCCGGACGCCAGCCCTGCCCCATCAGTCGCTTGATTAAACGAAGCTTTTCAACCTGTTCGAGGGGATAGGCACGCTCGCCGTGCTGGTCCCGCTCGGGCCGGGGAAAGCCGTAGCGACGCTCCCAGACCCTCAGGGTGTCCTTGCCCAAACCCGTCTCGCGTTCGACGGCCGCAATGTTCATCAGCGTTTTGTTCATAAATGTCCTGGACAAATACTTGACAAGTGAAGTTCTGATGCCTATATTAGCCTCAAGTTCAATTCTTGTCCAGGACATTAAACATGAAACCCTTCGATATCACGATTCTTGCGGTTACCCTCTCCGTCTCTGTGCTGGCCCTGGCCGCGGACGACAAGACCCTGGCTGCAGCCGGTGTCGCGAACCAAGCCGCGATGCCTGCCGGAGCGGTTTCGAGCGATTCGAGCGTCTGCCATGTTGTCCAGGACAGCGATGATGTTCGTCTGCTGCTGCTTTACCACAATCCGGGTCTGCCGCATTCCCTGCCCGACTGCCTGCCGCCGCAGGACCGCCCAGCCGCTGTTGCTGGAAGCCTGCTGATCTGATCGATGAATGACCCCAATCCGCAACGGAGACACGACATGAATGCACCCGAAAGATTCTTCCTGCCCGACATCCAGGCCAGCGCCGACCATCGCCAGCAGGCCATAAACAGGGTCGGGGTGAAGGGACTTCGCTATCCCCTCGCCCTCTTCGACGGCCAGGGCCAGGTGCAGCACACCGTGGCCGAGGTCAGCATGGCCGTCGGCCTGTCGCCCGAGGTGAAGGGCACCCACATGTCGCGCTTCATCGAGCTGCTGGAAAAGAAGCGCCCGGCGCTCACGCCCGAGCGGCTGCTGCGCATGCTCGACGAAATGCTGCGCCGGCTGGATGCAAGCAGCGGCACGATCGAACTGGCCTTCCCCTATTTCATCTCCAAGGAGGCGCCGATCTCCGGCGTGGAAAGCCTGCTCGATTACGACGTGCGCCTGCGCGCCGAGAAGCACGCCGGCCTGCCCGCCGAGCTGCATATGGAAATCGTAGCGCCGGTGACCAGCCTCTGCCCCTGCTCGAAGAAGATCTCCGACTACGGCGCCCACAACCAGCGCTCGCACATCACCCTCGCCGTGCGCCTGCGCGAGCCGATGACGCCCGACGCGCTGGTGCGCCTGGCCGAGGAGGAGGCCTCCTGCGAGGTGTTCGGCCTGCTCAAGCGGCCGGACGAGAAGTGGGTCACCGAGCGCGCCTACGACAACCCGAAGTTCGTCGAGGATCTGGTGCGCGACATCGCCCTGCGCCTGAAGCGCGAGCCGCGCATCGCCGAGTGGACCGTCAAGTCGGAGAACTTCGAGTCCATCCACAACCACTCGGCCTACGCCGAGATCAGCGGCAGCAACGGGGAGAACGCATGATGAACGCCAACAGAAAGCGCATCGCCGTCGTCGGCTCGGGCATCTCCGGGCTTTCCGCCGCCTGGCTGCTGGCGCAGCGCCACGCCGTCACGCTCTACGAGGCGGCGCCGCGCCTGGGCGGACACACGAACACCGTCGACGTCACGCTCGACGGCGTGACGCATCCGGTCGACACCGGCTTCCTCGTCTTCAACCACAAGACCTACCCCAACCTCACCGCCCTCTTCGACCACCTCGGGGTGGACAGCGTCGAGAGCGAGATGTCCTTCGCCGTCAGCCTCGAATCGCCGGCGCTGGAATGGGCCGGCTCCAGCCTCGCCACGGTGTTCGGCCAGAAGCGCAACCTGGTGCGGCCGGAGTTCTGGCGCATGCTGGCCGACATCCTGCGCTTCAACCGCGAGAGCGTCGACTGGCTGCAGCGCCATGCCGACGACGGCATGACGTTGCGTGCCTTCCTCGCCGCGGGAAACTATTCGCGCGCCTTCTCCGACTGGTACCTGCTGCCGATGGCGGCGGCGATCTGGTCGTGCCCGGCCGGGCAGATGCTCGACTACCCGCTCGCCACCTTCGTGCGTTTTTGCCACAACCACGGTTTGCTGCAGGTCTTCGACCGTCCGGCCTGGCGCACCGTCAAGGGCGGCGGGCGCGAGTACGTAAACAAACTCGCCGCCGGCATCGAGGACATCCGCCTGTCTTCGCCGGTGCGGCGCGTCTTCCGCACGCCGCGCGGCATCCTCGTCGCCCACGACCGCGAGGTGGAGGAGTTCGACCACGTCGTGCTGGCCTGCCACAGCGACCAGGCGCTGGCGATCCTCGACGAGGATGCCAGCCCGGCCGAGCGGCGCGCGCTCGCGGCCATCCGCTACGAACCCAACCATGCCGTGCTGCACACCGATGCCGCGCTGCTGCCGCGCGAGCGCGGCCTCTGGTCGGCCTGGAACTACCTGTCGCGCCGCGACGGGCCCGAGCGCAACCCGGTGTCGGTCTCGTATCTCATCAACCGCCTGCAGCCGCTGCCCTTCAGGCAGCCGGTGGTGGTGACCCTCAACCCGCAGCGCGCGCCGGCGCAGGAGAAGACGATCGCCTCGTTCACCTATGCCCATCCGATCTTCGACGGCCCGGCCATCGCCGCCCAGCGCGAGCTGCCGGCGCTCTCCGGACGCGACCGCGTCTGGTTCTGCGGTGCCTGGAGCGGCTACGGCTTCCACGAGGACGGGCTGCGCTCAGGCCTCGCCGTCGCCGGCGCCTTCGGCTGCCGCGCGCCCTGGTACGACAAGCTGGGGAAGGCGGCATGAGCTCGGCGCAGATCCTGTTCGGCACGGTGATGCACCGCCGGCTGCGGCCGGCGCAGCACCGCTTCACCTATCCGGTGTTCGCCCTGCTGCTGCCGCTGCACCGCCTCGACGAGGCGGCCGCGCCCTGCTTCTCGGTAAACCGCCGCAACCTGTTCTCCTTCCGTTTCGAGGACCACGGCGCGCGCGACGGCTCGCATCCGCTGCCGTGGATCCGCGCCCTGCTGGCGCGCGAGGGCATCGCCGCCGACGGCGAGGTCTGGCTGCAGTGTTTCCCGCGCATGCTCGGCTATGTCTTCAACCCGGTCAGCTTCTGGTATTGCCACGACCGCGACGGCCGGCTCGCTGCCGTGCTGGCCGAGGTGAACAACACCTTCGGCGAGCGCCACAACTACCTGGTCGCGCATGCGGACGGGCGTCCGATCCGCGACGGCGAGGCGCTCGAGGCGCGCAAGGTGTTCCATGTCTCGCCCTTCATGGCGGTGCGGGGCCACTACCGCTTCCGCTTCCATGCCCGGCCCGGCGATCCGCGCCGGCTGGCGCGGATCGACCACGCCGACGCCGAGGGCGACCTGCTGCACACCGCGATTTCCGGCCGCGCCGTGCCGCTCACGGCGGCGCGCCTGGCGCGCGCCTTCTTCGGCTATCCGTGGATGACGCTCGGCGTGATGGCGCGCATCCACTGGCAGGCGCTGCGGCTTTGGCTGAAGCGCGTGCCCTTCTTCCGCAAACCCGAACCCCCGCTCGAGGAGACGACGCGATGAACGAAACCCTGACGCTCGACCTGCCGAAAACCGCGCTGCCGCGCCGCGCCCGGTCTGTGCTGCGCCTGCTCGAAGGACTGCGCGGCGGGTCGCTGGAGCTGACTTTGCCGGGCGGGCTGCGGCAGCGCTTCGGTGCTGGGCCACGCCAGGCCGCGATGGCAGTCCGCGACTGGGCGGTGTTCGACGCCGTGCTGGCGCGCGGCGACATCGGCCTGGCCGAGACCTGGATCGACGGATTGTGGGATTCCCCCGACCCGGCCGCCCTGCTCACCCTGTTGGCGGAGAACCGCGACACACTTGCGCATGCCCTCTACGGCAGCGCCTGGTCGCTCATCGGTGCGCGACTGCGCCACTTCTTCAATGCCAACACGCGCGCCGGCTCGAGGCGCAACATCCTCGCCCACTACGACCTCGGCAACGACTTCTATCGCCTCTGGCTCGATCCGACGATGAGCTACTCGTCGGCGCTGTACGAGGGTCAGGCGGAGCGGCCGCTGCAGGCGGCGCAGGCGGCAAAAAACCGCCGCATCCTCGACCGGCTCGGTGCCATGCCGGGCGAACGCGTGCTCGAGATCGGCTGCGGCTGGGGCGGCTTCGCCGAGCTGGCCGCGCGCGACGGGCTGGCGATGCACGGCATCACCCTCTCGCCGGCGCAGCTCGACTACGCCCGGACGCGCATCGCGCGCGCCGGCCTGGCGGACCGCGCCCGCTTCTCGCTGACGGACTACCGCGACCTCGACGGCCGCTACGACCACATCGTCTCGGTGGAGATGTTCGAGGCCGTCGGCGAGCGCTGGTGGCCGGCCTGGTTCAGGACCGTGGCGCGCAACCTGGCGCCGGAGGGCCGCGCCGTGGTGCAGAGCATCACCATCCGCGACGACCTGTTCGCGCGCTACCGCAAGGGCACCGACTTCATCCAGCAGATGGTCTTCCCGGGCGGCGTGCTGCCTTCCGTCGCCGCCTTCCGCCAGCAGGCGCAACGGGCCGGACTGGAGGTGCGCGAGGCCTTCGCCTTCGGCCGCGACTATGCGCGCACCCTGGCCGAGTGGGCGCGCAACTTCGAGGCGGCCTGGCCGGAGATCGCCCGCCTCGGCTTCGACGAGCGCTTCCGCCGCCTCTGGCGCTTCTACCTCGCGTATTGCGAGGCCGGCTTCGCCGCCGGCTCCACCGACGTCGTGCAGTTCGAGCTGGCCCACGCGCGATGAGGCCCTGGCTGCTCCTGCTGATGCTGCTCGCCGCGCCGGCGCAGGCACTGCCGGAGGCGGCGCGCGCTGAGGGCGACTGGCGCCGCTGGGGCAGCGGCGACATGAGCTGGTTCGGCCTCGACCTCTACCGCGCCACGCTGTGGGTCTCGGGCGAGTCGGCCGGCGCGCCGGCGCCGCCGCTGGCGCTGGTGCTGGAATACCGGCGCGCGATCCCGGCCGAGCGCATCGTGCGGTCCAGCGAGGAGGAAATGCGCCGCCTCGGCGCCGGCGAAGCCGACCTCGCCCGCTGGACGGCGGCAATGCGCGCCCTCTTCCCGGATGTCGCCCCCGGCGACACGATCACCGGCATCCACCTGCCCGGCGGCGGCGCGCGCTTCTACTTTCGCGAGAAACGGCTCGGCGACATCGCCGATGAGGAATTCGCCCGCCACTTCTTCGCCATCTGGCTCGATCCGCGCACGCGCGCGCCGCGGCTGCGCGGCGCCCTGCTCCAGGCGCCGCCCGGATGACGCCCGTGCTCGCCCCCCGCCACTGGCTCGCCTACGGCGCGCTCGGCCTGCCGCTGGCGATGGCGGCGTTGCCGGTGTATGTCCACGTGCCGCGCTTCTACGCCGAGACAGTGGGGCTGGACCTGGCCCTGCTCGGCGCCATCCTGCTGTTCGCGCGCCTGCTCGACGCCGGCCTCGACCCGCTCATCGGCTGGTGGGGCGACCGCCGCCGCGCGCGGCGCGGCATGATCCTGCTGGCGCTGCCCTGCCTCGCGCTGGGCATGCTGGCGCTGATGCATCCGCCGGCGGCACGCACGCTGCCCTGGCTCGCCGGCGCGCTGGCCCTCACCTACTTCGGCTACAGCCTGGCCACCATCGCCTTGCAGGCCTGGGGCGCGGAACTGGGTCGCGATCCCCGCGAACGGACCCTGCTCACCGCCAGCCGCGAAGGCTTCGGCCTGCTCGGCGTGGTCGCCGCGGCGGTGATGCCCGGCCTGCTCGCCGCCGATGCGGCGACCGGGCTGTCGCGACTGGCCTGGGTCTTCGTCGCCACCCTCGCCGTGCTGGCGGGACTGACTTTGCTCGGCGCACCGCGCCCGCCGCGAATCGATGCCGGGGCGCGGGCCGCCGCGCCGCCGCTCGCCGCCCTCGGCGACGCCGCCTTTCGCCGCCTGCTCATCGTGTATCTCGCCAGCGGCATCGCCGCCGCCCTGCCGGCGACGCTGGTGCTGTTCTTCGTCGCCGACGTGCTGCAGGCGGAAGCCTGGGGCGGCGCCTTCCTCGCCCTTTACTTCATTGCCGGCGCCGCCGGCCTCGCCGGCTGGGTCAGGCTGGCGCGCCGTTTCGGCCGCGTGCGCGCCTGGATCGCCGGCATGGCACTGTCCTCGCTCGCCTTCGTCTGGGCCTATGGGCTGGGCGCCGGCGATGTCGTCGCCTTCGCCGCCATCTGCCTGCTGTCGGGCCTCGCCCTCGGCGCCGACCTCGCCTTCCCGCCGGCGCTGCTGGCCGATCTGGCAGAGCGTGAGCACGCCAGCGTGCGCGCCGGCGGCTACTTCGGCTGGTGGGGACTGGCCACCAAGCTGAATCTCGCGCTGGCCGCCGGCATCAGCCTGCCGCTGCTGGCCTGGCTCGGCTACAGCCCCGGCACAGCCGTCGGAGCCGATGGCGCAGGCGGCACCGCCGCGCTCGCCGCCGTGTATTGCCTGCTGCCGGTCGGCTTCAAACTGATTTCCGCCGCGCTCGCCTGGCGCTGGCGCCACACCCTGGAGGAATCGCCATGAAAACCCTGTATGCCCTTGCCTTTGCCCTCGGCCTCACCGGATGCGCCGGCATTCCGGTCGACAAATACCGCGCCGAACAGCCGAAGCTCGACCTCGCCGAATACTTCAACGGCACGCTCGACGGCTGGGGCATGTTCCAGGACCGTTCGGGCGAGGTGGTGAAGCGCTTCCACGTCGTTATCGAGGCACGCTGGGAGGGCAATACCGGCACGCTCGACGAGCGCTTCACATGGTCCGACGGCACGACTTCGCAGCGCGTGTGGACCCTCGTCAAGGAAGGCGAAGGGCGCTATTCCGGCCGCGCCGACGACGTCGTCGGCACCGCCGTCGGCGAGGCCGCCGGCAACGCCCTGCGCTGGCGCTACGTGCTGGCGCTGCCGGTCGACGGCAAGACCTGGCACGTCGATTTCGACGACTGGATGTTCCTCATGGACGACAAGGTGATGCTCAACCGTTCGCTGATGTCGAAGTGGGGCTTCCGCCTCGGCGAAGTGACGCTGTCGTTCCGCAAGCGATGAACCCGAGGATCTCCGACTGGCAGGGCCAGCGCGTCTGGCTGATGGGCGCATCGAGCGGCATCGGCGAGGCGCTGGCGCGGGCGCTCGCCGCCGCCGGTGCGCGGGTGGCGCTCTCGGCGCGGCGCGCCGAGCGCGTCGCGGCCCTCGCCGGCGAACTGCCCGGAGCCCTGGTGCTGCCCTGCGACGCCACCGATGCAGACGCGATCGCCCAGGCACGCGACCGGCTGGCCGCCGACTGGGGCGGCATCGACGTGGCGATCTATCTGGCGGGCGACTACACGCCGATGCGGGCCTGGGAGTATGCGCCCAGGGCGGCGGCGCACATGATCGCGGTGAATTTCACCGGCGCCCTCTCCTTCGCCGCGGCGCTGACGCCGCTGCTCATGCGGCAGGGTGCCGGACAGATCGCCTTCGTTTCCAGCGTCGCCGGCTACCGCGGCCTGCCCAAGGCACTGGTGTACGGCCCGACCAAGGCGGCGCTGATCAACTTCGCCGAGACGCTCTGGCTCGACCTCGCCCCGCGCGGCATCGGCGTGCGGGTGATCAACCCCGGCTTCGTGGCCACGCCGCTCACCGCGCAGAACGACTTCGCCATGCCGGCGCTGATTACCCCGCAGAAGGCGGCGGACGAAATCCTGCGCGGTTTCGCCACGGACGCCTTCGAGATCCATTTCCCCAAGCGTTTCACGCGCGTGCTCAAGCTGCTGCGCCTGCTGCCGCACCGGCTGTACTTCCCCCTGATCCGTCGCCTCACCGGAGACTGAAATGCCGAACCTCGACGCGCTGGTCGCCTTCTACGAGAGCCTGAGCACCGCCGACGTCGAGCGCTTCGGCGCGTTCTACGCCGAGGATGCGACCTTCAAGGATCCCTTCAACGAAGTGCGCGGCCTGGCGGCGATCCAGCGCATCTTCGCCCACATGTTCCGTCAGGTAGACGCGCCGCGCTTCCGTGTCGAGGAGCGCATCGTCGCCGACAACGGCGCCGTACTGGTGTGGACCTTTCATTTCCGCAGCCGGCGCCTGGCCGGCGGCGGCGACCAGGTCATGCGCGGTGTCAGCCACCTGCGCTTCGACGCCGAAGGCAAGGTCAACGACCACCGCGACTACTGGGACGCCGCCGAGGAGCTCTACATGAAGCTGCCCGCCGTCGGCTGGCTGATGCGCGGGCTGCGGCGAATGATCGCCGCCTAGCGCTGAAAATAACGCAGCAGCTCGACGACGATCACCGTCAGCCAGGCGAACATCGCGATGCCGACGGCGGCGGCGGCCATGTCCTTGATGACCTTGATTTTCTCGTTGTGCCGCTCCTCGACGAAGTCGCACAGGGCCTCGATGGCACTGTTGACGATCTCGGCGAAGACGACGATGGCCGTGGCGACGAGGATGAGCAGGAAGTCCACCCAGGCGCGCAGGGCAAAGGCACCGACGAGGACGAACGCCGAGAGCACCAGCTTGTAGGCGACCGACCAGTCGTAGAGGACGGCATAGCGCAGGCCGGAGACGATGGTGCGCAGCTTGCGGATCGGGTGATAGCCCGGCTCGCCGATGCCGAGGAACTTGTGCCTCATGGCCTGTTCTCCTTCCAGAAGGGAAGACTGCGCACGGCCAGCGCCCAGCAGGCGCCGGCCGCCATGCCGAACGCGACGTCGCTCGGGAAATGAACCTGCAGATGAATGCGGGATGCGGCGACGAGCAGCACGAGCAACGCCACGACGACGATTGCCGGAGTGCCGCGCACGGCGCCGGGCTGCAGCAGCCAGGCAAGGAAGAAGGCCGTCGCCTGCAGGGTATGCGCGCTCGGATAGCTGGCATCGGCGGGCATCGCAATCAGGGTGGGGAACAGATCGGGCCGCGGCCGCCCGGCGAGCAGCTTTGCGCCCTGTGACAGGACAACGGCACCGAGTACGGCCAAAGGCAGATAGGCGCCGTCCCTGCGCCATCCCGCTTTCCGGAAAGCCAGCAATGCCAGGGGAAGAAGGACAAGGGCGGAACCGAACCAGGTGATCGTGGCGAAGAAGGCATTGCTCCAGGGCGACGCCAGGCCGTATGCCAGGGTCAGTCCGGCGGCATCGAACTCGGGCAGGGGACAGCCGCGCGCCGGGCAGACCAGCAGTGCACCGGCGAGCAGGATGGCGATGGCGGCGAGGCTCCAGGCAACGGCCTTGGCGTGGCGGGCGATCACGTGGCAGTCTGTCGGACGCTCATGCCGGATATGACAGCCCGGGCTTCGGCGGGTTCCGGCGACGCGCAGTCCGACCTTCATGCGATATGGGGAAATGAGCTATTCTGCCGCCTCTGCCCACAACCGAGTCATGACGCATGTCGGTGTTTTTCTTCCTCCTCGGCCTGACGACGCTGGTCGCCGGCGCCCAGGTTCTGGTGCGCGGATCCTCGAAGCTGGCATTGTCGTTCGGCATTTCGCCGCTGGTGGTCGGCCTGACCGTCGTCGCCTTCGGCACCAGCGCGCCGGAACTGGCGGTCTCGGTGCGTTCGACCTGGGGCGGCCAGGTGGACATCGCGCTGGGCAATGTCGTCGGCAGCAACATCTTCAACATCCTGCTGGTGCTCGGCGTCTCGGCACTGGCGGCGCCCCTGCTGGTGGCGCCGCAGCTGATTCGCCAGGAGGTGCCGCTGATGCTCGGCGCTTCCGTGCTGCTGTTCGCCCTGGCCCTGGACGGCGCCATCGGCCGCGGCGACGGCGCGCTGCTGTTCGGCCTGCTGCTCCTCTACACGGTCTTCGTGATCCGGCAAAGCCGCAAGGCCGGCCGCGAGGCCGAGGAGGAGTTCGCGCAGGAATTCGCCGCCCCGGCCGCCGGCGCCTGGGACCGCCACTGGAGCGTGCAGCTCGCGCTGATCGGCATCGGCCTGGGCTTGCTGGTGCTCGGCGCCAACTGGCTGGTCGATGCGGCGGTGAGTTTCGCCCGCGCACTGGGCCTCTCCGAGATGGTGATCGGCCTGACCATCGTCGCCATCGGAACCTCCCTGCCCGAGGCGGCGACCTCGGTGGTGGCGACGCTGCGCGGCGAGCGCGACATCGCCGTCGGCAACATCGTCGGCAGCAACCTCTTCAACCTGCTCGGCGTGCTCGGGCTGTCCGGCCTGGTCGCGCCGCTGGCCCTCCCCGTCCCGACGGCCATGCTGAATTTCGACATGCCGGTAATGATCGGCGTCGCGCTGGCCTGTCTGCCGATCTTCTTCACGGGGCACGTCATCGCGCGCTGGGAAGGCGCGCTCTTCCTGTTCTATTTCGCCGCCTATACCGCCTATCTGCTGCTGGCTTCACAGCAGCACGACCTGCTCGACACCTACGGCACGGCGATGGCCGCCTTCGTCCTGCCGCTGACCGCCGTCACGCTGGCGGTGTTCGCGGCGCGCCACTGGCGCGCGCGGCGCGGCCTTTAATCCAGCATCTCCGTATCTTCATGCCGGTAGGCCGGGCTGCAGCAGCAGAGGACGTGCAGCGCCTCCGTGCCGGTCGCCTCGATGCAGTGCGGCGTGCCGGGCGGAATCAGCGCCGTGTCGCCGGGACTGACTTTCATCTTCTCCGCGCCGAGCGTCAGCAGGCCCTCGCCCGAGGTGACGTGGTACAGCTCTTCGCTCGTCAGGTGCCGATGCAGCAGCGTGCGCGTGCCGGCCGGCACGACGGCCTCGGCCAGGCTCTGGTTGCGGCAACCGTGATGATCCGGATGCATCAGCTCGCGGATCACGGAGCCGTCCTTCGTGATGTAGGGTTCGATGTCGGCGTGGCGGGTTTTAGCTCCGACATGACGCCTGCTGACGCAGGCATTATCCTTCTCTGAACTTCGTTTCATGGGCGGGCCTTCTTGTAGAGCGCCAGGGCGCGTTCGCGCTGGACGGCATGGTCGACGACGGGCGCGGGATAGTCGCGTCCGATGACGCAGCCGCGGGCGGCCTGCTCGACCGGGCCGAGCGTCCACGGCGCGTGGATGAATTTTACCGGCACGTTCGCCAGTTCCGGCAGCCAGCGTCGGATGTATTCGCCTTGCGCGTCGAACTTCCGCGACTGCGCCAGCGGATTGAAGATGCGGAAGTACGGCTGGGCGTCGCAGCCGGTCGAGGCGGCCCACTGCCAGTTGCCGTTGTTGGCGGCAAGGTCGAAGTCGTTGAGCTGCGCCGCGAAGTATTGCTCGCCCCGGCGCCAGTCCACCAGCAGGTCCTTCACCAGGAAAGAGGCGACGACCATGCGCAGGCGGTTGTGCATGTTGCCGGTGCTGTTCAGCTGGCGCATCGCGGCATCGATGACGGGATAGCCCGTTCGTCCCGCGCGCCATGCCGCGAAGAGGGTTTCGTCGTTCGGCCATTCGATGCGCGCGAACTCGGCCCGGAAGGCTTCGCGCGCCGCCTGCGGGTGGTGGTGCAGCACCTGGAAGAAGAAGTCGCGCCAGATCAGTTCTGCCAGCCAACAGTCAGCCCCCGCGGACCGGCGATCGCGTGCCAGGCGCGCCAGGCGGCGGATGGAGATCGTGCCGAAGCGGTTGTGGATGGCCAGTCCGGAGGTGGCGTCAAGCGCCGGGAAGTCGCGCTGCGCGTGGTAGCGGTCGATGCGGCCGAGGAAGGCTTCCAGGGTTTCCTGCGCGCCCTGCTCGCCGGGCCGGATGCCTGATGCGGCAAGATCGGTCGCTTCGAAGCCCAGCTCGCGCAATTCCGGCAGCCGCGTGGCCATCGGCGGCTTCGCCAGGCGTCCCAGGTCGTCGCGCGACAGCCGCGGCGCGAGCTCGGCTTCGCTGACCAGCTTCAGCCAGGCGTTCTTGAATGGGGTGAAAACGGTGAACGGCCGCCCCGTTTGTGTCAGCAATTCGCCCTTGGCGAAGACCACGGTGTCCTTGACGGCGCTGAAGCCGATGCCTGCGGCGCGCAGCCGCTCGGCGACGTCCGCGTCGCGCGCCACCGCCGCCGGCTCGTAGTCCTCGGCCGCGACCACCTCGTCCACGCCGAGCGCGGCAGCCAGGCGCGGCACTTCTTCGCGGGCACGGCCATGCAGGACGATCAGGTCGCCGCCCTGCCCGCGCAAATTCTCGCGCAGCTCGCGCACCGACTGCCAGATGAAATCCACGCGCCGGTCGGCGCGCGATGCCAGTGGATCGAGGATTTCGCTGTCGAAGACGAAGACGCAGAAGACGCGCTGTGCCCCGGCAAGCGCGCGACCGAGCGCGGCATTGTCGTCGAGCCGCAGGTCGCGGCGGAACCAGACCAATGCATCAGCCATCAGCGCGATTCAGCCCCTTCGCGCTTCTGTTCCGCCAGCCTGGCGGCGTCATCGAGCTTGCCCTGCACCCGGGCGGGCGCGTTCCTTGCCTGTTCGGCCTCATTGGCCTTGGCAGCGCCGGCGGTGGCGGCAACGCTGGCGGTTTCGGAGACGCCGCAGCCGGCAAGGGCGACAGCGAACAGTACGATCATGGTCCTCATGGTTTTTTCCTTTCTGACAGCAGGGCAATCACTTCCTCGTCCTCGACCTGGCCGAAGTCGGCATAAAACTGGCCGACCGCCTGGAAATTCTCCGGTGCGTGGAGGCACACCACCTCGTCGGCGTGCGCTGCGACCTGCTCCAGCGTGTCGGGCGGGGCCACCGGCACGGCGCAGACCAGCTTCTGCGGCGCGCGGCTTCGCAGGGCGTGCAGGGCGGCGAGCATCGTCGAGCCGGTGGCCAGGCCGTCGTCGACGACGATGACGATGCGCCCCTGCGGATCGATGGGCGGATGCAGCGGTGAATACTGGGCGCGGCGCTTGCGGATGGTCGCCAGCTCCTGCGCCTTGATGCGCTCGATGTAGCCGGAATCGGCGCCGGCCATGGCGGCATACGGGCCAAGGGTTGCCCTGCCGGTCTCGTCGATGGCGCCGATGGCGAATTCCGGGTTGCCGGGGGCGCCGAGCTTCCGCACCAGCACCACGTCGAACTCGCCGCCCAGCGCGTCGGCGACGATCTTCGCCATCGGCACGGCGCCGCGCGGAATGGCGAGGATCAGGGGATTCCTGCCCTGATACTCGGCCAGTTTTTCGGCAAGAAGCCTTGCGGCCTGTTCGCGGTTGCTGTAGATCATGTCTGCCCTTGCATGCAGGTCGGCCTTCTGGCCGACAGAAGCGTCTATCGTCGGCCTGAGGGCCGTACCTACAACTTAGTCCCGTCCTGAAGGTCTGTCCAGACCGGTATAATTCAACCTTTGAAAAGCAGCGTTCCGCAAGCCTCCCCATTCTTCCAGAATGACCGCCGCATCCCCTGCGTTCCTGCCGCAGCTGCCCGCCATGCCGAAGCCCGGCGCGCGCCTCGACCTGCCCGTGCTGACGGGTTCGGCCGATGCCCTGGCGCTGGCGCAGCTCGCAGGCGGCCGCATGCTGGCGGTGATCACGGCGAATCCGCTCGACGCCCAGCGCCTGCAGGAGGAGATCGCCTGGTTCGCACCGCAGTTGCGCGTGCATCTGCTGCCGGACTGGGAGACCCTGCCCTACGACACGCTCTCGCCGCACCACGACCTGGTTTCCGAGCGCCTGGCGACGCTCTACGAGATCAGCCGCGGCGCCTGCGACATCGCGCTGATCCCGGCCACCACGGCGCTGCACCGCCTGCCGCCGGCCGAATACCTGGCCGCGCACACCTTCTTCCTCAAGCAGGGCGCGCGCCTCGACGTCGACGCCCTGCGCGCCCAGCTCACCCTGGCCGGCTACCAGCACGTCACCCAGGTCGTCTCGCCGGGCGAGTACAGCGTGCGCGGCGGCCTCATCGACCTGTTCCCGATGGGCTCGGCCCTGCCCTTCCGCATCGAGCTGTTCGACGACGAGGTCGAGACCCTGCGCAGCTTCGACGTCGACTCGCAGCGCACCGTCTTCCCGGTGCCGGAGGTGCGCCTGCTGCCGGCGCGCGAGTTCCCGCTGGACGAGGCCGGCCGCATGCACTTCCGCGGCCGCTACCGCGAGACCTTCGAGGGCGACCCGTCGCGTTCGCCGATCTACAAGGATGTCTCCAACGGCATCGCGCCGGCCGGCATCGAGTACTACCTGCCGCTGTTCTTCGACACGACGGCGCTGGTCTTCGACTACCTGCCGCGGGACTCGCTGCTGTGCCTGCACCAGGACGTGCCCGGCGCGATCCGCGAGTTCTGGGCCGACACGGCTTCGCGCTACCGCCTGCTCGGCGGCGACCGCAGCCGGCCGCTGCTGCCGCCCGGGGAGATGTTCCTTACGGAGGAGCAGTTCTTCATCGCTGCCGCCGCCTTCGGCAGACTGACTTTGGGTTCAGGCACGGCGGCGGCCGACGCGCCGGCCGCGCCGCTGCCCGACCTCGCCGTCGAGCGCCGCGCCGACGATCCGCTGCACAAGCTGAAGGCCTTCGCTGCAAGTTTCCCCGGCCGCATCCTGCTGCTGGCGGAATCGCCCGGCCGGCGCGAGACCCTGCTGCAATACCTCGCCGAGTACGGCCTGACGCCCGCCGCCTGCGCCGGCTTCGGCGCCTGCGCGACAATGGCGGAGAAGCTCGCGCTGGCCGTGTCGCCGCTCTCCAACGGCTTCCTGCTGCCCGCCGCGAAGCTCGCCGTCGTTACGGAAAACGAACTCTACGCCGCCACGGCGCGCCCGAGGGGCCGCAAGGCGGACGCCCGCCGCGCCAGCCTCGAAGGCTGGCTGCGCGACCTCACCGAGCTGAAGATCGGCGACCCGGTGGTGCACGAGAGCCACGGCATCGGCCGCTACCAGGGGCTGGTGCACCTCGACCTCGGCGAGGGCGAGACGGAATTCCTGCACCTCGAGTACGCCGGCGGCGACAAGCTCTACGTGCCGGTGGCGCAACTGCACCTGATCTCGCGCTACAGCGCCTCGGAGCCGGAGCTGGTCGAGCTGCACAGGCTCGGCACCGACCGCTGGGACCGCGCCAAGCGCAAGGCCGCGCAGCAGGTGCGCGACACCGCCGCCGAACTGCTCGCGCTCTACGCCCGCCGCGCCGCGCGGGAGGGCCACGCCTTCAACTTCAGGGAACACGACCTCGAGGCCTTCGCCGACGGCTTCGGCTTCGAGGAGACGCCCGACCAGGCTGCCGCCATCGCCGCGGTGGTCGCCGACATGAAGTCCGGCAGGCCGATGGACCGCCTGGTCTGCGGCGACGTCGGCTTCGGCAAGACCGAGGTGGCCCTGCGCGCCGCCTTCGCCGCCGTGATGGACGGCAAGCAGGTGGCGGTGCTGGCGCCGACCACGCTGCTCGCGGAACAGCACTTCAACACCTTCTCCGACCGCTTCGCGCATGTGGCAAATGAGTGGCCGGTGAAGATCGTCGAGCTGTCGCGCTTCAGGAGCGCCAAGGAACAGACCGCCGCCCTGCAGCAGCTGGCGGATGGCAAGGTCGACATCGCCATCGGCACCCACCGCCTGCTGCAGAAAGACGTGACGTTCCAGCGCCTCGGCCTGGTGGTCATCGACGAGGAGCACCGCTTCGGCGTGCGCCAGAAGGAGGCGCTGAAGGCCCTGCGCGCCGAGGTCGACGTGCTGACGCTGACCGCCACGCCGATCCCGCGCACATTGGGCCTGTCGCTGGAAGGCCTGCGCGAGTTTTCCGTCATCGCCACCGCGCCGCAGAAGCGCCTCGCCATCAAGACCTTCGTCGTGCCCCACTCCGACGGCATCGTGCGCGAGGCGGTGCTGCGCGAGTTCAAGCGCGGCGGCCAGGTGTACTTCCTGCACAACGAGGTGGACACCATCGGCATGGTGCGCGAGCGCCTGGCGAAGCTGCTGCCCGAGGCGCGCATCGTCGTCGGTCACGGCCAGCTGCCGGAGCGCGAGCTGGAGCGCGTCATGCGCGAATTCACCCAGCAGCGGCACAACCTGCTGCTGTGCACGACGATCATCGAGACCGGCATCGACAATCCGCACGCCAACACCATCCTCATCAACCGTGCCGACAAGTTCGGACTGGCGCAGCTGCACCAGCTGCGCGGCCGCGTCGGCCGCTCGCACCACCAGGCCTACGCCTACCTGCTCACCGACCGCAGCGCCAAACCGAGCGCCCAGGCGCAGCGCCGGCTGGAGGCGATCCAGGCCATGGAGGAGCTCGGCTCCGGCTTCTTCCTTGCCATGCACGACCTGGAGATCCGCGGCGCCGGCGAGGTGCTGGGCGAATCGCAGAGCGGCGAGATCCAGGAGGTCGGCTTCAACCTGTACACCTCGATGCTGAATGCCGCCGTGCGCGCGCTGAAGGAGGGCAGGGAACCCGACCTGTCGCAGCCGCTCGGCGTCACCTCGGAGATCAACCTGCGCGCGCCGGCCCTGCTGCCGGGCGACTACTGCAACGACGTGCACGAACGCCTGACGCTGTACAAGCGCCTCGCCAACTGCGACACCTACGATGAGTTGCAGAACCTGCAGGAAGAACTGATCGACCGCTTCGGCGAGCTGCCGGACCAGGCGCGCACGCTGATCGAGACGCATCGCCTGCGCATCCTGGCCAAACCCATCGGCCTGGCCAAGATCGACGCCACGGAGGCCGTCATCAAGCTGCAGTTCGTATCCGATCCGCCGATCGACCCGGTACGCATCATCGAACTGGTGCAGCAGGACCGCCGCTGGAAGCTGGCCGGGCCGGACCGGCTCGTCGTCTCCCGGGAGACCGCCACCCTGCCCGAGCGTGCGGCTGCGATCCGTGAGATCATTTCATTATTGAGCAACCCCGTTTCACCATCCAAAAAGCAGTCATGACCCAGCAACCCCTTGAAAACGTCCGCATCGGTGCTTTCGACCTGATGCCCTCCCCCGAGGAGATCCATGCCCGCGTGCCGCTGTCCGAAAGGGCCTCGGACACCGTCTTCGCCAGCCGCGAGGCCATCAAGGCCATCCTCGACCGCCGTGACCCGCGCGTCTTCATCGTCGTCGGTCCCTGCTCCATCCACGATCCGGTCGCCGGCTACGACTATGCAAAACGCCTGAAGCGGCTGGCCGACGAGGTGGGCGACACCCTCTACCTGGTCATGCGCGTGTATTTCGAGAAGCCGCGCACCGCCACCGGCTGGAAGGGCTTCATCAACGATCCCTACATGGACGACTCCTTCCACATCGAGGAAGGCATGGAGAAGGCGCGCGCGTTCCTGCTCAAGGTCACCGAGCTCGGCCTGCCGACGGCGACCGAGGCGCTCGACCCGATCGCGCCGCAGTACCTCGGCGACCTGATCTCGTGGACGGCGATCGGCGCGCGCACCTCCGAGTCGCAGACCCACCGCGAAATGTCGAGCGGCCTGTCCACCCCGGTCGGCTTCAAGAACGCCACCGACGGCGACATCGTTCCCGCCATCAACGCCATCAAGTCGGCCGCCAGCCCGCACAGCTTCCTCGGCATCAACATGCAGGGCCGCTCGGCCATCGTGCGCACCCAGGGCAACCCCTACGGCCACGTCGTGCTGCGCGGCGGCGACGGCCGCTCGAACTTCGACACCGTCAGCGTCTGCATGGTCGAGCGCGCCCTGGCCAAGGCGAAGATCGCGCCGAACATCGTCATCGACTGCTCGCATGCCAACTCGCTCAAGGACCCGGCGCTGCAGCCGCTGGTGATGTCGGACTGCGTGCACCAGATCCGCGAGGGCAACCAGTCCATCGTCGGCCTGATGATCGAGAGCAACATCGAGGGCGGCAACCAGCCGATCCCCGAGGACCTCTCCCAGCTGAAGTACGGCTGCTCGGTCACCGACGCCTGCGTCGACTGGCCCACCACCGAGGCCATGATCCGCAAGGCGCGCGACGTCCTCAAGGACATCCTGCCGGGAAGGGAAGCGGTAAGCGGTGAGCGGTAAGCGGATAAGGCATAATACCGCCCGCAATCCCCCCTCCCCGCTTACTGCTCACCGCTCACTGCTTACCAAAAATGTCCCTGATCAAACCCTTCCGCGGCATTCGCCCGGCGCCCGGCCGCGCCGGCGAGGTCGCCGCCCCGCCCTACGACGTCCTTTCCGCCGAAGAGGCGCGCGCACGGGCCACCGGCAAGCCGAACAGCTTCCTGCACGTCTCCAAGGCCGAGATCGACCTGCCACCGGAGATCGACCACTACTCGCCGCAGGTGTACGCCAAGTCGCGCGAAAACTTCTGGCGCATGATCACCGAGGGGGTGCTCAGGCAGGACGAGGCGTCCTGCTACTACGCCTACCGCCTGGTGATGGGCAGCCACAGCCAGACCGGTCTGGTCGCCGCCGCTTCGGTGGCCGACTACGACACGAACCGCATCCGCAAGCACGAGTACACCCGCCCCGACAAGGAAGACGACCGGGTGCACCAGATCGAGGCGCTCAACGCCCAGACCGGGCCGGTGCTGCTGGCGCATCCGGATGCGCCCGAGGTCGACGCCCTCCTCGCGCAGGCGTCGGCCGGCCCGGCTGACGCCGATGTCACCGCCAGCGACGGCATCCGCCACAGCATCTGGGTCATCCGCGACGCCGCCGTGCTGCAGCGGCTGACTTTCCTCTTCGACGCCATGCCGGCCCTCTACATCGCCGACGGCCACCACCGCTCCGCCGCCGCCTCGCGCGTGGCCGCGGCGCGCCATGCGAAGAATGCCCACCATACGGGCGAGGAAGACTACAACCACTTCCTCTCGGTCATCTTTCCCCACCGGCAGATGCGCATCATGGACTACAACCGGGTGGTGAAGGACCTGAACGGCCTCAGCACCATGGGCTTCCTGGCGCGCCTGACCGAGCGCTTCGTCGTCTCGATCTGCTCGCCGCGCTACCGGCCGATGCAGCGCGGCGAGTTCAGCCTCTACCTGCCCGGCCAGTGGTACCGCCTCACCATCCATCCGCACCTGATCCCCGTCGACGACCCGGTGGCGCGGCTGGACGTCAGCCTGCTCTCCGACAACCTGCTCGGCCCGGTGCTCGACATCAAGGACCTGCGCCGCGACAAGCGCATCGACTTCGTCGGCGGCATCCGCGGCCTGGAGGAACTGGAGCGGCGCGTCGACAGCGGAGAGATGGCGGCGGCCTTCGCCCTCCACGCCACCGACATGGAAGACCTGATGTCGGTCGCCGATGCCGGCGAGGTGATGCCGCCGAAGTCCACCTGGTTCGAACCCAAGCTGGCCGATGGCCTGGTCTCGCACGCACTGGATTGATCGTCATTCCCGCGGAAGCGGGTATCCATGAATTCCGGAAGCGCTGCTGGATTCCCGCTTTCGCGGGAATGACGGCGGATGCCGTCAGTGCAGGTCGACGGCGTAACGCTTGAGGTCTTCGAGCGCGACGATGTCAAGGGTCGCTTCGTTGGTGGCGTTGAGCACCACCTTGGGGGCCATGCCGGCGTGCAGGGCTTCCTTCCAGCGCGCGGCGCACAGGCACCAGCGCTGGCCCGGCTGGACGCCGGGGAAGTCGAATTCCGGCCTCGGCGTCGACAGGTCGTTGCCGCGCGCCTTGGAGAAGGCGAGGAATTCCTCGGTGGCGACGATGCAGACGGTGTGGCGACCGATGTCCTCCGGCGAGGTATCGCAGCAGCCGGTGCGGAAGAAGCCGGTCACCGGCGCCTCGCTGCAGACGCCGAGCGGCCCGCCCAGGACGTTGCGCTGCAGGCCGCCTTCGTCGCGATTCATTCTTTCTCTTCGATCCAGGCGGCCTGGATGGCTTCGAGGATCTTCTCGCCGCAGTGCTTCGGATCGTCGTCGAAGTCCGGCAGCGCGCGCACCCAGTTCATCAGGTCGACGAAATTGATCTTCATCGGGTCGACGTCGGGATGCGCGTCGGCCAACTCGATGGCGATGTCGTTGATGTCGGTCCACTTCATAAAGACTCCGTTTCAACCACGGCGCACACGGCGGCACGGCGTGATGACGAGCAATAATTCATTGAATTGACCGCGCAACCCGTTCTTCATCGCAAGATTTCGCCGTGTCGCCGTGTGCGCCGTGGTGAACATTCGATCATTTCTTGTGCCCCTCCGAAACCATGTTGATGGTGTATTTCGGAATTTCCACGACCAGCGGCGTTTGCGTCACCAGCGCCTGGCAGGACAGGCGCGAGTGCGGCTCCAGGCCCCAGGCCTTGTCGAGCAGGTCCTCCTCCTTCTCCTCGGCTTCGGCAAGCGAATCGAAGCCTTCCCGTACGATGACGTGGCAGGTGGTGCAGGCGCAGGACTTCTCGCAGGCATGCTCGATTTCAATGCCGTTCTGCAGGAGGCCGTCACAGATGGAAGTGCCGGGCGCAACGTCGATCACCGTGCCGTCCGGGCACAGCTCGACATGAGGCAGGACGATGATCTGGGTCATAGCTTGAACTCGACGATTTTTTGTCCGGTGAGCGCCCGTTTGATGCCCTGGTCCATGCGGCGGGCGGCGAAATCCTGGGTGGCGGCATTCAGAGAATCGATGCCGGCCCTGATGGCGCGATGGTCGCTGCCGGCGATGCGCTTTCTCAACGCGGCGATCTCCTCCTCGATGTCGGCGCGCTCGCCGGCGCGCAACAGGCGGCCGTCGGCGGCCAGCGCCGCCTCGACGGCCTCGATCAGGCGTCCGGCCTCGACCTGCTGCTCGCGCAGGTTGCGCGCCTGCACGTCGTCGCCGACGTGGTCGATCGATTCCTTCAGCATGCCGGCGATCTCGTCGTCGGTCAATCCGTAGGACGGCTTCACCGTAATCGAGGCCTCCACCCCGGAGGTCATCTCGCGCGCAGAGACGGCCAGCAGGCCGTCGGCGTCGACCTGGAAGGTGACGCGGATGCGCGCCGCGCCCGCCACCATGGGCGGAATGCCGCGCAGTTCGAACTTCGCCAGCGAGCGGCAATCGGCGACCAGCTCGCGCTCGCCCTGCACGACGTGGAAGCTCATCGCCGTCTGGCCGTCCTTGAAGGTGGTGAATTCCTGCGCCTTGGCGATCGGAATGGTCGAGTTGCGCGGAATCACCTTCTCGGTCAGCCCGCCCATCGTCTCCAGGCCGAGCGAGAGCGGAATGACGTCGAGCAGCAGCCAGTCGTCGGCGCCGGCACGGTTGCCGGCGAGCACGTTGGCCTGCATGGCGGCGCCGAGGGCGACGACCTTCTCGGGATCGAGGTTGGTCAGCGGCTCCTGCTTGAAATACTCCGCCACGGCGCGCTGCACCTGCGGCATGCGCGTGGCGCCGCCGACCATCACCACGCCCTTGACGTCGTTGACCGTCAGGCCGGCGTCGCGCAGCGCCTTGCGCGTCGGCCCGAGGGTTTTCGAGATGAGGGTCCGGGTGATCTCGGCGAAGGTGTCGATCTTCAGCGTCATGTCGACCGTTTCGCCCGAGGACAGCTCGGCGTGGATCGGCGCTTCGTCGTGGCCGGTCAGCATCTCCTTGGCCTCGCGCGCCTTGAGCAGCAGGTGGCGCGTGTCCTCGATGCTGGGAAAACGGATCCGGGCCTCGTCGAGCATCCAGCAGTACACGCGCTGATCGAAATCGTCGCCGCCGAGTGAGGCATCGCCGTTGGTCGCCAGCACTTCGAAGACGCCGCGCGAGAGCTTGAGGATGGAGATGTCGAAGGTGCCGCCGCCGAGATCGAAAACGGCATAGACGCCCTCGGAGGCGTTGTCGAGGCCGTAGGCGATGGCCGCCGCCGTCGGTTCGTTGAGCAGGCGCAGCACGTTGAGGCCGGCCAGTTTCGCCGCATCCTTGGTGGCCTGGCGCTGGGCATCGTCGAAATAGGCCGGCACGGTGATGACGGCGCCGGTCAGCTCGCCGCCGAGGCTGGCCTCGGCGCGCTCGCGCAGCACCTTGAGGATTTCCGCGGAAACCTCGACCGGGCTCTTCACGCCGGCGACGGTGCGCAGTCGCACCATGCCTTCGGCGTCGAGGAAGTCATAAGGCATCGACTCGATGTGGGACACGTCCTTGAGGCCGCGTCCCATGAAACGCTTCGCCGAGACGATGGTGTTGCGCGGGTCGAGGGCCTGGGCGCCCTGCGCGGCGTAGCCGACGTCGACGACGCCGCCGGAACGGTAGCGGACGATGGAGGGCAGCAGGCTGCGGCCCACCTCGTCCTGCAGCACCACGGCGATGCCGTTGCGCACGGTGGCGACGAGGGAATTGGTGGTGCCCAGGTCGATGCCCACCGCCAGCCGATGCTGATGCGGGGCCGCCGACTGGCCCGGCTCGGTAATTTGCAATAAGGCCATCAGGATTCCAGCGCTTCGAGCGCGTCTTCTATTTCGTGTTCGAGCTTTTCCATGAACATCAGGCGGCGCACCGCGTCGGCCGCCGCCGCGTAGTCCTTGTCCGCATCCAGGCTGCGCTCGATCTCGGCGCGGATCTCGCCGGCATGCCTTTCGAGCCGCTGCATCAGTTGTTCCAGCTCGTGGTGATCGCCCGCCGCGCGCGCCTCGGCCACCGCCTCGCGCCACTCCATCTGTTCGACGAGGAACGCCGACGGCATCGCCGTGTTGCTCTCGTGGTCGGTTTCGGCCCCGGCCAGCCGCAGCAGGTAATGCGCCCGCGCCAGCGGCTGCTTCAGCGTGCGGTAGGCTTCGTTGACCTGGGTCGCCCACTGCATGGAGAGGCGCCGCTCGGTCTCGGGCAGGTGGGCGTGGCGATCCGGATGCACCTTGCTCTGCATCGCGTGGTAGGCCTGGTCGAGCCGGTCCGAGTCGATGCGGTAGGCGCGCGGCAGGCCGAACAGCGCGAAGAAATCCTGGCTGAAATCCGGGACCATCGAATGTCGGTGGTCAGACGTTGAAGCTTTCCCCGCAGCCGCACTGATCCTTGACATTGGGGTTGTTGAATTTGAACCCCTCGTTGAGGCCCTCGCGCGCATAGTCCAGCTCCGTGCCGTCGACGTAGGGCAGGCTCTTCGGATCGACCAGCACCTTGACGCCGTGGCTCTCGAAGACGACGTCTTCCGCCGCCGCCTCGTCGGCGAACTCCAGCTTGTAGGACATGCCCGAACAGCCCGAGGTTTTCACGCCGATGCGCACGCCGACGCCCTTTCCGCGCTTGGCGATGAAGCTGGAAACGTGCTTCGCCGCGCGCTCGCTCAAAGTTACTGTCATGCTCACCTCGCCTTGATTAACTGTCCTGCTTTTTCTTGTAATCGGCCACGGCCGCCTTGATGGCGTCCTCGGCCAGGATGGAACAATGGATCTTGACCGGAGGCAGCGCCAGCTCCTCGGCGATCTGGGTGTTCTTGATCTCCAGGGCCTGGTCCACCGTCTTGCCCTTGACCCATTCGGTGACGAGCGAGCTGGAGGCGATGGCCGAACCGCAGCCGTAGGTCTTGAACTTGGCGTCCTCGATGACGCCTTCCTTGTTTACCTTGATCTGCAGCTTCATGACGTCGCCGCAGGCCGGCGCGCCGACCATGCCGGTGCCGACGCCATCCTCTTCCTTGTCGAAGGCGCCGACGTTGCGCGGATGCTCGTAGTGCTCTAGAACCTTGTCGCTGTATGCCATTTTCGCCGCTCCTTAATGCGCCGCCCACTGGACGGTGTTGAGATCGATGCCTTCCTTGTACATGTCCCACAGCGGCGACATCTCGCGCAGCTTGGCGATCTGCCGGTGCAGGAGCTGGATCGTGTAGTCGACTTCCTCGACCGTGGTAAAGCGGCCGATGGTAAAGCGGATCGAGCTGTGCGCCAGCTCGTCCTGGCGGCCGAGCGCGCGCAGCACGTAGGACGGCTCCAGGCTGGCCGAGGTGCAGGCCGAGCCGGAGGAAACCGCCACGTCCTTGATCGCCATCATCAGCGACTCGCCTTCGACGAAGGCGAAGCTGACGTTGAGGTTGTGCGGCACGCGGCTTTCCAGGTCGCCGTTGAGGAAAACCTGCTCGATGTCGGAAACGCCCTTCCACAGACGGTCGCGCAGCATGCGGATGCGCTCGTTCTCACTCGCCATCTCCTCGCGCGCGAGGCGGAAAGCCTCGCCCATGCCGACGATCTGGTGGGTGGCGAGGGTGCCGGAGCGCAGGCCGCGCTCGTGGCCGCCGCCGTGCATCTGCGCCTCCAGCCGGATGCGCGGCTTCCTGCGCACGTAGAGGGCGCCGATGCCCTTCGGGCCGTAGGTCTTGTGCGCCGAGAAGGACATCAGGTCGACCTTCAGCCTGCCGAGGTCGATCACCACCTTGCCGGTGGCCTGGGCGGCATCGACGTGGAAGACGATGCCCTTGCCGCGGCAGATCTCGCCCAGTTGCTCGATCGGCTGGATCACGCCGATCTCGTTGTTCACGTACATCACCGAGGCGAGGATGGTATCGGGACGCAGCGCCGCCTCGAACTGCTTCAGGTCGACCAGGCCGTTTTCCTGCGGGTCGAGGTAGGTCACTTCAAAACCGTGGCGCTCCAGCTCGCGCATGGGATCGAGCACGGCCTTGTGCTCGGTCTTCACCGTGATCAGGTGCTTGCCCTTGCCCTGGTAGAAGAGGGCCGCGCCCTTGATGGCGAGGTTGTTCGATTCGGTGGCGCCGGAGGTCCACACGATCTCCTTCGGGTCGGCGCCGACCAGCGCGGCGACGTTTTCGCGCGCCTCCTCGACGGCCTTCTCCGCTTCCCAGCCGTAGGCATGCGAGCGCGAGGCCGGGTTGCCGAACTTCTCGACCAGCCAGGGAATCATCTGCTCGGCGACGCGCGGGTCGACCGGGGTCGTCGCGGAATAGTCGAGGTAGATGGGAAATTTCAGCATGTTCTTCTCCAGTAGTTTTCCTTGTAGGTCGGCCTTCAGGCCGACGCGTCGGGCTGAAGCCCGACCTACATCCTCAAGCCGCCATCGCGGACATTCCTTTCAATTTCTTGACCGTTTCGTCGAGCGCCTGCAGGAAGCGCGCGACGTCTTCTCCCGTATTGGCGCGGCCGAGCGAGACGCGCAGCGCGCCCTTCGCCATGCCGGCCTCGACGCCCATCGCCAGCAGCGTGTGCGACGGTTCCGGCGAGACGCTCGAGCAGGCCGAGCCGCTCGCCACGGCGAAGCCGGCGCGGTCGAGCTGCGCCACCAGGGTCTCGCCGTCGATGCCGGCCAGCGTGAAAAAGGTCGTGTTCGGCAGGCGCGGTGCATTGCGGCTGAAGATGGCGGCGCCGAAGCCGGCAAGCCCCTCTTCCAGACGGTCGCGCAATTGGGCCTGCCGCCCGGCCTCCGCGTCCAGCCGCGCCGCAGCCAATTCGCAGGCGGCGCCGAAGCCGACGATGGCGGCCACGTTCTCGGTGCCGGAGCGCAGGTTACGCTCCTGGCCGCCGCCGGAAATCAGCGGCTTGAGCTCGATGCGCTTGTCCAGCACCAGCGCGGCCGCGCCCTTCGGGCCATGGATCTTGTGCGCGGAAACCGTCAGGGCGTTTACCCCGGCGGCGTTCAGGGCGCGAAAGTCGAGAGCCACCTTGCCCAGTGCCTGCACCGCGTCGGTGTGGAACCAGGCCTTCGCAGCGCGGGACCCGGCCGCCAGCGCGGGGATGTCCTGCAGCACGCCGGTCTCGTTGTTGGCCAGCATCACCGAGACGATCGCCGGCCGCTTCGCCAGCGCCGCGGAAAAGTCAGCCTCGTCGACACGGCCCTCGGCATCCACGGCGATCTCGTGCAGGTCCCAGCCGAGCCGCTTCAGGTCTGCCGCCGGCTCGCGCACGCAGGGGTGCTCGATGGCCGACACCGCAATGGTTCCCGGCCTGAGGCAGGCCGCCGCGCCCTTGATGAAGAGGTTGTTGGCCTCCGAGC
Organism: Rhodocyclaceae bacterium; assembly: GCA_041396245.1. Taxonomy (GTDB): domain Bacteria; phylum Pseudomonadota; class Gammaproteobacteria; order Burkholderiales; family Rhodocyclaceae; genus Desulfobacillus. The sequence continues at coordinate 321,202 of JAWKYW010000001.1, read as the reverse complement.
CGCCGCTGGTGAACACCACCTCGGTCGGATGCGCCCCGACCGCCGCCGCGACCTGCTGGCGCGCCGCGTCGAGGGCGGCGCGCGCCGCACGGCCGTACTCGTGGCGGCTGGACGGATTGCCGTAGCGCTCCTTGAGGAACGGCAGCATCGCCTCCAGCACGCCCGCATCGAGCGGCGTGGTGGCGTTGTGGTCGAGGTAGGCCGGGGCGAACACGATCTTCCCGTCAGGCGGACACCGCCACGTTCGTGCGTCGGGCCGGACGCAGGCGGTCGTCCATGGCGATGGTCGCCGCGACGGCCTTGGCCTTGGGCTGGTTGACCAGGTCGTAGAGCGATACCGAGGCGAGGTATTCGTGCATGCGCTTGTTGAGGTTGGTCCACAAGTCATGGGTCATGCAGCGCTGCTCGTCCTGGCAGTTCTCCTGGCCGCCGCAGTTGGTGGCGTCGAGCGGCTCGTCCACCGCCGCGATGATGTCGGCGACGGTCACCTCGTTCATGGCGCGCGCCAGGCGGTAGCCGCCGCCGGGGCCGCGCACGCTGCCCACGATGCTGTGGCGGCGCAGCTTGCCGAACAGCTGCTCCAGATAGGACAGGGAAATCTTCTGGCGTTCGCTGATGCCCGCCAGCGTCACCGGTCCGTTGGCCTGGCGCTGGGCCAGGTCGATCATGGCCGTCACGGCAAAGCGGCCTTTCGTCGTCAGTCTCATGGTTGGATCCTCTCCATCAAGAACGCTTGCGCGCCCAATACTTGAACATTTCAGTCGACTATACGAATCTTGATTAGTTCAGTCAACTATTTTGCCCAAATACTGTGGATCGAACTTGTCGGCGGTAGCCAGTTCATCGGCCCTGCACACACCGGATTGTTCCAGGCATTTCAACAACTTCTCGATCCGGCGGTCGGTTTCGACGGCATGGTCGAGCAGCCCGTGGATGGCCAGGGAGAGGGGGTCGTCCTCGTTGCGTGTCACGGCATAGGCCGAGAAGCCCATCTGGCCGGCCTTGATCTCGCGATCGATCTCGCTGTGGTCCTCGACGATGCGTGCCGGGATGCCAACGGCAGTCGTCCCGGGCGGCACGTCGCGCACCACGACGGCGTTGGAACCGACCTTGGCCCGCTCGCCGAGGGTGATGGGGCCGAGCACCTTGGCGCCGGCGCCGATCACCACGCCGCGCTCCAGCGTCGGATGGCGCTTGCCCTTGTTCCAGGAGGTGCCGCCGAGGGTGACGCCGTGATACAGCGTGCAGTCGTCGCCGATCACCGCCGTCTCGCCGATCACCACGCCCATGCCGTGGTCGATGAAGAAGCGGCGGCCGATCGTGGCGCCGGGATGGATCTCGATGCCGGTCATCCAGCGCGCCACGTTGGAGCCGAGCCGCGCCAGCCATTTCAGCCCCAGGCCCCACAGCCGGTGGTTGAAGCGATGGAAGAGCAACGCATGCAGGCCGGGATAGCAGGTCAGCACCTCCCAGGTGGTGCGGGCGGCGGGATCGCGGTCGAACACGCTGGCGATGTCTTCACGCAGACGGCTGAACATCTTGGCTTCCTAAGTATCAGCAAACGCTGAAATGTTACAAAAAACCCTCGGTTTTAGTCAACTTTATTCCCCGGGTTCGTGAAAGTTTTCAGCATGCCGCGCAGCAGGCTGACCTCGTCGCGCTCCAGATCGAGGCGGTCGAACAGGCGGCGCAGGCGCGGCATGATGCGCTTCGGATGTGCCGGGTCGAGGAAGCCGCTGCGGGTCACGGCGGCCTCCAGGTGCGCGTAGAAATGGCGGATTTCCTCGGCCGTCGCCGGCGGATTCTCCGGCGCCGGCGGCGCGCCGGGATCGAGCGCCGCCAGGCGCAGCTCGTAGCCCATCACCTGCACCGCGGCGGCGAGGTTGAGCGAGGAATAGTCCGGATTGGCCGGGATCATCACCGGCAGGCTGCACAGCGCCAGTTCCTCGTTGGAAAGCCCTGCCGTCTCGTTGCCGAACACCAGCGCCACCGGGCCGTGCGTCGCGGCGGCGACGATCTGCTGCGCGGCCTCGCGCGCCCACATCGGCGGCGGCGCCATCTCCCGCTGGCGCGCCGTCATCGCCGCGGCGCGTACCGTGCCTTCCAGCGCCTCCTCCAGCGAAGCGCAGACAACGGCGCCTTCGAGCACGTCGCGCGCATTGGAGGAGCGGGCGCGCCCCACGCCATCGGGATCGGCGCAGGGATTCACCAGGTACAGCCGGGTCAGTCCCATGGTCTTCATGGCGCGCGCGGCGGCGCCGATATTGCCCGGGTGGCTGGTATGGGAGAGGACGATTCGGATGCGGTCGAGCGCAGTATTCATATAAAATGCGGCCTTCTTCGCCGGAGGGATGTCTCGCCGGCACGCTCATTGAAAACAAACCGGACGCCCATGCACCCGACCATCAACATCGCCGTCAAGGCGGCGCGCCGCGCCGGCGGCATCATCAACCGTGCTTCGCGCGACGTCGAACAGATCAAGGTAAGCACCAAGCGCGACAAGGATTTCGTCACCGAGGTCGACAAGGCCGCCGAGGCGGCCATCATCGGCGTGCTGAAGGAGGCGTATCCGGACCACGCGATTCTAGCAGAGGAGTCGGGCGCCTCCGGCGATTCCGACCACGTCTGGATCATCGATCCGCTCGACGGCACCACCAACTTCATCCACGGCTTCCCGCAGTACGCCATCTCCATCGCCCAGCAGCACAAGGGCGTGCTGCAGCACGCCGTGGTCTACGACCCGACCCGCAACGAGCTGTTCACCGCCAGCAAGGGCGCCGGCGCCTACCTCAACGACCGGCGCATCCGCGTCACCGGCCGCGCCAGGATGAACGAGGCGCTGATCGGCACCGGCTTCCCCTTCCGCTACTTCGAGCACGTCGACGCCTACCTCGGCATCTTCCGCGACATGATGCACAAGACCGCCGGCGTGCGCCGTCCCGGCGCGGCGGCGCTCGACCTGGCCTGGGTGGCGGCCGGCCGCATCGACGGCTTCTGGGAACTCGGCCTCTCGCCCTGGGACATGGCGGCCGGCGCGCTGCTCATCACCGAGGCCGGCGGCCTCGTCGGCGATCTTGCCGGCGAGCAGAACTACCTCGAGACCGGCAACATCGTCGGCGGCAACCCCAAGGTCTTCGTGCAACTGCTGCAGATCATTGCGCCGCACCTCAACGCCAAGCTGAAGGCATGACGCCCCGCCTACCGTTCGCCCTGAGTAGCGCGCAGCGCGTATCGAAGGGCCGCTGAACAATGGACCCCCTCACCCACGGCCTCCTCGGCGCCGTCGCCGCCAAGGCCGTGCTCGGCCGGCGGCTCGGCCACGCCGGCTGGATGATCGGCGCCGCCGCCGGCATGCTGCCCGACGTCGACTTCTTCATCAGCAGCGAGGCCGACCCGCTGCTCAACATCGAACTGCACCGCCAGTTCACGCATTCCCTCGTCGCCATCCCCGTCGGCAGCGCGCTCGCCGCCCTGCCGTGGCTGACTTTGCGGAAATTCCGCATCGAATGGCGCAGCGTGCTGGCAGCCAGCCTCGTCGGCTACGCCACCCACGGCGTGCTGGATGCCTGCACCACCTACGGCACCCACCTCGCCTGGCCTTTCTCGCCCGCACGCGAATCGTGGAACCTGATGACCACCATCGGGCCGCTGTTCACCCTGTTCCTGCTGCTCGGCCTGGTCTTCGCCGCGCGGCGAAGGTCGCGCGCGCCGGCGCTCGCCGCCCTGGCCCTGTGCCTCGCCTACGTCGGCACGGCCGCCTGGCAGCGCGGGCATGCCGAAGACGCGCTCCGGCAGATCGCCGCCGGGCGCGGCCATGCCATCGAACGCTCGGAAATCTTCCCAACCATCGGCAATCCGCTCGTCTGGCGCACGCTCTACCGCAGCGGCGGCACGCTGCATGCCGACCGCGTGCGCGTGCCGCTCTCCGGCGCCGCGCAATGGAAGCAGGGCCCGCGCATGGCGCACATGGACGAGCGCCACCTCACCGACGCCGAGCGCGCCGACCCGCGCGTGCGCCGCGACTTCCAGCGCTTCAGGTATTTCTCCGCCGGCTGGGTGACGCGCGCACCGCGCGATTCAAGCGTCGTCGCCGACGCCCGCTACTCGCTTGCCAACGACGCCTTCGAACCGATCTGGGGCGTGCGCTTCAAGCCCGCCCAGCCCGTTCCCACCGAATGGGTCGCGCGCGACCGCGAAAGGAAAATCCCGCTCGGCGAACTCTGGCAGGAAATCACCGGCCGCGCCGAAGGCTATCGTCCCCTGCCGCCGGCGCTGCTCGACGTCGCGCGCCACACCGCGCCGTAATACCCCCTCCCGCCGTCCCGCAGGGACTGACTTTCCCCCTAGCCATCCCCGGCGGTCGCCGCACATGCGTCGCTGGATTAAAGCGTCCTTGACATACCATATGTGGCATATACATAATGTGGCATGTGGCAAATCGAAGAGCACCGCCGTGTCGACAAACAACTTTCCGGCTCGGTGCCCATCGAGGTTCTGAAGCGTTACGAGAAGTGGAAAGACATTGCCCGGCTTTCCGGGCCGCAAGGCTTGCGGGCCATCAAGGGGTTTCACGACGAAGCGCTGTCTGGTGAGTGGAAGGGGCACCGTTCCGCCAGGCTCGGGCTTCAGTGGCGGGTGATTTACCGTGTTGTCGCCAACGTATTGCTGATTCAAGTTGTGCATGTCACCGCCCACGATTACAGGAGGCCATGAAATGAAAGCGTTTCGTCCCGCGAAAAAACGTGTCGAGGTCTCGGTGGGAGAGTCTGTCCGTATCCTGCGCGAACTCCAGGAACTGAGCCAAAGCCAGCTGTCCGAACTGACGGGCATTCCGCAAGCCACCCTCTCCGCCATCGAGAACGGCCGCGTGAACCTGGGCGTCGAGCGCGCGAAAGTGCTTGCCCGCGCCCTCAACTGCCATCCGGCCGTGCTCGTGTTCCCCGGCTGGGAAGTGCCGCTGAATCGGGCCGCATGATTTCTCGGGGGCGGCTTTGACGTCCTGCGCATCGACTTCCTCGGCCACCGGGAATTCGCTTGGGCCACGGAAGGAGAACTCCTCGCCACTCATGGCGGCCCCGCCTGCAGCTGTGACTGATGCCGCCCCAATCCCCGATGAATGGGTCGCCCGCGACCGCGAACGCAAGATCCCCCTCGGTGAACTCTGGCAGGAAATCACCGGCCGCGCCGAAGGCTATCGTCCCCTGCCGCCGCCGCGACTGGAAATCGCCCGCGACGACTAGCCGCATCCTGTTTCATACTCGACTGCACGCCCCGCTCGCTGTCCTGCGGAGACTGACTTTTCCCGGAAGAACTAACTTTACAGTAATCCATTTCGGCTCATTCAAGCCGGGTGGTATATTTCATAGGTCTGGTTCAGTCGGGCATTGAAATGACATCCGCCACAATCAAGCTTTTTCTCCCGCATGGCGATGCAAAGCGCCTGCGCGTCGGCGAGGTTTCCAATTGGACAGGGAAAGCGCTTGCCGCACCGAGAATCGAACTTGACGACTTGCTTCTCCGGGAAGAAGCGGGAAGTGCGGGTATCTACTTCCTGTTCGGCACAGACCCCGAGAACGGAGATGCTTTGGCCTATATTGGTGAGGCAGAGGTAATTCGTGACCGTCTGAAACAACACAAGGCTAGAGACTTCTGGAATTCCCTCGTAGTGTTTGTAAGCAAGGACGAAAATCTGACCAAGGCGCATATTCGTTATCTCGAAAACCGGCTTCTTATTGAAGCCAAGAAGGCTGGCCGGTATCGCCTCGAAAACGCCAACACGAGCAATCCGAAACTTCCGGAGTCAGACCGGGAAGACATGGAGGTCTTCCTTTCTCGTATTCAGCAGGTATTACCTGTACTCGGCTCAGATCTTCTGACGCCAATCTCTGGTTCTTCCTTGGGACAGAAACAGCAGATGGAACTTTTCTGTAAAAACAAAGGAGCCATTGCCAATGGCAGAAGAACTGAAGGTGGCTTCGTTGTATTCAAGAATTCTACTGCTGTCGTTGCCGAACGCTCCTCAGCGGAATCACAGCACCCTTATGTAGTAGCGTTGCGGAAAAAGCTTCTGCAAGATGGAACACTTTCCGAAAAGGATGGCTTGCTTGTTTTTACAAGAGATACCGAGTTCGACAGCCCGAGTGCCGCCGCTGCGGTAATTCATGGCGGTGGGGCAAACGGCCTTACAGCCTGGAAAGACAAAAGCGGAAAGACTCTGAAGGAAATTGAAGCAGCCTAGATACATGACCACTGCCCTCATCCTCATCGACCTGCAAAACGACTACTTCCCCGGCGGCACGATGGAGCTGGTCGGCGCGGAAACGGCGGTGGCGCAGGCGGCGCGGCTGCTGCAGACCTTCCGGCAGCGCGGGCTGCCGGTGTTCCATGTGCAGCACATCGCCACGCGCCCCGGCGCGACCTTCTTCCTGCCCGGCACGCCGGGCGCGGAGATTCATCGTGCGGTGAGGCCGGGCGAAGGCGAGCCGGTGATGGTGAAGCATTTCCCGAACAGTTTCCGCGAGACGGCGCTGCTCGAGGCGCTGCGCGCGGCCGGGGCGACGAAGCTGGTGATCGCCGGCATGATGACGCACATGTGCGTCGACTCCACGGTGCGCGCAGCGGCCGACCTGGGCTTCCAGTGCGCCCTCGCATCGGACGCCTGCGCCACGCGCGACCTGCAGTTCGGCGGCCAGCGCATCGAGGCCGCCGGCGTGCAGCTCGCCTACCTCGCCGGACTGAACGGCCTGTTCGCCCGCGTGCTGCCGGCCGAAACGCTGTGCGCGGAGCCTTGAGCTTGCGCCTTCCGGCCCTGCCGCCGTCCCGCAGCGACTGACTTTCATGCTCCTGCGCATCACGATCCTCTGGGTGCTGGGCCTGCTCACCGCGGTGCCCTATGCCGTCTACCGCCTGCTCTTCATTGCGCCGCGCGAGGAATACGCCTTCCTCATCGTGTTCCCGCTGTTCTGGATCTTCGGCTTCTGGGGCGTGGTGTCGCCGTTGCTCATGGCGGTCCGCGTGCGCCGCTTCTTCCGCGCGCTGGAGCAGGCGCCGTCGCGCGAGGAACTGCAGAAGATGCTGCATAGCGGAGAGGCCGAGGAGCTCGCCGTCGAGCTGATCGCCTCGGAAAACCGCATCCCGAAGTTCATCGCACGCCGCCTGCTGCACCTCGCACTGAACCGGCTTGCGGCGCGGGCGCCGCAGCAGCCGTCTTCCGGTAACTGAATCATGGCTTACGACGAGGGTTTGGCCGAGCGCCTGCGCGAGTTCCTGCAGGAGCGCCCCGGCATCACTGAAAAGAAGATGTTCGGCGGGCTGTGCCTGCTCGCGCGCGGACACATGTTCGTCGGCATCGTCGGCGAGGCGCTGATGGCGCGCGTCGGACCGGACGCCTACGCTGCGGCGCTGCGCGGGCCGCATGCGCGAGTGATGGATTTCACCGGCAGGCCGATGAAGGGCTACGTTTTCGTCGATCCGCCGGGGTATGAGGAGGACCGGGATTTGAAGCGGTGGGTGGAGGAGAGTTTGAAATTCGTGGGGACCTTGGCGGAGAAATAAATACCTGGATTCCCGCTTTCGCGGGAATGACGGACTCAAGATGATCGCTCCTTGTACCGAAGCCCAGATCCCCGAGATCATCGCCGTCATCAACGACGCGGCGCGGGCCTATCGCGGCCATGTGCCGGAGGGCTGCCTGCACGAGCCGTACATGTCCGAAGCGGAACTGCGCGGCGAGATCGCCGCCGGGGTGCGCTTCTTCGGCTGGTTCGAGGACGGCGAACTGCTCGGCGTGATGGGCATCCAGGACGTGCGGGACGTGACGCTGATCCGCCACGCCTACGTCGCCACGCGGGCGCGGCGCGGCGGCATCGGCGGGAAGCTGCTGCGACACCTGCTGGCGCTGACGGAGCGTCCGGTGCTGGTCGGCACCTGGCGCGCCGCCACCTGGGCCATCGACTTCTACGTGCGCCACGGCTTCCGCCTCGTCGGCGAGGCGGAGAAGACCGCCCTGCTGAAGAAATACTGGACGATCTCCGAGCGGCAGAACGAGACGTCGGTGGTGCTCGCTCAGGACACGCTGCCGAAGCTGGTGTCGGTGGCGAGATAGGGCGCCTTCAGGCCGGCGATGCGGCAGCCCTGGGCGATCGGCCCGCCCGGAAACATCAGGTAGAGCGCCTTGATCCCGCCGCGCGCGTGGAAACGCTCGTCGAGGGCGTCGTGCAGCTCGCGCATATTGATGCTCGGCGCGCCCTCGTGCCGGGCGAAGTATTCCTGCAAGCCGCGCACGGCTTCCCAGTGGTCGTCGCTCAGTTCCAGCCCTTCCGCCCTGGCCGCTTCCTCGGCAATGGCCGGCGACCAGTCTTCCGGCGCATGGGGAAAGACCCTGCTGGCGGCGATGCCTTGCCGTGTTCCATGGTTCTCTGCTGTCGGGTTCATCATCGCGATCTCCTTGCCTGCCATTCCGACTCGACTCGAATACTTCACATGTAGGAGACACCGCCCACGCTGTCAAGCGCGCCGATGGGTTAGGATGCGGCCATGCTCGGTTTTCCGGACAATCTCCCGCCCTCGACCCTGATGCTCTGGGGCCTCACCGCACTGGTCGCACTGGTGGCGATGGCGCTGATCGTCGCCTACGAAGGCCGCCACTTCCGCAGGCTCGGGCTGGGTTCGGCCTGGCTGAAGCTGCGCGTCGCCACGCTGCCGATCATGGCGCTGACGATTGCCGCGATGTACGGCACTTTCGTCGCCACGGGGATCAGCGGCATGGAGGGGCTGGCCGTGGCCTACCTCGTGCTGCTCACCATCGGACCGCTGGCGTACTTCGGCCTGCACTGGCTGGTCGGGCGCATGGCCGGGCTGTCGCGCGGCGTCTCGGCCTGGATCGCCTTCAGCGGCCTGCTGATCGCCGGCATGCCGCCGGCCATCGGCGGCGTGCTGATGCAAACCCTCGGCGCGCACCTGCACGCGATACGCAACCGGCCGCCGCCCGACACCACGCCGGAGGCGCCGTCGCCCTACACGCAGACCGCCGCCCGCCGCCTGGTGCTGCCGGACAAATTCGAATTGTGGGCGGTGCACTGGCAGGCACCCGCCGGCATCCAGGTCAGCCGGGTGGCGCTCGAGACCCAGGGCGTGCGGGTCGAGGACGTCTCGCGCGGCAACTTCTCGACGCTGTGCGTGCGCGGCGGCAACGTGCACCTTCTCTGGCCGGCCGAGCGACCCGTCCCGACGTTGCAGGTTTACTGGAAGGATGCTTCAGGCACGGAACGCCGCTCGACCTGGACGGTGCACGCGCCGGCAGCCACCGTCGAGCCGTTCGAGCCCGCCTGGAGCGAAACGGAAGTGGTTCTGCCGGTCGCCGTTCCGAAGGGCGTGCTGGGGCTGTTGTGGGCCAGGCCGGGCGGCGGCTCGCCCATCGGCGACACGGTGCAGCAGACCGAGCCCGGCAGCACCTGCGCGCCGCAGCGCATCGCGCTGAAGGAAAAACAGGACTTCGGACTGCCCTATGAGCTGAAGATGCGCGTCGACCATGCCATGCCGATCGCGCCGAACTTCGTCAGCTTCAGCCGGCCCGCACCGGCCGGGGACTGAGTGCCCTACCTAGCGCCTGACGGCCACTCCGCAGGCCAGCCGCACCCGCGTCGCGGCATGGACGGCGACGGGCCGGCCGACGATCTCCGCGAAAGTCAGCCCCCGCAGGACGGCGCTGAACCCGGCGTTGCCCCAGGCATCGGTCTCGGCGCGCGCCAGTTCGCGCGAAGCAGCCGCCCCGATCGCGTCGCAGTCGCCCGGGCTGCCCAGGCCCAGGCTGTGCACGCCGGGCGCCAGGCCGGCGACATGGGCGGTGAGGGCAAGGCCGCCGTCCCGGGAGGCGAAGATGGCGCGTCCGGTTGCGCTGCCGCCCGGCACCGGCGCCAGCCAGGCCTCGGCGACGAGTCGCTCGCCGGCGCAAGCCGACAGCAGTAGCGCACCGGCGCAGGCCAGCCCGCCGCGGAAATGGCGCAATCCCTGCAGGGAGAAGGGTTTCGTCATTGATCCAAAGACTTGCATGTCGGCTCGAAATGCAGGAAAGTTGGAACATTAAAGCAAAACCCGGCTCTCGGCGATACGAAGCCCATACGCAGCAGGACAACCATGCGCAACGAATCCCTGAATCCCGAACCGGTTCCGTCCGGCCTCGAGCAGTTCGTGCCGACGACGACGCCGGCCACATCCAGCCACGCGCCCGGCACGCTGGTGGACAAGTACGGCCGCCACATCACCTACATCCGCCTGTCGATCACCGACCGCTGCGACTTCCGCTGCTTTTACTGCATGGCAGAGGAAATGGAATTCCTGCCGCGCGACCACCTGCTGAGCCTGGAGGAATGCCTGCGTGTCATCCGCACGTTCGTCGCCATGGGCGTGACCAAGGTGCGCATCACCGGCGGCGAGCCGCTGGTGCGGCGCAACGCCCTCTGGCTGATGCGCGAGGCCGCCCGCCTGGAAGGCCTGAAGGAACTGGTGGTCACCACCAACGGCTCCCAGCTCGAGCGCTACGCCGCCGAAATGCGCAAGGCGGGCGTGAAACGCGTGAACATCAGCCTCGATACCTTGCGCGCCGACCGCTTCAAGGCCATCACCCGCGTCGGCGAACTCGCCAAGGTGCTGCGCGGACTCGATGCCGCCATCGCCGCCGGCTTCGAGGGCATCAAGCTCAACACGGTGATGATGCGCGGCGTGAACGACGACGAGTTCGTCGATCTGGCGCGCTTCGCCGTGGCCAAGGGGATCGACCTCTCCTTCATCGAGGAAATGCCGCTCGGCCCGATCGACCGTTCCCGCGCCGATACCTACTTCGGCTCGGACGAGGCGCTGGCGCTGCTGCGCCCGCACTTCGAGCTGGTCGGCTCGGCCGAGACCACCGGCGGGCCGGCGCGCTACTGGCGCATCCCCGGCACGCGGACGAAAATCGGCTTCATCTCGCCCCACTCGCACAATTTTTGCGACAGCTGCAACCGCGTGCGCATCACCTGCAAGGGCGAGCTCTATCCCTGCCTAGGCCAGAACGACGCCCTGGCCCTGATGCCGGTGCTGCGCGCCCACCCCGGCGACGATGCGCCGCTGCGCCAGGCCATCGTCGACGCCATGGGCATCAAGCCAAAGGGGCACGAATTCACCGAACAGATGCAGGACCCGAAGGTCGTCCGCTTCATGTCGATGACGGGGGGCTGATCCGTAGGTCGGCCTTCAGGCCGACGCCGGCCGATGCCGTCCCGCAGGGATTTCCTTCGGTCATCGGGCTGAAGCCCGACCTACCATGCACACATGCCTTATCATCCTGTCCTGACCAGCGCCGCCCGCCCGGCCACCGTCACCATCGCCGCCCTCAACGAACGCGGCGAGACGGTGCCGACGCAGATCGCCGGCGAACACCCCCTGACGCTGTACCTCGACAAGCGCGAGATCGTCACCCTGATGACGCTCGGCGGCGCGCCGGAGGCGCTGGCCATCGGCTACCTGCGCAACCAGCGCCTGGTCGCGCGCCTGGAGGACATCGCCGCCGTACAGGTCGACTGGGAGACGGACTCGGTGGCCGTCACCACCACCCGCTCCGCCGGGGATCTCGACGCGCGCATGGAAAAACGCACCGTCACCACCGGCTGCGGCCAGGGCACGATGTTCGGCGACCTGATGGCGGACATCGACAAGGTCTCGCTGCCGGCCGGGGCGCGCCTCGGCGAAGCCACCCTCCATGGCCTGCTCGATGCGGTGCGCCACCACGAGTCGATCTACAAGCAGGCCGGCGCCGTGCACGGCTGCGCCCTGGCGCGCGGCACGGAGGTCCTGATGTTCGTCGAGGACATCGGCCGCCACAATGCAGTGGACGCCATCGCAGGCCGGATGTGGCTGGATGGCCTCGACGGCGACGACAAGATCTTCTACACCACCGGCCGGCTCACCTCCGAGATGGTCATCAAGACGGCACAGATGGGCATCCCCTTCCTTGTCTCGCGCTCGGGCCTGACGCAGATGGGCTACGACCTGGCGCGGCGCGTCGGCATGACCATGATCGGCCGCGCCCAGGGCAGGCACTACCTGCTGTTCACCGGTGCCGAACGATTTATTAGGCAAACCGCTTTCAACACAGAGGGCACAGAGACACAGAGGACACAGAGAGAATCGTCCCAATGAAAAGCTTTTGCTTTTCTCTGTGTCCTCTGTACCTCTGTGCCCTCTGTGATAAATGAGGTTTTTTCCTATGCCTGAAGAAAGCATAACCGGACTCATCCTCGCCGGCGGACTCGGCCGCCGCATGGGCGGGCGCGACAAGGGCCTGCAGCCCTTCCGCGGCAGGCCGATGGTTGCCTGGTCGATCGAACGCCTGGCGCCGCAGGTGGATGCCCTGCTCATCAATGCCAACCAGAACCTGGAGGCCTATGCCGCCTTCGGCCATCCGGTGGTGCCGGACCGCGTGCAGGGTTTCGCCGGGCCACTGGCCGGCCTGCACGCCGGCCTCACCGCCTGCGAGACGCCGCTGCTGGTCACTGCCCCCTGCGATTCGCCCTTTCTGCCGGAGGACCTGGTGGCGCGCCTGCGCGGCGGGCTCGAAGCCGCCGGCGCCGACCTGGCCGTGGCCAGAACCGGAACGCAGCCGCATCCGGTATTCTCCCTGGTGCGGCGCGAGGTGCTGGATGGCCTCACCGGGTTTCTCGGAGCGGGCGGCCGCAAGGTCGACGCCTGGTACGCGGCGCTGAAGGTGGTCGAGGTGGCCTTCCCCGACGAGGGCGCCTTCGCCAACATCAACACGCTGGACGAATTGAACCAACTCGAAACATGACCTCGATCCTGCAAACCCTCTCCCGTGCCGACGGCTACGAGCCGGAATCGCTCGACGCGGAACGCGCCCGCCAACTCATCCTCGACCTGGTGTCGCCGGTCGAGGGCATCGAGCGGATCGGCGTGCGCGAGGCGCTCGGCCGCGTCCTTGCCGAGGACGTGGTCTCGCCGCTGAACGTGCCCGCCCATGACAATTCGGCCATGGACGGCTATGCCGTGCGCTTCGCCGATCTCGTCCCCGACGGCGAGACTCCGTTGCGGCTCATCGGCACCGCCTTCGCCGGACGCGCCTTCGAGGGCAGCCTCGGCGCCGGCGAGTGCGTCCGCATCATGACCGGCGGCGTCATTCCCGCCGGCGCCGACACGGTGGTGGTCCAGGAGGTGGTGCGCGCCGAAGGCGACCGCGTCATCGTCCCGCCGCGGCAGCGGCAGGGCCAGAACCTGCGCCGCGCCGGCGAGGATCTGCGCGCCGGCACGCCGGCCCTGCGCGCCGGCAAGCTGTTGCGGCCGGCCGAACTGGGACTCGTCGCCTCGCTCGGCCTGGGCGAAGTGGCGGTGCGGCGCCGGCTGCGTGTCGCCTTTTTCTCCACCGGCGACGAGCTCGCCTCGATCGGCACCCCGCTCAAGGCGGGCGAGGTGTACGACAGCAACCGCTACACGATCCACGGCATGCTGGCGCGCCTCGGCTGCGAGATCGTCGACCTCGGCGTGGTGCGCGACGAGCCGGCGGCGCTCGAAGCCGCCTTCCGCGAGGCGGCGCGGGCCGACGCCATCCTCACCAGCGGCGGCGTCTCGGTCGGCGAGGCGGATTTCATCCGCGCGCTGATGGCCCGGCTGGGCGAGGTGGCCTTCTGGAAGATCGCCATGCGTCCGGGCCGGCCGATGGCCTTCGGCCGGATCGGCGACGACGCGAATTCGGCCTGGCTGTTCGGCCTGCCCGGCAACCCGGTGGCGGTGATGGTGACCTTCTACGCCTTCGTGCGCGACGCCCTGCTGAAGCTCTCCGGCGTCGATCCGGTCGAGCCACTGCCGCGCTTTCGCGTGCCCTGCATGACGCCGCTGAAGAAGCGCCCCGGCCGCAGCGAGTTCCAGCGCGGCATTCTGTTCAGCGAAAACGGTGAATGGAAGGTGCGTGCCACCGGCGCGCAGGGCTCGGGCGTGCTGCGCTCGATGTCGGAGGCGAACTGCCTCATCGTCGTCGAGCACGAACGCGGCAATGTCGAGCCGGACGAGATGGTCGGGGTGCAGCCCTTCGAGGGGCTGGTGTAGGTCGGGCTTCAGCCCGACAGCCGAGGTTGTTTGATCGCCAATGTCGGGCTGAAGCCCGACCTACGAGAAGTAGAACGGACGGCCGACGGCGTGGCCCTGGGCGTAATCCACGCCCATCTCGCGCAGGCGGTTGAGCGCCCCCTCGGTCTCGACGAATTCGGCGATGGTCTTCATGCCGAGCGAGTGGGCGATGTTGTTGATGGCTGAAACCACCTCGAGGTTCATCGGCGCGGCGAACATGTCGCGCACGAAGGCGCCGTCGATCTTGACGTAGTCCACCGGCAGGTGCTTAAGATAGGCGAAGGAACACATGCCGGCGCCGAAATCGTCCAGCGCGAAGCGCAATCCCAGTTCCTTCAGCTCGCGGATCAGCTCGGCCGCCTTGGTCAGGTTGGCCACCGCCAGCGTCTCGGTGATCTCGAAACAGATGGCCGCGGCCGGCACCTTGTGCAGGGCGATCTGGTCGCGCACGTACTGCGGGAAGCGGCTGTCGTTGATGCTCTCGGCGGAGAGGTTGATGTCGAACACCGGCAGGCGGTCCGGCGCCGCCTCGCATTCGCGGCGGATGGCCGGCAGGGCGTTGGCGAGCACCCAGCGGTCGATGGCCTGCATCATGTTGTGGCGCTCGGCCGAGGGGATGAAGACCATCGGCGGCACGATCCTGCCGTCGCGATCGACCAGGCGCAGCAGCAGTTCGAAATGCCGCGTCCCGGCGGCCTCTTCGTCGAGCCCGGCGATGCGCTGGCGGAACAGGCGGAAGCCGTTGCGCTCGATGGCGTCGTGGATGGTCTCGACGATGTTCATGTCGGCGCGCGGCCGGTGACTGGCCGCCGTGGCGTGGAAGACGCGGATCTGGTCGCGGCCGGCTTCCTTGGCCGCATAGCAGGCACTGTCGGCCTGCTCCATGACTTCTTCCGCGCCGGCATCCGGATCGGAGAGCACCACCAGACCGATGCTGGCGCCGACATGGAACACCTTTTCGCGCCAGACGAAGCGAAAATTCGAGACGTCCATGCGGATGGCGTTGGCGATGCGCAGCGCCTGCTCCACCGGGCAGGCATGCAGCAGCACGGCGAATTCGTCGCCGCCCATGCGCGCCAGCACGTCGCTGGTGCGCACGCGGGCACGCAGGACCGCGGCGATCTGGCGCAGGAACTCGTCGCCGGCGGCATGGCCGCCGCTGTCGTTGATCAGCTTGAAGCGGTCGAGGTCGATGAACAGCAGGGTGTGCTGCTTGTCCGGCCCGCCGCCGAGGGCAAGGGCCTGGCGCAATTGATCCTCGAAGCCGCGGCGGTTCACCAGGGCCGTCAGTGCATCGTGGTTGGCCTGCCAGAACAGTTCGAGGGAAATGCCGTGCGGAACGGAAACATCCTCCATGGCGAGGAAGGTCACCTGGCGGCCGCCGTTGTCGTCGCAGGCGCTCGTGATGTCGAGCACGTGCTCGCCGTCGTCGCTGTCCCGCAGCACCGCGCGCAACGCGGGCATGGTGCCGCCGCAGGCGGCCTGCAGCTGTTCGAGCAGGACCGGCGAGCCGTCGGCGGCGCTGCGCAGGGGGAAGGCCTCGCCGAAGTCCCGCCCGGTCAGCGCCGCCTGCCCGGTGCCCGCCAGCCTGGCGGCGGCGGCATTGGCGAAGAAGATGCAGCCGCGATCGTCGAGGCCGACCGCGGCGGCGTCCACGCAGCGGAAGGCGGTTTCGATCAGGTTGAGCTGGTCGCGCAGCCGGCTGGAACTGATCGAGTTCCACGCCAGCCAGCCGCCGAGCACGCCGGCGCCGCCCAGTCCGGCAAGCCAGAACATGCCGACCGAGCGGCCCTCATCGGCCGGGCCAAGCGCCAGGGCCGCGCCGCAGGAGGCCAGCACGGCCAGGGCGACGAGGGCGCGCCGGCCGGTCATTGCTCGCCCGCCTTGCGCAGGGGGACGGCGACCACGTCCGGCGGGAAATCGATGCCGTCCAGGTCGACCCCCTCGATGCGGGCGAACTGGCCGCTGATCTTGCGGCTGCTGACCTGCACGTCCTGCACATCCTTCTGCGCCTGGTCGATGTGCGTGGCGAGGCGCTGCATGCGCTCGTCGAAGCGGGCGAAGTCTTTCGAAAGCTTGCCCAGCGCGTCCTTGATGATGTGGATCTGGTGGCGCGTCTCGACGTCCTTCAGCACCGCGCGCGCGGTGTTGAGGACGGCCATCAGCGTCGTCGGCGAGACGATCCAGACGCGCTTCTGCATGGCGTAGCCGACCGTCTCCGGGTGGTAGGCGTGGATCTCTGCAAACACCGCCTCGGCCGGCACGAACATCACCGCGCCGTCGGAGGTCTCGTTGTGAATGATGTATTTCGAGGCGATGGCATCGATGTGCTTCTTCAGGTCGGCGCGAAAGTCAGTCTGCGCGGCACGGCGCTCGAACTCGGAAGCCTCCGGCGCGAACATGCGATGGTAGTTCTCCAGCGGAAATTTCGAATCCACCGCCACCAGGCCGGTCGGCTCGGGCAGCTTCAGCACGCAGTCGGCGCGGGTGCCGTTGGAGAGGGTGTACTGGAATTCGAAGCTGCCCGGCGGCAGGGTGTTGCGCACCAGCGCTTCCAGCTGCACCTCGCCGAAGGCGCCGCGCGCCTTCTTGTCGCCGAGCAGTTCCTGCAGGCTGACGACGTTGGTGGTGAGGCCGTCGATCTTCTTCTGCGCCTCGTCGATGGTCGCCAGCCGCGCCATGACATTGACGAAGGTTTCGTTGGTCTTCTTGAAGCCCTCGTCGAGGCGCTCGCCGACGCGGCCGCTGATCTGTTCCAGCCGCTCGTTGATGCTGCGCGTGAGGCTTTCCATGCTGGCGGCAAGCTGGGCGGTGGCCTGGCCGAGGCCGGATTGCAGCAGCTCGCGGTCGGCGCGCGCCTGCTCCGCCAGCTTCAGCATGATCTGTTCGAGGACTTCGGCGCGCAGCTGGTCCTGCCTGGCCTGAAAGGAGGCGTTCAGTTCCGCCAGCGTCTTCTGCAGGCGCTCGCCGGATTCGGCGCTTTGCGAGAGGAGACGATCGCCCTGGCTGTTCAGGCCCGCATGCAGGTCGGAGAGCATGGCGCGGTGCTTCTCGGCCAGCGCCGATTCGATGCCGGATGGGAGATCCTTCGTCGCCGCGTGAAGCGCGGCGATTCGCCACAGGATGAAAATTACAGCCGTGACTGCCAGCAGCAGCACGACCGCCGTCCAAAAATCAGGCATGACCTCCTCAAACCCTCCCGCGGAGCCGAATCGCGGGGAAAACCCGCGCTGTCACAGGAGGTTGTATTATATTTTTAATGTGGAGTATAGCAGCGCGATTCTGCCCTGCCTATATCTTTGGATATAAATACCACGAAACTCAGGCCAGCGCACGCAGACTCTGCAGCGCCGGCGTGCGCAACGCACGGGCGGTGCCGGCGAGGCCGGCCAGCGTGATGCCAAGGATGCCGCCGAACACCCCCGCCGGCAGCACCAGCCAGCCCGGTTCGTAAGGCATCTGGAAGACGAAGCGACCGAGCAGCCAGCTGATGACGGCCGAGCCGATGCCGGCCACCACGCCCGAGATGGCGCCGAGCACGGCGAACTCCGCCGCCAGCGCGGCGCGCAACTGGCGGTTGCGCGCGCCCAGCGTGCGCAGCACGGCGATCTCGTACTCGCGCTCGTCGTGGGTCGATTCCAGCGCGGCATACAGCACGGCCAGTCCGGCGACAAGCGAAAAGGCGAAGACGAACTGCACCGCCCGCGCCAGCTGGTCCATCACCGACTGGAACTGGCGCAGGATGGAGGCGACGTCGATCACCGTCAGGTTGGGATGCGCCGCCACCAGCTCGCCGACGAAGCCGGCCCGCTCCGCCGGCAGGTGGAAGCTGGTGATGTAGCTGGTCGGGAAGGTCTCGAGCACACCGGGCGGCGTGACGACGAAGAAATTCACGCGCATCGAATCCCAGTCGAGCTTGCGCAGCGAAGTGATCTTCGCTTCGATCCGCCGGCCGGCGATCTCGTAGGCCAGCAGGTCGCCCAGCTTCAGCTTCAGCGTGTCGGCCAGTCCCTGTTCCACCGAAAACTGCGGCGTGCCGGCCTCCTGCGCCGTGAACCAGCGCCCCGCCGCGAGCGAGTTGCCCTCGGGCAGGTCGCTCACCCAGGACAGGTTGAATTCGCGCTCGACCAGGCGCTGGGCGCGCTCTTCGTCGTAGTCCGCCGCGGCGACCGGACGTCCGTTCACCGCCACCAGGCGGCCGCGCACCATCGGCAGCAGGTCGGGCGCCTGCAGCCCTTTGTCGATGAACAGCGCGCGTACCGGCTCGCGCTGTTCCGGCTGGATGTTGATGACGAAGCGGTTGGGCGCGTCCGGCGGCACGCTGCGCTTCCAGGAGGCGAGCAGGTCGTCGCGCGCCAGCGTGAGCAGCAGGAGCGTCGTGATGCCCAGGCCAAGGGCCACGGCCTGGATCACGCTGGCGCCGGGGCGGCGGACCAGCGAGGCGATGCCGTAGCGCCAGCCGGCCCCCGCCGCCCCGCGCAGCCGGCCTGCGCCGGCCAGTGCCAGCCGCGCCACGCCGGCATAGAAGGCCACGGCCACGGCGAACAGGCCGAGCACCCACAGGCCCAGCTTGAAATCGTCCGCCATCCACAGCATCAGGCCGGCCAGCACCGCCGCGCCGAGGGCATAGCCGGTCCACGCCAGCGGCTCGCTGTCCGCCCACTCGCGCCGCAGCACACGCACCGTCGGCACGTTGCGCAGGCGCGCCAGCTGCGGCAGGGCGAATCCGGCCAGCAGCGACAGGCCGACGGCAAAACCGTAGGCCAGCGGCAGCAGGGAGGGCGCCGGCAGCGCGGTCGTCAGCAGATCGGCCAGCAGGCGCTCCAGCGCATACTGGGCACCAAAGCCGGCCAGGCAGCCGAGGGCGGAGGCGATGGCGCCGAACAGCAGGAATTCGCCGAGGTAAATGCGCATCAGCTGGCTTTCCCGGGCGCCGAGGGTGCGCATCACGGCGCAGCCGTCGAGATGCCGCTGCATGAAGCGGCGCGAGGCCAGGCCGACGGCGACCGCCGCCAGCACCGCCGCCAGCAGCGCCGCCAGGCGCAGGAACCTGCCGGCGCGCTCGAGGGCGTTGCGCACCTCGGGCCGGGCATTGTCGAGGCTCTCGATGCGCTCGCCGCGGCCGAGGCGTTTTTCCGCCCATGCCTCGAAGTCGTCGACGGCTTCGGCCTCTCCGGCGAGGTGCAGCCGCCAGCTGATGCGGCTGCCGACCTGGATCAGCTGCGTCTCCGGCAGGTCGCCGGCATGCATCATCAGGCGCGGCGCGATGTTGAAAAAATTCACGCCGCGGTCCGGCTCCAAAGTCAGTATCGCCGAGACGGCGAAGCCGGCATTGCCCAAGCGCACGGCATCGCCGACGCCGGCGCCGAGGGCGGAAGCCAGCCGCTCGTCCAGCCACACCGTGCCGGGCGCCGGCGTTTCCTTCGTTTCGGCGTCCGGCCGGTTGAGTGCGGGCGCGGTGCGCAGCGAGCCGCGCAGGGGATAGCCCGGCTCCACCGCCTTGATGTCGGCGAGCTGGCTGGCGCCGTTGGCCGCGGTCATGCTCGGGAATCCCACGCTGCCGACGACGCGCAGGCCGCGGCGCCCGGCTTCCTCGCGAAAGGACGGATGCCAGGGATGATCGGCCAGCAGCAGCAGGTCGCCGCCGAGCAGCTGGTGCGCCTCGCGTACCAGCGCCCGCGACAGGCGGTCCGAAAAGAAGCTCACGCTGGAGAGGCTGGCCACGGCGATGACAAGTGCCAGCCCGAGCAGGCGCAGTTCGCCGGCGCGAAAATCGCGCTTGAGCATCTGCCACGACAGATGCCAGTTGTTCAATTCAATTCCCGCAGTTTGTCCACCGCCTGCTCCACCCGTTCCAGGGCTATGACCTCGATGCCGCGGATTGGTTGCTTCGGCGCATTGGCTTTCGGGATGAGGGCGTGGGTGAAGCCGAGCTTGGCGGCTTCCTTGAGGCGCTCCTGGCCGCGCGGCGCCGGACGGATCTCGCCGGCCAGGCCGATTTCGCCGAAGGCCACCAGCTTCTGCGGCAGCGGCCGGTTGCGCAGGCTGGAGACGATGGCCAGCAGCACGGCGAGGTCGGCCGCCGGTTCATTGATCCTGACGCCGCCGACGGCGTTGACGAAAACATCCTGGTCGAAGCAGGCGATGCCGGCATGGCGGTGCAGCACCGCCAGCAGCATGGCCAGGCGATTCTGCTCCAGGCCGACGGAGAGACGGCGCGGGCTGGGGGAGTGCGCCTCGTCCACCAGCGCCTGGATCTCCACCAGCAGCGGCCGTGTGCCCTCCTGCGTCACCATCACGCAGGAGCCGGCCACCTGCTGGCCGTGCTGGGAGAGGAACAGCGCGGAGGGGTTGGACACGCCGCGCAGGCCCTTCTCGGTCATGGCGAAGACGCCCAGCTCGTTCACCGCGCCGAAACGGTTCTTGACGGCACGGACGAGGCGGAAGCTGGAATTCGGATCGCCCTCGAAATAGAGCACGGTGTCGACGATGTGCTCGAGTACGCGCGGTCCGGCCAGGGCGCCCTCCTTCGTCACGTGGCCGACGAAGACGATGCAGGTGCCGGCCTGCTTGGCGTAGCGCGTCAGCTGGGCGGCGCATTCGCGCACCTGGGCCACCGAGCCGGGCGCCGACTGCAGCGCGTCGGAGTACAGCGTCTGGATCGAATCCATCACCGCGATGCGCGGCTTGTGTTCCATCAGCGCAGCGAGGATCTTTTCGAGATGGATCTCGGTGAGCAGCTGCATGCGGCCGGCGTCGAGCTGCAGCCGCTGCGCGCGCAGCGCCACCTGCTCGCCCGATTCCTCGCCGGTGACGTACAGCGCCGAATGCCGGCCGGCCAACCGGGCCAGCGCCTGCAGCAGGAGGGTCGATTTGCCGATGCCGGGATCGCCGCCGATCAGCACCACCCCGCCCGCCACCAGGCCGCCGCCGAGAACGCGGTCGAACTCCTCGATGCCGGTGGCGATGCGGGATTCCTCGCGCGGGCTGATCTCGGCCAGTCGCTGCAGCCTGCCTGTGCCGGCGATGGCGGAAAAGCGGTTGGTCGCCGCCGTCTCGGCCAGAGATTCGACCAGGGTGTTCCAGGCGTTGCAGTGCGGGCATTGGCCCTGCCACTTCGGCGAGCTGCCGCCGCATTCGGTGCAGGTGTAGACGGTTTTTTGCTTGGCCATGGCGATAGGCTAAGGGCGGACGGGCTCGCCAGGTGAGCCCGTCTATTCCTTTTCGACCACGGGAACCCGCTGGGCCAGCGCGCAGAGCAGCTCGTAGCTGACGGTGCCGGCGGCCGTGGCGACGTCGTCGACCGGCAGGCCCTCGCCCCACAGGACCACCGGCGAGCCGATGCCGGCTTCGGGGAGGCCTTCCAGGTCGACCATGAGCATGTCCATCGAGACGCGGCCGAGGGTGCGCGTGCGCCAGCCCTCGACGAGGACCGGCGTGCCCGTCGGCGCATGGCGCGGATAGCCGTCGGCATAGCCGCAGGCGACGACCCCGATGCGCATCGGCGCTTCCGCGCTGAACAAGCCGCCGTAGCCGACGCGATCGCCCGGCTGCAAGTCGTGCAGGGCGATGATTTCGCTGGAGAGCGTCATCACCGGGCGCAGGCCGAGCGATTCGGCGCTCCCGTCCTGCGGAAACGGCGAACTGCCATAGAGCATGATGCCGGGTCGGGCCCAGCCGCGGCGCGCTTGCGGAAAGCGCAGCAGCGCCGCCGAATTGGCCAGGCTGACCGCGTTGTCGCAACCCTGGGTGGCCTCCTCGAAACGCGACAGCTGCCAGGCGATGCCGCGCTCGAGGTCGGCATCCGCGAAATGCGTCATCAGCGTGACCGGGCCGATGCTGGGCAGGGTCATCAGGGCAGTCAGGGCGGGATGGAATTCCTCGGCGGAGAGGCCAAGCCGGTTCATCCCGGTGTTGACCTTGAGGTAGGCCGGCAGCCGCGCCGGCAGGACCACGCCGGTGAGCATCTCGATCTGCTCCAGGTCATGCACCACCGGCGTCAGGCCATGCTCGGCGAAGAGCGGCAACTCGTCCGCCTCGAAAAAGCCTTCGAGCATGAGGAGCGGCTGGCGGAAACCGGCCTCGCGCAGGGCGACGGCGTCGCCGACGTCGAGCAGGGCAAAGCCGTCGGCGTGACCGTCGAGCGCCCTGGCGGCGCGCATCAGGCCGTGGCCGTAGGCATTCGCCTTGATGACCGCCCACAGGCGGGCGTCGCCGGCATGCTGCCGGGCGATGGCGAAATTCCCGCGCAGCGCGGAAAGATCGACGGTGGCGCGGATCGGGCGGGTCAAGTCGGGTGCTTGAGGCGTCAGCCTTGTTTCGAGGCGAACTTCAGCAGCTTGTCCTTGGCGAACTCGACGAAGGTGTTCACCAGGCGCGAACGGAACTTCTCCTTCGGATAGACCATCGACAGCGTGCGGATGAGGCGCGGCTTGAGGGGGATGGCCAGCAGGTCGCCGAGGCGCTTCTCCTTCAAGACCGAGGCGCACGAGACGATGGCGAAGCCGATGCCGGTCTCCACCACGCCCTTGATGGCTTCCGGACTGCCGAGCTCGATGATGAGGTTGAGGCTCTCCGGCGGCACGCCGGCGGCACGGAAATAGTTGTCCGTCACCTCGCGCGTGCCCGAGCCGGGCTCGCGACTGATATAGGGGTGGGTCGCCAGCAGCTGCGGCGTCAGCTCCTTGTTCCGGGCCAGGGCCGATCCCGGCGCGCAGATGGCGAGCAGTTCGTCCTCGCAGCAATTCTCGCACTGCAGGTTGCCCTGGTGCGAAGGCGCCTCGATGAGGCCGATGTCCAGGGTGTGCTCGGCGACGCGCATCTCGATCGACTCCGAGTTGGCGACGATCAGGCGCGGCCTGACATTGGGATACTGCGACTTGAACTCGCCGAGGATGCGCGGCAGCATGAATTCGGCGATGGTGGTGCTGGCGCCGACCAGCAGCGGGCCGCCGATCTGGCCGGTCATCTCCGCCAGACGCACGTCGAGCTCGGAGGAGAGGCCAAGGATTCGTTCGGCGTACTCGAGCACCGTCTCGCCGGCCGGCGTGAGCGATATCTTGCCGTGGCCGCGATCGAACAGCCGGGTGTTGAAATGCTCTTCCAACTGCTTGATCTGGAAGGTTACCGCCGGCTGCGTCATGAACAGCACCTCGGCTGCCTTGGTAAATGACAGCTGCTTGGCGACGGCGTGGAAGACCTGCAGTCTCCGATCGGCCATAATCGGCTCCCCGATGTTTTCTTATATAAGTGCTATTCAAGCACAAATTGCTCTCATAAGGTAGCCTGATTCCATCTTCGCCTGCCGGTTGCGCCCGGAATGCGTTACGAAATCGCACCACGAAGGGCACGCTCCCGACATACGTTACCGCTTCATGGTATAAAGCCGCCACCTGATTATTATAAAAAACGATGCCGGCCGCTCGATGCGCTCCGCCGCATATCCCTGAATGAATCGCGGTTTCTACATCATCATGGCGGCGCAGTTCTTCTCCGCGCTGGCCGACAACGCGCTTCTCATCGCCGCCATCGCCATGCTGCGGGACATCCAGTCCCCGGCCCAGTACGAACCGCTGCTGAAGCTCTTCTTCACCATCTCCTACGTCGCCCTGGCGGCCTTCGTCGGCGCTTTCGCGGATTCGATGGCCAAGGGGCGCGTGATGCTCATCAGCAACACCATCAAGATCGCCGGCTGCTTCCTGCTGCTGGTGGCCACCCTGCCGATGCTCGACCTGCTCGGCATCCCGCTCTATTACTACGTGCTGCTGTCCTACGCCATCGTCGGACTCGGCGCGGCGGCCTATTCGCCGGCGAAGTACGGCATCCTCACCGAGTACCTGCCGCACGACAAGCTGGTCCTCGCCAACGGCTGGATCGAGGGCCTGACGGTGACCGCCATCATCCTCGGCACCGTGCTCGGCGGCGTGCTGATCAATCCGACGGTCAGCGGCGCCCTGCTCGCCATCGACCTGCCCGGCTTCGACACCTGGATCGACACGCCGGCGGAAGTGGCCATGCTGGTCATCTCGCTGCTCTATTTCATCGCCGCGGTCTTCAACTTCTACATCCCGCACACCGGAGTCGACCACAAGCCGCTGCACAGGAACCCGGTCTACCTCTTCCGCGAGTTCCGCCACTGCGTGAACCTGCTCTGGCGCGACAAGCTCGGCCAGATCTCGCTCGCCGTCACCACCCTGTTCTGGGGGGCAGGCGCCACCCTGCAGTTCATCGTCCTGAAGTGGGCCGACAAGGCACTGGGCCTCTCGCTCGACAAGGCCACCGTCCTGCAGGGCGTGGTGGCCCTGGGCATCGCCGCCGGAGCGGTCATCGCGGCGAAGGGCGTGGCGCTGGACAAGGCGGTGAAGGTGCTGCCGGTCGGCATCATGATGGGCATCGTCGTGATCGGCATGATTTTCGTCACCGACCTGCCGGTGGCGCTCTTCATGATGGTGGCGGTCGGCGCGATGGCCGGCTATTTCGTCGTGCCGATGAACGCCCTGCTGCAGCACCGCGGGCATATCCTGATGGGCGCCGGCCACTCGATCGCCGTGCAGAACTTCAACGAGAACGCCAGCATCCTGGTCATGCTGGCCATCTACGCCCTGCTCATTTACCTGGACATGTCGATCAACACGGTCATCGTCCTCTTCGGCGTCTTCGTCAGCCTGACCATGCTGCTGGTCGGTTTCTGGCACCGCCGCAACATGTGCGAGCACGGCGAGGAACTGCGGCAGCTGCTGGCCGCGGCGAAGAACGTCAACGCCCATCGCTGACCGTCTGGTCGTTCGCTAGGGCGCGCGCCGATTCAGCGGACATCCGGCTCGAAAAACACCCACTTCGCCTGCGGGAACTCGGCCTGCATGCGCGCTTCGACGGCATTGATCCGCTCGACCAGCTGCGCGCCGCTGAGGGCCTCCGCCCCGCCCATGCGGGCCTTGACGGCGATCACCACCTTGTTGCCCCAGGCCAGGGTGATGACGTTGAGCACTTCCGCCACCTCGGGCTGGGCGGCGACGAAGCGGCGGATCGACTCGCGCTGCTCGGGCGAGACCGACTCGCCGACGATGAGACCCTTCACCTCGACCATCAGCAGGACGGCGATCACCATCAGCACCACGCCGACGAGCACGGTGCCTGCCGCATCCCACAGCGGGTTGCCGGTGGCCAGGGCGACGGCAACGGCGATGAACGCAAAAGTCAGTCCCGCCAGGGCGGCGATGTCCTCGCCCGCCACCACCATCAGCTCGGACTCGCGCGTCTCGCGAAACCAGCGCAGGAAAGGCTTGCCGCCGGCCACCTTGCGGATCTCGCGCATCGCACCGGCCAGCGAGAAGGCTTCAAGGACCACGGCGACGCCCAGCACCGCGAGTGCCACCAGGCCGTTTTCCAGCGGATGCGGGTGGCGCAGGCGTTCGATGCCCTCATACACGGAGAAGGCGCCGCCCATGAAGAACAGCAGCAGGGCGACGATCATCGACCAGAAATAGGTGACGCGGTGGTGGCCGAGCGGGTGATCCGCGCTCTCCGGCCGCTTCGCCTCCTTCATGCCGAAGAGCAGCAGGAGCTGGTTCACGCAGTCGGCGGTCGAGTGGATGGCCTCGGCCAGCATGGAGCCGGAATTGGTCCACCAGGCCGCGCCGAACTTCGACACGGCGATGCCGAAGTTGGCGCCGAGCGCGTAGAGGATGGCCCGCACCGAGCCTTCGCCGTCGTGACTATGCGCCGACATCGTCCAGTCCCTGCATGGTGCGCCGGGCAAAGCAGAGATCCTCCCAGGCCCTGGCCTTGTCGGTCAGGTTGCGCAGCAGGTAGGCCGGGTGGTAGGTGACGATGAGCGGGATGCCGCGGTAGTCGAACAATCGGCCGCGCGAGGCGCCGACTTTCACCTCGGCGTTGAGCAGCGTCTCCGCCGCCGGCTTGCCCAGCGCGACGAGCAGCTTCGGCCGTACCAGCGCAATCTGCCGCTGCAGGTAGGGAAAACAGGCCGCCGTTTCCTCCGGCTCGGGCGTGCGGTTGCCGGGCGGGCGGCATTTCACCACGTTGCCGATGTAGACCTTGCGGCCGCGCGCGAGATCGATGGCTGCCAGCATGGCGTCGAGCAGCTTGCCGGCCTGGCCGACGAAGGGCTCGCCCCTTTCGTCCTCCTCGGCGCCCGGGCCCTCGCCGACGAAGAACCAGTCGGCCTCGACGTCGCCGACGCCGAGCACCGCCTGCTTGCGCTTCTCGCACAGGCGGCAGTCGCGGCATTCGGCCACGGCAGTCCGCAGCGCGTCCCAGCCCATGTCGGCGATGCGCCGCGCGCGGTCGTCTGCCGGAACGACGGACGGAACCGGGGCAGTCTCCGCCGGCGTTTCCGCAATCGCGACCGGCCTGCCCCGCAACCGCCACAGCGGCGCCAGTCCCATCTCGCGCAGGATGCTTTCGCGCCGCGTCATAACTCCAGCGCCATCACCACGGCATCCTCGCGCCCGGCGCCGGCCGGGTAATAGCCGCGCCGCCGGCCGATGGCCTCGAAACCGAATTTGCCGTAAAGCCCCTGCCCCGGCACGTTCGAGGGACGCACCTCGAGGAACATGCGCTTCGCCCCGTGGCTGCGCGCCACCCCGAACAGATGGCGCAGGACGAGCTGGCCGTAGCCCTTGCGCTGCCATTCCGGCGCGACGGTGAGGTTGAGCAGGTGCGCTTCGTCGAGCACCAGCATCATCACGGCGTAGCCGAGCAGCGTGTCCGCGCTGCGGCAGCTCCAGGCACTGTAGCCCGCGGCGAGCGAATCGGCGAAGTTGGCGCGCGTCCAGGGATACGGGTAGGCGCGCTGTTCGATGGCGAGGACGGCGTCGATTTCCTCCGCCTGCATGGGCGAGAAGGCAAGACCGGGCTTGAGGATCGCATTCACTTGCTTCCCCCCGCGGCAAGGCGCTCCCGCGTGGTCAGCGCCACCTTGTCGCGCACGTAGCACGGCGCGGCCAGGGCCGCATCGACCGCCTCGCCGCGGGCGAAGCGCGGCGCCGCCAGCCGCGCCACGGCGCCGGCGCGCGGCCGCGACTCTGGACGGACGCCTTCGAGACAGCCGCCCAGCCGCGCCATGAGCGCCTCGCCGGCGGCGGCAAAGCCGCTGCCGCAGCCGAGCCATCCCGTTCCCGGCGGCAACGGCGCCGCGCCTGGCGGACACACCACCGGAGCGAGCACCGTTTCGGACGCCTCCGCCGCCACGCGGTAGGCCGCGCAATAGAGCTCGTTCATGCGCGCGTCGGTGCAGGCATAGACCCGCCCCGCGCCCGCGTCGAGCGCCAGCGCCTCGAGGCTGCCAACGCCGAGCACCGCCAGACCGGCGCCGACGGCCAGCCCCTGCGCCATGCTCGCCGCCAGCCGCAGGCCGGTGAACGCCCCCGGGCCGGCGCCGAAGGCAATGCCGTCGAGATCGGTCAAGGCCAGCCGCTCCGCCTCGATCAACGCACAGACGAGGGGCAGGGCGATTTCGGAATGGGGGACGCCGCGCGCGCCCTCCCGCTCGACGATGCGGCCGTCGAGATAAAGGGCGGCGGTAAACAGTTCTGTGGAAGATTCGAGAGCGAGGAGTTTCACGAGGCGGATTCTACCCGATGGCCCGCCTCGTTCGCCGTTCCGCGGGGACTGACTTTATTTCACGCGCCGGGCGGTGTACTCGTCCTCGATGTTGTGGCTCCGGCCGCGCCTTCGGCGCTTAACATCGGCGGCGCCGATGTTAGCCTGCGCCGCAACATCGAACACGCTCTTCCGCGCCAAATCGAATAACAGGCCCGCTACTTTATGCGCCGGGCCGAGTACTCGTCCTCGATATTGTCCCGGAAGTAGCTCCACGTTGCGCCGGATGTGCTCAGCCGCCGCCAGGTTTCGGGCGGCACGCCGGCATATTCGACCACCTTGCGGTCATCGAACTCGACCCGCAGCACGCGCCCGCCGGCATCGTAGCCGATGGCGCGCAGCTTGCCGGCATTGACCTGCTTCATTTCCATGGCCGGATTCTACCCCGGCGCGTCGTTCCGCTCATGCAGCGCCTTGGCCTTCCTTCGATCCAGTTCATTCTTCATTCACGCTTTCAGGATCGGCAAAGCGTCATAACGTGCGCCCAGCACCGTCGCGGCGGATATCCCCCACCAGCGCTCCAGCGCCGTGGCATACAGGCTGCGGAAATCGACGGCGAAAGGCAGGTTGCCGTTGCCGTCGAGACGGTCGAGCGCCGGCGGCGCGCCAAATAGGCCGCCCCTGACACGCCCGCCGAGGGCGAAGTGTACGTTCGCCGTGCCGTGGTCTGTGCCCTTCGACTGGTTTTCCCGCGGCCGCCGGCCGAACTCGGCATAGGTGAGGATCAGCGTCTCGTCCCAGCGGCCCAGCTCGACGAGGGCCGCCTTCAGCGCCCCCAGGCCTTCGGCCAGCTGGCGCAGCAGGTTGGCATGGGCCCCCGGCTGGTTCTGGTGCGTGTCGAATCCGGCCAGGCTCAATCTCAGCGCCGCCACGCCGGCGCCGCCGGCAAGCGCTTCGCAGGCGGTCTTCACGGTGTTGCCGAAAGCACCCTTGGGGAATGCCGTGCGAAGCGCCGGCCCGCGCGCCAGACGGGAGGCCGCCAGTGCGATGTCCGCCTCCACCTTGAGAATGTGCGCCAGCGCACCGTGCCCGCCCGTGCCGACAGGCCGCGCCAGGATTGCCAGGCGTCGGAACTGTTCCGGGTTGGTCAGGGCAATGGCGCGCGCACCGCCGAAAAACGGGCCGAGGTCCGTGCCGCCCACCAGTACGCCGTCGGCGGCGAAGCCTGCCGGCACCGGTTTTGCCGCGAAGGCGCGCGCCAGCCACCCCGTCTGCAAATACTCGCTGCTCTTCGAGGCGGTGTCCCATATTTCGATGGAACGGAAATGCGAGAGGTTCGGCTCAGGGTAGCCCAGCCCCTGGATCAGCGCCAGCTCGCCGGCCTGCCACAGCGGCAGCAACGGTTGCAGGGCGGGATGCAATCCGCAGCGCTCGTCCAGGCGCAGCACCTCGTCGCGCCTGACGGCGAGGTGTGGCCGCAGGCGGTAGTAGCGATCGTCGGCGTAAGGAACGACAGTATTCAGCCCGTCGTTGCCGCCCTTCAGTTCGACCAGCACGAGCAGGCGTCCGTATTCGCCGGCGGCACGGGCCGGAAAGGGGAGAAGAGTCAGCCCCGCCGAGGCGGCGAGTCCGCGCAGGAAATCGCGTCTGTCCATGGCCGCCTCCTATTTCAGCTGATACAGGGGATCGAGGGCAAGCAGGCGCAGCAGCTCCGCGCCGCGTGCCGCGGGAAGCTGCGCCGGCGCTTCCGGCAGAAGTACGGCCTGGGGCGTCAGGCACAGGCGTTCGAGCCCGGCGTGCCAGGCTGCAGCGTCGAAGTGGATCGCCTCCAGGCGCGCGCTTATGCGCTGGCGCCCGCCTGCCCGAGCGACCGGCGCCGCGCCACGCGACGCGCTCGGCGCGCATTCCCGCATACCGGATGCCTCCCCGCGTAGGCGCGCATCTCCTGGCCGCGGAACAGGCGCTCGACGAACGCTTTGCGCGCCAGCAGCGTACCGCTGTCGACCCACGCCTCGCCGCCGGGCCAGCCCTTGACATTGGGCGGCCCGAACAGGTCCTGGCCGAGCTGGCGCATGACGAAAACGAAGGGCAGCGGATCGCCGGTCTCGAACCCGAGCTGGCGCAGCGTGCCGACCACCAGATCGGCGGGCGATTTCACCAGCGCGGCCCTGTTGGTCGGAGCCCAGAAGAACTCCGAGAGCAACAGTGCGCGCAGCGCCGCCTTGATCTCGTAGCCGCTGTCGCGGAATCGTTTCGCGATGCGCGCCGCCTCGGCCGGCTCGGGTTGCGGCGAGACGAACTCCTTCCACAGCTTGGCGACGATGAACTCCGCCGTCGCCGGCTGTTCGAGCAGGATGTCGAGCACGTCGTCGCCATCGAAGCGGCCGACGCGGCCGAGCACTGCCTTTTTCCCGCGATCGTGGATGAAGGGTCGCCATCTGTAGGCGCCGGTCGTCGTGTCGATGCTCCAGCCGGTGAAGGCGCGCGCCGCTTCCTTGACGTCGCGCTCGGTGTAATGCCCCTCGCCCAGGGTGAACAGCTCCATCACCTCGCGTGCGAAATTCTCGTTGGGCTGTTCCTTGCGGTTGGTCGCCGAATCGAGATAGACGATCATCGCCGGGTCCTTCGCCACCGCGTGCAGGAGCGTGCCGAAGCTGCCCAGGGCGTGGCGCCGCAACAGGCGGTTCTGCTCCAGCATCAGGCGTGCCGATTTCACCTTCTGCTGGCCGGAGACGAAATGGTTGTGCCAGAAGAGCGTCATGCGCTCGGTCAGCGGCGAGGGCGTGCGCAGCATTTCCTCCAGCCACCAGCCGCGCAAATCGGCGCCGATCTCGAACTGGCGGCGCAGCAGGGCTTTCCGCTCATCTTCACCAAGCTCGCGCAGGCGCGCGGGACGCAGATAGTCGTCGACACCGGCCGGCAGGGGCGTGCGCGCCTCGGTCACGGCGCCGGCGAGAAGCCGGTCGACCGCCTCGGCGCGCGACATGCGGGAAAATTCGGCGATTTCGCCGGGAGTTGCGCCGAAGCCGGCGCGATTGAGCAGATGGCGCGCGTCGGCCGTATCCAGCGCGACAGCCTGGGCAAGCGGTGAAAGCAGGATGAGCAGAACTGCGAGCAGGCGACGCATGGACGTCTCCTTTTCAGCGCGGGCAGGCCGATTCAGAAGCGGCGCGGGCGGTTGCGGTAGACCTTGCGGCCGTGCTCGCGGATGTCGCGCCGCAGCTGGCGGCGTTCCTCGGGCGTGAGCCGGCCAGGCCGGGCTTCCCGCTCCGCCCGCTCCTGCTGGCGGCGCTGGAGCGCCTCGCGGCGCGGCTCGCGCCGGCCCAGGAAATCCTCGCGGCGCAGCTCGCGCTGCTGCTGGATGCGTTCGAAGCGGCCTGGCCCTTCGCCGGTCTCGGCCCGCGCCGGCAAGCCGGCGGCCAGGGCAAGGAGGACCCCCGCAAGTGCAGTCAGGCGTTTCACGGTTTCATGTCTATCTTGTCGGGTGTCCTTGCCGTCTGCGCTCAGAAGCGACGCTCGTCGTCATGCCGCTCTTCGTAGATGTTCCTGCTCGCTGCGTTCATGTCCTGATGCAGGTCGCGACGCTCGATGCGCGTCAGCACGCCATCGGACTTGTACGCCCTTTCCTCGACGCGAATGGCCTTCTGGTCGCCGCGCAAATCCTTGCGCTCGTCCCGGGTCAGGCTGCCGTCGCGCCAGCCGTCGCGGAGGCGGTCGCGCTGATTGTGCTGTCGGGCGTTCATGCCAGGATCGCGCTTGGCGTAATTGTGCCACCCTCCGCGCTGGCCGTCGTGCTTTTCCTGCCGGATGTGGCGGCTGGCACGGTTCTGGTCGCGGTGGAGATCGGCGCGCTCGGCGCGGGTGAACACGCCGTCGGATCCGTAGTGGCGCTCCTCCTTGCGGATGTGGCGCTGCTCGCGCCCGAGTCGGCGCGTCTCGCCGGGGGTGAGGGCGCCCGTGCGCACGCCCTTGCCGATGCGCTGATGCTGGTGGTGCTGGCGCGCATTCACGCCGGGATCGTGCGGTCTCGCCTGGGCGGGAGCGGCGATCCAGAAGGTGGCCATGCCGGCCAGGAGCATGCTGACGAACAGGGGTTTCATGGTTCTCTCCTTTACCGATGGTGTCGGGACGCTTCGGCGAAGCGTTGGAGGCATCGTAGCCCGGTCTTGTAAGCAGTCTGTGTGGGAATCGCCTCCGTTTGTAAAAGTTTGTTTCCGCGGACTGGCCAGCGACGGTTCCAGGCGGTAGGATTCGCCCCATGTCAGAAGCGAAAGCGAAGATTCTCGTCGTCGACGACGACCGGCGGCTGCGCGAGCTGCTTAGCCGCTACCTCGGCGAACAGGGCTTTGCGGTCAGGACCGCGGACGGCGCCGCCGCGATGGACAAGGCGCTGGCGCGTGAAGGCTGCGACCTGATCGTCCTCGATCTGATGATGCCGGACGAGGACGGCCTGTCGGTCTGCCGCCGGCTGCGCGGCGGCAAGGACGACACGCCCGTCATCATGCTCACCGCCAAGGGCGACGACATCGACCGCATCGTCGGCCTGGAGATGGGCGCCGACGACTATCTGCCCAAGCCCTTCAATCCGCGCGAACTGGCGGCACGCATCCATGCCGTGCTGCGCCGTCGCGCCACTCCCCCGCCCGCCGGCGCACCGGCGGCCGAGGAAGGCACGATCGCGTTCGGCTCGGTCAGCGTGAATCTCGCCACGCGCGTGCTGAACCGGGAGGGCAACAACCACGCCCTGACCACCGGAGAATTCGCCGTGCTCAAGGTGCTGTTGCTGCACCCGCGCCAGCCGCTTTCCCGCGACAAGCTGATGGAGCTTGCTCGCGGCCGCGATTATGAAGTCTACGACCGTGCCATCGACGTGCAGGTCTCGCGACTGCGCAAGCTGGTCGAGGACGATCCGGCAAAGCCGCGCTACATCCAGACCGTCTGGGGTTTCGGTTATGTGTTCGTGCCGGATGGCACGAGCGCTTAGGGATTGATTGAAATGCAGCCGATGTCGCGGACGGATCGTGCAACCGGAACGGCATGAGGTTCCTTCCCCAATCCCTGCTCTGGCGCACCTTCCTGCTCATCGCCAGCCTGATGGTCGCAGCAGTGCTGGCGTGGGTGACCCTCTTCATCCGCGCCGAGCGCGAGCCTCGCGCTCAACAGCTCGCTCAAATGGTGGCCAGCGTGGTGAACCTGACGCGCAGCGCCCTAGTCTCGGCACAGCCGGACAGGCGGCGCGAGTTGCTGCTGGAACTGTCCGACCGCGAAGGCATACACGTCTATCCTGCAGAGGAGGACGACGCGATCGCCCCCTTGCCCGAAGACGCTCCGCTGCTGCAGATGGTCGCGGCCGAAGTACGGCACCGGCTCGGTCCCGAAACGCGGTTTTCCCTGGCGCACGAGGGAGAAGCCGGCTTCTGGGTCAGCTTTCGCATCGACGGCGTGGATGAATACTGGCTGATGCTGCCGGCCGAACGCGTCGCGCGCGCGAAACCCCTGCGATGGCTGGGCTGGGGCGCCGCCACGCTGTTGCTGGCCCTGGCCGGCGCCTATCTCATCGTCTCACGCATCACGCGTCCGCTCAAGGGACTGGCCGCCGCGGCGGCCGATATCGGGCTGGGCCGCCGCCCCGCCACGCTGAAGGAAAGCGGGCCCGGCGAAATCCGCCAGGTGACGCGCGCCTTCAACGAGATGACGAACGACCTCGCCCGCCTGGACGAGGACCGCGCCCTCATCCTCGCCGGCATCTCGCACGACCTGCGTACCCCGCTCACCCGGCTACGCCTGGCCGCCGAGATGAGCGCCGACGAGGCGGCGCGGGGCGATATCGCCGCCGACATCGACGAGATGGACAAGATCATCGGCCAGTTCCTCGATTTCGCCCGCGAGGCGGAGGGCGAGGCGCCCGAGCCGACCGATCTCAACGCCGTGGTCCGGCACATCGCCGAACCGCTGCTGAAACGCGGCGCAGCGCTCGTTCTGCGGCTGGATGACATACCCCCCTGGAATCTGCGGCCGCTGGGGATGCTGCGCGTGGCGGCCAACCTGATCAACAACGCCCTCCGTTACGGCGGAGAAACCTCCACGGTCGAGATCGTGACGCGGCGCGAGGACGATGTCCTCGTGCTGGAAGTCATGGATCGCGGCCCGGGTATTCCGTCCGAAGAAGTCGAACGCCTCAAGCGGCCCTTCGCCCGCCTGGAGAATGCGCGCACCGACACCGGCGGCGCCGGACTCGGCCTGGCCATCGTCGATCGCATCGTTCGCAGCCACGGCGGCCGCTTCGAGCTGCTCGCGCGCGAAGGCGGCGGGCTGACTGCCCGTGTCAGCCTGCCGATCGGTCAGGCCTGAAGGTCTCCTGCCGCCTGCAACGCCCGGAGCCGCCGGGCGTGGGCCCAGCGCGCCTGCAGGCGCGGGTCGGTGACGATCATGCCGACCGTCTCGCCTACCACCATGGCGACGCCCAGCAGGGGCAGCACCAGCATCAGCCCGGCCACCCCTGCCACAGCGCCGCCGACGAAGATCATCAGCACGGTCAGCAGGGGATGCATGCGCAGGCTGCGGCCGATGGTAAGCGGCATGAAGACGAAGTCGTCGAGCATGCGAACCAGGACGAACACGATAATGGCGCCGTAGGCCATCATGGGACTCGCCGGAAAATCCGTCGCCGCCACCAGCACCACCAGCAGGCAGCCGAGTATCGAGCCGACATAGGGAATCCAGGCCAGCACGGCGCAGATCAGGCCGAGCGTCAGCGCGCCGTTGAGGCCGATCACCCATAGCCCGACGGCCAGGGCGATGGCGTCGAGGATGGTCAGGCTGATCAGGCCCTGGAAGTAGGCGCGCGCCGTCTTGTCCATTTCATGCATCAGGTACAGGGTGCGCTCGAAGAAGGCGTTCGGCACGGCGTTGGCGACGAATCGGGTGAAGCGGCGGCCGTCGCGCAGGAAAAAGAAGGCGAGAAAGGGCGCCAGCAGCAGCGAAGGCAGCCAGGCCGCCAGCGTCATCACGAAGTCGGCCAGGTGGCGCTGGGCGAAGGTCTCGGTGAAGGCGGCCAGCTGCTCGCTGACATTGCGGCTGAGACTGGCGCGCTCGAGGAAGGCAAACTGCAATTCGAGTCCGTCCAGGGTCTTTTGCAGCAGCCGGCTGCCACCCTCGACATAGCGTGCCATCGAATCCTGCCAGCTCACCGCGTGCGCGCTGACCCAGGGAAACAGCAGCGCCACGCAGACCAGCAGCAGCAGGATGAAGCCGCCCCCGGTGATGGCGGCGGCCGTCTTGCGATGGAAGCCGTGCAGCAGCAGGCGGTGCGTTGCCGGCTGGAGGAAATAGTAGATGATCAGGGCCAGCAGGAAGGGCACCACCAGCCAGAGGATTTTCTTGAAGAGGAACAGCAGCAGGCAGGTCGAGGCGATGATGCCGACCCAGACCACCGGCCCCGAACCGCGACTCATACCGCCACTCCCCCCTCCCCCTTCCCGAGGAATGGGGTGACGACAGTTCGCCGCAGCGCCCTGGAGGGTGTGCTAATCCACCCTGAAGAAGCACTCCTGGGGTGCGCGACTCCGGGTCCTGCTTTGCGCCCCTTCGGGCAGCCGTGAGCGGTGCTCATTCCGTCTGGCTCCCCGGCGCGTTGACAGTCTCGCGCAGGCGCTGGCCGATGTGGCGCGCCAGCTGCAGGGCGATCTTCGAGGCAATGACGGCATGCGTCTCGAGCAGGCCGAGAAAGTCGGCGCGGAACAGCACGGCGAGGGTGCAGTTCTCCACGGCCCGCGCCTGCGCCGCGCGCGGCGAGTTGTCGAGGAGCGCCAGCTCGCCGAAGAGCCGGCCGGGTCCGAGTTCGGCAATCCTGCCGCCGGTGGGCTGGCCCTGGCGGCAGATCAGCACCTTGCCGCTCTCGATGATGTAAAGCGCCTGGCCCTCCTCGCCCTGGTCGAAAATCACCTCGTCCTGCAGGAAACTGCGTTCGTGCAGCAAGCCGTCGACCGTCTTCAGCTCGCGCGGACTCAGGGTCGAAAAGAGCGACAGGGCCCGCAATTGCTTGAGACGGGGCGAATCCTCGTCCTTGCTGAAAAGAAACATGACCGGCTAATCCCCCTCGCCTGTTGCGCACAATCCATGGAACCGGTCGACTCGCAGTCCGCCCCTCCCGGCACATCGCCCGCTCGCGCGGGCATCAACCTTCTCCACAACTTCGTTTTGTGACAAACTGGACCTGCTGCCTCCAGCCCTTCGTAATAAGTCTAGCATCTTCAAGGGAGTACCCACATGGCCACTACCTGGATCCTCGTCGCCAACGCCAGCCAAGCAAAGCTCTATGCCAATACCGGCCCCAACAAGGGGCTCGCGCTCGTCAAGACAATGGAACACCCGGAGAGCCGCGAGAAGGCCTCCGACCTCGTCAGTGACCGGCCCGGCCACATGCAAAGCGCCGGCAACGGCCACGGCGCGCGTCAGCCCCGGACCGATCCGAAGACCAACGAGGCGCGCCACTTCGCCCAGGAACTGGCGCGGGAACTCAACCATGGCCGGGCCAGTGGCCAGGTCGAACGCCTGATCCTGGTCGCGCCGCCCGCCTTCATGGGGCAGCTCAACGAGAAACTCGACGGCCCCACCGGCAACCTCGTTTCCGACCGGTTCGAAAAGGACTACACCAAGTCCAGCGAGAAGGAGCTCGCCGGCCATCTGGAATCCTGCATATTCCTCTGATCACTCTTCCGGCGCGCCACCGTCCGGAAAGAGAACGTCAGTGTAGCCGAACCGGCTGATGTCCCGCATGCGCATCGGGTAGAGGATGCCGTCGAGGTGGTCGCACTCGTGCTGCACGACGCGGGCATGGAAGCCCGTCGCCTCGCGCGCGACCGGCGCGCCCTCGGGATCGAAGCCGCGGTACGCCAGGCGCCTGCAGCGTGGCACCTCGCCGCGCAGCCCGGGCACCGACAGACAGCCCTCCCAGCCGTCTTCCTGTTCGTCGGTCAGCGGCGTCAGCACCGGATTGACCAGGATGGTGAACGGCACCGGTTCGGCCTGCGGATAGCGCGGATTCGATTCGAAGCCGAAGATCACCACGCGCAGGCCGACGCCGATCTGCGGCGCCGCCAGGCCAGCGCCGTCGGCGGCACGCATCGTCTCCTGCATGTCGGCCACCAGCGCCTGCAATTCCGGCGTGCCGAAGGCCGTCACCGGCCGTGCCCGTTCCAGCAGGCGCGGATCGCCCATGCGCAGGATCTTTCGAATCATTTGCCGTCCAGGCAGATCATCTCGATGATGCGCCGCACCCGCTCCAACGATTCCCGCAGGATGTCCTCCAGGCTGGAGAACCGGATGCCGAGCTTGCTATCGCCGCGCCCGGCTGCGTGGTTGGCCACCACGGTGATGGCGGCATAAGGCAGGGCCAGCTCGCGCGCCAGGGCCGCCTCCGGCATGCCGGTCATGCCGACGATGTCGGCACCGTCGCGTTCGAGGCGGTCGATTTCCGCGGCGGTCTCCAGGCGCGGGCCCTGCATTGCCGCATAGACGCCGCCGTCGATCACCGTCTGGCCTGCGTCGCGCGCCGCCGCCAGCAGCACCTGGCGCAACTCTGCGTCGTAGGGCTGGGTGAAGTCGACATGCACGACAGGGACGTCGCCGCCCTCGTGGAAAGTGGCCTTGCGGCCCCAGGTGTAGTCGATGATCTGGTGCGGAATGACGAGTGTTCCCGGGCCCAGGTCGGCGCGGATGCCGCCAACCGAGGCAATCGAGACGATGCAGCTGGCCGCGGCCTGCTTCAGGGCCCAGAGATTGGCGCGGTAATTCACTTCGTGCGGCGCAATGGTATGGCCGTAACCGTGGCGGGCGACGAACACCGCCGGCTGGCCGCACAGGCGCCCGAAGGTGAGCGGGCCGGACGGCTCGCCATAAGGGGTGCGCACCACTTCGCGCCGCTCCACCGCCAGATTCGCCAATTGTGTCAGGCCACTGCCGCCAATAATTGCAAGCATTTGATTATAAATAACTAGTGTAGGGTGTCGAGTCTCGTCGATTCTAACATGGCGCAGTGTTTTCATCGACGAAGTGCTATACTTGCAGACTTTTCATTGCCGCACCGCACAATGACACGCGCCATCCGCAACATCGCCATTATCGCCCACGTCGATCACGGCAAGACCACGCTGGTCGATCAGCTCCTCAGGCAATCCGGCACCTTCGCCGCCCACCAGCAGTTGGAGGAGCGCGTCATGGACTCCAACGACCTGGAGAAGGAGCGTGGCATCACCATCCTGGCCAAGAACTGCGCCATCGAGTTCGAAGGCACCCACATCAACATCGTCGACACGCCGGGCCACGCCGACTTCGGCGGCGAAGTCGAGCGCGTGCTGTCGATGGTCGACGGCGTGCTGCTGCTGGTCGACGCCGTCGAGGGTCCGATGCCGCAGACCCGCTTCGTCACGCGCAAGGCGCTGGCGCTGGGCCTGAAGCCGATCGTCGTCATCAACAAGGTCGACCGTCCCGGCGCGCGCGCCGACTGGGTCATCAACCACACCTTCGATCTCTTCGACAAGCTCGGCGCCACCGAGGAACAGCTCGACTTTCCGGTGGTGTTCGCCTCGGCCCTGAACGGCTACGCCATGCTGGAGGCGGACAAGCCCGGCACCGACATGCGCCCGCTGTTCGAGGCCATCCTCAGGCACGTGCCGCAGCCCGAGGTGGATGCCGAGGGTCCGCTGCAGCTGCGCATCTGCTCGCTCGACTACTCCACCTACGTCGGCCGCATCGGTATCGGCCGCATCACGCGCGGGCGCCTCGGCCCGCTGCAGAACGTGTTGCTCATGAACGGTCCCGAGGACGACGAGCCCCTCAAGGCGCGCGTCAACCAGGTGCAGGTCTTCCGCGGCCTCGAGCGCGTGCTGACCAATGTTGCCGAGGCCGGCGACATCGTCCTCATCAACGGCATCGAGGAAATCGGCATCGGCGTGACGCTCTGCGACCCGGAACAGCCAGCGGCCCTGCCCCTGCTGACCGTCGACGAGCCGACGCTGACCATGAATTTCCAGGTCAATACCTCGCCGCTCGCCGGCAAGGAAGGCAAGTTCGTCACCAGCCGCCAGCTGCGCGAGCGCCTCCACCGCGAGCTGATGAGCAACGTCGCCATGAAGCTTGAGGAAACAGAGGATGCCGACGTGTTCCTCGTCTCCGGCCGCGGCGAACTGCACCTTACCATCCTGCTCGAAAACATGCGCCGCGAAGGCTATGAACTGGCTGTCTCGCGCCCGCGCGTCGTGCTCAAGGAGATCGACGGCGTGAAGTGCGAACCGTTCGAGTTCCTCACCATCGACTGCGAGGAGGCCC
The DNA here is from genome assembly GCA_041396245.1 of Rhodocyclaceae bacterium. Taxonomy (GTDB): domain Bacteria; phylum Pseudomonadota; class Gammaproteobacteria; order Burkholderiales; family Rhodocyclaceae; genus Desulfobacillus. The sequence goes on along the minus strand of JAWKYW010000001.1, from coordinate 282,205 downwards.
ACCAGGGCGCCGTCATGCAGGGGCTCGGCGAGCGCCGCGGCGACCTGCAGGACATGCAGCCCGACGGCAAGGGCCGCGTACGACTGGAGTACCGCATCCCGGCGCGCGGCCTGATCGGATTCCAGGGCGAATTCCTCACCATGACGCGCGGCACCGGCATCATGAGCCACGTCTTCGACGACTACGGCCCGATGAAGGCCGACATCGCCGAGCGCCGCAACGGCGTGCTCATCTCCGCCGAGCAGGGCGATGCCGTCGCCTACGCACTGTGGAAGCTGCAGGAACGCGGCCGCATGTTCGTCAGCCCGGGCGAGGCCTTGTATGAAGGCATGATCATCGGCATCAACAGCCGCGACAACGACCTGGTGGTGAACCCCGTCAAGACCAAGCAGCTCACCAACGTCCGTTCCTCCGGCAAGGACGACGCCATCGTGCTGGTGCCGCCGATCCAGGTCACCCTGGAAAGCGCGGTGGAATTCATTGCCGACGACGAACTGGTCGAGATCACGCCGAAATCCATCCGCCTGCGCAAGCGCCACCTGAAGGAACACGAGCGCCGCCGCGCCGGCCGCGAAGCGGCCTGAGCGGAACACCGCCGCCCCTCCACCCACCCCTTCCCCGCGGGAAGGGGTGACCGCAGTTCAGCCGCTGCGCGGCTTCAAGTTTAGAGCCCCTTCACCGCATAGACGGCCGGCAGGTTGCGCCAGGCGCCCTTGACGTCCATACCGAAGCCGAATACATAGCGGTCGGGCAGGTGCACGCCGATGAAGTCCGCCTTGACCGGCTTTTCGCGGCCGATGTCCTTGTCGGCGAAGACGGCGATGCGGCAATCCTTCGCACCCTGTGCCAGCAGGCGCTTCTTGACCGCGGCGAGCGTGATGCCCTCGTCGAGCACGTCGTCCACCACCAGCACCGTGCGGCCGGCGATCGCCGTCCGCGGCGACACGATCCAGGACAGCTCGCCGCCCGTGGTGGTATCACCATAACGGGTGACGTGTAGGTAATCGAACTCGAGCGGAAAAGCCAGCAGGGGCAGCAACTGACCAGTGAAGATTACCGCGCCGCCCATGACCGAAAGTACAAGCGGATGCGCCTCCGCCAGGTCGCCGGTGATCTCGCCGGCGACCCGGCGTACCGCCCTGGCCGCGTCCCGCTCCGGGACGATCAGGTCGGCCTCGTCGAGGATTCTCCGTGCTTCATCGGCGCCGAGTGTCATGGGCGGGCGCCGATGTTCAGGCTGGCAAGATATTCGGTGAAGGCCTGGCCGACCTCGGGATGCCGGCGGCCGAAGGCAATGGTCGCCTTGAGATAGCCGAGCTTGGAGCCGCAATCGTAGCGGATACCGTGAAAGGGAAAGGCCAGTACGGCCTCTTCCTCGAGCAGGGCGGCGATGGCGTCGGTGAGCTGGATCTCCCCGCCGCTGCCGGCCTGCACGCGGCGCAGATGGTGAAAGATCCGCGGCGTGAGAATGTAGCGGCCGACCACGGCCAGATTGGAAGGCGCTTCCTCCGGCGCCGGCTTCTCGACAATGGCGGTTACCTGCTGCGCGCCGTTCTCCGCCGGATCGACGCTGACGATGCCATAGGATCCGGTATCGGCAAGGGGCACGGTCTGCACGCCGAGCAGGCTGCTTTCATGCACGTCAAAGGCCTCCACCATCTGCTGCAGCACCGGCGGCTCGGCATCGATCAGGTCGTCGGCCAGCAGGACGGCGAAGGGCTCGTCGCCGACCACCGGCGCGGCGCACAGCACGGCATGGCCCAGTCCGAGCGGCTCGGCCTGGCGGATGTAGATGCAGTTGATGTGCGCCGGCACGGTCTCCTGCACCAGCCGCAGCAGCTCGTCCTTGCCGCGCAGTTCCAGCTCCGCCTCCATCTCGTAGGCCTTGTCGAAGTGATCCTCGATGGCGCGCTTGTTGCGGCCGGTGATGAAGACCATGTCGGTGATGCCGGCCGCCACCGCCTCTTCCACCGCGTACTGGATGAGCGGCTTGTCGACGATCGGCATCATCTCCTTCGGGCTGGCCTTGGTGGCGGGCAGGAAGCGGCTGCCCATGCCGGCGACGGGGAACACGGCTTTGGTGATTTTTTTCATGACGGGATTTCCATAGGGTTCATTCGGTAGCCAGCAGGCGGCGCAGGTTGTCCTCGTCGAGGACGGTAACGCCCAGTGCGCGCGCCTTGTCCAGCTTCGAGCCGGCGTCAGCGCCGGCCACCACGTAACTCGTCTTCTTCGATACCGAACCGCTCACCTTGCCGCCGGCGGCCCCGATCAGCGCCGCGGCCTCGTCACGCGTGAGCGTCGGCAGCGTGCCGGTCAGGACAAAAGTCAGTCCCTGCAGGACGGCACGCGAACCGGCCCGCGGCGCCTCGGCGCGACCGTGCACGCCGGCCGCCTGCAGCCGGGCGATCACTTCGCGGTTGTGCGCCTCGGCGAAGAAGCCGGCGACGCTCTCGGCCACCACCGGGCCGACGTCCGGCACGCGCTGCAGTTCCCCGATGCCGGCCGCCATCAGCTTTTCGATGCTGCCGAAGTGACGCGCCAGGTCCCTGGCGGTGGCCTCGCCGACGTTGCGGATGCCCAGGGCGTAGACCAGTCGCGACAGCGTGGTGTCCTTCGAGCGCTCGATGGCCTCGACGAGGTTGAGCGCGGATTTTTCGCCCATGCGCTCGAGTTGCGCCAAAGCACCCGCATTGACGCGTTCCGGATCGTACAGATCGGCGACGGAATTGACCAGTTCGCGTTCGACCAGCTGGTCGACCAGCTTCTCGCCGAGGCCCTCGATGTCCATGGCCTTGCGCGAGGCGAAATGCAGGATGGCCTGCTTGCGCTGGGCCGGACAATACAGGCCGCCAGTACAGCGCGCCACCGCCTCGTCGGGCAGGCGCTGGATACCGGAGCCGCACACCGGACAGCGCATCGGCATGACGAAGGGTTGCTCGCTGCCCGTGCGCCGCGCCTTCACGACGGCCACCACTTCGGGAATGACGTCGCCGGCGCGCCGCACGACAACCGTGTCGCCGATGCGCACGTCCTTGCGCCGCACCTCGTCCTCGTTGTGCAGGGTGGCGTTGGTGACGGTGACGCCGCCGACGAACACCGGTGCCAGGCGCGCCACCGGCGTGATCGCGCCGGTGCGGCCGACCTGCACCTCGATGTCGAGCACCCGGGTCATCTCCTCCTGTGCCGGATACTTGTGGGCGACCGCCCAGCGCGGCTCGCGGCTGACGAAGCCGAGCCGTTCCTGCAGGTCCAGCGCATTCACCTTGTACACGACGCCGTCGATGTCGAACGGCAGCGCATCGCGCCTGGCCAGGATGTCGGCATGGAAGGCGATCAGCGCCTCGGCCCCGCGGGCCACGGTGCGGTGCTCGCAGACGGGGACGCCGAAAGCCGCCAGTGCGTCGAGGACACCGCTATGCGTGGACGGCGAGTCCCAGCCCTGCGCTTCCCCCACCCCGTAGGCATAGAAGGACAAGGGTCGTTCGGCGGCGATTTTCGGGTCGAGCTGGCGGAGGCTGCCGGCCGCAGCATTGCGCGGGTTGACCAGGGTCGGCCGGCCCTGCTCGCGCTGGCGCGCGTTGTAGCGCTCGAAGTCGGGACGGCTCATGTAGACCTCGCCGCGCACTTCCAGCAGTGCCGGCGGATGGCCGCGCAGGCGCAGCGGGATGCTGTGGATGGTGCGCACATTCCGGGTGACGTCCTCGCCGGTCTCGCCGTCGCCGCGCGTCGCCGCCCGCACCAGCACGCCCGCCTCGTAGCGCAGGCTGATCGCCAGGCCGTCGAATTTCAATTCGGCGGCGTACGCGACCGGCGGCGCGTCCTCCCCAAGCCCGAGCGCGCGGCGAACGCGGGCATCGAAGCTGCGCGCGCCCTCCGGTCCGGTATCCGTCTCGGTGCGGATCGACAGCATCGGCACGGCATGGTGCACCGGCGCGAATTCCGGCAGGGGCTGGCCGCCGACCCGCTGCGTCGGCGAATCGGGCGTCTGCAGCTCGGGATAGCGCGTCTCCAGCAACTGCAGTTCGCGGAACAGGCGGTCGTACTCGGCGTCCGGCACGGTCGGTGCGTCGAGCACGTAGTAGGCGTGGTTGTGGCGTTCGATCTCGGCGCGCAACTGCCCGGCCCTCGCGACGGCTTCGCGCGGCACCGGCATGACGGTCAGGAAAACAGGCGCAGCGCCTGGGTGCCGCCGGCGACCAGGCCCTGGCTGGCCATGCGCTGCTCGATTTCGACGATCTTGTCGTGGATGACGTCGAGCGCGCTGTCGGCCAGCGCCACGCGGTTGTCATCCACCAGGGTGCCGCCGAGGCCGCCGGCGAACTGCCTGGCCAGCGCGATCATGCGGTCGAAGGCACGCGGGCCGTCGGCGACGCGGGGCACATCGAGCATGAAGGTAACGCCGTGGGTGGACAACGTTTTCATGCCGTCGGCGGCGAACGGCACCGCCTCCAGGTTGGACAGGGTGAACAGCGTGGCGCCCGCCTCGTCGGTGGCGCGGAAGGTACCGTCTTCGCGCAGGGTCATGCCGGCCGCCTCGGCCAGGCCGCGCAGCTTGGTGCCGCTGAAGGGAGCACCGGCGGCAACGACATTGACGCCGATCTGGATGTCGACGCCGGCGCAAAAGCGGTCGATCTCGGCGGCACGCGCCAGCACGTCGTTGCGCGCCGGCACTTCGGACACGGCGAGAAACGCATCGGCCAGGCGCTGCGCGCCATTGAGGAAGACGGTCAGTTCGGCATCGGAGAGCGGCCCGCGACGGTCGGCAAGCTGCAGAGCGGCACACAGGCGCCGGTAGTCGCCCGTGCCGTCGGCCGCCAGACGCTCCCAGGCGCCGCTGCGTTCATTCACGCCGCACCAGGTGAGCGGTCGGGCGAGTTTGCCCATGGCCTGTTCCTGCGCCTGCCAGAAGTAGGCGCCGGCGATGAGTTCGGCCGACTCGAAGCGGACGACGCAGTCGATGGCCGGATCGGCCAGTTCCTGCGGTGGCTCGGCGGCCGGGTTCCGGGGATCGGCCGGCGCCTCGCCTTCCATCGGATCGCCTGCCATCGGATTGCCTGCCGCATCGACCGGCACGGCCTGAACGGCGGGCTCGATCCGCTCGCCTTCGGCCGCTTCGGCGGCATCGTCCCGCCTGCCGCCCAGCAGGACGTCGGGATGATCCCGGCGGAAGACGCGCTCGGCCAGCTTGCGGTGCTTGCGCTCCTGCCACTTGTTGTAGGCGAAGACCCCGCCGACCAGGGCGATGCCCAGGCCGATGAGGGATAGCTGCAGGTCGCTCACTGGACTACCCTCCAATCCTCGGTAGCAGTGGGACTGGTATGGCGCAGGGTTATCCACGGTGGCGGTCGGTCGGCGCTTGCGACGAACCGACCGACCGCCGCGGTGGATAAACCCGTGTTTAGCGCCACGGCCGATCCCGTCCCGATGGTGTATCGCCGTTGCTGAGCCGAAGGTTGATTCCGACTTCCGTGCCCCGGGGCGACTGCCAGCGTCGCTGGCCGCTTGACGGCCCGCATGAGACCCGCAGCCCTCGGGGCGCCGGAAATCTAGACGGGCTACAGGGTGTAGCGCCATGGAGAAGAGCCAAGAGCGCCGATCAGTGAGCGACCCGCACGGGCTTCCGGCACGGCAAGTCATACCGCAATTTATGGGAGATTGTCCATGACTACTTTTCGCCGGGCTGGACTGGCCAGCCAAACCACGCTGTTTGCATCATCGACGCGCAGGGAACCGTCCATAAGCGATTCGACATCGATCACACCGCCGCCGGCCTGGCCGAACTGGTGGCGCCATCTGGTGGCCGCCGGTCTTTCGCCCATCGCCATCGAGCGTCCGTCTGGCCTCACGTCGATGCGCTGGTGGAGGCCGGCTTCACCGTCTTCCCCCATCCACCCCAACGCGGTCAAGGCCACGCTGTCCTCGCTATCGCAGCCACGGCCAAGACATGCGTTCGACGCCACCTGCTCGCCGACTTGCGCCAGCACCGACGGGCATCGCTTCAAGCCCTGGCGCCCAGGGCGACGAGATCCGCGGCCGGTGTGCCTTTGGCGTGCGCGGCCGCGATGACTTGGTCGCCACCTGCGCAGGTGCTCGCCAACCAGTTGCGCAGCCTGCTCGATTCCTTCTGGCCTCGCGCCACTGCGATCTGCCGACGTGGATTCGCCCATCGCGCTGGCCTTCGTCGAGCGTTACCCGGACGCCGGAGAGCGCCGCCCGACTGGGTCCCAAACGCATGGGCTTCGCGCCCAGCATGCCTACTGCGGTCGTCGCACCGCCGAGAACTGCTGGAACGCCTGCATCGTCTTCATCGCCGGCACCGGCGAACTGGAGGCCGATGCTGGCGGGCGAACTGACGGCGTAGCCTCGCCTGGCATCCCGGTTTCGCCTTCGGTCGAGCAGATTCGCTCTGCTTACCAGCGTATCGAGCACCATATCGCATCCCCTGACGACGCGGCCGGATCGTCATGAGCTTCCGGCGGCGGGGACGCATCTGTGCCGCGCAAATCCTTGCCGAACTGGGCAGTGTCCGCGAACGCTTCGATATACCGACGCCCAACTGGCACGCCGAGGCCGGCGTGGCTCCCTGTCACCTACCAATCGGGCAAGTCCAAGTCCGTGACTTTCCGCTGGGCTTGCAATCACCGCTTGTGTGCCGCGCTGACCTGCCTGGCCGACAACTCCCGCCATGCCAGCGCCTGGGCCAACTGCCTCTACACAACCTGCCCGCACTCGTTCGGCGGCATCGTCCCGCCTGCCGCCCAGCAGGACGTCGGGATGATCCCGGCGGAAGACGCGCTCGGCCAGCTTGCGGTGCTTGCGCTCCTGCCACTTGTTGTAGGCGAAGACCCCGCCGACCAGGGCGATGCCCAGGCCGATGAGGGATAGCTGCAGGTCGCTCATGCCGCAACCGCCTCGTCACTCATGCGCAGCGCCTCCTCGATGTCGACTTCGACGACGCGCGAGACGCCCTGCTCCTGCATGGTGACGCCGATCAGCTGGCGCGCCATCTCCATGGTGATCTTGTTGTGCGTGATGAAGACGAACTGGGTCTGCGCCGACATGCGCTTGACCATGTCGCAGAATCGTTCGGTGTTGCTGTCGTCGAGGGGCGCATCCACCTCGTCGAGCATGCAGAACGGCGCCGGGTTGAGCTGGAACAGCGAAAACACCAGGGCTATGGCGGTGAGCGCCTTCTCGCCGCCGGAGAGCAGGTGGATGGTGCTGTTCTTCTTGCCGGGCGGCTGCGCCATCACCTGGATGCCGGAGTCGAGGATCTCCTCTCCGGTGAGGATCAGCTTGGCCTCGCCGCCGCCGAAGAGCTGCGGGAAGAGGATGCCGAACTGGCGGTTGACGTTGTTGTAGGTGTCCTGCAGCTGCTCGCGCGTCTCGCGGTCGATGCGGCGGATGGCGTCCTCCAGCGTGCCGATGGCCTGGTTGAGGTCCTCCGACTGGCTGTCGAGGAAGCCCTTGCGCTCGCGCGAGGTGTTGAGTTCGTCGAGGGCGGCCAGGTTCACAGGGCCGAGGGCCTCGATCTCGGCGCCGAGCCGGGCGATGTCTCCGGCCAGCAGCGGCTCGCGCACCTCGCGTGTCAGCTCCGGCGCCAGTTCCGCCTCGTCGGCATTGGTCTCGGCCAGCCGTGCCGCGAACTGCTCCTCGTTCAGCTGGGCCGCCTGCTCCTTCAGGCGCAGGTCGTTGATGCGGTCGCGCAGGGGACCGAGGCCCTGCTCCGTCTTCAGGCGCGCCTCCTCGAGCTGGCGCAGCTCGGCGGCGGCACCCTCCAGCGCATCGCGTTGCATCGCCAGGGCGCCCTCGCGGCCCTGACGCGCAGCCAGCGCCTGCTGCAGGCTTCTTGCGGTCTCGCCTTCGCTGATCGATTCGCCCTCCCGGCGCCGCGCCGCCGTCTCGGCGGCGATGCGTTCGAGCTGCTCGCGGGCGACCTCGCGCGAACGGCCGATTTCCTCCAGCTTGCCCGCGCATTCGCGCTCGGCGAAGCGCGATTCCTGCAGCTCGCGCGCCAGGGCCTGCTCGACGGTGCGCTGTTCGCGCAGGGCGGCATCACGGCGACGCGACGCTTCGACGGCCGCCTCCAGCCTGCCGCGCAGCTCCTGCGCGGCTGTGGCAAGCCTGGCCACCTCGCCGTCGGCCAGCTGGCGGCGGCTGCGCTCGGCGTCCTCGCCGGCGGCGATCTCGTTCAGGTCGGCATTGATTTGCGCCACGCGCGCCTCGTAGCGCTGCACCGCTTCGCCCAGCCTGACCGCCTCGACCTGCGCGGCATGGGCCGTCTGCTGCAGTTCCTGCGCCTCGCGCTGGGCGTCGGCCAGGTGGCGGCGGTGTTCGGTCAGGCCGGATTCGGCTGCGGCCAGCGTTGCCGCGGCGATGCGGGCCTCGTCCTCCAGCCCTGCGCATCCGGCTTCGAGCTGCTCGATCTCGCGCTGGCGCTCGATGACACCATGGGTGCGCGCCTCGGGCGCGTAAAGGACGATCCCGTGCCGCGATACGATGTGGCCGGCCTGGTTTACCCACAGACGGCCGCCGGGCAGGACGGCACGCCGCGCGGTCAGGGCACCGAGGTCGTCGGCCACATACACGCCGGACAGCCATTCGGTCAGGGCGGCTTCCCAGCGCGGATCGTCGCAGCGCACCTTGTCGCGCAGCGGCACGTCGGCATCGAGGCCGGCGGTCTCGCCGGCCGCGGCGGCCTCGCCGGCGAACACCAGCGCCAGCGTCGCCGGCGGCGGATCCGCCAGCACGCGCTCGGCGGCAGGCTGGTCGACGCCGGCCAGGGCGCCCAGGCGCTCGCGCAGCACTGCTTCGAGCGCCGTCTCCCAGCCGGGCTCGACCTTCAGGCCTGACCAGATCGGTACGGCCGCATCGAGGCCGTGGCGCTTGAGCCAGTCGCCCAGCTTGCCGTCCTGCTGGACGCGGCTCTGCAACTGCTTGAGGGCGTCGCGACGGGCGCGCGCCTCGGTCAGGCGCTTCGAGGCACTGGCCTGGGCTTCGGCCGCCTCGCGCCGCTGCGCCTCGTGCTCGGGCAGGCGCTGCTGCAACTCGGCAACGCGGCTGCGCTTCGTCTCGACCTGGCTGTCGAGCTCGGCAACGCGCCCCTGCAGGGCCGCCAGGGCGGCGGTGTCGGGCTGTTCGATCTGGCCGTGCTCGGCTTCGAGCCGGCCGCGACGCTGCGCCAGGGATTCCAGCGTCTTGTCGGCGTGGCTCTTGTGCGCTTCCTCGACGCGCAGGGCCTGCTCGGCCTGGGCCAGCTCGCGGCGCAGAACGTTGGCAGCTTCCTCGGATGCCTTCAGGGCGCTTTCCGCCTCGGGCAGGCGGGCGGCGGCTTCCTCGTGACGCGAGACGGCGCCCTGGGCGCGCTGCGCGGCATTCTCCAGCAGCGCCTTCCAGCGCGCCTCGTCCTGATCGAGCGCTTCCGCCTGACTGCGCCAGTGGCCGTCCTCGGACTCGAGCTGGACCAGGCGCGATTCGACCTTCTGGCGCAGGTCGCGCAAGTGGCCGAGCTCGGTTTCCAGTCGCGCCACTTCGGCATTGGCGGCAAACATCTCGGTCTGCGCGGCATGGAGGGCGTCGCTGGCCGCGTAATGGGCGCTGCGCGACGACTCGACGCGGGCTTCGAGGTCGCGCAGGCTGGCGGTCTCGGCCTCCAGTCTGATGCCCGTCTGCTCGACGTTGCGCGCCAGCTTCTCGCGCTGGTCGCGCGCCTCGTTGCGCTTGAAGAGCCAGAGCAGGTTCTGCCGGCGCTCGAGCCGTGCCTGCAGTTCGCGGTATTGCCGCGCCACTTCCGCCTGGCCTTCCAGCTTCTCGATCTGGTGGCCGAGCTCGTTGCGGATGTCCTCGACGCGGGCGATGTTCTCGCGTGCGTCGGCGAGGCGGTTCTCCGTCTCGCGGCGGCGCTCCTTGTACTTGGTCACGCCGGCCGCCTCCTCGAGGAAGAAGCGCAGCTCCTCCGGCTTGGCCTCGATGATGCGCGAGATCATGCCCTGCTCGATGATGGCGTAGGCGCGCGGGCCCAGGCCGGTGCCCATGAAGAGGTCGATGACGTCGCGCCGACGCACATGCAGGTTGTTGATGAAATAGGAGGATTCGCCGTCGCGGTCGAGCACGCGCTTGACGGCGATCTCCGCATACTGCGACCACTGGCCGCTGGCGCGACCCTGGCTGTTGTCGAAATGCAGCTCGACGCTGGCACGGCCAACCGGCTTTCTCTGGCCGGAGCCGTTGAAGATGACGTCCTGCATGGATTCGCCGCGCAGGGCGGTGGCCTTGGATTCGCCCAGCACCCAGCGCACGGCGTCGATCACGTTGGATTTGCCGCAGCCGTTGGGGCCGACCACGCAGACGAGCTGGCCCGGCGTCAGGACGGAGGTCGGGTCGACGAAGGTCTTGAACCCGGCAAGTTTCAGCTTGGTTAAACGCACGTCTTCAGAAGGCTCTGTTTTTGTTTGGGAACGGCACGCACCAGGCGCCGCGCCGCAGGGGTTTGGGTGCTTATAATACCATCTTCGCCACCCACTCCGAACCCAGCGGCATGACCACCAAGCCCTCCAAAATCCTGGAAACCTTTCCCAATCCGGAATCCGCACGCGACTACCTGATCCACATGGAAATCCCGGAGTTCACCTGCCTCTGCCCGAAGACCGGGCAGCCGGATTTCGCCACCCTGATCCTCGACTACATCCCCGACCGGACCTGCATCGAACTGAAGAGCCTGAAACTGTACGTCTGGTCCTACCGCAACGAGGGCGCATTCCACGAGGCGGTCACCAACCGCATGCTCGACGACCTGGCGAAGGCGACCAGGCCGCGCTTCATGCGCCTGACGGCGAAGTTTTTCGTGCGCGGCGGCATCTTTACCACGGTGGTGGCGGAACGCCGCAAGAAGGGCTGGAAGCCGCAGCCGACGGTCGACCTCGACGCCTTTCCGGCGCAGTCGAATACACGGCTGTAAGGTGCCTCGTTGGTCGGCCTTAAGGCCGATGACCGAAGGAAATCCCTGTGGGACAACCTCCGGAATCGGGCTGAAGCCCGACCTACAATGCGCACATCGCGGGTCAGTCAGGCAGGAGCTCGCGCACCTTGTCCAGGCGCGCGAAATGGCAGCCGTCGGAATCGATGGTGAGCCAGCCTGCGCGCTTCCAGCCGCTCAGGGTGCGCGCCACGGTTTCCAGGCGGACGCCGATGATCTCGCTCAGCTGCTCCAGCGTCAGCGTCATCGGCAGGCGCGCCTTGCTGCCCTTCTTGTCCACGCCATAGCGGTCGATCAGCATGGTCATCAGCACCGCCAGGCGCTGCGGTACGGCGCCGGCGCTGACGATCTCGATCTTGCGGATGAAGGCCTCGGTAAAGCGGCCGATCTCGATGCGCAGCGGCCCCGCCAGGCGTGGATATTTCTCGGAAAATTTCAGGATGGCTTCCGAGTCGACGACGATACCCGACATGCCGTCGTTCATCGCCACCGCATCGGTCGGGTACTTCATGCCGGCCCAGATGGCGAAGATGCCCATCGAATCGCCCGGCCCGTAGAGGCCGTAGGTACGGCTGACGCCGAGACGGTTGCGGCGCGCCGACTTGACCAGTCCCTGTTCGATGAACAGCGACTCGCGGTTCGCTTCTCCCTGATGCCAGATGTATTCGCCGGCGCGAAAGGTCCGCACGCTGGCGGCGGCGGCGAGCTCGGCCAGCACCCGGGCCGGCAGCTTGGCGAACAGGGCGAAGCGCTGCATGCGCCTGGCCAGTTCCTCCTTGCCGGGCTGGCCGGACGGCGGCGGGGCCTGCCGTCGGATGCGGCGGAAGGCCCGCCGGGGCAGGTCTATCATGAACGCCTCCGCACTGTCCGCCGCTGGGGATTTTCGCTGGATCATGGATTCTTCTCCTCCGGGCCGGATAAAATCCAATCCGGCATGCATATATTTATTTTCTATTGACAATCATCAACAAGCGCAATCCTATCATTTTCTGCGCCCCGGCAAGGCGTCCGATGCAGGTTATTCGGCTAAGATTGCCAGCCACCATGAACGCCTCCGACGATCTCCGGCAGCACACCCCGATGATGCAGCAGTACCTGCGCCTCAAGGCGCAGTACCCGGACCTGCTGCTGTTCTACCGCATGGGGGATTTCTACGAGTTGTTCTTCGACGATGCCGAAAAGGCCGCCCGCCTGCTCGACATCACCCTCACCACCCGCGGCCAGTCGGCCGGCCGGCCGATCCGCATGGCCGGCGTGCCCTACCATGCCGTCGAGCAGTACCTGGCGCGGCTGGTGAAACTGGGCGAGTCGGTGGTGATCTGCGAGCAGGTCGGCGATCCGGCCGCATCGAAGGGCCCGGTCGAGCGCGCCGTCTCCCGCATCGTCACGCCCGGCACGCTGACCGACTCGGCCCTGCTCGACGATAAGTCCGACAGCCTGCTGCTGGCGCTGGCGCCGCAGAAGAACCTCGTCGGCCTCGCCTTTCTCAACCTCGCCAACGGCGACTTCCGCCTGCTCGAAACCGGTCCCGGCGCACTGGCCGCCCAGCTCGAGCGCCTGCGCCCGGCAGAAATCCTGCTGCCCGACGGTGCGCCAGAAGGTTTTCCGGCCGCAGCCGCCGCGCCGATCCGGCGCCTGCCCGACTGGCATTTCGACCGCGATGCCGCCCTGCGGGAACTGACTTTGCATTTCGGCACGCGCGACCTTGCCGCCTTCCTGCCCGAGTCCGGCCCCGAGGCGCCGACCGCCGCCCTGGCCGCCGCCGCCGCCCTCTATCAATACGCCCGGAGCACGCAGAACCAGTCGCTGGCCCACATCACCGCGATCCGGCTCGAGCGCGAGAGCGAATGGTTGCGCCTGGACGCCGCCACCCGGCGCAACCTGGAGCTCACCGAGACCCTGCGCGGCGAGCCGGCGCCCACCCTGCTCTCGCTGCTCGACGACTGCAGGACGTCGATGGGTTCGCGCTGGCTGCGCCACTGCCTGCACCATCCGCTGGCCGACCGAGCCGCCGCAGCAGCCCGCCACGAAGCGGTGGCGGCGCTGGCCGGCGAGGCCGGCAACGGCCCCTTCGCCGCGCTGCAGTCCGCCCTGCGCGGCTTCGCCGACGTCGAGCGCATCACCGCCCGCATCGCCTTGCGCAGCGCCCGCCCGCGCGACCTGTCTGCGCTGCGCGACAGCCTCGCCCGCCTGGATGACCTGCGGGCACCGCTGGCGCAGGCGGAATCGGCGGGGTTATGCGCGATCCGCAGCGACCTCGCCACGCCGGCCGACTGCCTCGATCTGCTGAAACGGGCCGTCGCGCCGGAACCTGCCGCCGTGCTGCGCGACGGCGGCGTCATCGCCGAGGGCTTCGACGGCGAACTGGACGAGCTGCGCGCCATCCAGCAGAACTGCGGCGCCTTCCTGCTCGAACTGGAGGCGCGCGAACGCAGCCGCAGCGGCATCGCCAGCCTGCGCGTCGAATACAACCGCGTGCATGGCTTCTACATCGAGGTCAGCCACGCCAACGCCGCCAAGGTGCCGGACGACTACCGCCGCCGGCAGACGCTGAAGAACGCCGAGCGCTACATCACGCCGGAGCTGAAGGCCTTCGAGGACAAGGCGCTCTCGGCGCAGGAGCGGGCGCTCTCGCGCGAGAAGCTGCTCTACGAGGAACTGCTGACGCGACTCGCCGCCGACATCCCGACGCTGCAGCGCATCGCCCGCGCCGTGGCGCTGGCGGACGGCCTCGCCGCCTTCGCCGCCATTTCGGTACGCGCCAACTGGTGCCGGCCGCAATTCACGGATTCATTTTCGCTGGAGATCGAAGCCGGCCGCCACCCGGTGGTGGAAGGCCAGGTGGACAGCTTCATCGCCAACGACTGCCGCTTCGATCCGATGCGGCGCATGCTGCTCGTCACCGGCCCCAACATGGGTGGCAAGTCGACCTTCATGCGCCAGGTGGCGCTGATCGTGCTGCTCGCCCACTGCGGCGCCTTCGTGCCTGCCCGTGCGGCACGCATCGGCCCGGTCGACGCCATCTACACGCGCATCGGCGCCTCCGACGACCTCGCCTCGGGCCGTTCCACCTTCATGGTCGAGATGACCGAGGCCGCCGCCATCCTGCACGGCGCCACCGAGCAGAGCCTGGTGCTGATGGACGAGGTCGGCCGCGGCACGTCGACCTTCGACGGCATGGCGCTGGCCTTCGCCATCGCCCGCCACCTGCTGGAGAAGAACCGCGGCTATGCCCTGTTCTCGACGCACTACTTCGAGCTGACGCGGCTGGCCGGGGACTATCCCGAGTGCGCCAACGTGCATCTCGACGCCGTCGAGCACGGCCACACGATCGTCTTCCTGCACGCCGTGGAGGAAGGCCCCGCCAGCCAGAGCTACGGCATCCAGGTGGCGGCGCTTGCCGGCATCCCCGCCAGCGTCATCCGCGAGGCCAAGCGCCACCTGCGCCGGCTGGAGAACCGCGAGGTGGATGCCGGCCCGCAGGGCGACCTCTTCGCCGCCGCGCCGGAGCCGGCCGAGGCGGAACCCCACCCGGCGCTCGACGCGCTGCGGACGCTCGCACCGGACGACCTCAGTCCGCGCGAGGCACTGGAAAAGCTCTACGAACTGAAGCGCCTCTCGGAATAATCCCTCTTCGCGCTGTCAATTGTGGGTTTCCGTGATTCGGAAACTCCGTATCGATTGCCGCCGGCGATCCGACTATCCTGCCTGCGGCCGCCACACAACAATGTTGCGCGCCCCACGAGGGCGACGCGTCCGGCGGTCCGACCACACGTCATCCGCACGAAGGAGGAAATCATGTCACTGCATGCCCTGCGCCACGGCGCCGCCGTACTCTCGTTACTGTTCCTGCCGGCCGCCGCCGGCGCCGCCACCCTCGTGGTCGGACAGGTCGCCCCCTACAGCGGGCCGCTGGCGCCGACCGGCAGCCACGTCGGCGCCGGCGCCAGGCTTTACTTCGACCGCATCAACGCCGCAGGAGGGATTCATGGCGCGAAAATCCGGCTCGTCACGAAGGACGACAGCTACAAGGTTCCCGAAACCGTCAAGCTCACCCGCGCCCTGATCCAGGAAGCAGGCCCGATCGCCCTGGTCGGCATGGTCGGGACCGGCAATGTCATGGCCCTGGTCAGGGAAGGCGTCCTCAAGGAAGCCGACATCCCCGTCGTCGGCATCCGCTCCGGGGCCATGTCGCTCGTCTCCCCGGTCGTGCCCCAGTTGTTCCACACCCGGGCCAGCTATTCGGCGGAGGTCGAAAAAATCGTCCAGCAGCTCGCCACGACGGGCATCAAGCGCGTCGCCGTGCTCTACCAGGACGACCCATTCGGGCAGGACGGCCTGGCCGGAGCGGAGCGGTCGCTCAAGAAACACGACCTGCAACTCCTCGTCAAGGCGGCCTACGAGAAGAACACGACAAAGGTGGAGGCCGCGGTCAAGGCCATCGCCGAAGCCAATCCCCAGGCGGTCATCATGGTCTCCAATACCGCCGCCAGCGCGGAATTCGTCAGGCAATCGCGTGCCGCCGGCAACGATGCGCAACTGCTGGCGATATCCGTCACCGACGGGCCGCAACTCGTCCGGCGGATCGGCAAGAAAACGGCGCATGGCCTCGGCCTGGTCCAGGTCGTCCCGGATCCGGCCAGCCGCGCCCTCGCCATCACCCGCGATCTGCAGGACGACTACAGGAAATTCGCACCGAAGGGGATCGAGCTCAACCACACCCTGCTCGAAGGCTATCTGGCGGGCAAGGTGCTGGCGGAAGGGCTGAAGCGGGCCGGGCCGAAGCCCACCCGCAGGAAACTGGGGGAAGCGCTGGAAGCGATGCGGGACTACGACGCGGGCGGCCTGTTCATACGCTTTTCCCCATCAAGCCATTCCGGATCGGAATATCTCGACATTACCATCCTCAACAAGGACGGCAGGATCCTGCGCTGAACCCGCGCTGCGACGGGGACCGCCAAAGTCGGTCGCCGGGACACGGCAAAGCCGGCAACCGCCGCCGCGTCCTTCGGCTTTCAGTGGTGGTCGTGCCCCTCGGGGCCGTGGACGTGGCCGTGGGTGAGTTCTTCCTCTGTCGCAGCGCGAACGTCGGCGACGGTGCAGTTGAAGACCAGGGCGGTGCCGGCCAGCGGATGGTTGCCGTCGACCACCACCTTGTCGCCCTCGATGTCGGTGATGGTGTAGACCATCTCGTCGTCGCCGTCTTCTGTGGCGCGCTCGAACTGCATGCCGACCTGGATGCCTTCCGGGAACATCGACAGCAGCTCGACGCGCACCAGGTCGGCATCGTACTCGCCGAAGGCGTCCTCGGGCTGCAGCTTGACCTCCAGTTGCTCGCCGACCGATTTGCCATGGAGCACCTCCTCGAGGCGGGAAAAGATGCCGTCGTAGCCGCCGTGGAGATACACCAGCGGATGCTGGCCGTCGTCGATGAGGTTGCCTTCCGGGTCGCTGACGCGATAGTTCAGGGTGACGACGGTGTCCTTGGCGATTTCCATGGCGTTTCCTTTCGCTTCAGTCCAGTTGCTTGACCAGTTCCAGGACCTCGAGCGCATGGCCCCTGGGGTTCACGCCATACAGGGCATGGCGGACGATGCCGTCGCGGTCGATGACGAAGGTCGAACGCACGATGCCGGCCTTCCTCATGCCGTCCTTTTCCTTCATCTGCCAGACGCCGTAGCGCTTGCAGACCTCGCCCTCGGTGTCGGCCAGCAGACGCACCGAGAGGCCGTGCTTGTCGCGAAACTCGGCATGGCGTATGCAGTCGTCGCGGGACACGCCGAGGATGATGCAGCCGCATCGGGCAAACGCGTCGTCGTGGTCGGAAAAATCGATGGCCTCGATGGTGCAGCCCGGCGTATCGTCTTTCGGATAGAAATACAAAACGGCGTGCTTCTTGCCGCGCAGTTCCGACAGGTCGAAGGACTCCATGTCGGCATCGGGCAGCGAAAAATCTGGCGCAGGTTGTCCGGCTTGCAGCATGCGTCTCCCACCCTCGGATGAACGGCGACAAGTGTAACACCGTGAAAGCCGTCTGCAAGCGGGTGCGCCTTGCCTTCGTGATCTTCATGTAAAGTAATGTTCACCCGCTTCCCGGACCCGACAAGGAACCCCTGATGCCGAGCAGATTCCTGCCCTTGCTTTTCCTCTGTGTTCTTCCGGCATTCGCGCAATCGCCGCAGCGCTGGGACATTCCGCTCGATCCGCGCGACTGGAAAGCCGTCGCCGAACACCGCGAGGGCCGCCTGACCGAGCGCATCTATGTCGCCCCCGGCGAGAGCGAATATTTCTGGAACGAGAAAATCATCATCGGCCACCAGCGGCTGGCCTTCTCGCCGGACGACTACCTCGCCGGCTTCCTGGAATTCCTCAACGAGCATTGCCGGCCCTACAAGGTGAAGCCGCTGCTGCAGGAAAAGACCGAGGTCCTGCTGCAATGGGAGGGCGACTGCCGCATCACCGGCAGCCAGTTCGAGTACCGCCGCGTCGTCGTCGCCAGGGACGGCGTGCATGTCCTCGCCTACGCCGCCAAGACCAACCGCCTCTCCGAGCCGAAGCGCGAGGCCTGGCTGGCCATCGTGCGCGACGCCAAGCTGAAGTAGTTCGTGGAAGGCCGCCTCCAGGTCGCCACCGGCGACATTACCCGACTTGCCGTCGACGCCATCGTCAATGCCGCCAACGAGTCGTTGCTGGGCGGCGGCGGCGTCGATGGCGCCATCCACCGTGCCGCCGGCCCGGAACTGCTGGCCCACTGCCGCACCCTGGGCGGCTGCCCGACCGGGGAAGCGAAGCTCACGCCCGGCTTCCGCCTGCCGGCAAGGCACGTCATCCACACCGTCGGGCCGGTCTGGCACGGCGGCGGCCGCGGCGAGCCGCGGCAGCTGGCGTCCTGCTACCGCAACTGCTTCCGCCTGGCGAAGGAACACGGCATCAAAAGCCTGGCCTTCCCGGCCATCAGCTGCGGCATATATGGTTATCCGCCGGAAGCCGCCGCACGAATTGCCGTGACCGAATGCCGCCAGGCCCTGGCAGAAAACCCCGGCCTCGAGCAGGTGTTGCTGGTGGCCTTCGACGCATCCATGGCGGCCGTCCTGAAACAGGCGGCCGCCGCATCCTGAAGACTGACTTTTACTCAAGAGAGCAAGCACATGAAACTCGAAACCCTCGCCGTCCATGGCGGCTACAGCCCGGAACCCACCACCAAGGCCGTCGCCGTGCCGATCTACCAGACCACCTCCTACGCCTTCGACAACACCCAGCACGGCGCCGACCTGTTCGACCTCAAGGTGGCGGGCAACATCTACACCCGCATCATGAACCCGACGCAGGACGTGCTGGAGCAGCGCGTCGCGGCCATGGAGGGCGGCGTCGCCGGCCTGGCGCTGGCCTCCGGCATGGCGGCGATCACCTACGCCATCCAGACCATCGCCGAAGCCGGCGACAACATCGTCTCCGCCAGCACGCTCTACGGCGGCACCTACAACCTGTTCGCCCACACCCTGCCGCAGTACGGCATCGAGGTGCGCTTCGCCGACTACCGCGACCCGGACGCCTTCGACAAGCTGATCGACGGCAGGACCAAGGCGATCTTCTGCGAATCGGTCGGCAACCCGCTCGGCAACGTCACCGACTTCGACCAGCTGGCCCGGATCGCGCACCATCACGGCGTACCGCTGATCGTCGACAACACCGTGCCCTCGCCCTATCTGTGCCGGCCCTTCGAGCACGGCGCCGACATCGTCGTGCATGCGCTGACGAAATACCTCGGCGGCCACGGCAACTCCATCGGCGGCATGATCGTCGACTCGGGCAAGTTCCCCTGGGCCGAGCACAAGCAGAAATTCAAGCGCCTGAACGAGCCGGACGTCTCCTACCACGGCGTCGTCTACACGGAAGCGCTCGGACCCGCCGCCTACATCGGCCGCGCCCGGGTCGTGCCGCTGCGCAACATGGGCGCGGCGATCTCGCCCTTCAACGCCTTCCTCATCCTGCAGGGCGTGGAAACCCTGGCGCTGCGCATGGAGCGCATCTGCGAGAACGCGGTGAAGATCGCCGAGTTCCTCAAGTCCCATCCGAAGGTGGGCTGGGTGAATTACGCCGGGCTGAAGGACCACCAGGACTATCCGCTGGTGCAGAAGTACATGGGCGGCAAGGCTTCCGGCATCCTCAATTTCGGCGTCAAGGGAGGCCAGGGTGACGCAAAGGCGGCGGGCGGGCGGTTCCAGGACGCGCTCCAACTCGTCACGCGCCTGGTGAACATCGGCGACTGCAAGACGCTGGCTTGCCACCCGGCGACGACCACCCACCGCCAGCTGGCGGCGGACGAAATGGCCAGGGCCGGCGTATCGGACGACATGATCCGCCTGTCGATCGGCATCGAACACGTCGACGACCTGATCGCCGACCTCGACCAGGCTTTGAAAGGGGCTTGAACAAGATGAGCGACATCCAGATCCGCCGCCGCCACGCCATGACGCCCAAGGCCGCCCGCCAGGCCGCCGACAAGATTGCCCGCCAGCTCGGCGAGGAATTCGACCTGGCCTATGAATGGGACGACAACGTGCTCCGCTTCAAGCGCAGCGGCGTCGGCGGCGAGCTGGTCGTGGAGAAGAAGGAAGTGCACATCCGTGTCCGCCTGGGCTTTCTCCTGCTCGCCCTGCGGCCGCGCGTCGAGACGGAGATCCACCGCTTCTTCGACGAGAACTTCGGGCCGGACAGCGGCCCGACGGTGTAGGTCGGGCTTCAGCCCGACGTCGATGGTTGATTGACCGCGAGAGTCGGCCTGAAGGCCGACCTACGCCTTCAGGGATTCCACCAGGTCGATGTAGCGCTGCATGGCATCTTCCGTGCCGGTGCCCTTGATCGCCGCCCAGGCGTCGTACTTGGCGCGCCCGATCATGTCGCTGAAGCCGGGCCGCTTGCCCTCGACGTCGCCGGCGCTGGCCTGCTTGTACAGGGCATACAACTGCAGCAGGGTCTGGTTGTCCGGCCGCTCGCTGAGTTGTTTCGAGGCCGCCACCGCCGCTTCGAAGCTCGCCTTGATGTCCGCCATGGTCTTCCTCCCTCATGTGATGACGCCGCAC
This sequence comes from Rhodocyclaceae bacterium, assembly GCA_041396245.1. Lineage (GTDB taxonomy): Bacteria > Pseudomonadota > Gammaproteobacteria > Burkholderiales > Rhodocyclaceae > Desulfobacillus. The sequence goes on along the minus strand of JAWKYW010000001.1, from coordinate 262,144 downwards.
CCCGCTGCCCCCAATGGCGCGCCGTCCCGGTATTATAGGCGAACAGCATCCGCCCCTCCACGATGACGATGAGCAAGCGCGAGCGCATCTCCCCGGTCGACACCGCCTGGCTGCGCATGGACCGGCCGACCAACCTGATGATGATCGTCGGCATCATGATGTTCGACGGCGCCATGGACTACGCCCGGCTGCGGCGCACGCTCGAGGCGCGCCTGCTGCCCTTCCGCCGCTTCCGCCAGAAGGTCGTGCACGACGCCACCGGCGCCTGGTGGGAGGACGACGCGGACTTCGACCTCGACGGCCACCTGCACCACGTCGCCCTGCCGGCCGGCGACCACAAGGTCGAGCTGCAGAAGATGGCGGCGGAACTGATGTCCACGCCGCTCGACCCGAACCGCCCGCTGTGGAGCTTCCATCTCGTCGACCGCTACGACGGCGGCTCGGCACTGGTCGTGCGCATCCACCACTGCATCGCCGACGGCATCGCCCTGATCGGCGTCATGCTCTCGCTCACCGACCTCTCGCCCGATGCCCCCGACCGGCCCGGGCCGCCGCTGCAGATGGCAAAGGAGGACGGTCCCGACGGCTTCTTCTGGAACCGCGTCTTCGAGCCGGTCACCCAGGGCATGCTCACCGCCATCAACCTCGGCACCCAGGCCTGGCTCAAGTACTTCGAGCTGCTCACCCACCCCGGCCGGTTGCTCGACTACAGCCGCCAGGGCGCCGGCATGGCGGCGGAGCTCGCCAACCTGCTCATCATGCCGGCCGACTCGCCGACCCGCTTCAAGGGCAGGCCCGGCGGCACCAAGGCCGTCGCCTGGTCCGAGCCGATGCCGCTCGACGAGATCAAGGCCGTCGGCCGGGCCCTCGGCTGCTCGGTGAACGACCTGCTGCTCTCCTCCGTGGCCGGGGCGATGCGTGTCTACCTGGCGGAACGCGGCGACCCGCTCGACGGCGTCGAGGTGCGCGCCATGGTCCCGGTCAACATGCGCTCGAAGGCCGACGAGGGCAAGCTCGGCAACCGCTTCGGCCTGGTCACCCTGCTCCTGCCCGTCTACATGGAAAACCCGTTCGAGCGGGTGTTCGAAGTGCGGCGGCGCATGGAGGAGCTGAAGGGCTCCTACCAGCCCGTCGTCGCCCTCGGCGTGCTCGCCGCCACCGGCATGGCGCCGAAGTTCGTGCAGGACATCGCCCTCGACATCCTCGCCAACAAGGCTTCGGCGGTGATGACCAACGTGCCCGGCCCGCAGCAGCCGCTCTACATGGCCGGCACGCGCCTCGCGCAGCAGATGTTCTGGGTGCCGCAGAGCGGCGACATCGGGGTGGGAGTGTCGATCCTCAGCTACAACGGCCGCGTGCAGTTCGGCCTCGTCACCGACCGCCACTTCGTCACCGATCCGGAAAAAATCGTCTCGCGCTTCCGGCCGGAGTTCGAAAAACTGCTGTATGCCCTGCTGCTGGAGCCGTGGGAGGAACTGCGCACGCCGGAGGAAATCGAGCTGGGCCTGAAGGCGGAACTGCCGTCCGCGCCGCGCAAAGCCGGAGGCAAGCCGAGGAGGAAGCCGGCAGCGCCACCGCCGTCTCCTGCGGACTGACTTTCCCCTGCGATCACGTCACCCGCAGGTCGGGCTTCAGCCCGACTTGTGCTGCGAAGCCCCATGGGAATTTCCTTCGGATGTCGGCCTGAAGGCCGACCTACAAATACGATCACGCCCCGCAGGTCGGGCTTCAGCCCGACTTGGACCGTCGAAGTTCCACGGGGATTTCCTTCGGATGTCGGCCTGAAGGCCGGACTGCGAACTCACTCCTCCAGTTCCGCCTTGGCCGATTCGACGTCGAGGCGCTCCATGGCGTCCATCGGCTTGCAGGCCGCGGCCTCGTGGTAGAGCTTCTCGGCCTGCTTCATCTTCGCCTCGCCGAACAGCATCACCAGGCCGTTGGCGTACTCGATGCGCGCAATCGCCGAGTCCGGGTTGAGCTTGAGCGCCTTCTCGTAGTGCTCGACGGCGGCGTCCTTCTTGGCGCCGTAGGTCAGCCCGCCGACCATGGCGCCGACCTTGTTGATCACCTCGGCGTGGAAGGCGCCCAGTGCGATGTGCGCGTCGGCGTGGTCCGGATTCAGCTTCAGCGCCTGCGTCAGCGCGTCGCGCACCCTGGTGCCCAGCCCCTGCGCCAGCGCCTTCGCCACCGAAATGCCCTGGCTGTAGCGGCCCAGGGCGAGCGCGTGGAAATAGAAGGCATTGGCGTTCTTCGGCTGCTTCGCCATCTGTGCCTCGCCGCGCGCGGCGGCTTCCTCGAACAGCGCCAGTTTCCGCTTCTCGTTGTCCTCGAGGTAGGTGGCGTAGATGGTCGCCGCCTTGTTGGCGACGGCGTAGCCGGGCAGGCCCAGCGCGAGCCCCAGTTCGCAGGCCTGCTGGAACTCGCCCCGGTGGTAGTGCCGCCAGGCCTCCTGCGCCTGCTCGTCGGCCGGAAAGGGCTCGCAGTCGCCGCGGTGCAGGCGCCCCCAGTGCTTCTTCAGCGCCGCGCCTGCGTAGTCGTAGGCTTTGTCCGCATGCGGAAATTTCTTCCATCCAGCCTTGGCCATGCCGTTTCTCCTCTCAGCGGTTGACGTATTCCTTCGAAAGCTGCTGCAGCAGCAGCCGCGATTTGCCCAGCAGGAAGGGCGCCATCATCGCCATCACCTGGTACACGCCGCGGCCGAGGCCGCTGCCCGCGTCGCGCCGGCGCGGGTCTCGCGCGTACTCGAACGGCAGCCAGTAGGTGGCGATGCAGGCCATGTTGGTCGCCAGCGCCTGGATCTCGCCGGCCCCGGCCTTCATTTCGCCGCTCGCCACCAGGCCTTCGCACAGGGCCACGGCCGTCGCCACCTTGTGCGCCAGGATCTGCTTGAAATGCGTCTCCAGCAGGCGGTTGCGCGAGAGCAGGTCGTCGAGGTCGCGATAGAGGAAGCGGTATTTCCAGATGCTCTCGAAGAGCAGGTGCAGGAACAACCACATGTCCTCGACATCGGGCGCGCGGCGGGAAGGCAGGGCCAGCGTCTCGCCGATCTCGCGCTCGAACGCGGTAAACAGCGTGTTGACGATTTCGTCCTTGCTGTGGAAATGGTAGTAGAGGTTGCCCGGACTGATGTTGAGATCGTCGGCGATCACGGTGGTGGGGACGTTCGGCTCGCCGAAGTCGTTGAACAGTCGCAGGCTTGCCTCGAGAATGCGCTCGCGCGTGCGTCTTTTCGGTTTCTTTTCCATGGCCCGTGAAGCATAACACCCCCTCGGCGCAGGCAAAACCGCGGCTGCGTCAGGCCGCCCTGCGGCCGGATTCCCGCCTGCGCGCCAGCCAGCGCTCGAGGTCGTCGAGCGCATCGCCCAGCCGGTGGCCCGCCGCCAGCAGGGTGTTTTCCTTCTCGGCATGGCCGTCGACGTCGTGATGGGCCAGCGCGCGCGGTTCCTTCAGCACGCCGAGCCGGATGCGGATGCCGTGCTTCGCCAGGATCGGTCCCAGCTCGTGGCGGCGCCGGTAAAGCTCGGTGCGCGTCTTCAGGTAGGCGTGCTCGCACAGGCGGCGGCGGCTGGCGTAGCTGAACATGTTGGTGAAGAACATCTCGGCATCGTCGCTGTTCGGCTCGAACAGCACCACGTCGGCGTTCCTGTAGTCGGTCTTGTACTTCGACAGGCCGACCTGCATGCGCGAGTGGATGATGGAGCGGAAGGTCTGCGCCAGCACCACCGGCAGGCCGCCCTCGACCAGCTTGCGGCGCCGTCCGGCGCCGCGCTTCTCCGCCAGTTCCGAGTCGAAGGGCACCAGCGGATTCACGCACAGCACCAGATCGGCGCCCTCCCTGAGGGCGACCGAGGCGTGCAGCGTCTTCTTCAGTGCGCCATCGACGTAATGCCGGCCGTCGATCTCCACCGGCGGGAACAGCCCCGGCAGCGCGGCGCTGGCCTGCACCGCCGTGGCGATCGGCACGTGCTCGCGGCCGGGCGCGCCGAACACCACCGACTCGCCCGAGTCGAGGTCGGTCGCGACGAGGAACAGGCGGCGCTTCAGCTTGCGGAAGTCGTTGCTGCGGCCGGGCGCGGTGAACATCCGGCCGAGGTATTCGCGGATGCCGGCGCTGTTGAAGATGCCGGTGGGGATGGCCTGCGACAGGCGCTGGAAGGACTCGAAGAAGCTCTGGCTCCAGGGGTTCGCCAGGTAGTTCCAGACCGATGCCAGCAGCAGCGGCGGCACCGACAGCGCGCGCAAGGCGTATTCGCGGAAGGCCGGCTTGAGCAGCAGCTGCGGCGCGAAGGGCTCCTCGGCGGTGTCGCTCTCGATGAACATGTGGCGCATGCGCTCGGGCGTCAGCCCGTTCGCCAGTCCGGCCGAAAGGAAACCGCCCGAACTCACGCCGACATAAACGTCCAGGTCGTTGAAATCGATGCCCTCCAGCGACTCGGACAACGCCAGCAGCGCGCCGAGCTCGTAGATGGCCCCCAGCGGCCCGCCGCCGGCAAGCGCGAGACCGATGCGGGATGGGGCGGTCTTTGTCTTCGCGGACGCTTTCGAAGCCACGGCCGGCGAGCGGGACGCTCGTAACCCTTCGGCGGGGCGCGCAGCGCCACGCCCGCCGCCGGCAAGCGCGAGACCGATGCGGGAATCCCCTTTACTGCGCGCAACGTTGGGTCCCCGCTTGCGCGGGGACGACGCGATCCGCCCCATGCTCCGCCCCTCGATCCGGAGGGAAGCTTATTTCTTCGCCGTGCGGCGACGCGGCGCCGGCTTCTTCTCTCCGTTGATCTGCTGCACGACCTCGGTCAGTTCGGCGACGCGCTTCGACAGGGTCTCGATGTCCTTCTTGGTCGGCACGCCGAGGCTGGACAAGGAACGGGCGACGCGGTCCTCGAAGACCTGCTCCAGCCTGTCCCAGGTGCCGGAAGCCTTGGCGGCCGCCTCGGCCACCTTGGCGCTGGCCACCTTGCTGGTGCGCGACTGCAGGGTTTCGCCTTCCTTCACCAGGCTGTTGAAGGCCTTCATGCCTTCTTCCTGCGCCTTGGCGAAGGCGCCGAGCCCGGCCAGCCAGATCTGCTGGGCCGAATCCTTGACGGTCTGCGCGAACGGATTGTCGGCGGTGCCGCCGGCGATCGACTTGAGTTTCCTGACCATGGTGCTGCCTCCTGTGCGAAATGTGAAATGCGAAATCGAAGTGCGACGATTCAGGGACGGCTGTCCCACGCCGCCAATCTAAACGGAAAAATTAGGCGAGGCACACTAAAGACATGGGGAGCGCACCCTAAAATTGCGGCTGCCGCGCGCAGCGCCGCGGCCGACATCGCGTGTATCATAATTCGCTCGATCTGGAGGGGAATTCCATGGATTACTTCGTCACCGGCGCGACCGGTTTCATCGGCAAGCGCCTCGTCAGAAAGCTGCTCTCCCGCCCCGGCAACACGGTGTATTTCCTCACCCGCGCCAGCGACCCGGAAAGGCTCGAGTCGCTGCAGGCCTTCTGGGGCGTCGACGCCGGCCGTGCCATCCCCGTCGTCGGCGACCTCAGGGAAAAGCAGCTCGGCGTCTCCCGCGCCGAACAGAAGCAGCTGAAGGGAAGGATCGACCACTTCTTCCACCTCGCCGCCCTCTACGACATCGCTGCATCGGCCGAGGAGGACGAGGCCGTCAACATCGCCGGCACGCGCAACACCCTGGCGCTGGCCGAGGCCATCGGCGCGCGCCGCTTTCACCACATGAGCTCGATCGCCGCCGCCGGCATGTACGAGGGCGTCTTCCGCGAGGACATGTTCGAGGAGGCCGAGAACCTCGACCACCCCTACTTTCGCACCAAGCACGAGGCCGAGGGCATCGTGCGCAAGGAATGCAGGGTGCCCTGGCGCATCTACCGTCCCGGCTCGGTGGTGGGCGACTCGCGCAGCGGCGAGATGGACAAGATCGACGGCCCCTACTATTTCTTCAAGGTCATCCAGAAGCTGCGCAAGATCCTGCCGCCGTGGCTGCCGACCGTCGGCCTCGAGGGCGGCCGCATCAACATCGTGCCGGTCGACTTCGTCGTCGACGCCATGGACCGCATCGCCCACCTCGAGGACCTGGACGGCAAGTGCTTCCACCTCACCGACCCGCACCCGCACCGCGTCGGCGACGTGCTGCAGATCTTCGCCCGCGCCGCCCATGCGCCGGACATGGGCCTGCGCATCAACGCCGCGCTGCTCGGCTTCATCCCGCGCGGCGTCAAGAAGAGCCTGATGGCCCTCACCCCGGTGCGGCGCATCCGCAACGCCGTCATGAAGGACCTCGGCCTGCCCGACGACATCCTCGACTTCGTGAACTACCCGACCCGCTTCGACTGCCGCGAGACGGAAAAGGCGCTGGCCGGCAGCGGCATCGCCGTGCCGCCGCTGGAGACCTACGCCTGGCGGCTGTGGGACTACTGGGAGCGCCGCCTCGACCCCGACCTCTTCGTCGACCGCACCCTCAAGGGCCAGGTCAAGGGCAAGGTGGTACTGGTCACCGGCGGTTCGTCGGGCATCGGCAAGGCCACCGCGCGCAAGCTGGCCGAGGCCGGCGCCCTCACCATCATCGTCGCCCGCGACGAAGAGAAGCTGGCCGAAACCAAGCGCGAATTCGAGGCCGACGGGCTGGAACTCGCCGCCTACTCCGCCGACATCTCGGATTACGCGCAATGCGACGACTTCGTGCGCCAGGTCAACGAGGAATATGGTGGCGTCGACATCCTCGTCAACAATGCCGGACGCTCGATCCGCCGCGCCATCGAGAACGCCTTCGACCGCTTCCACGACTTCGAGCGCTGCATGCAGCTCAACTACTTCGCCGCGGTGCGCCTGACCATGGGCTTCCTGCCGCAGATGATCGAGAAGCGACGCGGCCACATCGTCAACATCTCCTCCATCGGCGTGCTCACCAACGCGCCGCGCTTTTCCGCCTACGTCGCCTCGAAGTCGGCGCTGGAGGCCTATTCGCGCTGTGCCGCCTCGGAGTTCGCCGACCGCGGCATCGACTTCACCAGCATCAACATGCCGCTGGTGAGGACGCCGATGATCGCGCCGACCAAGCTCTACCAGAACGTGCCGACGCTCACGCCCGAGGAAGCCGCCGACCTCGTGGTCGAGGCCATCATCCACAAGCCGGTGAGGATCGCCACGCGCCTGGGCGTCTTCGGCCAGGTGGTGCATGCCGTCTCGCCGAAGGTGGCGCAGATCATCATGAACACCAGCTTCCGCATGTTCCCCGACTCGTCCGCGGCCACCGGCAGGAAGGAAGGCGACGCCAGGCAAACCGCCGACCAGGTCGCCTTCAGCCAGCTGATGCGCGGGATACATTTTTAAGAAGAACCAGCGATAACCACGGAGGACACGGAGAAAGGACGAACAAATGAAAGAACTTGTCTTCTCCTTGTCCTCCGTGTCCTCCGTGGTAAATGCCTTTCCCGACAGGAGACCCCCATGAGACCGAAACCCGGCGATCCCGCCCCCGACTTTTCCTGCACCGCCACCGACGGCAGCACCATCGGGCTGGCGGACTTCCGCGGCAAAAAACTGGTGCTGTATTTCTATCCGATGGACGACACGCCGGGCTGCACGGCCCAGGCCTGCTCGCTGCGCGACTTCAACCGCGACATCGCCGCCAAGGGCGCGGCGATCCTCGGCGTTTCGTCGCAGGACGAGGCCTCGCACAAGAAGTTCACCTCGAAATTCAAACTGAACTTCCCGCTGCTTGCCGACACCGGCCGCACGATGGCCAAGGCCTACGGCGTAGCCGGCTCGGGGCTGTTCGGCGTGGCGCGGGCGCTGACGGGGATGAACGAGCGGGTGACCTTCATCATCGACGAAAAGGGCAAGATCGCCCACGTCCTCGACGACCCCAACTGCCCCAACCATGGGGAGGAAGTGCTGAAACTCCTGTAGGTCGGCCTTCAGGCCAACGCACGCCGCAGGAACATGCCGCTGCAGTCGGCCTGAAGGCCGACCTACGGCGCCGCCAACTCCGCCAGCAGCAGCCGTTCGACCTCTTTCGAAAACGCCATCTCCAGGTGGCCGATGCCGGCCAGCGGCACCGCCTTCGCCCCTTCCAGCAGCGAGCTGTCCTGCGGCATGACGTAGTTGTCGTGCCAGCTGTAGATCGACACCGTCTCCGGCAGCGGCACCGCGCCGGGGGCGTTGAGCGCCGCCAGCCAGGCGCTGCCGGGCACCATCTGGCGGCCGTTCTCGCCCATGCCGAGCACGGCCAGCCGGCTGCCGTGGTGGGGCGAGCCGAGCGTCACCAGTTTCGCCACGCGCGCGTTGCCGTGCCGTCGCAGGTAGGCGCGCGACACCAGCCCGCCCATGCTGTGGCCGACAAGGATCACCTGCCCGGCTCCGGTCTCGGCGCAGACGGCCTCGATGCGGCGCGCCACCGGGTCGACGTAGCCGTCGATGTCGTTGAACACCGGCTCCAGGCTGATCGTGGCGACCTGCCGGCCCTCGCGCGCGAGCCGGTTGCGCAGCCACAGCCAGAAGCCGCGGTTGCACTGGTAGCCGTGGATCAGCAGGATCGGCGGCCGCCCGTCCCCGCCGCGGCGCAGCCGGTCGGGGCACATGAAGAAGCGCTCGAAGGGCATCACCACGGTGAACAGCGTGAAGAAGGCGGCCAGCTCGCGCAGGAACATCGCCACGCCCTGCCCGGCGCCGATGCGATGGTCCGCCGGCGGCGGCGCGGCATACGCGCGGGCGAAGGCGAAAGTGGTCATGATGATGAAAGCCCGCCCGGCCACGACGAGGAGCAGCGCCAGGCCGACGGCCTGCGCCGGCGACCAGCCGCAGTAGCCGGTGAGCAGCAGCCCGAGCAGCAGGTAGAAGACCAGTTCGCCGGCGAGCATCAGCCGGTGCAGTGTCGTGGCAGTCATGCTTTCCCCTTCCTCCTCAGGCCAGGGCCGGCGCGGCCCGCCCGCTCAATTCCTCCGCCAGCCGGCTGGCATTGCGCGCCGCCAGGCCGTAGATCGACTCCTGCGGATTGGCGCCGATGCTGGTCGGAAACAGCGAGCCGTCGCAGACGGCGACATTCGCCAGCCCCCGGTAGCGCCCCCGGTCGTCGGTGACGCCCCGCTTCTCCTCCGCGGCCATGCCGCAGCCGCCCATCACGTGGGCGCTGACGATGCGCGCCAGATGCGGCTTCAGCGGCAGCGCCGCGATGCCGGCCCGCGCCTGCGCCATTGTGGCATAGCCGGCGCAGGCTTCATGCACGACGTAGACGCGCTTCGCGCCGACGGCGAACTGCAGCTCGGCCATGGTCAGCCAGGAGCGCCGCACGCCGTCCCAGACGAAATCGTTGATCGGATACTCAAGTACCGGAGCGCCGCCGTCGCCCAGTTGCACGACGCCGCCGGGACTGTCTGGATGAAAGCCGTCGCGCAGCAGCGCCAGCAGGGCATGGGTATTCTCGAACTCGCCCATCAGCCCGGCATGCGCCGCGCCGAAGCCCTGCAGCGTGGTGGAAAACAGCACCGGATGCATCGGCGGCACTTCCAGCTTGTAGCCGATCGGCCCGTCGACGGCGACGCTGTCCAGATGGTGGTCGGAATAGATCGACTGCGGCGCGCCGGCGTAACCGCGCACGGCGCGCTCCATCAGGGCCGCCGCCACCGTCGTCGGGTGGAGGAAGGTGCGCCGTCCGAGCAGGCCGGACGGATCGGGCGCCCGGCTGCGCAGCAGCAGCGCCGGCGTGCCGATGGCGCCGCCGGCCAGCACGAAATGCCGCGCGCGGACCTGCACCCGCCAGGGCAGCGGGCGGAGGCCGGCGGCCTCCATGGCGACGCCCTCGAGGGCCTCGACGCGATCACCGGCGATGCGCAGGCGGTCGGCGCGCAGGTGGTGCACCAGCGTCGCCCCCGCCGCCAGCGCCGCCGGAATCGTCGTCACCAGCATCGACTGCTTGGCATCGGTCGGGCAGCCCATGCCGCAGTAGCCGAGGTTCCAGCAGCCCTCGACGTTGCGGCGAATCGTCGCCACCGGCATGTCCAGCTTCCGCGCCGCCTCCAGCAGCAGGGCATTGTTCTCGTTCGGACCGACCTCCCAGTTGCGGATGCCGAGGCGCCGCTCCACGGCCTCGAACCAGGGCGCCAGCGCCTCGACGCCGAGCGCCGCCAGGCCGTACTCGCGCTGCCAGTGCGCCAGCGTCGTCGCCGGCGTGCGGAAGCAGCTGGTCCAGTTCACCGTCGTCGAGCCGCCGACGCAGCGGCCCTGCAGGATGTTGATGGCCTTGTCCTTCGTCTTGCGCGCCGCCGACTCCTGGTAGAGCTGCGGATAGGCGTCGGCTTCGCGCATCCTGAAGTCGGCGGAGGTCTTCAGCGGCCCCTCCTCGACGATCACCACCTTCAGCCCGGCCCGCGCCAGGATCTCGGCGGCGATGCCGCCGCCGGCGCCGCTGCCGACGATGGCGACGTCGGCCTCCAGCGTGCGGTCGGCCGCGAGCGCCGAGGCATCGACGACCTGCCAGCCGCTCGCCAGGCCCTGCGGGTAGGGGTCGCGCTTCATTGCACGATCTCCGGCGGGCCGGGATAGCCGATGGCCGGCCAGCTGCCGGGGTTGCCGTACCAGGCGCCCAGCACCAGGTCGTGCAGGGCGGCGTAGGCGCTGCGCAGCAGGGCCAGGCGGCTGAAGCGCCAGCCCTCCAGGAAGGCGGCGACGTCCTCGACCGGGGCCGCCGCCCAGTCCGACCACACTCCTGCAAGCAGGGCGCGGGCCGGGGCGAGGTCGAGCAGCATGAACAGTTCCGCCAGTTCCTTCTGCGCCGCCGGCGCGAGGCCGGCGATGGCGACGCCGACGCCGTCCACGGTCTCCTCGACGGACCGGCTGCGCGCCGCGCCCGAGGCCGGCAGCGCCCCGGCAAGGATGGCCGGCACCAGCGCGGCGACGATCGTCCGTTCGGACAAAGTCAGTCCCGGCGGCACGGCGCCGCCGGGCGCCTGCTTCGGCCCGCGCGAGTAAAACAGCCCTGCCGCCGCCAGCGCGGCGCCGCCGACGAGGCCGGCCTTGATGAATTGCCGGCGCGTGATCATGGTTCCGTCGTTCCCGCGAAAGCGGGAATCCGGAAATTGTCGCCGCGGATAGGGATCCCCGCTTTCGCGGGGATGACGGCGGGGGGTCTCGTATTCATCAGCGGATCAGGAACTTCACCATGCGCTCGAACAGCCTGCCGTAGGGCGGATTGAACAGGCCGATGCCGGACAGGCGCGACTGGAAGAACACCGCCTTCTTCTTGGAGAAGGTCTCGAAGCCCTCGAAGCCGTGGTAGTGGCCCTTGCCGCTCTCGCCGACGCCGCCGAAGGGCAGGTTGTCCTGGGCGACGTGGAGGATGGTGTCGTTGATGGTGACGCCGCCGGTGAGCGTCTGCGCCAGCACGCGGTCGATGCGGCCGCGGTCGTCGTCGAAGTAGTACAGCGCCAGCGGGTTGGGCCGGGCGTTGACGTAGGCAATCGCCTCGTCGAGGTCGCGGTAGCCCAGCACCGGCAGCAGCGGCCCGAAGATCTCCTCCTGCATCACCTGCATGGCATCGTTGACGTTGAGCAGCGCCACCGGCGGCATGCGCCGCGTCGCCGCGTCGGATTCCGCCGCGGCCGACAGCGGCACCGCCTCGGCGCCCTGCCCGCGCGCATCCTCGATCAGGCCGACGAGCCGCCGGTAATGCCGCTCGCCGATGATCGAGGAATAGTCCGGCGTGTGCAGGATGTCCGGGTAGCAGGCGTCCACCACCTTGCGCGCGGCATCGATGAACGCGCGCGCCTGGCCGGCCGGCACCAGCACGTAGTCCGGCGCGATGCAGGTCTGGCCGGCGTTCATGGTCTTGCCGACCATCACGCGTTCGGCGAATTTCTCCAGCGAATAGCCCGGCCCGAGGATGGCCGGCGACTTGCCGCCCAGTTCCAGCGTCACCGGCGTCAGGTTGTCGGCGGCGGCGCGCATCACGCTGTAGCCGACGCGGGTCGAGCCGGTAAACAGCAGGTGGCCGAAGGGCAGCCGGGAGAAGGCCTGCGCCACCCCGGCGTCGCCCTGCACCACCGCCACCACCGCGTCGCAATCGGCGGTGAAGTACTTGTCGCACAGCTCGGCGAACAGCGCCGAGAAGGCCGGCGTGAACTCCGACATCTTGACCATGGCGCGGTTGCCGGCGGCCAGCGCCGCCGTCAGCGGCCCCACCGCCAGGTAGAGCGGATAGTTCCACGGCACGATGATGCCGACCACGCCGAGCGGCTGCAGCAGCACGCGGGCACGGCCGGGCAGGAACCACAGCGAGACGGCGCGACGCTGCGGCCGCATCCAGGCCTTCAGGTGGCTGCGCGCGTGGCGGATGCCCTCGAGGCTGGGGAAGAGTTCGAGCAGCTGGGTCTCGTGGGGCGAGCGGTGGCCGAAGTCGGCGGAGATCGCCGCGGCGATGGCCGGCGCGTTCTCGCGCAGCAGGCGCTCCAGCGCCGCCAGCCGCGCATCGCGCGCCGCATGCCCCGGCTGCGGGTCGCGCGCCGCCGCCTCGCGCAATCTTGCGTGGCGCGCCGCCAGCCCGTCGATCGCATCGCTATCGCCCATCGCGCCTCCTCGTTCTGATCACGGGCCAGTGTAGCCGAGCGCCTTTCGGGCGGGTTAGGCAATTGCTTCTAAACCACCGGCACCGGTGCCCGTGCGGGCGATAATGAAATGGTGAATCCCGACGAAGACAAGGAATACTGGGTCGCGCAACTGCGCCGGCACCTGGGCCGGGCCAAGGCCCTGCGCGCCGAAGCCGGCGCCGACCCGCGCCGGGCGCAGGACCGCCAGCGCCTGCGCGGCTGGCAGGCCGAGCGGCTGGCCGCCACCTACCGCGACCTGCTCGATTCCGATCGCTACCGCGCCGCCGCGCGCTTCTTCCTCACCGACCTCTACGGCCCCAAGGATTTCAGCGCGCGCGACCACGAGATCGAGCGCATCCTGCCCACGCTCGCCGCCACCCTGCCCGCCTCCGGCATCCGCACCATCGCCCTGGCCATCGAAGTCGACGCGCTATCCGAGGAACTCGACGCGGCGATGGTGACGGAACTGCGCCGCGCCCGCGCCCTGGCGAGGATCACCGACAAGGCCTACGCCGAAGCCTACCGCCGCTGCGGCCGGCGCGACCAGCGCGAACTGCAGCTCAAGCTGATCGGCGAGATCGGCGAGGCCCTCGCCGCCCTCGTGAGCAAACCCCTCGTCCGCGCCGCCCTGCGCCTCATGCGCGGCCCGGCCCGGCTCGCCGGCCTGGCCGAGCTGCACGAATTCCTCGATCACGGCTACAACGCCTTCCACGGCATGGGCGACCCCGCCGAATTCCTCGCCGCCGTCACCACGCGCGAGGCGACCATCCTGCGCCGTCTCTTCGACGGCGCGCCGCGGCCGTTCGAGATCACGCCAGCGTAATGCGGTCATGCGAGAATGCCGTGGCACATTCTGGAGAAGAAAAATGTTCACTCGCAGGCAATTCACCCTGTCCACCGCAGCCTCCGCCGCGGCCGCCATGGCCGGCAGCGGCCTCCTGGCGTCCTGCTCCGATGCCGGCTACGAGCAGGCGGTGCGGGACACCTGGCGCCATGGCCGGGGGCCGCAAGGCGACCAGGCCGGGCGCTTGCGCGAGCTGGTGCGCTACGCCACCCTGGCGCCCTCCAGCCACAACACCCAATGCTGGAAGTTCCGCCTCGAGGAGCGTGCCATCACCCTGCTGCCCGATCTGACCCGGCGCTGCCCGGCGGTCGACCCCGATGACCATCACCTCTTCGTCTCGCTCGGCTGCGCGGCGGAGAACCTTGCCCAGGCTGCCCTCGCCGATGGCCTGAAGGCCGAGGCGGCCTTCGACGCCGCCGGCGGCGATACGCTGCGGATCGGACTGCAACCGACCCGCCCCGTAGACTCCCCGCTCTTCCGGGCCATACCGGAACGCCAGAGTACCCGCGGCGACTACGATGGCAAGCCGCTCTCCGCCGACGAACTCAGACTGCTGGAACAGGCCGGCAGCGGCGCCGGCGTGCGCCTCATCCTGCTCACCGAGCGCCAGGCCATGGAAACGACACTCGAATACATCGTGCAGGGCAACACCGTGCAGATGGGCGACCGTGCCTTTGTCGAGGAACTGAAGGCCTGGATCCGTTTCAACGACGGCGACGCCGTGCGCAGCGGCGATGGCCTCTACGCCGCCGCATCGGGCAACCCCACCGCGCCGGCCTGGCTGGGCGGGCTCCTGTTCGATCTTTTCTTCACCCCAAAAGGCGAGAACGACAAGTATGCCCGCCAGGTCCGCAGCTCGGCCGGCCTCGCCATCTTCGTCGCCGAACGCGAGGACAAGGCCGGCTGGATCGAAGTCGGCCGCGCCTATGAGCGCTTCGCCCTGCAGTCGGCGGCGCTTGGCATCCGCAACGCCTTCCTCAACCAGCCGGTCGAAGTGGCCGCGCTGCGGCCGCAGTTCGCCGGATTCCTCGGCATCGGCCGGCGCCGACCCGACCTGGTGGTGCGCTTCGGCCGCGGCAACAAGCTGCCGTCCTCGCTGCGGCGCAATCTCGAGGCCGTCCTGGCCTGAGCGCCATGCGCACCGGCAAAGCCGGATTCGCCTACTTCGCGCTGGTGCCGGCGCTGGTTTCCGGCTCTGGATGCCGGCCTTCGCCGGCATGACGTTGAAGATGTTGCACCATGGCGACGTAAGGCAGGTGCAAGCAGGGCTGAGCCTCGCGGGCAATCAGGATCTTTCCTGTCTGCAATGCCGGAAATTCGTGACATATTTCCTTGTCAGGCTGCGCAAGGTGATTTAGCGTCCAAAACTATTTGAAATTTGCACATTCGGAACCCCCACCGATTGTGAAGACAACAATAGTCAATAAAGATCATGCGGCTATGGCCGCATGGCATAAAACGGGAGGAGGTTGTTCGATGTTGCCAAGTCGGTGCACCTGTCGTTGCGCTTGCATGCCTTTCATGAAGGGGGCCCGGCATCAGTCATCCCCCCTTGCTCAACCGGATCGGGAAGCCCATTCTGCGCGGGGCCGCGCATGAAGGCACCCACGACGGAAGCCGATTTGGCGAAAATGCCCGAATGGCAGGCGCTTCAGCGCCACAACGCCATTCTTCAGGCCGTTAGTTACGGCGCCGAGCAGTTTCTCGGCAGCAAGTCGGTCGAATCCGTGCTGACGGACGTCCTGGAATAAATCGGCAAGGCGGCGGAAGTCGGCAGCGCCACCGTATTCGAATTCGACAACGACCCGGAGCAAGGGGTTACGTTGGTGCCGCGTTATTCATGGACCACGGCCGGCGCCGTATCGGTTTTCGAATACGCGCCGCAGGGGTTCTCCCTGCTAGGCAAGGATTTCGAACGTTTGCTTGCCCTTCTCCAGAGCGGCAAACCGGTGGTCGCGCGGATAGGGAGCCTTCCGAAAGAACTTCGGGCGCAAGTGCCGAGCGAAGTGCGCGCCCTCGCCGCCCTGGCGATCTTTGCGGGCGGGGAGCCCGTCGGCGTGATCACCCTGTCACAGCGCTGGTCCGAGCGCGAATGGTCCGAATCCGAACTCGGGGCCCTGAAAACCGCCGCCACCGTGATCGGCGCCGCCCTGGAGCGGAACCAATCGCGGCGGGCGGTGCGCAAACGCGACGAACTGCTGCGGCTATTCTTCGAGCATGCCCCGCTCATGGTCGCCTACTTCGACGGCAAGAGGCAGTGCAGGTTCGCCAACCAGCGCTACGCCGGGTTCTTCGGTACTTCCGGCAGGGACGTGATCGGCATGGCCCTGGAGGACATCATGGGGATTGCCGAATACAAGAGCGTGCAACCCTATCTGGATCGCTGCTTCGAGAACAATCAGGTCGCCTTCGAACGGACCCATGCCGACCCGGGCGGAAACGTCAGATACCTCGACGTACAGTTGATACCGCATCAATCCGGGTTCGGCGAGACAGTCGGCTTCTTCAAGATACTGGCCGACATTACCGAGCGCAGGAAAAACGAGGAAGACATCCGCCGCGTTGCCCTGGAGAACGCAAGCATCCTGGAAAACACGGTGTCCGGAATCGCCCACATCAAGGACCGGCACATCGTCCGCTGCAACAGGAGCTTTGCGGCGCTCTTCGGATACGAACCGGAGGATATCCAGGGCCGGCCGACGCGCCTGATCCACGTCTCCGAGGAATGCTACCGGCAGCAGGGAGAGGACATCTATCCGCAGATCGAAGCCATCGGGCATGCGACGGGGATAGTGCAGAACCGGAAGAAGGACGGCCCGATCATCTGGACGCACTTCAGCGCAACCGCCCTCGACCGTTCCGACATGTCTAAGGGCGTGATCTGGGTTGCCAACGACATCACCGAACAGATCAACGCCCAGGCTGCGCTGCGCGAAGCGCACGACCACCTGGAAGAAAAAATCAGTGAACGCACCGGGGAACTGGCCGCGCTCAACCGGGAGCTGGAAGCCTATAGCTATTCGGTATCCCATGACCTGCGCGCACCCTTGCGCGCGATCGACGGATTCACCCACCTGCTGGAAGAGCGCCTGGACGGCAAGCTGGATCGGGAGGCCGGGGAATATCTCGGCAAGGTGCGCTCCAGCATCCAGCGCATGTTCCGGCTGATCGAGGCGCTGATGGAACTCGGACGCGTATCCCGCAAGGGCATGAACGTCAAGGAAACCGACCTCTCGGCTTGCGCCCGGGAAATCGCGGCGGACATCGCCCCCCAGGACAGCCCGCGCCGGGTTGAATTCGTCATCGAAGACGGCATCAGAACGGCCGGCGATCCGCAGCTGCTGCGCCTGCTGCTGCAGAACCTGCTCGAAAATGCGTGGAAATACACCGCGAAAACGGCGGCCGCGCGCATCGAATTCGACGCGACCCGGGACGCAAGCGGAAGGAGGGTGTACCGGATTCGGGACAATGGCGCCGGCTTTGACATGGCCTACGCCGCCAGGCTGTTCCAGCCTTTCCAGCGCCTGCACAGTGCGCACGAGTTCGAGGGTTCCGGGATCGGCTTGGCCACGGTTGCCCGAATCGTCGGTCGCCACGGCGGAGCGGTTTGGGCCGAAGCCGCGCCCGGACAAGGGGCGGCATTCATGTTTACGCTGGCGGAAAGCCCACCGCCAGGCCGTTGAGCTGAAAATGCAGCGGCGTCAGCCGACTCGCAGGGGAAGCGCGGCGAGGCCGTTGCTGGGATAGGCCGCGCGACGGGGAACATCGCCGGCGAATTCAAAGCGCTTCGTCCGCGCGAGCAGTTCCTCGAGCGCAATGCGCATTTCGAGCCTGGCCAGGGGGGCTCCCTGGCAAAAATGGATGCCTTGGCCCCAGACCAGGCTGGCATCCGTGCTCCGTCCGACCTGGACGACATCCGGATCATCGAACGCGCGCGGGTCGCGATTGGCGGCAATCCACATCAGCGACAGGTGCTCCCCCTTCGGGATGGTCCGGTCCTGAATCCTGACTTCCCGCGTCGTGGTGCGCGGATTGGCGACGAGCGGACCATCCGCCCGCAGGATCTCCTCGATCGCTGCGGGAATGAGCGACGGATCGCTCCGCAGCCGATCCTGCAGTTCGGGGTCCCGGGCAAGATTCAGGGCCAGGATGCCCAGACCGGCCGCGACGGTGCCATGGCCGGCCGTCCAGTTGCGCAGGACGCTCACGATCTGGTCATCGTCCAACCGCCGCCCGTCGACCTCGGTCCCCAACAGCGCGTCCGTGGCGTCGGCCACGGCATTCGGCGCGGCGCGGTGCAACGCCAGATTGGCCTTGACGTGCTCCGAGAAAAGACTCGCCAGCGCCTTGCCGACACCGGGCTCCCTGCTGAAAGCCACCTGCTGGCTGCCGTGCACCCAACCGCCGAGACAATGCCACTGCGCATCGGGCCAACCGAGCATGGCGCACAGCGTCTTCAATGCGAAGGGCGTGGCGAAGTCGTCGATGAACTCCAGCTCGCCGCCGGAGCGCAGCGGCGCAAGGAGGTTCGCGGCGATCTCGCGGACGCGCGGCTCGAGACGGGCCATCTGCTCCCGGCTGAAATTGGGGGTGAGCGCCGCGCGGAACCGGTCGTGCACCGGCGGATCCATCCCGTTCGGGATGGCCAGGAACCGCGATGCATTGCTGTACGTCGCCGGGTCGGCCAGAACGCTGGCGACATCCTCATGGCGGAACAGCGACCAGCCCATGAATTCGCTGTGCGCCACCGGACAGCGCTCGCGCATCCCGTCGTATGCCCCGCGTTGATCCGCCAGGATCGAGGCATCCTGCGGATTCCAGTCGTCCTGCCGCTCTTCGCTCATGCCGCATCTCCGCTATTCAGCATCCTGGCTTTCATGGCGCAAAAAAACCGGTATGGCCGCCATCGCCCGGCCTGAAACGGAACGGGCCCCGGCGGAATCACGCGCGCCTTAGCAAAACCGTGACGAGAAGGGAGGAATCCTTCAAGGCCTTGACGACATGCGGTTCCGCATCAGCGAGATAGACCATGTGCCCCGGAAGGAATGTCTGCCTTCGCCCGTGGGCCTCGAGCTCCACTTCACCTTCCAGGCACTGAATGGTGATCGCGCCGGACGCCTTGTGATCCGGGACCGTCGTTCCGGCCGGCAGCACGAACCGGAAGACCTCGAGGTGGTCAGCCCGGACCAGCGTGCTTGAACTCGTCTGGCGCAGCGCCGCGCCAAGCGGACGCACGTCTATCAACTCGCCGGAGGCTGCGTGGATGATGGCCATGGAAGCACCTCGCTGTATCGAAGGATCGAAAGGTTCACATGCAACGGACTACCGATGCTCACTATAGGCCGAAATCGCTTCAACTTCGCGACAACCGGCACGCATGGTCCGGAGGCACGTCCGATGCCCCTGCAGCCATCATGCCCATACTGGTCACTCATCGGCAAGTTCAGCAGTGCGCGTCAGCGTGTACGCTGCGGCGCCTTGTTGCCTGCGATCCGCTTTAACGCGCCTTCATGTGCTTCATATTCGCCCAGATGGGAGCGCATCAGGCTTTTCCAGAGTTTTCCGTGGTTGGGCACCGAGAAGTGGAGCAACTCGTGGACGATCACGTAGTCCCACAGCTCGGGTTTCAGGGCAGGCAGTTCGTCGCTGAAATTCAAATGGCCCGCGGTGGAACACGAGGCCCATTTGTTCCGCATCGGCCGCACACCCAGCCAGACGATCTTCACCTCCAGCTTGTCGGCCCAGTGCCGGACGCGCTGCTTGAACCGGCCTTTGTGATCGATTGCCTTCATCGCGCTAAATCCGATCCGCCTTCTCCAGCAGCGTAAACAACTCATCCACCATCGCCGTCACCCGGTCCAGGTCGTCGGTTTCAGCGAAGATGGCGAAGGTCACTTTCTTCCGGAGTTCGCGCAGGGCGTTTTCGCTGCGTTTCCAGCTCGGAAACTCGGTGAAAGCGTGGCGAATCTTGCGGCTGACAACCTCGGCGTTCTCGATCTTCGCGTCCAGCAGGCTGCGGTAAACAAAATAGGTCAGGCCATCGAAAGACTTTTCAGCCTGTTCCTTCTTCCGCGTTTCATTGCCTTCCACTTCACGCAGCAATTCGGCCAGAGCCTCGGCCGTGCTGGCCTGGCGCTGCTCGAAGCTCTCCTGCACCGCCCGCGCGCGTTCCGCCATGGCGATGAGGCAAGGGTCATCGCTGTTTTCCTGAGCTAGTTTTTCAATGCTTTTGATCAGGTTGATGACCTTGGTGCCATCGCCGCCGCTCTTGTTCTTGATCAGCTCGATGGTATTGCCGTCGATCGCGACAATCTCGCTCAGGCCGCCCACACCATAACTGTCGACCTGCTGCTGCACCAGATGGTTGGTCTTGGCCTGAAACCCGCGGTCGACCATCACGGTCCGGGCGTAGGCCTTGCGGACGACCTGATAGATCGCCGACAAGGTGCCATAGTCGTCAATGAACGGGCGCAGGAAGGCGTCGGGCGAGATGATCTCGTAGAGCATCTCGATCTCTTTGTATTCCTTGAAGAACGCCTTGCGCCGCTCGGGGTCGCGGAAATGCTCGATGAGGGTGTCGACGTCCTTGTCGTTGAAGTTGCGCTCGATCAGGCCGAGGTAGTCCGGCGCCTTCGACTCCATCTTGTTCTTGAACAGTACCTTCAGCAGCTTCAGGTCCTTGACGATGGCGTTGATCTCGTCGCTGTCGAAGGCCAGCGCTTTTTCCAGCTTGTCGAAGATGCCGACGAAGTCCAGCACGAAGCCATGGGGCTTCACCATCTCCTGCGCCTCGTTCTCGTAAGGGCGATTCACCCGGGCGATGGCCTGCAGCAGGGTGTGGTCGCGCATCGGCTTGTCGAGATACATGGCGTAAAGCACCGGCGCATCGAAGC
Source organism: Rhodocyclaceae bacterium (assembly GCA_041396245.1). Lineage (GTDB taxonomy): Bacteria > Pseudomonadota > Gammaproteobacteria > Burkholderiales > Rhodocyclaceae > Desulfobacillus. The sequence continues at coordinate 241,824 of JAWKYW010000001.1, read as the reverse complement.
CGGTGAGCAGTTTCTCGGTGACGATGAGAATTTTCGGCATCTGGTCGAGCTTGCCGAAGCTCTTGCGGATCTGCCGCTCCCGCTTCGGATCGAGGTGGAATTCCTTCAGCAGCTTGGAGTCGTTGTTGCTGCCGGTGTAAACCACTTCGGAATACTCGGGCGGCAGAAACTGGTCGAGCGCATGCTTGTAATGCGCGCAGGCTTCGCGGTCGACGCCGACCAGGAAAGCCTTGTAGCCGAGTGGCTCGACGTTCCCGCGGTAGTGTTCCGCGACGAATTGCGCCACTTGCTGAATCCGCTCCTTGCCCTTGAGGAAGTTCTTCAGGTTCACCGCCCGTTCGAGAATCTTGTTCAGCTCCTCGATGTCGGCCACGCCTTCGGCTTCGGCCAGCGACAGAAACTCCTTGTCCAGCGTCTCGTGCGGCACCAGCATTTCGTTGGGGGCGAGCTGGTAGTACAGCGGCAGCGTGGTGCCGTCCTCGATGCTGTCGGCGATGGAATACTTGTGCAGGTAGCCCTGATCATCCTCGCAGCCGAAGGTCTTGAAGGTGCCCTTGCCGTAGACAGTCTTGTCCACCGGCGTGCCGGTGAAGCCGAGGAAGCTCGCGTTCGGCAGGCCGGCCATGAGGAAGTTGCCGAGGTCGCCGCCGGTGGTGCGGTGGGCTTCGTCGATCAGGACGTAGATGTTCTTCCGCAGGTTCAAGTCCGCCGGCATGTCGCGGAACTTGTGGATCATCGTCACGATGATGCCCCGGTAGTCGTCGCGCAGCAGCTGGTTGAGCCGGGCGATGCTGCTGGCGTGCTCCAGATTGCCCAGGCCGAGCGCGGTAAGGTTCTTGAGCATCTGGTCTTCCAGCTCGTTGCGGTCGATCATCAGCAGCACGGTCGGTTTGTCCGCCCCGGGCGCGCGGAAGAGCCGCTCCGCCGCCTTGATCATGGTGAAGGTCTTGCCGCTGCCCTGGGTGTGCCAGACCAGGCCGCGCGTGCGCCGGGGATCGAGGGCGCGGCCGACGGCTGCTTCCACCGCGCCGGTCTGGTGCTGGCGCAGGATGTATTTGTTCAGCTCCTCGTCCTTCTCGGCAAAAATGATGTAGTCCTTCAGGAAGGCGAGCACCTGCGGGATCGCGCAGAAGCTCCTCACCTTGGCCTCCAGCTTGCCGACCTCCCCGTCCTTCCAGTTGAAGATGTTCCGCCGCACCGTGTTCCAGCTCACCCCGTAGGAAAAGCCGATGGCGTCGGTGGCGGTGAACAACTGCTGCGAAACGAACAGCTCGGGCGTCTCGCGATGGTAACGGCGGATCTGGTCCACCCCCAGGGCAATCGCCTCGTCCTTGTTGGCGTTCTTGCACTCGATCACCAGCACGGGAATGCCGTTGATCAGAAAGACCACATCCTCCCGCGTGCCGTAGTGGCCGTTGTGAAAGGCCCACTCCTCGGTGACTTCATAAACATTGCGCGCCGGATCGTCGTAATCGATCAGCATCAGATCGCGCTCGCGCTTCGCATCAACGTCGAAGAACTTGCCCCGGTTGCGCAGGTGCTCGACGAATTCCCGGTTGCCGTAGATGTCGGTGTGCAGATGGCGAAACTGCCCGAGCAACGCACCCTCGGCCTCGGCGTAGCGCGGGTTGAACTCCCGCAGCTTGGCGTCGAGCAGGTCGTCGAAGAAGAGCGAACGGTTTTTGGCGCGCTCAGCGGGCGGTACGTCCGGATCAAACCCGCGCCGCTGCTCGGCTTCCTCGCGCGACACAAACGTCCAGCCGATGGCCTCGGCGTAGCCGAGGATGCGGGCCTGGACGGTTTTGTGTTCGCCCGGTTTCATCGATAGGGCATCATGAATAGGGTTGCAGATTCAGCGTGCGCTGGATTCTTTCGCGCACGCCATCGGGCACGCCGGCCTTATCCGCGAACGAGGGCCATTGCGCCACCGTCGCCTGTACCTCGGCAAGAATTTTCGCGGCACGCCCCCGCTTCATCGACGCCGTCTTTGCGCAGGCGTTGAAATCCTCCAGCGTGAAATGGTCGCGTTTGCCATTCATCGTCATCTGATGGCTTGCCGTCCACGCCCCCGAAGGATTGAAGCTGTAGGTCATGTCAAAGGCCGGCGACAGCGACCACTCCCCGGCCTTGTTCATCAGGAAGGCAATGTTCTTCACGTGGTCATCCTGATTGCGGGCCACGATGTTGAACGCCATGCGCCGGAACAGTTGCTCGATGGCCTGCATGGGCAACTGCAGTTGCCGCATCACCAGCAAGGCCTGCTCGTAGCTGTACGCGCCTGCCATATTGAAATCGTAGTGCGCCAGCGCGCAAAGCGACTGCATGTGAAGCTTTTCGCCGCTAGCCAGCCGATCGAAGCGGCGCGTCATGAAATGCGACCGGCCATTCTCCTTGAACAGCCGGCATTCACTGATATCAATGCCGCAGTCGAGCGCCATCAGGTAATACGCATACTCGATCAACCCATAGCCTTTCGGGTCCTCCAGTTCCTTGTCCTTGTTGCCGCTGACGCCGTCGAATTTCAGCAGCCAGTATTCAAACCCCTTGCCGGCCTTGACCTGGCCCGAGCGCACTTCATTGGTTGTCGGGTTCCATGCGATGACCGCCTTCGCCCTTGCGCCGCCGGCGGAGGTGCCCACGCGCAGAATATCCCTCAGCGCATCTTCCCTGCCTTCAGCCGCGAATGACGCCTGCAGATTGTTCCGGTGGGACAACACCTCCGATGCAAGCTCAACCAGCTGGCCAACTTCGATGTGTGTGGTCTGCTTCGCCCTGGGGCCGATGGCGGGGGCAAATTCCAGCGCCCCCATGCCGCGCTTGCCGGTGTAGCAAAGCCGCTCAACCGCGTTGAAGGAACCCGGTTGCCGCCCCTGCGAAGCCAGCCAGGCATCGATCAGCGCGTTACCGAATTTGTCGGGCAACGAATCGGCCAGCAGGCCGGGCAATCCGTGAAAAGTCGGGCGAGCAAGCTCGGGAAAGCGGTATACGCGCCGGGAAAGCGACATCACCATCGGCGCAACCTGAATGCCGCTCTGCGCGAATGCCGCATCGTATTCGAAGCTGGCAACGTCCTCCCCGTCCAGCAGCGAGACCGCGCCGATGGTCTTACCCCACAGCCTGACTTCAGCCAGCGTGCTCATGGTTTCTCGCAAGCGTGCTCAGGGCTTCTCATTCCACTGCCAGGACTTGCCGGTGGCCTGTGCGGCACGTTTACCCGAAGCCCGTTGCCGGACCTTGCCCTTTTGCTTTAACAAATCCATCGGTCTGGGTCCGGACTCCGGTATCAGGCCATCCAACCCGGAGGCGGCGCCCAGTACCCGCAGCACACGGACCAGGGTTGACAACTGCGAAGTCTGCCCGGCCTCCATGCGCTCCAGGGTGCGCTTGGCAATCCCCGCCTGTTCGGCCACCGCCGCCTGGGTGAGCTGCAACTCCACCCGGCGACCGGCAATCCGTGCGCCCAGCTCGGCGAGCACGGCATCATCGGTGAGCAGGTCGGTAATTCTCATAGTCGTAATGATTTGCGAGTACGCGCGTTAATCAGCCATATGTCGTCTAATTTTGCGATATATAGGCCAATAATCATATTTAGTCAAGTCGCAGCTTGTGGCGAGTTATATATCCATATCTTATATTGTCGCAATTCATTGCGATATGTGCAGCCTGATATATGGGCCTGCCCCGGTTGCCGTAGATGCCGGTGCGCAGATGGCGGAACTTCACGAGCAAGGCGCCCTCGGCCTCGGCATGCGGGTTGAATTCCCGCAGCTTGGCGTCGAGCAGGTCGTCGAAAAAGAGCGAGCGGTTTTTGGCGCGGTCGGCGGGTGGCACCTCCGGATCAAAGCCGCGTCGCTGCTCGCTTCCTCGCGGGAGACAAAAGTCCAGCCGATGGCCGCAGCGTAGCCGAGGATGCGGGCCTGGACGGTATTGTGTTCGCCGGGGGTGGGCATGGCTACACGGCGAGTGCGTGAACGCGGGTCTTCGCGGTCATCAGTTCATGAAGGAGGGTGCGGAAGAGGTCTTGTAGGGCGGTAATACGCGCAGTGTGCTGTCGCAGTTTGTCGTCCATTGTCCGAAAGCTGTTCTCCAGCTCAGCTTGCTCTTCAGCTGAAGGTACAGGGATCAACGTCTTTTCGACCGTGCCTTGATCGATTTTGGGAAAGTTGCCTGCGGTCGATCTCGCGTTCTTCTTGTAGTACCGGCGACACGGCTCCGCTAGCAGCCACTCGATCAGGACTTTCGGGCGGATTCTCACATTGTCGACGCGAACGCGGATGAGAAGGTCCGGGAAGATGGCGAAATCCTCTGGCCCCTCGTAAAGCGCAGCCAGACCAACGTAGTCCGCTGTGTTTGCCCGTTCGACAAAAATGTCGCCAGACTTCAGCCACATGTCTCGCACTCGGTAAGGATCGGCGGAGGTGACCTTGGTGTTCTCTATGGAAAAATCCCGCTGCGTTACTGCGGTAAGAGTGAGCGTGCGAATTCCGTCTTCGTCAGTCGTCGCCTTCGCTGAATGTCCATTCCGGAGCGGCTCGCGTAGCAGATTTACCAGCGGCACCACCTCCCAGCTTTCGGGGACGGGGCCGATTTCGGTTTGTTTTTGGGGTTCGTTGCGGAGACCTTCGGTGAAGAGTTTGTGCATGAGGGCCTTTTTCAGCTCGGTGGTGGTCTGAATGATCCGCTCTTGTGCTTCGATCGCGCGCTGCACCGTCGAAAGGATGTGTGCGATCTTCTTCTGCTCGGGGAGTGGGGGGAGTGCCATGGGCAACTCCGCCAGCTTCGACTGCGAAAGGTTCGGGATCGTCGTTACGTTGCCACGTCCAAAGTAAAGATTGGCCACATCGAAGGCATACCAAAGCCAATACACGCCAAATTGCGGATGAGCCTTGTCGTCCTTCGCACGGAGGCGATGGAGATGGTTCTGGTATAGGCAGCCATCGACCTTATTGTTCCAAAGTGCTGTTCGTCCAATCGAGCCGCCTTCGCAGACAAGCAGATCGTTCTCCTGAAGTTCGAGGCGTGTCTGCTCGGCCTCGCTGAAATGCATTTCATCGAGATCAGTCAGTTCGAGGCGATTCCAGAAGACGTTCTTGGTTCGGAGAAATGGGCGTTGGTGCTCGCCATCGCGATTCCTTTTCGAGACCTGCTTTCCTTGCTGAATGTCGAAAGCCGAATCAACGCGGTCAATCGACCAGGCGGACGGGAACTCGCCAATTTCGGTTTGCTGGAGTTCGGCGCTCACTCCGCACCGCCTTCAGCGTTCCCGCTTTCCTCATCATTCCTTGCGATCCGCATGACTTCGGCGTCGAAATCCGAGACAAACAGGCGATCCTGGACGATGCGGTATTTCTCGAACTCGGATTCGGCGTGGGCTTTGGCGATTTCGGCGGTGACTTTGCCGGCGTCCTGCAGGATTTCCCGGTCGGTGGCTGCGATGAAGCGGTTGAGCCGTGTTTCCCAGTCCTGCATGGTCATGGGGATGTGCCGCTGGGCCATGTCTTCGGCGACATCGAGGTAGGCGTTGACGAGGCGGGAGAGTTGCGCCATCTCCGGCTCGGTCAGGTAGTTCTTGGCGACGCCGACATCGAATTTCTGGATTTTTCCATGGGGCGCGTCTTTCCATGTGGTCAGGCCCATGTGCTGTTTCCCGGCATCGGCCCGGTCCACGATGACCTCGGCGGCGGTGTGGCCGTGGATGGCCCAGTGGAGCTTGTTCTGCACGGTGGCGAAGAAGCGCTGGGTGGCGGTGGCGCTGCGGTCGTAGTCGATGGCGGTGGCGTAGATGTCGGTGATCTTCTGGTAGAACTTGCGCTCGCTGAGGCGGATTTCGCGGACGCGCTGGAGTTGTTCTTCGAAGTATTGTCTGGTCAGGACGGTGCCGCCTGCCTTGAGGCGTTCGTCGTCCATCGCGAAGCCCTTGATGGTGAACTCCTTGACCACGGTGGTGGCCCATTTGCGGAATTGGACGGCCCGCTCGGAGTTGACCTTGTAGCCGACGGCGATGATGGCGGAGAGGTTGTAGTGGCCGGTGTCGTAGTTTTTGCCATCGGCGGCAGTTATTCGAAATTTTCGAATAACTGAATCCTCCGTGAGTTCGTTGTCGGCGAAGATGGTTTTGAGGTGGTAGTTGATGGTGGGGGTCTTCACGTCGTAGAGGACGCCCATCATTTTTTGAGTCAGCCAGATGTCCTCGTCGGCATAAACCACCTCGACGCCACCTTGACCCTGTGCAGCGACGAAGGTGAGGTATTCGACGGCGGAGGAGCGCGTGAGAGAAGTTTCCATAATGTCTGGCTTCTTTTTCATGCGTTGCCGCCTGGCTTTTCCAACTCCGCCAGCAACGCCTGACCCTTGGCGGTGAGCCGGTATTTCTGGAGGCGACTGGTGGGTTTTTCGGGGATGGTGGGCTCGATGAGGCCGCTGTCCACCATGCGCTTGATCTGCTTGTGGAGTTCGCCGGAGACCGTTTGGTGTCCGAGGATCGGCGCAAGGGCGGCTTTGCCGAGAGGCTGCGGTCGGATGGCCAGCACGACCTTGGCGGCCAAGGCCGACTCTAGCCGTGACTCTAGCCGTGACTCTAGCCGTGACTCTAGCCGTGACTCTAGCCGTGACTCTAGCCGTGACTCTAGCCGTGACTCTAGCTGTCCGCCTTGGCCCTGACCCGGTTCTGACTGGGTCGCCGACCCAGTGGCCGGTCTGCGGACGGTGAGGACGAACGAGCCGCCATCCAGCCGGATTTCGGGTTCGGGGAGCCCGGCCTTCCGGCAGCGGTCGATCATGTCGCGGATGCCGGTACCCATGCGCTCGATGTATTTGGTGAGATACATCGGCTCCGCCAGCAGCGGGTTGTGCGGGACGGAGGCGTGCGGGCCGCGCAGTTTTTCGAGGGTCAGCGTGGGCGGCAGGGCGCCGGGGTTCCAGATTTCCAGCCGGTCCTTGAAAAGCATGACCTGCACGCTGGCGTTGCTGGTGTAGTCGCGATGCACGACGGCGTTGACGATGGCCTCGGCGACAACCTCCTGCGGGATTTCGTATTTCGTGGGAACCTGGGTGCCGTGCTCGCGGGTGCCGACCCAGAGATCGATCTTGGAGAGCACGAAATCCTTGGCCTGGTCCACGAGGTCGAAGACCGTGCCTTTGTACACCTGATAGGAAGGGATGGGTTTGGCCACTTCATAGCCGTGGAAGTGAGCGCATTTCACCTCGGACGTAATGAGGAAGCGTTGCGGCTGTTTGCCGAACAACAGGATGGCGGCATGGGTCGGCCGTCCTTTGTCGAGCAGGTTGAGGTGGGTCAGTACCTCATGGGGCGGCGTGTCCTCCGGCAACGGGAAATTGCGCCCGCGGCGGGCCAGCCCGAGAAAGCGGATGATCTTGTCCTGGTCCAGGTCGTCAAGCGCGGCGTTTCGGCAGAACGTGGCATCGAAGGGCCCCGAACGGATCAGCTCGCGCTCTTCAAGAATCCGGACCAGGCTTGCATAGACGGCGACGACAAGTTCTTCGGAGGAATTGAAACGCCGCCGGACGAGGTTGTCCCCGGCGTCGCGGATCAAGGCGCGCATTTTCGGGTGCTTGGCATCGTCGGCCGCGCCCTTGACGAAGATCAGGCGGGCCTTGCCCTGCCGGGTGGCCTCGTTCAATTCGAGGTGGGTGGGCGAGAGGCCGTCCTTGTTTTCCCAGCCGTAGTCGTCTCCAAAGATGCCAAGGTAGAGATCGCAGTTCCGGACTTCATCGAGATAGACGGCGTCGGGCCGACGGTCGGAAGCGGGAACATCGCGCTCGAAGAGAAACGTCTCGAAGAAACGCCGCAGCAACGGGTCGCCGGCAAGGTATTCGGCCAGCGCCTTGCGCTCGGCGGCGAATTCCTTCTGGACGCTGCTGATGAAGATTCTCATGCGCCGATTCCGAGTTGTTTGAGAATTCTGCCGAGAGCCTGGTCGGTTTCCTTGGCCTCGGCCTCGATGACCTCCAGCTCCTCGACGATTTCCACAATGGGCCGGTATGTTTCGGCATCCGAGGTGTGGATGTAGCGGCTGGGGGAGATGTTGTAGTCGTTCTTCTTCAGTTCGGCGTGGTCGACGATGCGGCTGAGTTTTTCCGCTTCGGTCCAGCCGATGAGGGTGTCGGCGATGCGCTGGATGCCGGCTTCGGGGATAAAGTTCTTGGGGTCGCCCTTTTCGAAGACCTGGGATGCATTGACGAGCAAGACCTTGCCCTCGCGCTCTTTGGTCTTGGCCTTGTTCAGGAACAGCACGATGCCCGGGGCGGTGGTGTTGTAGAACAGGTTTTCGGGCAGGTAGAGCACGCTCTCGATGAGGTCGTGGTCGACGAACCACTGGCGGACGGTCTTTTCCTTGTTGGTGCCGGCATTGCCCGAGCCGCGCGAGGCGGCGCCGGTGTCGAGGACGACGGCGGCACGCCCGGTGGCGTTCATGCTGGCGTGGATGTGCTGCACCCAGCCCCAGTCGGCGGAGGATTTGCCGGGAAAGCCTGCCCCGGCGGGGAAGCGGTCGAGTTCGTCGTTGTCGTAGTCGGCCTCGGTGAACCAGTCCTGGTTCCACATAGGGTTGGCGACGACGCGGTCGAAGCTGCGGAGCTTGCCTTGCTTATTGCGGAATTTGGGGTTCTTGAAGGTGTCGCCGATCTCGATCTGGCCTTCCATGTCGTGGATGATCATGTTCATGTTGGCCATGGCCCAGGTCTCGGCGATGTATTCCTGGCCGTAGAGCTTGAGGGGAGCGACGGTGCGTTTTTTACCTTTTGCCGCCTCCTCCATCGCGATTTCGCACTTGATCAGCAGGCCGCCGGAGCCGCAGGTAGGGTCGTAGATTTCCATGCCGGGCTCGGGCTGGAGCACGCGGGACATGATGGTGCCGACCTCGGGCGGGGTGTAAAACTCGCCGGCGCTCTGGCCGCCGCCCTCGGCGAACTTGCGGATCAGGTATTCGTAGCTCTTGCCGATGATGTCGGCCTCGACGTCGTCGAGCCCGAGGCGCTTGGTGCTGATGGCCTCGATGAGGTTGGAGAGGCGGTCGTCGTCGAGGTCGCGCTGGCCGTGGGTGGTGGCGTTGAAGTCGACGCGGTCGATGATGCCCTGCAGCAGCGGGTTTTCCCGGGCGATGGCCCGCATGTGGGTGGTGACGCCTTCGCCGATCTTGTCTGAGAGCTTGCGGATGACGGACCAGACGGGCTGCTCGGGATCGTCCGGCACGAGGGGGAGGTAAAAGCGGACAAGCTTGTGGTCGGCCCTGGCGAGCTGGAATGCCTTCTTGCGCGAGCCGACCTCCTTCGCGATGCGGTTCAGCTCGTCGTCGAAGACATCGCAGAGGCGCTTGGTGAAGATGAGGGGGAGGATGTAGTCCTTGTATTTCGGCGCGTCCTTGGCCCCGCGGATGGAACAGGCGGCATCCCAGATCCAGGATTCGAGGGATTTGTCTTTGCCGTTATTGCTTGCCATCAGCGTTAAGCCCTTTTGTGTCTTTCGATTTTTTCATTGAGACAGAGTGAGAAATTGGAGCATCCCGCCATTACGAAAACTGCGAAGGTAACTCTGAAGAACGGCTTTATGCCAATTGCAGACTATAACAAAGCGGGCACCATCAGGCTGTTCCGGCCGATTTGCAGACGGCACACACTCCCCCACCCCACACAACCCCCAACCAGCAATACCGCCGTACCGCAGCGACTGACTTTCCCCGCCGCCCCGCCGCTCTCCACCCTCGCGCGGTGCCCGCGTTTCCCTCAGCCCTTCCCCGTCCCCGGCCGGGTCATGGCTTCCGGCTGCACCCAGCGGTCGAAGTCGGCTTCGTCGACATGGCCCAGCGCCAGCGCGGCCTGGCGCAGGGTGCTGCCGTCGGCGTGCGCGCGCTTGGCGATTTCGGCGGCGCGGTCGTAGCCGATGTGCGGCGCCAGGGCGGTGACGAGCATCAGCGAGCGGGCCGTCAGTTCGGCGATGCGGTCACGGTTGGCTTCGATGCCGCGCACGCAGTTCGCCTCGAAGCTGGCCATGCCGTCGGCCAGCAGGCGCGCGCTTTGCAGGAAGTTGTGGGCGATGAGGGGCCGGCAGACGTTGAGCTCGAAGTTGCCCGCGGCGCCGCCGGCGGTGAGGGCGACGTCGTTGCCGAAGACCTGGCAGCAGATCATGGCGAGGGCTTCGCACTGGGTCGGGTTCACCTTGCCCGGCATGATCGAGCTGCCGGGCTCGTTCTCGGGCAGGGCGAGCTCGCCCAGGCCGCTGCGCGGCCCGGAGGCGAGCCAGCGGATGTCGTTGGCGATCTTCATCAGCGCCGCGGCAAGGGTTTTGAGGGCGCCGTGCGCCGAGACCACGGCGTCGCTGGCCGCCAGGGCGGCGAATTTGTTGGCGGCGCCGGTGAAGGGCAGCCCGCTGCCGCGCGCCAGTTCGGCGGCGACGCGGTCGCCGAATTCGGGGTGGGTGTTGAGGCCGGTGCCGACGGCGGTGCCGCCGACGGCGAGCGCGTGCAGCGGCGGCAGCGTCGCGGCGATGGCGGCGCCGGCGTGCTCGAGCTGCGCGACGTAGCCGGAGAATTCCTGGCCCAGCGTCAGCGGGGTGGCGTCCTGCAGGTGGGTGCGGCCAATCTTGACGATATCGCCGAAGGCGGCGGATTTTTCCGCCAGGCGCGCGCGCAGGGCGTCGAGGGCCGGCAGCAGCCGCGCCTGCAGGGCGTTGCAGGCGGCCACGTGCAGGGCCGTCGGGAAGATGTCGTTGGAGGACTGGCCGAGGTTGACCTCGTCGTTGGGGTGCACGAGCCGGCCTTCGCCGCGGGCGCCGCCGAGCAGCTCGGAGGCGCGGTTGGCCAGCACCTCGTTCATGTTCATGTTGCTCTGGGTGCCGGAGCCGGTCTGCCACACGCGCAGGGGGAATTCGCCGGGATGGCGGCCGGCGAGCACCTCGTCGGCGGCCGCCGCGATGGCCGCCGCCTTGTCCTTGCCGAGCAGGCCGAGTCCGGCGTTCACCACGGCGCAGGCGCGCTTGACGGCGGCCAGGGCGAGGATGAGTTCGTCCGGCATGCGCTCGCCGGAGATGTCGAAGTAGCGCAGCGAGCGCTGCGTCTGGGCGCCCCAGAGGCGGTCGGCGGGGACGTCGATGGGGCCGAATGTGTCGCGTTCCGTGCGCGTTGCGGCCATGGCGGCCTCCTTTCGATGGACGGGGTCGGGGCGCCGGCCGGGAACCTTTGCGGCAGGCGGCGGCCGAACGGTCTTTTGCCCGGCCGCGACCGGGTATGAAGCCATTCTAAACGGGTAAACTCCACGGCATGAACACACGCGCCTTTTTCCTGCCTTCGGCCCTGCTGGCCGCCCTGCTTGCCATTTGCCCGGCCGCCGCCCGCGCCGATGCTGCCGCCAACCTCGGCCGCCTGCTGTTCTTCGACGCGACGCTGTCCGAGCCGGCCGGCCAGTCCTGCGCCAGCTGCCATGCGCCGGCGCACGCCTTCACCGACCCCGACACGAGCCGGCCGACCTCGAAGGGGGTGCATCCGCAGCGCTTCGGCAGCCGCAACGCGCCCACGGCGATGTACATGGGCTTCTCGCCCGGCTTCCATTTCGACGAAAAGGAAGGCCTTTACGTCGGCGGCCAGTTCTGGGACGGCCGCGCCGCCACGCTGGAGGAGCAGGCCAAGGGCCCCTTCCTCAATCCGCTGGAGATGGCCAACCCGGACAGCCGCGCCGTGGTGGAGAAGGTGCGCCGCGCCGCCTACGCAGGGATGTTCGACCAGGTCTACGGCAAGGGCGCGCTCGACGACGCCGATCAGGCCTACGCGCATATCGCCGCCGCCCTCGCCGCCTTCGAGCGCAGCGCCGAGTTCCGCCCCTTCAGCTCGAAGTACGACGCCTGGCTGGCGGGCAGGGCGAAGCTGACGCAGCAGGAACTGCGCGGGCTGAAGCTCTACGAGGACGAGAAGAAGGGAAACTGCGCCGCCTGCCACCCGAGCCGGCGCGGCCCGAAGGGCGAGCCGCCGCTGTTCACCGACTTCACCTACGACAACCTCGGCGTGCCGCGCAACCCGGACAATCCCTTCTACGCCCAGGACAAGGCGCACAACCCGGATGGCGCGCGCTTCGTCGACCGCGGACTCGGCGCGGCCGTGAACAAGCCCGCCGAAGACGGCAAGTTCAAGGTGCCGACGCTGCGCAACATCGCCCGCACCGCGCCCTACATGCACAACGGCTATTTCACGACCCTGCGCGGGGCCGTCGCCTTCTACAACGACCGCGACGTGCGCAGGCGCTGCCCGCGGGACCTGCCCGAGGCCGAGGCGAACCGGCGCAAGTGCTGGCCGGCGCCGGAAGTCGCCGCCAACGTGAACACGGAAGAGCTCGGCCGCCTCGGCCTGAGCGAGCGCGAGGTGGACGACATCGTCGCCTTCCTGCGCACCCTCGACGACGGCTATGTGAAATAGCCCTCAGGCGAACATCCACAGCGCGACGGACATGCCCGTCGTCGCCCAGAACACCACGAAATCGGGATTCATGATCGGCCTCCTTTCCATGTGCCACAGGATAGGGGGCGGCAGGCTCAGGGGATGAGCCTGCGGAAAGTCAGTACCGGTCGAGCGCCGCCCTGAGCTGGGCCGCGACTTCCTTGCGCAGCGCGGCCGGCGCCAGCACCTCGACGCCGGGGCCCTGCTTGAGCAGGTCCATGACGAGCTCGCGGCTGTCCGAGTAGGGAATCTCCAGCAGGAAGCTGCCGTCCTTGTCGAAGCGCGCCTTCTGCTTCGGATGCCACTGCTCCATCGACACCCAGCGCGCCCGCTCCGGCGTGAAGCGCAGCTTCGCCCGCTGCACCTTGCGGCCGGAGAAGATGCCGTAGCCGGCGCCGAGGACGGAATCGAGGGTCTTCTCCGGCACGTGGCGCGCCGGCTGCTCGATGATCTCGGCGCGGCGGATGGCGTCCACGGCGAAGCTGCGCAGGTCGTTCCTGAGGTGGCACCAGGCGTCGAGGTACCAGTTGTCGCGGTAGTACACCAGCCGCTGCGGCGAGACCTCGCGCTCGACGGTCTCGTCGCGGGCGCGCACGTGGTGCGCTATCAGCAGTCTTTTCCGTCGCAGCAGGGCCGAGCCGACCACGGCGAAGTGGTCGAGCGCCAGGCGCCGCGCGGCCATGCCGAGGATGCGGATGCGCTTGTGGATCTCGACGGTGCTGTCGTCGGCGGTGCCGAGCAGCGCCTGCAGGCGCGCCAGCAGCGGCGCGATGTGCGGCCCGAGCAGGCCGCCGCTGTCGAGGTTCATGAGCAGGTGCTGCATGGTGAGCAGCGCATGCACCTCCTGCGCCGAGAACCACAGGCCGGGCAGCTCGTACTGCGCCGCGCCGCCCTCGCGTCCGGCGAATTTGTAGCCGCCCGCCTCGCGGTCCCAGACGATGGGGGCGTTGAGGCGGTTCCTCATGTATTCGAGGTCGCGCTTGACGGTGGCCGGCGAGACTTCCAGCTTCTCGATGAGGACCGAGAAGGGCACGGTCTTTTTTTCGTTGAGGAGCTGGTCGATGCGGTAGAAGCGCTCGGTGCGGTCCATGGCGGAGTCCGGTGGCTCACGGGATGAGCCGGATTATGCCTGAAGGCCGAGGCCCGGCGGGTCGGGTGTTGCCAGGGTGCCGCCCGCGGGACGATACTTGCGGGCATCCGACCACGCGACCCACGCCATGAAGAACGACATGACCCACGCCTCCGGACCCGCCGCCCGCCTGTTCACCGCCGCCCTCCTCGTCGCCGTGCTTGCCGCCCTCCCGGCCGCCGCCGGGTTCGCCGAGGCCCAGGCGCAGGACGCCCCGGCCGCTGCCGGCGGCCGTTTCGCCACCGTCTGGCGCATCAAGGGCGAGATCACCGCCATCGACGCCGCCCCCGGCGGCGCGGCGCGGACGCTGCGCGAGGGCGATACCGTGCGCGTCGGCGAGCGCCTGCGCGCCGGCGCCACCGGCGAGGCGGTGCTGAAGACGGACGACGCCGGCTACGTCGCCGTGCGTCCCGGCGCGGAGTTCGTCCCCGAGCGCTTCGCCGCCGAGGGCAAGCCGGGCGACAACCTCACCCTGCGCCTGATCACCGGCGGCCTGCGCGTCATTTCCGGCTGGATCGGCAGCCTCAACCGCGCCGGCCACCGCATCGTTACGCCCACCGCTACCATCGGCATCCGCGGCACCGACCACGAGCCCTACGTCATCCCGGCCGACCTGGCGAAATCCCTGTCGCAGCGCGAGGGCACCTACGACAAGGTGAACCGCGGCGGCACGACCCTGGCGGCCGGCGGCAACACGCTCGACATCGACGCCGGCAAGGTCGGCTTCGTGCGCGCCACCAAGCCGTACAAGACGCGCGCCCTGATGACGCTGCTGCTGCCGGTGCTGCTCGACAAGGTGCCGGATTTCTACGTGCCGGGCGCCTTCGATGCCGAGCTCGACGGCCTCGCCGAAGACGCCGAAGCCGAGAGCCGGCGCCTGCTCGAGGAGCGGCAGCGCTCGGCGCCGGCAGGGCAGGCCGAAGCGGTCGCCGCGCCAGCCGGTGCTGCCCCCGCCGCGGGCGCCCCGTCGGCGGAGACGGCAAGCCCGCCGAGTCCTGCAGACCCGGCCTGCGAGGCACCGGCGCGGGCGTGGCTGGCCGAGCTCGACGAGGCCATCGTGCGCCGCGACGCGCGCGCCGTCATCGACCTGTTCGCCCCCGAGGCGACGGTGACGGCCCATGTGCGCGGCGGCGACGGCGCCCCGCAGACCCTGACTTTCGACCGCGAGGAACTGGCGAAGAGCAGCGTCGACGCCGTGCTCGGCCTGGAGGACTTCCGCCAGCGCCGCCCGGTGGTCGAGGGCCGGCCGGCCGAAGGCGCAGGCGGCTGCGAACGCATCGCGGTGCGCAGCGTCGCCATCGAGCAGGGCGTGCGGGAGGGCAGGTCCTACCGCTTCGAGTCGCTGGAGGAGTACGTGATCGAGCGCCGCGCCGGCCGCTGGGTCGCCGTCCGCGCGGAGACGACGCAGCGCTGAGGTGCGCATTGCGACGGCCGCAATGAAGCAGACCGGTCCCCTCTCACCGCTGGCGCGCGGCCTGATCGCCCTGTTCTTTCTCGCCTCGGGCGCGCTGCCGATCCTCGCCGCCTTCGATGTCGGCCCGGTGCGCGCGCGCGACATCAACGGCCCGCCCTGGCTGGGCCTGGCGGCAGGCGGGATCTTCGCGCTCGCCGGCATCGTCGTACTGGTCGGGGAAGCCCGCCACAAGCCGCCGCTGTCCTGGCTGGTTGCCGCGGCCGGGGCGCTCATCCTCGTCGCCTTCGCCGCCATCGGCAACTGGATCGCCTTCGGCCCCGGCCCGCGCGCATGTTCGGCGGGCATCGGCACCTTGCTGTTCTCGGCTTCGCGGTCGGCGGGGGAATGGGAATGCCGCATCGCCTTCGGCATCGGCGCAATCGCACTGGACGGGCTCTGCGCCGGGGCCGCGCTGCGCGGCCTGGGCAAACTGGCCGGCCCCGGCCGTCTGGGTGGCGGCTTCGAAAAGCTCGGCGACGGCCTGGTCTTTCTCGGACTCCTGCCGATCCTGCTGCCGCTTCTGCTCTTCGCCATCGTCAAGAGCGCGGCGACGGCATTCGCCGAATACCGTCGCACCGGCAAGTGGCCGCGCAACGAGGCGTTCATTGCCAGGATGAAGAGGCGGCGCGAAGACGACGGCTGAAAGGGCCGGCTTTTCCGGTGGCGGCCAGCCCGACCGCTCAAGTCGGCCTGAAGGCCGACCTGCGGAGGCGATATCGCGCGGCGGCGATTATTTTTATTCCTGATTACCAAGAAAGCTCAGCATGGCTTCACGTAGGTCTCATACTCGTCATACCGGCGAAGGCCGGTATCCAGAATACGGCTTGCAACCTCATACGGCCGCTCTGGATGCCGGCCTTCGCCGGCATGACGATGAGGATGTTGCACCATGGCGACGGAAAGCAGGCGCAAGCAGGGCTGAGACTCGTGGGTAATCAAGTTTTTATTTGGCCGCCTCGGCCGCGGCTTCGCGCTTGAAGCGCTCGAAGGCCTCGCGCAGCTCGGCGGCGGAGCGCTTGCGGCCCTTGCCGCCCTGCGCCTGCTGCAGCCGATCGCGGTTGCCGGAGATCTCGGAGGCCTGGCCGGCGCGGCCGGTCGCCTCGGCCGGCGTGACGTGGGCGGCGCCGGCCTTGACGTATTCATGCACCAGCTCGGCGCGCTCGCGCCCGGCCGCACCGGGATCGGCGGTAATGACCAGCGCCTCGGGCCGGCCGCCCTTGCCCTGTTTCGCCTTGAGCGCCTTCAGCTCGCTGTCCTGGCGGTGCAGGGCGACGGCGGCATGGAGGGCCTTGCGCAATTCGCCGGTGGGCTTTCCCTCCGCCTGGGCCTGGCGCATCTTTTCGACGATCTCGACGATCTCCGGCGGCGCGAGGACGGATTTCGCCGCCTTGCCGTAGGAATCGGCCTGCCGCGCCGCACGGGCGAATTCCTCGGCGCTCGACACCATCCTGGCGATGCCGTAGTTCCTGTTGCGCATGGCGAAGGCGAGCGCGTTGTCGCCCCACTCGTTCACCGGCGCGGTATCGGCGCCGGCCTCGAGCAGCGCGCCGGCGAGGTCGGCCTGGCCTTCGCGCGCCGCCAGCATCAGCGCCGTCGAGCCGTTGGGCGAACGGGCGTTGACGTCGGCGCCGCGGGCGATGAGCAGGCGGGCAATGTCGGCATGGCCGGCGAAGACGGCATAGTGCAGCGCGCCCCAGTGCGTGCCCTCGCGGCTTACCGTCGCACCGCGCTCGATCAGCAGCCGCACGGCGTCGAGATGGCCGCGCCAGGCGGCCAGTTGCAGGGCCTGCTCGTCGAAGCGGTTGCGGAAATGGACGTCGGCGCCGCGTTCGAGGAAGAGGCGCATCAGTTCGAGGTTGCCCGTCCACGCCGAGATCATCAGGCCGCTGCCGATGCGGTCGGCCATGAAGTCGGGGGGCAGGCCCCCGTCGAGCCATTTCTTCACGGCCCAGGTGTTGCCGGCCTCGACGGCGACGCCGAATTCCAGCGCGGTGGGGGGTGCAGGCGGCGCCGCCAGCGCCGGGCGCAGCAGGCAGGCCAGCACGACAAGAAGGGATAACAGGGTTCGCATGCGCTATTTATAGCAAAATACGCCCAAGGTCGGCTTGACCCCTGCCAACGCCATGTCCAATCCCGCGCGCCGCCTCCAGCTTGCCCTGGCCCTTTCCCTGGCCCTGCACCTCGCCCTGCTCGGCCTCGGCCCGCCCGCGGGGAAAGTCAGCCCCCGCAGTACGGCGCTGCGCGCCCGCCTGCTGCCGCCGGCCACGGTGCAGCCGGTCGGGCCGCTGCTGAAGGACACGCTGGCGGAGGAAAAGGCAACGCCGCAGGCCTCGCCGCCGAAACCAAGGCCGGAAATGGCGAATAGCCGCCGCCCCGCGCCGCGCACGCCGGAGGCGGCGGCACAGCGGAAATTGTCGGAAGTGCTGTTCTATCCGCCCGAGGCGGTGGCGCGCGGGCTCGAGGGCGAGGTGCGGCTGCTGCTGACGCTGGACGAGAGCGGCAGGATCCTCGACGCGGTCGTTGCCGCCGGCAGCGGCCACGCGATCCTCGATGCCGCCGCGCTGCGCGCCGTCCGCGCCATGGGCAGCCTGCCGCAGGCGGAGGGGCAGGAAGTGATCCTGCCGGTGGTGTTCAGGTTGCGCTGAAGCCCGCTTACTTCTCTTCCAGGTAGCGCCCCAGTTCGTACTTGGCGATCTGGTTGCGGTGCACCTCGTCCGGGCCGTCGGCGAAGCGCAGGGTGCGGGCGTGGGCGTAGGCGTGCGCCAGCGGGAAGTCGTCGGAGACGCCGCCGCCGCCGTGCACCTGGATGGCCCAGTCGATGACCTGGCAGGCCATGTTCGGCGCGACCACCTTGATCATGGCGATCTCCTTCTTCGCCACCTTGTTGCCGGCGGTATCCATCATCCAGGCGGCGTTCAGCGTGAGCAGGCGCGCCTGGTCGATGAGCATGCGGGCGTTGGCGATGCGCTCGCGCGTCACGCCCTGGTCGGCTACCGGGCGGTGGAAGGCGACGCGCTTCAGCGCGCGCTTGCACATGAGTTCGAGCGAACGCTCCGCCAGGCCGATCAGGCGCATGCAGTGGTGGATGCGGCCCGGGCCGAGGCGGCCCTGGGCGATCTCGAAGCCGCGGCCCTCGCCGAGCAGGATGTTGGAGACGGGCACGCGCACGTCCTTGAAGTCCACCTCGCCATGGCCGTGCGGGGCGTGGTCGTAGCCGAACACCGTCAGCGCGCGCAGCATGGTCACGCCCGGCGTGTCCATCGGCACCAGGATCATCGACTGCTGCTGGTGGCGGTTGACGTTGTCCGGGCTGGTCTTGCCCATGAAGATGAGGATCCTGCAGCGCGGGTCGGGCGCGCCGGAGGTCCACCACTTGCGCGCGTTGATGACGTAGTGGTCGCCATCACGCTTGATGCTGGCCTCGATGTTGGTGGCGTCACTGGAGGCCACGCCCGGTTCGGTCATGGCGAAGCCGGAGCGGATCTTTCCTTCAAGCAGGGGTTGCAGCCACTGCTGCTGGTGCTCCGGAGAGCCGTAGCGCACCAGCACTTCCATGTTGCCGGTGTCCGGGGCGGAACAGTTGAAGACTTCCGGGGCGATGGGCGAGCGGCCCATGATCTCGCACAGCGGTGCGTACTCGAGGTTGGTCAGTCCGGCGCCGAACTTCGACTCGGGCAGGAACAGGTTCCACAGGCCCTCGGCCCTGGCCTTCTCCTTGAGCGCGTCGACGATCTTCGTCGGCTGCCAGACGTTGCCCTGCTTGCGGTTCGCCTCGACCTCGGCCTCGAAAACGGCCTCGTTCGGGTAGATGTGCCTGTCCATGAAGGCGTTCAGCCGCTGCTGCAGCGCCCTGACTTTTTCCGAGTGTGCGAAATCCATGGTGGTCCTCTAGTGAAAATCGTGTGTGCAGGCGCACTTCAAATCCCCCCAACCCCCCTTTTTCAAAGGGGGGCTTCGCTTCGTTCCCCCCTTTGCAAAAGGGGGGCCAGGGGGGATTTCAACGGCCGTCGAAATCGAGACGCCGTCCCTCATATCTTCCCCGCCATGATGGCTTCCACCTGCTTCCACGCCTCCTCGGCGAGCGGGCGGGCACGCTTGCCGGTCTCGACGGCTTCCTGGCTGGAGGCGTTGCCCTGCAGGGCGCGCGCCATGATCCCCTGCAGGATGCCGACGAGGCGGAACATGTTGAAGGCGACGTAGTACTCGAACTCGGCGGCCGGGATCGAGGCGCGCCCGGTGCGCCGGCAGTACATCGCGACGTACTCCTGCTCGCCCGGGATGCCGAGCGCCTTCAGGTCGTGGCCCTTGACCCCGCGGAACTGGCCGGGCGACAGGCGCCAGGTCATGCAGTGGTAGGCGAAGTCGGCGAGCGGATGGCCGAGGGTGGACAGTTCCCAGTCGAGCACGGCGAGGATGCGCGGCTCGCTCGGGTGGAAGATGACGTTGTCGAGGCGGTAGTCGCCGTGCACGATCGACGTCTCGTCGCCGGCCGGGATGTTGGCCGGCAGCCAGGCCATGAGGTTGTCCATGGCCTCGATTTTCTCCGTCTCCGAGGCGCGGTACTGCTTGCTCCAGCGGTCGATCTGGCGCGCGAAGTAGCTGCCCGGCTTGCCGTAGTCGGCCAGCCCGACTGCGGCGTAGTCGACGCTGTGCAACGCGGCGATGACGCGGTTCATCTCGTCGAAGATGGCCGTGCGCTCGGCAGGCTGCAGGCCCGGCAGTGCCGGATCCCAGAGGATGCGGCCTTCGACGTAGTCCATGACGTAGAAGGCGGTGCCGACGCCCCAACGGAAGCCCCCTTGGGGGGTGATCGAATCGTCCTCGCACAGCGCGTAGCTCTTCGCCACCGGCACGTCGGTCTGCGCCAGCGCGGTGATGACGCGGTACTCGCGGTCGACGGCATGCGCCGAGGGCAGCA
Source organism: Rhodocyclaceae bacterium (assembly GCA_041396245.1). GTDB lineage: Bacteria > Pseudomonadota > Gammaproteobacteria > Burkholderiales > Rhodocyclaceae > Desulfobacillus. Next base: position 221,884 of record JAWKYW010000001.1, on the reverse strand, counting down.
GCTTGCCGGGCGGCTTGCGCCGCATGACGTACTTTTTGTTTCCCGCGGAAAGCAGGAAGGTCGGGTTGGACTGGCCGCCCTTGAATTGCTCGACGGTGAGCTCGCCGGCGAAGCCCTCGACGTGGGCGCGCAGCCAGTCGGACAGGCGGCCGGTGTCGAAGGCGTGCTGCGGGGAGACGGCGCGCGTGCCGATGAACTTGTCACTCATCCTGAATGCCTTGTTTTAACCACGGCGCACACGGCGACACGGCGAAATTCATTCTTTCCCGCCGTGTCGCCGTGCCCGCCGTGGTGAACAGCTTCTTCCAGTCTCATATCAACTTCACCAACTGCTTGCCGAGGTTGGCGCCCTTGAGCAGGCCGATGAAGGCCTTGGGCGCGTTCTCCAGGCCCTGCGCGACGGTTTCGCGGTACTTGATCCTGCCAGCGGCGACGCCCTGCCCCAGTTCCTGCAACGCGACCGGCCAGCGCTCCATGTGCTCGGAGACGATGAAGCCCTGCATCTTGATGCGGTTGACCAGCACCGAGCCGATGTTCTTCATGGCGTGCGGTTCCGAGTTGTACTGGGAGATGAGGCCGCACAGGGCGATGCGCGAGAAGGCGTTCATGCGCCCGAGCAGGGTGTCGAAGATCTCGCCGCCGACGTTCTCGAACAGGCAGTCGATGCCGTCCGGCGTCGCCGCCTTGATGTCCTTCCACAGGTTGCCGGCCTTGTAGTCGACGCAGGCGTCGAAGCCGAGCTCGCCGACGACGTAGCGGCACTTCTCCGCCCCGCCGGCGATGCCGACCGCGCGGCAGCCCTTCATCTTCGCCAGCTGGCCGACGACGCTGCCGACCGCGCCGGAAGCGGCGGTGACGACCACCGTCTCGCCGGCCTTCGGCTGGCAGATGTCCATCAGGCCGTACCAGGCGGTGACGCCGGGCATGCCGACCGAGCCGAGGTAGGCGGAGAGCGGGATGTGGCGGTCGTCGACCTTCATCAACATGGTGCCGTCGCTGACGCCGTAGAGCTGCCAGCCCAGCATGCCCACCACCTTGTCGCCGACGGCGAACTTCGGATGCTTCGAGGCCACCACCTCGCCGGCCGTGCCGCCGATCATCACGTCGCCGAGCTTCACCGGGGCGGCGTAGGACTTGACATCGCTCATGCGGCCGCGCATGTAGGGGTCGAGCGAGAGGAAATGGTTGCGCACCAGCACCTGGCCGTCGGTGATCTGCGGCACGGGGGTCTCGACCAGCTTGAAATTCGATTCCTCGACCCAGCCCGTGGGACGGCTGGCGAGGAGGATCTGCTTGTTGGTTTCGGTCATGTGTTTTCCTGTCTCGCTTGCTTGCCTATCGGATGTAGGTCGGCCTTCAGGCCGACTTCGGCCGGCCTGTCGGGCTGAAGCCCGATCTACATATCATGCGCCATCCTTCTTCCGTCGCACCTTGAACGAGGCCATCGCCTTCGCCACCAGCTCGCCCGCCTCGTCGCGCATCTCGCCTTCGCAGAAGATGATCGAGGCGCCGCTGCGCAGCACGCGCGCCTCGACCGTCAGTCGGCCCTGGCCGGCGGAAACGAAGCTCACGCTCATGTCCACCGTCACCACCCCGGCGGCATGCGACACCATGCTGCGTGCCGCCGCGCCCATGGTGACGTCGAGCAGCGTCATCACCACACCGCCGTGGGCGTACTGCCAGCTGTTGTGCAGTTCCGGGCGGATTTCTATGGTGGACACCGCCCGCCCCTTCTCCCACAGCCCGGCCTTCGCCTGCAGCAGGTCGATGAAGGGGATGTCGACCCCGAAGAATTTATCCTTTGCTTTCACGAACTCACTTGGCGATGCAGGCGCCGCCGTCGACGGCGACGTACTGGCCGGTGATGTGGCGCGAGGCCGCCGAGGCGAGGAACACCACGGTGCCCATCAGGTCCTCGTCGCCGCCGAGGCGGCCGAGCGGCGTGGCGTCGACGATATGGTCGCCGATCTGGCTCAGGAGGCCCTGCGACATCTTCGAGGGGAAGAAGCCCGGGCAGATGGCGTTGACGTTGATGTTGTAGCGGCCCCACTCCGAGGCCAGGGTGCGGGTGAAGTTCACCGCCGCACCCTTGCTCGTGTGATAGGCGATCGCATGCATGCCCTTCGGGCTGCCGGAGAGGCCGGCGACCGAAGCGATGTTGATGATCTTGCCGGACTTCTGCGGGATCATGCAGCGCTTGCCGACCTCGCGGCTGAGGAAGAACATGGCGTTGATGTTGAGGTTCATCACCTTGTTCCAGGCGTCGTCCGGATGGTCCTCGGCGGGTGCGCCCCAGGTGGCGCCGGCGTTGTTGACCAGGATGTCGATGGTGCCGAACTTCGCCACCACGGCATCCACCATGCCCGGGATCTGCTCGAACTTCGAGAGGTCGTTGGTGACGGTGAGCACCTCGATGCCCTTGCCCTTCAGGTGCGTTTCCGCCTCCTTCAGCTCGTCGGCCTTGCGCGCGGTGATCGCCACCTTCGCGCCCATCTCGCCCAGCGCCTCGGCCATCTGCAGCCCGAGCCCGCGCGAGCCGCCGGTGATGAGGGCGACCTTGCCGCTCAGATCGAATAGTTGTTTGACGCTCATGAAAAATCCTTTCTAAACCATTAACCACAGAGACACAGAGGCACAGAGAAAAACAAGAAAATGAATGCTGTTGCAGTTCTCAGTGCCTCTGTGCCTCTGTGGTGAAATGGGTTCTAGGTCTTTAGCAGACTTCGAATAAACCGGCCGCGCCCTGGCCGCCGCCGATGCACATCGTGACGACGACGTATTTCGCGCCGCGCCGCTTGCCCTCGATCAGCGCATGCCCGGCCAGGCGGGCGCCGGAGACGCCATAGGGATGGCCGACGGCGATGGCGCCGCCGTTGACGTTGAGGCGGTCGTCGGGGATGCCCAGCTTGTCGCGGCAGTAGATGACCTGCACGGCAAAGGCCTCGTTCAGCTCCCACAGGCCGACGTCCTGCAACTTTACTCCGGTGCGCTCGAGCAGGCGCGGGATGGCGAAGACCGGGCCGATGCCCATCTCGTCCGGCTCGCAGCCGGCGACGGCGAAGCCGCGGAAGATGCCGAGCGGCTTGAGATTGCGCTTCTCGGCGAGCTTGGCGTCCATCACGACGCAGGCCGAGGCGCCGTCGGAGAACTGGCTGGCGTTGCCGGCGGCAATCACGCCGCCGGGAATCGCCGGCTTGATCTTGGCGACGCCCTCGTAGGTGGTGTCGGCGCGGATGCCCTCGTCGGCGGACACCGTCACTTCCTTCGTAAACAGGCGGCCGCTGGCCTTGTCGGCGACGCCCATGGTGACGGTGATCGGCACGATCTCGTCGTTGAACTTGCCCGCGGCCTGGGCGGCGGCGGCGCGCTGCTGGCTGCGCGCGCCGTACTGGTCCTGCAGCTCGCGGGCGATGTTGTAGCGCCTGGCGACGGTCTCGGCGGTCTGCAGCATCGGCCAATACACCTCCGGCTTGTTCTGCTGCAGCCAGGCCTCCATGATCATGTGGCGGTTGGCCTCGTTCTGCACGCAGGAGATGGATTCGACGCCGCCGGCCACCACCACCGGCACCTTGTCGACGATCACTCTTTGCGCCGCCATGGCGATGGTCTGCAGGCCGGAGGAGCAGAAGCGATTCACGGTGACGCCGGCGGCCGTCACCGGCAGGCCGGCGCGCAGGGCGATCTGCCGCGCGATGTTGGAGCCGGTGGCGCCCTCGGGCGTGGCGCAGCCCATGATGACGTCCTCGACCTCGGCCGGGTCGATGCCGGCGCGCTCGACGGCGGCCTTGACGACGTGGCCGCCGAGGGTGGCGCCGTGGGTCATGTTGAAGCTGCCGCGCCAGGACTTGGCGAGCGCGGTGCGGGCGGTGGAAACGATTACGGCATCAGTCATGTTCGACTCCAGTAAAAGGCATTTACCACGGCGGGCACGGCGACACGGCGAAAAAACGATTTTTCATTTGAATTTCGCCGTGCCGCCGTGTCCGCCGTGGTTGAAGATTTTCAATTGAACGTCTTGCCTTCGGCGGCGAGCTTTGCCAGCAGGGGCGCCGGCTGCCAGAAGGGGTCGCCCGACTCGGCGGCGAAGCGCTGCGCGGCGCGCACGACGTTGTACAGGCCGACCTGGTCGGCGTAGAGCATCGGACCGCCACGGTGCAGCGGGAAGCCGTAGCCGGTGAGGTACACCATGTCGACGTCGGAGGCGCGCTGGGCGATGCCCTCCTCGAGCAGGCGCGCCGCCTCGTTCACCAGGGCGAAGATGCAGCGCTCGACGATCTCCTCGTCGCCGATCTTGCGCGGGGTGATACCTTTTTCCTTGCGGTAGTCCTCGATCAGCTTGTCGACCACCGGGTCGGGAATGGCATCGCGCTTGCCGGCCTCGTAGCGGTACCAGCCCATGCCGGTCTTCTGGCCGTAGCGGCCGAGCTCGCACAGCGTGTCGGCGATCTTCGCGTACTTGACGTCGGGCTTCTCGACGTAGCGGCGCTTGCGGATGGCCCAGCCGATGTCGTTGCCAGCGAGGTCGCCCATGCGGAACGGACCCATCGCCATGCCCCATTTCTCCAGGGCCTTGTCCACCTGCCAGGGCGTCGCACCCTCCTCGACGAGGAAGCCGGCGACGCGGCCGTAGTGCTCGATCATGCGGTTGCCGATGAAGCCGTCGCAGACGCCGGAGACCACCGCGGTCTTCCTGATCTTCTTGGCGATCTGCATCACGGTGGCCAGCACGTCCTTGGCGGTGGCGGCGCCGCGCACCACTTCCAGCAGCTTCATGACGTTGGCCGGGCTGAAGAAATGCATGCCGACGACGTCCTGCGGCCGCTTGGTGAAGTTGGCGATTCTGTTTACGTCGAGCGTCGAGGTGTTGCTGGCCAGTATCGCGCCGGGCTTGGCGACCTCGTCGAGCTTTTTGAACACCTGCTCCTTGACGCCGATTTCCTCGAACACCGCCTCGATGATCAGGTCGGCGTCCTTCAGGTCGTCGTAGGACAGCGTGCCTTTCAGCAAGCCCATGCGCTGGTCCAGCTTCTCCTGCGTCAGCTTGCCCTTCTTGAGGGAGTTCTCGTAGTTCTTGCGGATGGTGCCGACGCCCTTCTCCAGCGCCTCCTGCTTCGTCTCTAGGATGGTCACCGGGATGCCGGCATTGAGGAAGTTCATGGCGATGCCGCCGCCCATGGTGCCGGCGCCGATGATGCCGACCTTTTCGACCTTGCGCACCGGCGTGTCTTCCGGCACGTCGGCGATCTTCGAGGCGGCGCGCTCGCCGAAGAAGGCGTGGCGCAGGGCCTTCGACTCCGGCGTCTGCACGAGATAAACGAAGGCCTCGCGTTCCAGCTTCATGCCTTCGTCGAAGGGCTTGCTCACGGCGGCGGCGACGGCGTCGACGCACTTCAGCGGCGCCGGGAAGTTCCTGGCGATGGCGCCGACGGTGTTGCGGGCGAACTGGAAGAAGCCTTCCGCATTCGGGTAGTCGATCTTCAGGTCGCGCACGCGCTTCAAGGGCCGCTTCTCCTTCACCAACTTCTCGGCGAAGGCCAGCGCGCCGGCCTGCAGGTCGCCGTCGATGAATTCGTCGAACAGCGGCGTGCCCTTGAACTGCTCCGAGGGAACGATGGTTCCCGAAACGATCATGTTGAGCGCCGCCTCCGGCCCGAGCAGGCGCGGCAGGCGCTGCGTGCCGCCGGCGCCGGGCAGGATGCCGAGCTTCACTTCCGGCAGGGCGATCTGCGCCCCGGCCACGGCGACGCGGTAATGGCAGCCGAGTGCCAGCTCGAGGCCGCCGCCCATGCAGACGCCGCCGATGGCGGCGATGACGGGCTTGCCCGCCGATTCGACGATGCGGATGACGGTGTTCAGGTTCGGCTCCGCAAGCGCCTTCGGCGAATTGAATTCCTTGATGTCGGCGCCGCCGGAGAAGGCCTTGGCGCTGCCGATCAGCACGACGGCCGATACCTTCGGATCGGTCAGGGCCCGGTCGAGGCCGGCGACGATGCCGCTGCGCAGCTCGAAGCCCAGGCCGTTGACGGGCGGGTTGTTCATTGAAATCAGTGCGATGGCGCCGTGCGTGGTATAGGCAGCTTGGGTCATAAGTACGCGTCCTTGCTAGTGCTGATTGCGTGAAGTTTCGCTCTGCGGAATAGTATTTCGAATTATTAAAAAGCATGGTATCGTTCGATTCGAATTTTGTAAACAACACGAGCACCCCCCACATGGAAAACAGAGACAAGCTCTACATAGACGGCCGCTGGACGGCCGCGTCCGGCAAGAAAACCCTCGACGTCATCAGCGCCTCCACCGAGGAAGTCATGGGCCGCATCCCGGAAGGCGACGCTTCAGATGTCCAGGCCGCCGTTGCCGCCGCCCGCCGTGCCTTCGACGGCTGGGCCGCTACCCCGGTCGCCGAGCGCGCCGCCTTCCTCAAGAAAATCCAGGAGGGCCTCAAGGCCCGCGCCGACGACATCGCCCGCACCATTTCCGGTGAAGTCGGCATGCCGCTGAAGCTCTCGGCGATGATCCAGGCCGGCTCGCCCATCGGCACCTTCGGCATGTACGCGCGCATGCTGGGCGACTTCGCCTTCGAGGAGAAGGTCGGCCATTCACTGGTCGTGCGCGAGCCGGTCGGCGTCGTCGCCGCCATCACGCCATGGAACTACCCGCTGCACCAGATCGCCGCCAAGGTCGCGCCGGCACTGGCCGCCGGCTGCACGGTGGTGCTGAAGCCCTCGGAGGTCGCCCCGCTCAACGCCTTCATCCTCGCCGACGTCATCGACTCGGCGGGACTGCCGGCGGGCGTCTTCAACCTCGTCACCGGCACCGGCCCGGTGGTGGGCGAGGCGCTGGTCACCCATCCCGAGGTGGACATGGTCTCCTTCACCGGCTCGACCCGCGCGGGAAAACGCGTCTCGGAGCTGGCCGCGCAGACCGTCAAACGCGTCGCCCTGGAACTTGGCGGCAAGTCGGCCGCGGTGATCCTCGACGACGCCGACCTCGCCGCCGCCGTGCGCGGCACGGTGAACGCCTGCTTTCTCAACTCCGGCCAGACCTGCACGGCGCACACGCGCATGCTGGTGCCCGAGTCGCGCTACGCCGAGGCGGCGAAGCTCGCCGCCGAAGCGGCCGCCAAGTTTACCGTCGGCGATCCCTTCGCCGAGACGAGCAGGCTCGGCCCGGTGATCTCCGCCGCCCAGCGCGACCGCGTGCAGGACTTCATCCGCAAGGGCATCGCCGAGGGCGCCGAGCTGCTCTGCGGCGGCCCCGACGCGCCGGCCGGCCTGGCAAAGGGCTACTACGTGCAGCCAACGGTGTTCGGCCGCGTCAGGCCGGGGAGCACCATCGAGCAGGAGGAGATCTTCGGCCCGGTGCTGTCGATCGTTACCTACAAGGACGAGGACGAAGCCGCGCGCATCGCCAACGGCACGCCCTACGGCCTCGCCGGCGCGGTGTGGGCCGGCAGCGACGAACGCGCCATCGCTTTCGCCCGCCGCCTGCGCACCGGCCAGGTGGACATCAACGGCGGCGCCTTCAACGCGCTGGCGCCGTTCGGCGGCTACAAGCAGTCCGGCAACGGCCGCGAGCTGGGCAAGTACGGCCTCGAGGAATTCCTCGAGTACAAGGCACTGCAGTTCAAGCCCGCGCCGAAGGCATAAATCAATAATCCGCATTTGACGCAAAGGACGCAAAGACGCAAAGCCCGCAAAGAAAGGCCATTAGTCATATATCCATCGATCTTCTTTGCGTCCTTTGCGTCTTTGCGATCTTTGCGTTTGAAGAGGTTTTTTAGGAGAACAGCATGCTCAAGCTCTGCGGCTTCGCCGTCAGCAACTACTACAACAAGGTCAAGCTCTCGCTGCTGGAGAAGGGCATCCCCTTCGAGGAAGAGCTGGCCTATCCCTCGCAGAAGGATGAATTCCGACAGGATTCCCCCATGGGCAAGGTGCCCTTCCTGCGCACCGATCGCGGCGTGCTGACCGAGTCCCAGGTGCTTACCGAGTACATCGAGGACATTCACCCGGAGCCGCCGCTCTACCCGAAGGACCCCTTCGAGCGGGCCCGCTGCCGCGAGCTGATCGAGCATCTCGAGCTGCACATCGAGCTGCCGGCGCGGCGGCTGTATGGGGAGGTGTTCTTCGGCGGCAGCGTCTCGGACGAAACCCGCCAGGAAGTCGAGAAGCTGCTGGAAAAAGGCGTGCGCAGCCTGGCGCACATCGCCCGCTTCGACCCTTTCATCGCCGGCAAGGCTTTCACGCATGCCGACTGCGCGGCCTGGGCGCACCTGCCCCTGCTTTCGCAGGCGACGAAGAAGGCCTACGGCCGCGACTTCCTCGACGAGGCGCTGCCCGGCGCCAGGCCCTATCTGAAGATGCTGGCCGAGCGGCCGCATGTGCAAAGGGTAAACAACGACCGCAAGGCGGCCTTCGAAGCCTACGCCGCAAGCAAGGCGAAGAAATAACGACACGACCGGAACGCGAACCCATGGACTTGAACTACACCCCCGAAGAGCAGGCCTTCCGCGCCGAGGTGCGCGCCTTCGTCGCCGCCAGCCTGCCGGCGGACATCAGCGCCAAGGTGAAGGGCGGCAAGCGCCTCGCCAAGGACGACTTCGTGCGCTGGCAGAAAATCCTCCATGCCAGGGGCTGGGGCGCGGTCATGTGGCCGACGCAGTTCGGCGGCGCCGGCTGGAGCGCCGTGCAGCAGTACATCTTCGACGAGGAATGCGCCGAGGCCGGCGCGCCGCTGCAGCTGCCCTTCGGCCTCAAGATGGTGGCGCCGGTGATCATGGCCTTCGGCAGCCAGGCGCAGAAGGACTTCTACCTGCCGCGCATCGTAGACGGCACCGACTGGTGGTGCCAGGGCTATTCCGAGCCGGGCGCCGGCTCCGACCTCGCCTCCCTCAAGACGAAGGCGGAAAACAGGGGCGACCATTACGTCGTGAACGGCCAGAAGACCTGGAACACCCTCGGCCAGTACGCCGACTGGATCTTCTGCCTGGTGCGCACCGGCACCGAGGGCCGCCCGCAGCAGGGCATCTCCTTCCTGCTGATCGACATGAAGACGCCGGGCATCACCGTGCGCCCGATCATCATGAACGACGGCGAGCACGAGATCAACGAAGTCTGGTTCGAGGACGTCAGGGTGCCGGCGCAGAACCTCGTCGGCGAGGAGAACAAGGGCTGGACCTACGCCAAGTTCCTGCTCGGTCACGAGCGCACCGGCATCGCCGGCGTCGGCCGCTCGAAGGCGGCGCTGAAGCACCTCAAGGAAATCGCCCGCAAGGAAACCTCCGCCGGCCGGCCGCTGATCGAGGATCAGCGCTTCCGCGACCGCATCGCCGAGGTCGAGCTGGAGCTGATGGCGCTGGAGATCACCAACATGCGCGTGCTCTCCGCCGAGAAGGAACAAAAGGCGCCGGGACCGGAGGCCTCGATCCTGAAGATCAAGGGCTCGGAGATCCAGCAGGCCATCGCCGAACTGCAGATGCAGGCGCTCGGCCACTACGCCCTGCCCTGGCTGCCCGAGGCGCTCGACCCGGCCTGGACCGGCGAGCCGGTCGGCGCCGATTACGCCGCGCCGCTCTCCGGCCACTACTTCAACTACCGCAAGACCACCATCTACGGCGGTTCGAACGAGATTCAGAAAAACATCATCGCCCAGATGATCCTCGGCCTGTGAGATAGACATGGACTTCAACTACACCGACGAACAAAACGCCCTGCGCGACACCCTCAGCCGCTTCATCGCCAAGGACTACGGCTTCGAGCAGCGCCGTGCGCTGGCGAAGTCCGCAGACGGCTTCAGCCGCGCGCACTGGAAGCAGTTCGCCGAGCTGGGCCTGCTGGCCCTGCCCTTCCCCGAGGATTTCGGCGGCATGAATGGCAACGCCGTCGACACCATGCTGGTGATGGAGGCCTTCGGCCGCGGCCTGGTGCTCGAACCGTATCTGTCCACCGTGGTCGTCGCCGGCAGCCTGATCCGCGACGCCGGCAGCGCCGCGCAGAAGGAAGCACTCCTCCCCGCCATCGCCGGCGGAGAACTGATGCTGTCATTGGCCCATTACGAGCGCGGCGCCCGCTACGAAGTCAGTCGCGTCGACACGGCGGCCAGGGCCGACGGCAGCGGCTGGAAGCTCTCCGGCGCCAAGGGCGTGGTGCTCGGCGGCGGCGCGGCGGACAGGCTGCTCGTCTCGGCCAGCACCGGCAAGGGCATTTCACTATTCCTGGTCGACGCCAAGGCGAACGGCGTCACCGTGCGCAGCAGCATGACCCAGGACGGCGGCCGCGCCGCCGAGGTGCGCCTCGACAGCGTGTCCGTCGACGCGGATGCGCTGGTCGGCGCGCAGGACGCCGCCCTGCCGGCGATCGAGCGCGCCCTCGACTACGGCATCGCCGCGCTGTGCGCCGAGGCCGTCGGCATCATGGCGGCGCTCGACGAGACGACCCTGGAATATCTCAAGACACGCAAGCAGTTCGGCCAGCCGATCGGCCGCTTCCAGGCGCTGCAGCACCGCATGGCCGACATGGTGATGGCCACCGAGCAGGCACGCTCGATGGCCATGATGGCCGCGGTCAAGGCCGATGCGCCCGACGCCGCCGAGCGCCGCCGCGCGATCTCCGCCGCCAAGGCCTACGTCGGCCGGCAGGCGCGCTTCGTCGGCCAGCAGGCGGTGCAGCTGCACGGCGGCATGGGCGTGGTGGACGAACTCAACGTCTCGCACTGGTTCAAGCGCCTGACCATGATCGACCTGACATTCGGCAACGCCGACCACCACCTCGGGTTGTTCAGCGACACGCTGCTGGCGGCGTGATGCCATGAGCGAAAACATCCACACGGAACTCGCTTCCGGCGTCCTGCGCATCGAGATGCGCAGGCCGGAGAAGAAGAACGCCCTCACCGGCCCGATGTACGCCGCCATGGCCGACGCGCTCGAGCGCGCCGCGCGCGAGGACGCCGTGCGCGTCGTGCTGATCCACGGCCAGCCGGAGGTGTTCACCGCCGGCAACGACCTTGGCGACTTCCTCGACGGTCCGACCGACGATCCGGATCGGCCGGTGTTCCGCTTCCTGCGCAACATCGCCGCCGCCGAGAAGCCCCTCGTCGCCGCCGTGGCCGGCAACGCCGTCGGCGTCGGCACCACGATGCTGCTGCACTGCGACCTGGTCTATGCCGGCGAGAGCGCCCGCTTCCAGCTGCCCTTCGTCAACCTGGCGCTGTGTCCGGAAGCGGCCTCCAGCCTGCTGCTGCCGCGCCTCGTCGGCCATCCGCGCGCCGCCGAGCTGCTGTTCTTCGGCGAGCCCTTCGGCGCCGCCAAGGCCTATGAGATGGGCCTCGCCAACGCCATCCATCCCGACGCCGCTCTGCTCGACGCAGCGCTGGAGCGCGCGCGCAAGCTCGCCACCCTGCCCGCCGCCTCGCTGCGCGAGACCAAGCGCCTGCTCAAGCAGTCCGTCGCCGCTCTCGTGCCGCAGGTGATGCAGGCCGAAGGCGAGATCTTCACGCGCCAGCTCGCCTCGCCCGAGGCGAAGGAGGCGTTCAGCGCCTTCCTCCAAAAGCGCAAGCCGGATTTCTCGAAGTTCGGATAGGAGAGAGCGCGACATGTACCCCTATTTTGTCGTCCTCGCGAAAGCGGGGGCCCATGGATTCCCGCTTTCGCGGGAATGACGTGCCTGCAATGAGCGACGCCATCCCCGCCGGCTTCGCGCCGATCCCGCACCTCGGCCAGTACCTCAGCCAGCTCGGCCCCTTCCACTGGAGGAAGGTAGACGACAAGCTGATCGTCGGCCTGCGCATCGAGGAACGCCACACCAACACCCGCGGCATCGTGCACGGCGGCATGCTGGTGACGCTGGCCGACAGCGCGCTCGGCATCGTCCTTTACCAATCGCGCACGCCGCCGCAGCCGATCGTCACGGTCAGCCTGTCCACCGACTTCATCGAAAGCGCCCGGCCCGGCGACTGGGTCGAGGCGCATGTGGACATCCTGCGCATCGGCCAGCGCCTGGCCTATGCCAACTGCTATCTTCAAGTCGGCGATCGCCGCATCCTGCGCGCCTCGGGCGTCTTCGCCCTGATGCCGCCGGTCAACCCCAGGGAGGAATCCGAAGGATGAGCAAGAAGTTTTATTGGGAGGACTTTCCCGTCGGCTCCGTCACGGAATACGGCGGCGTCACGCTGACGAAGGAGGACATCATCCGCTTCGCGAAGGAGTTCGACCCGCAGCCCTTCCACATCGACGAGGAGGCGGCAAAGCACTCCCAGTTCGGCGGGCTGGTCGCCAGCGGCTGGCACACCTGCAGTCTGTGCATGCGCATGATGTGCGATGCCTACCTGCTGGACTCGGCCAACCTGGCCTCGCCCGGCGTCGAGAACATCCGCTGGCTGAAGCCGGTGCGCCCCGGCGACACCCTGCACGTGCGCAGCGTCGTGCTGGAGGCGCGTCCGCTGGAGAGCAAGCCGCACATCGGCCTGATGCGCAACCGCTGGGAGGTGCTCAACCAGAACGGCGAGGAAGTCATGCAGATGGAAGGCTACGGCATGATGCACCGGCGCAGCCACTAGATCGGACCACGCAAGCCAGGCAGGTCGGGCTTCGGCCCGACAACAATCAGCGCAATTGTCGGCCTGAAGGCCGACCTACGAAAGCCCGAATGAAGATTCACGTTTTGCTGAAGAAGGAGGAGCTCGACACCCAGCGCCTGCCGGGCAAGGTGGTCATCGTGCTCGACATCCTCTTCGCCACCTCCAGCATCGTCGCCGCGCTGGCGCACGGCGCGGCCGAGGTCATCCCGACGCTAGACGGCGCGGCGGCGCAGGCCGAGGCGGCGCGCCATGCGGCCGGGACCTGCGTGCTCTCGGGCGAACTCAACGCCGACACCCTGCCCGGCTTCGTGCACCCGACGCCGCTGGCGCTGCTGGCGGAAAACCTCGATGGCAAGTCGCTGATCTACTCCACCACCAACGGCACGGTGGCGGTTGCCAAGTCGCGCGAGGCCGATCATGTCTATGCCGCCGCCCTGCTCAACGGCGAGGCGGTCGTCGCCCACATCGCGCAGCACCACGCCGACGAGACCGTGCTGATCGTCTGCTCCGGCTCGGCCGACAACTTCAACCTCGAGGACTTCTACGGCGCCGGCTACCTGGCCTCGCTCTTCGCCAGAAAGTCGCAGGAAAATGAATTCACAGACGCCGCCCTCGCCGCCATGCTGCTGCACGAGAAGCGCGAGGCCGGCGAATGCCTGCGCCGCGCCCGCGTCGGCCGCATGATGCTCGAGCGCCGGCTCGACCGCGAGGTCGACTTCGCCGCGCAGAAGAGTCTGTATACCGTCGTGCCGAAGCTCGACGGCAATCGCCTGCGCGCGATATGAATATTCAGCATCATTACGTCGATTTCGACGACGTGCGCCTGCACTACGTCGACGCCGGCGACGGCCCGCTGATGCTCTTCGTGCACGGCTTTCCCGAGTTCTGGCATGCCTGGCAGGAACAGCTCGGGGAATTCTCGCGCGACCATCGCACGGTGGCCCTCGACCTGCGCGGCCACAACCTCTCCGGCAAGCCGGCCGAGGTCAAGGCCTACCGGCCGAAGCATCTCGTCGCCGACCTGCGCCGGCTGATCGAGCACCTCGGCAGCCGGCCCGCCATCGTGGTGGCCCACGACTGGGGCGGCGCGGCGGCCTGGAACCTCGCCGCGGCGCATCCCGAGTACATCGGGAAGCTGGTCATCATCAACTCGCCGCACCCGGTGACCTTCGCCCGCGAACTGCGCGACAACGCTGCCCAGCAGCAGGCCAGCGCCTACATGAACTGGCTGTGCCGGCCAGGCGCGGCGGAGAAGCTGCTGGAGGACGACTGCGCGCGGCTTGCCGCCCTGCTCACGCAGTCGACCGCCGATCCGCGCTGGCTGACTCCCGAGCTGCTGGCGCGCTACCGCGAGGCCTGGACGCAGCCGGGCGCGATGGATGCCAGCCTGAACTTCTACCGCGCCTCGCCACTGCACCCGGCGACGCCGGAAGAGCCCGGCGCTTCAGGCATCCACCTCAAACCGGGAGACTTCATCGTGCGCGTGCCGACCCTGGTGATCTGGGGCGAGCGCGACACGGCACTTCTGCCCGGGCTCCTCGACGGCCTCGATGCGCTGGTGCCGAATCTCACCCTGAAGCGCATCCCCGACGGCTCGCACTGGGTCATCCACGAGCGGCCCGGCGAGGTCAACCGGCTCATCCGCGAATTCATCGAAAGGAACTAATTTCCGTCATTCCCGCGGAAGCGGGAATCCATGATAATCGCCGCCTGCTGGATTCCCGCTTCCGCGGGAATGACACATAAGGATGCACATGCCCAAGCTCACCATCAAGAATCTGGAAGAACTCAAGCAGTGGGTCGGCAAGGAAGTCGCCGTCAGCGACTGGCTGCAAATCACCCAGGACCGCATCGACCGCTTCGCCGACGCCACCGGCGACCACCAGTGGATCCACGTCGACCCGGCGCGCGCGAAAACCGAATCGCCCTTCGGCACGACCATCGCCCACGGCTACCTGACGCTCTCGCTGCTGCCGCACATGATGATGGAGACGCTCGACGTCCAGGGCGGCCGCATGAGCATCAACTACGGCCTCAACCGCGTGCGCTTCTCCGCTCCGGTGCGCTGCAACGACCGCATCCGCACCCGCTTCACCCTGGCCGAACTGGAAGACATTCCCGGCGGGGTCCAGTTCACCTGGCATGCCCAGATCGAGATCGAAGGCCAGCACAAGCCTGCCTGCGTCGCCGAGATGATCGCGCGGCGCTACGTCTGAATCGAATCGCCGTGCTGCGGGAGCTGACTTTTACCCTCCGGACCCGCTAACTTCTTGAAGTCGGCACGGCGGGAATGCCGGCGCGGCTATAATCCGCGCACCGGAGAATTCCATGGCCATCCACCACTTCCAGCTCAGGGGCGAGTTCATCCCCCTCAACGACCTGATCAAGCTGCTCGGCCTGGCGCCCTCCGGCGGCGGCGCCAAGGCCCTGATCGCCGGGGGCTCGGTCGTCGTGGACGGCGTAACCGAGACCCGCATCCGCCGCAAGCTGCGCGCAGGCCAGGTGGTGCGCTTGGCGGACAAGGAAATCCGCATCGTCGCCACCAGCGCCGCCAAGCAACCTTTGCCTGAACCGATTCGCCCATGACCATCCAGTGGTTCCCCGGCCACATGACCTCGGCCCGCAGGGAAGCCGCCAAAACGCTGGCGCTGACCGACGTGGTAATCGAGGTCTGCGACGCGCGCCTGCCGGAAGCGAGCAGCAACCCGATGATCCGCGAGCTGCGGCTGCACCGCCAGCGCCCCTGCCTCAAGCTGCTGAACAAGGCCGACCTGGCCGACCCGGACGCCACCAGGGCCTGGCTCGATTTCTACAACAGGCAGCCCAACGTCAAGGCGGTGGCCCTCTCCTGCAAGAAGCCGGGCGAGGCCGCGCGCGTGCCCGCCCTGTGCAAGGAACTGGCGCCCCACCGCAACGACACCTTCAAGCCGCTGCGCATGCTCATCATGGGCATCCCCAACGTCGGCAAGTCGACCCTGATGAATGCGCTGCTCAAGCGCCGCGTCGCCGCCGTCGGCGACGAGCCGGCGGTGACCAAGACGCAGCAGCGCATCGACCTCGGCCCGACGATGAGCGTCACCGACACGCCGGGCCTGATGTGGCCGAAGATCGAGCACGACAGCGACGGCTTCATGCTCGCCGCCAGCCACGCCATCGGCCGCAACGCCGTCATCGATTCGGAAGTGGGGATCTTCCTGGCCGGCCTGCTGCTGCAGCGCTACCCGGCCCTGCTCGCCGCGCGCTACGGCATCGCCGTCGACGGCCTGGACGGCGTCGCCGTCGTCGAGGCCATCGCGAAGAAGCGCGGCTGCATCGCCAAGGGACGCCACGGCGGCGAACTCGACCTGGAAAAGGCGGCGATGATCCTGCTTACGGATTACCGCGGCGGCAAACTGGGGCGGATCAGCCTGGAGACGCCGGAGAGCCGGGCAGCGATGCTGGCGGCAGATCAGCACAACTGAATCACATCGCCGTCCTGTGGAGACTGACTTTTAGTCAGCGAGGTTGCAGGTCTTCCGCTTCGACTCCTTGTCGTCATTCCGGTGTAGGCCGGAATCCAGTAGGTCGGCCTTCAGGCCGACTTCGGCGCTGTCGTCGGGCTGAAGCCCGACCTACAAGACGGCTCCTGGACGGGTGCGGACCGCTCCACAGCAAAAGTCAGTCTCCGCAGCACGGCGCTATGTCTTTAGTGATAGTCCGCCCTCTATGGCGTGCCGCCCTGCGCCCCTCGCGCAAGGACGGCTTTGGCCGATCGAACGCCGGTCCCGCACATATCCACAATTTCTGTGAGCAACTCGGTTCTCGCTCCCCGAAATCCCACGCCAATCAAGGCCTGAAATCGTTTGCCTGTTTTTGAGGCAACACGCCGTATTGCTTTACCGGCGAATGCTCGTTCGGTAGCATGTCGGTTCGGCAATGGGCACAGTGTCCATTTTTTGCGGGTAATCCCATGAGGAAATCAAACATCGTGCTGCGGGCCGGGCTGATTCTCGCATGACGGCCTTGCCGCCACGCCGCATCGCCCACCTCGACATGGATGCCTTCTATGCCTCCGTCGAGCTATTGAAGTACCCCGAGCTGCGCGGGATCCCCGTCGTCATCGGCGGCCGGCAGGCCCAGCAGCCCGTGCCGCATCCGGACGGCAGCCGCACGTTCGCCCGCATGCGCGACTACAAGGGGCGCGGCGTCATCACCACCTCCACCTATGAGGCCCGCGCGCTGGGCGTCTTCTCCGGCATGGGGCTGATGAAGGCGGCGCAGCTGGCGCCCGAAGCCATCCTGCTGCCGGTCGATTTCGATTCCTACCGGCACTATTCCCGCCTGTTCAAGGCGGCCGTCGCCACTATCGCCCCGCACATCGAGGACCGCGGCATCGACGAGATTTACATCGACCTGACCGATGTCCCGGGAAGCGCACTCGACCTGGCCCGCCGCATCAGGCAGGCCGTCCGGGAGGCCACCGGCCTCACCTGCTCCATCGGCATCACGCCGAACAAGCTGCTGTCGAAGATCTGCTCCGACCTCGACAAGCCGGACGGCATCACCCTGCTGGACAGCGAAGACATCCCGGTGCGCATCTGGCCGCTGCCGGTGCGCAAGATCAACGGCATCGGCCCGAAGGCCACGGAAAAGCTCGCCGGACTCGGCATTGCGACGATCGCGGATCTGGCCGCGGCCGAGCCGGAGTTTCTGCAGCGGCATTTCGGGCGCAGCTATGGCGCCTGGCTCCGCGATGCGGCGCACGGCATCGATGACCGGCCCGTGGTCACGAGCGCCGAGCCGAAGTCGATCAGCCGCGAAACGACCTTCGAGCGGGACCTCCATCCGCGCCTGGACCGGGAGGCGCTCTCGGCGACATTCACCGGCCTGTGCACGCGGGTGGCCCAGGACCTCGTGCGCAAGGGCTATGCCGGCCGCACCGTCGGCATCAAGCTGCGCTATGACGACTTCCGGACCGTGACGCGGGATTGCACGCTGCCGGCGCCTGTTGCCGATGCGGCGGCGATACGCCGCGCGGCCGGGGAATGCCTGCGACGGGTGCCCCTGGACAGGAAGCTGCGGCTGTTGGGCGTGCGCGTCAGCGCATTGCAGGGCGCCGATACGGCAGAGGTCGCGCCGGAATCGCCGCAACGTGAACTGCCGCTGTCGGACTTCGGCGCGGAACCGTCCCCGCTGATTCAAGGCAACACGGATTCGAGTCAATCCTCGAACGGCAAACCCACGTAGTTCTCCGCCATGGTCGTGCGTCCGGCCAGCGAATGCACGACGTAGTCCAGCTCCGCATCCAGTGCCCGCTGCTCGAAGGGGTTCGTGTCGGGGAAGGTGTGCAGCAGCAGGGTCATCCACCAGGAGAAGCGCTCGGCCTTCCAGATGCGGCGCAGGCAGCGCGTGGAATAGTGGTTGATGCCCGCCTCGCTGCTCGCGTAGAACTCGATCAGGGCGCGCGACAGGGTGCGCACGTCGGTGGCGGCGAGGTTGAGGCCCTTGGCCCCGGTCGGCGGCACGATGTGCGCCGCGTCGCCGGCGAGGAACATGCGACCGAAGCGCATCGGCTCGGCGACGAAGCTGCGCAGCGGCGCAATGCTCTTCTCGATCGACGGGCCGGTGACGAGCCGCCCGTTCGCCAACGGGTCGAGGCGCTTCCTCAGTTCGTCCCAGAAGCTGTCGTCGGACCAGTTCTCGACCTTCTCTGTGAGCGGCACCTGCAGGTAGTAGCGGCTGCGGGTGCGGGAACGCATGCTGCACAGGGCGAAACCGCGCCCGGTCTTGGCGTAGATCAGCTCCTCCGACACCGGCGGCGTGTCGGAAAGCAATCCAAGCCAGCCGAAGGGGTAGACGCGCTCGAAGTTGGCGATGGCGTTCTTCGGCACGCTGGCGCGGCAGACGCCGTGGAAGCCGTCGCAGCCGGCAATGAAGTCGCACGAGATTTCATGCGCGGCGCCGTCCTTGACGTAGCGCACGCGGGGACGCTGCGTGTCGAAGTCGTGCACGCTGACGTCCTTCGCCTCGTACACCGTCTTCAATCCTGCCGAAGCGCGGGCATCCATCAGGTCCCTGGTAAGCTCGGTCTGGCCGTACACCATCACCTGCTTGCCGCCGGTGAGGCCGGCGAGGTCGATGCGGTGGCGCACGCCCTCGATGAGCAGCGCGAAGCCGTCGTGCGGCAGGCCCTCGGCATGCATGCGCGCGCCGACGCCGGCCACGTCGAGGAGATCGACGGCGACCTGCTCCAGCACGCCGGCGCGGATGCGCCCGAGCACGTATTCGGGCGTGTGGGCTTCGAGGATGACGGCGTCGATGCCGGCCCTGGCGAGCAGCTGGCCGAGGATCAGCCCTGAAGGGCCGGCGCCGACGATGGCGACTTGGGTTCTCATGCGAATCTCCTGTAAATATCGATCGCGTTCAGGCGGCGATGACGGTGCTGTCCGGTACAGCCTCGAACAAACGTGCGATCAGTTCGGCGCGGCAAGCCAGGACGGCACGCTGGTTGATGCTGCCCTTGTCGGTGATTTCGCCCCGGTCCAGGCTGGGCGGCTCCTGCAGGAGCATGGCACGCTTGATGGTCGTGGAACCGGCGGGATGTTCCCGGTTGTGCCGCAGCAGCCGCTGGCCAATTTCGGCCTGCAGATGCGCCAGCGGCCATTGCTCGCGCGGCGAAGCGGCGTCCACGCCGAGAAAGTCCGCGCAGGCGCGCCAGTCGGGAAAGATCAGGATGCCCAGTTCGTCGCGATTCAGGCCGGCGATCACCACGTCCTGCGCAAGGGGATTCAGCGCCGCCAGCAGCCTGGCGCGCAACGGGCCGACGCTGACCCAGGTGCCGCTCGACAGCTTGAAGTCTTCCGCGATGCGCCCGTCGAACATCAGGCCCCGTTCGACCTCCCGCTCGTCGATCCAGCGCACGGCATCGCCAAGCCGGTAGTAGCCCTCTTCGTCGAATGACGCCGCAGTGGTCCCGGGCTGCCGCCAATAGCCCGGCGTGACATTCGGCCCCTTGACGCGCATTTCCAGCTTGCCTTCCACCGGCGCGAGCTTGACGGCATTGCCGGTCGCGGGCAATCCGATCGCGCCTGCCAGTTGCGTACCCGGCGTGGTGAAGCATACCGAGGGCGCGCACTCGGTGGCGCCCAGCCCGGTGATGACCGGCATGTCCGCGCCGCGTTCCTGCTGCGCCAGGGCGTTCAGGGCATCCCAGGTGTGCTGCGAGAGGCCGGCGCCGGCGAAGAAGCATGCCCTCAGGCGGTGGAAGAACTTCTTGCGCAGAGCCGCGTCCCGCTGCAGCGCCAGCACCAGCAGCTCGAAGCCCTTGGGCACGTTGAAATAGACGGACGGTGAAATGTCCCCGAGATTCCGCAGCGTATGCTCGAAGCCGCCGGGCATCGGCCGCCCGTGGTCGATGTAGAGCGAGCCGCCGTTGAACATCACCAGGTTGACGTTGTGGCTGCCGCCGAAGGTGTGGTTCCAGGGCAGCCAATCGACCAGCACCGGCGGCTCTTCGGTGAGAAAAGGCAGGGCCTGCAGCAGCATGATCTGGTTGCTGCAGAGCATGCGATGCGTGGTGATGACCGCCTTGGGATTGCCGGTCGAGCCCGAGGTCAGCAGGAGCTTCGCGATGGTGTCGGCATTCACCGCCCGGCGCGCCCATTCGAGCGCGGAAGGGTCGGCTTCGCCGGCCAGATCGTCAAGGCGGGTGCAGGGACGGCCGGCCAGTTCCTGCACATCGGACACCAGCTCGACGTCCGCCGCGACGGTCTGCCGGATGGCCGGCTCGAAGGCCTGCGCATCGAAGGCCGCCACCATGCCCGGCGTCACCAGTTCGAAGACATGGCGCAGCTTGTTGAGATCGGATTTGGCCTGCGCGTAGGCGGGCGACACCGGGACATAAGGCACGCCCGCATGCATCGCCGCCAGGGCCAGCAGCAGATGCTCGACGCTGTTGCCGGACAGGATGGCGATCGGCCGCTCGGCCGACAGGCGTCCCGAGCGCAGGCGACCGGCGAGTGCCGCGCCGATCCGGCTCACGCGGCCGAGCGTTTCGCGATACGTGAGGGACTGCCACGCGCCGTCGCGGCCGCGTTGCGCGACGAAGATCCGCTCGGGCGCCTGCTGCGCCCAGTATTCCAGCCGGTCGGTGACGCGGACGGGATAGTCCCCCAGCTGCTGCGTCGGTTCGATCAGCGTCACGCCGTCACGGTGCTTCTCCACCCTGACGTCGAACGCCACGGACTGCCAGCCGAATCCCCCACTCATGACCGCTGCGCTCCGCTATCCGAGCTTGAGGGCCCTGATGGCGTTCTGCTTGAGGATCAGGTCATGCACCTCGGGCTTGAAGCCGGCTTCCTTGAAATCCTTGATCCAGCGATCCGGCGAAATCAGCGGATAGTCCGAGCCGAACAGCATCTTGTGCTTGAGCTGGCCGTTGGCGTACTGCACCAGCTGCGGCGGGAAATACTTCGGCGACCAGCCCGACAGGTCGATGTACACATTGGGCTTGTGCAGGCACACCGACAGCGCCTCGTCCTGCCAGGGCCAGGAGGGATGCGCCAGGATGACGGTCATGTCGGGAAAGTCGGCGGCGACGTCGTCGAGATGGATGGGGTTGGAGTACTTGAGCCGCAAGCCGCCCCCGCCCGGCATGCCGCTGCCGATGCCGCTGTGGCCGGTGTGGAAAATGGCCGGCAGCTTGTGTTCGGCGATCAGATCGTAGAGCGGGTAGGCCATGCGGTCGTTCGGCATGAAGCCCTGCGCGGTCGGATGGAACTTGAAGCCCTTGACGCCGCCGCCCGCGATCAGGGCGCGCGCCTCGCGCACGCCCATCTTCCCCTTGTGCGGATCGATGCTGGCGAAGGCGATCATCATGTCGCTGTTTTCGCGGGCGGCATCGACCACCTCTTCGTTGGGAATGCGCTTGTTGCCGATCTGGAACTCGGAGTCGACTGTGAACATCACCAGGCCGATCCTGCGTTCGCGGTAGTAGGCGACGGTCTCGGCGATGGTCGGCCGCTTGCCGGCCTTGAAATACTTGCTCGAAGCCTCCTCGAAGGGCTTCCAGGCCTCGTCCGGCGCCTGCCGGCAGGACACCTCGGCGTGGGTGTGCACGTCGATCGCGATCAGGTCATCGAGTTTCATTTTCCAGTACCGTCGTCTTGCGCGGTACCGGCCAGCGCCGGTCCGCGGCACGGCGGCTTCGCAGCCGCCGTTGCTGCATGAAAATCAAGAATATCGCTTACTTTTTCATATGCTTGGCGATCAGCGCTTCCGCTTCGGCAGCGAGTTTCGGACCATCGATACCCCTCGCCGCCACCTCCTTGTACCAGATCGCGCGCACGCCAGAAGCGGTACGCCGCCAGGTCTGGGTTTCGACGGCATCGAGCATGATGATCCGGTTGCCCGACTTCTGCACCAGTGCCAGGCCGCGCTTGTCCCCCTCGTCCATCGCGCGTCCGAACAGCGCGGCGGTATCGCTGCCGCTGTTTGCGTCGATGACCTTCTTCAGATCGGCTGGAAGCTTGTCGTAGCTGGCCTTGTTCATGGCCACGGCGAAGGTCTGCGTATACAAGCCCTGATCGCCGGCAAAGCCGGTGTGGTTCTTGACGAACTGCTGCACCTTCAACGCCGGCACGATCTCCCAGGGTATGGTCGTGGCACTGATGACGCCCTTCGACAGCGCCTCACCCACGGCCGGAACCGGCATGCCGACCGGCACGGCGCCCAACAGATCGAGCATGATGTTGATGACGCGCGAGCCACCGCGGATCTTCATCCCCTTCATGTCTTCGAGACGGGTGATCGGATCCTTGCTGTGGAACAGGCCGGGGCCATGCACATGAACGGCGATCAGCTTGACGTCCTTGAATTCATCCATCGCGTACTTTTCCACATACTCCTGGAAGGCCCGCGAAGTCAGCTCTGCCGATCCACTGCTAAAGGGCAGTTCGAAAACCTCTGATTTCGGGAAACGGCCCGGGGTGTAGCCCAGCACGGTCCAGATGATGTCGACGACGCCTTCCTTGGCCTGGTCGAACAGCTCCGGCGGCCTGCCGCCGAGCTGCATGGTCGGGAAATGCTGGATCTTGATGCGGCCGCCGCTTTCCTTCTCGACCTTCTGCGCCCAGGGCAGGATGGCTTTCGAGGGAATCGTCGCCTGCGGCGGCAGCATCTGGTGGAAACGCAGGGTGACATCGGCGGCCGATGCCGAGTGCCACGCTGCCAGGCCTATGACAGTGGCGGTGGCGGCGGCGAACATCTTGTTGATCATTTTCATGGTTTGTCTCCTCCTTCTTTGGTTGATGGATGGTGCGACTCAGAAACACTTAAGCTGTTGCTCAAGTTGATGCAGGGTGCGGTAGCAGGGCAGCACCTGCGCCACGCTGGCGTTGGGCTCGCGGCCTTCGCGGATGGCGGCAAAGAACTCGCGGTCCTGCAGCTCGATGCCATTCATGGAGACGGCGACCCTGGACACGTCGATCTTCTCGTCCTTGGCGTTCACCAGGTCGTCGTAGCGCGCGATGTAGGTGCCGCTGTCGCCGATGTAGCGGAAGAAGGTACCGAGCGGGCCGTCGTTGTTGAAGGACAGCGACAACGTGCAGATGGCGCCGCTGCTGCTCTTCAACTGGATCGACATGTCCATGGCAATGCCCAGCGTCGGGTGGATCGGCCCCTGGAGGGCGTTGGCCTGGACGATGTCGCCGCCGGTCTGCCAGGCGAACAGGTCCACGGTGTGCGCGGCATGGTGCCACAGCAGGTGGTCGGTCCAGCTGCGGGGCTGGCCCAGCGCATTCATGTTGCTGCGGCGGAAGAAGTAGGTCTGCACGTCCATTTGCTGGATGGCGAATTCGCCGGCGGCGATCTTCCTGTGCACCCACTGGTGGCTGGGATTGAAGCGACGCGTGTGGCCGCACATGGCGACCAGGCCGGTGCTTTTCTGCAGCGCTGCCACTTCCTCGGCGCCCTTCAGGCTGTCGGCCAGCGGAATCTCCACCTGCACGTGCTTGCCGGCCTGCAGGCACTGGATCGCCTGGGCGGCGTGCATCTGCGTCGGCGTGCACAGGATCACCGCATCGACCTCCTTCAGCGCCAGGCTGTCAGCGAGCTCGGTGCTGACGTGGCCGATGCCGTACGTGTCGGCGACTTCCCGCGTCTTGTCCAGCTCGCGGCTGACCAGCGACACGACTTCGACGCCGTCAATCAGCCTGATCGCGTCGAGGTGCTTGATGCCGAAGGCGCCTGCGCCGGCCAGCGCTACTTTTATCGTCTTGCTCATGTGTTCTCCAGGATCAGATGGCCCACGGCGGTGTTGCTCGCCGGGACATGATAGAAACGGTGCGCCACCTTCGGGGCGTTGTCCGACATGGCGCCGCGGGCGATCAGCCACATCACCAGTTCGATGCCTTCCGAGCCGGCCTCGCGCACGTAGTCGATGTGCGGCATCTGCGACAGGCCGGCGGGATCCGCGATCAGCCGGTCGAGAAAGGCGGTGTCGAAGGCGCGGTTGATGAGGCCGGCGCGCGGCCCCTGCAGCTGGTGGCTCATGCCGCCGGTGCCCCAGACCTGCACCTTGAGGGGTGCGTCGTAGGACTCGACAGCCTTGCGGATGGCACGTCCCAGGTTGAAGCAGCGGCGGCCCGAGGGCACCGGGTACTGCACAACGTTCACCGCAAAGGGGATCACCGGACAGGGCCATGCGAAGTTGTCGGCAGGGGGCTGGCCGCACATCAGCGACAGCGGCACGGTGAGGCCGTGGTCGACGTCCATCCTGTTGACGATGGTGAGGTCGAAGTCGTCCTGGATCACCGACTGGGCGATGTGGGCGGCCAGTTCAGGGTGGCCCTGCACCATCGGCACCGGGCGCGGGCCCCAACCCTCGTCGGCGGGCCTGAATTCCGCCGCGCAGCCGATGGCGAAGGTCGGGATCATCTCCAGGCTGAAGGCCGTGGCGTGGTCGTTGTAGACGAGAAAGATGACGTCGGGCGTGTTCTCCTTCAACCAGGCCTTGGAGAACTCGTAGCCGGAGAACACCTTCTGCCAGTACGGCTCGCCGGTCTTGCCGAGGTCGACCGCGGCACCGATGGCCGGCACGTGGGAGGTGTAAACGCTTGCAGTAATGCGGGCCATCACTTTTTCTCCCATTCATGGGTGTAGCGGTTGCCCTCGATGGAGCGGCCGCCCGAAATCATCATGTCGCGGTATTCCTCCTCGCTCAGGCCGGTCATGCTGCCGGCCATTTGCTGGAAGCTCTTGCCGTCGGTGGCGCCGATGCGCGCGAGGAAATAGATGTTGCCGCCGAGCGCGATGCAGCGATTGAGGTCGCGCGCCATCACCGCCAGCTTCTGGTCTTCCGTCATCGGCCATTCGTCAAGGTAGGCGCGTTCGTTCGCCTTGAAGCGGGCGCGGTTCTCCGGCTTCATCAGCGACACGCAGAACTGGTTGAGGTGGTAGCCCTTGCGCGACTGCTCGGCGTCGAAGATCGTCGTGCCGGGAACGTCCTTGTAGGGTTTTTCGAGTGCCATATCAGTTTTCCTCCGGCCAGTAGAGCCGCATGGGATTGTCGACCAGCAGCTTCCGCTGCAGTTCTGCGGTGTTTGCGATGCGCGGGATGAAGTCCACCAGTTTGCCGTCGTCGGGCATGTGGCCCTTCAGGTTCGGATGCGGCCAGTCGGTGCCCCACAACACGCGGTTGGGAAAGGTCTCGACGATGCGCCGGGCGAAGGGCACCACATCATCGTACGCCGGCGGGCCGGACCGGGAGAGCCGCTCCGGGCAGCTCACCTTCGACCAGACGTTCGGGTGCTCGCGCATCAGCTTCATGAACAGCCCGTACTCGGGGCCGTCGACCGGCTTCGCCACGTCGGGGCGGCCCATGTGGTCGACCACCACGGTGGTGGGCAGACTGGTGAAGAAGTCCCACAGTTCGGGCAGGTCCTGCGCCTCGAAGTACACCACCACGTGCCAGCCGAGCGGCGCGATGCGGCCGGCGATCTCGGCGAGTACCTCGCGCGGCGTGAAATCCACCAGCCGTTTCACGAAATTGAAGCGCGTGCCGCGCACACCGGCCGCGTGCATCGTCCGCAGTTCGACATCCGTCACGTCGCGGCCGACCGAAGCGACGCCGCGCGCCCTGCCCTGCGAATGCACGAGCGCATCGACCAGGGCACGGTTGTCGGTGCCGTGGCAGGTGGCCTGCACGACGACGTTGCGCGAGAAGCCGAGGAAGTCGCGCAAGGCGAAGAGCTGCTCCTTCGATGCGTCGCAGGGCGTGTACTTGCGCTCCGGCGCGAAGGGGAATTGCGCCTCCGGGCCGAAGACGTGGCAATGTGCGTCGACGGCGCCGGCCGGCACCTGGAAGGCGGGCTTGGTGGGGTTGGGGTGGAAAGGCAGCCAGTCGGGATCCATGTCAGTCCTCGTCATTCCCGCGAAAGCGGGAATCCAGGGGTTTGTCGGGGTTTGTGGATTCCCGCTTTCGCGGGAATGACGATGGCCGTGCGGCGAGGAGGCGGTCGGCGTCTTCGCGCCAATCCTTGCGTGGCAAGTTGCGGTCGCCAAACACCCCCTTGTCGGCAAGGTCCGCCACCCATGCCTGGCGCTCGACAGTGCCGGCGGCGGACCAGGGTTCCAGCCCCGCCTCGCGCACCGTCTGCACCGCTTCGCGCATCTCCTCGGCGCGGCGACGGCCGTGCTGGATGACTCTCTGGAAGAAATAGGCGCCCTGCCTCTCCCAGTCGATGCCGGGGAAGGTCTCGGCGAGCGAGGCCAGCACCGCGTCCTCGACGCCCCAGGCGCGCGCGGCGGTGAAGCTCTCGATGACCATCGCCTCCAGGCCCTTGATCATCACGCTGCGGCACATCTTGGTGGCGGAGGCTACGCCCAGCTTCGCCGACGCCACCCTGGCGTCGAAGCCGAGGACGTTGAGCAGCGGAGCCAACGCTTCTGCCTGCGGCCCGCCGAGCAGCAGCGGCACGCGGATGCGGTAGGGCGGAATCGAGGTCATCACCGCACCCTCGACGTAGCGCCCGCCGGCCGCCTCGACCAGGCCGGCGGCCCCGATCTTGGCGGCGGGCGAGGCCGAATTGAAGTCGAGGAAGAAGGCACCGGCCTTGAGTGCGGGCGTACAGGCCGCGGCGGCGGCGGCCGTCTGGCTGGCGGTGACGGCGGAGATCACGAGGTCGGCGCCGGCGAGGGCTTCGGAATGCGAGACGGACAGGCCCACGCCGTTGTCCGCCGCGTGCCGGCACATCGCCGCACCCGCGCTGCCATCGGCCTTGAGGTCGCAGGCGGCCACGGCGAGGCCGATCTTGCGCAAGTCTTCGGCGAGGATCTGGCCGACCTCGCCATAGCCGACGAGGGCGATGGTCCACTCGAGCGGGTTGGCGGGAAGGGTCATTGGGAAACGTCTCCGGTTCTCCTGAAAATCCCCCCAACCCCCCTTTTCCAAAGGGGGGCTACGTCACCCTCCTCCCTTTGCAAAAGGGGGGGCGGGGGGGATTTCAACGCCCGCATCACCACCACATCCCGATCAATCCACATACTTCAGCCCCGCCTTGGCCAGCGCCTCGCGCATCGAATACATGTCGAGGCCGAGCTCGCCGGCCGCCAGGCGCTTGCGCTTGCCGGCCTCGTTGGCCTCGCGCGCCTCGGCGGCGTCGGCCACCTGTTGCGCGATCGCCGCCGGCACCACCACTACGCCGTCGTCGTCGGCGACGATCACGTCGCCGGGGTTCACCATCGTGCCGGCGCACACCACCGGGATGTTCACCGAGCCCAGCGTCGCCTTGATGGTGCCCTTGGCGCTGATGCATTTGCTCCAGACCGGGAAGCCCATCGCGGTGAGATCCTTCACGTCGCGCACGCCGGCATCGATGATCAGGCCGCCGGCCCCGCGGGCGCGGAAGCTCGTCGCCAGCAGGTCGCCGAAGAAGCCGTCGGTGCACTCGGCGCTGAGGGCGGCGACGACCACGTCGCCCGGCTGCAGCTGTTCGGCGACGACGTGCATCATCCAGTTGTCGCCGGGGTGCAGCAGCACCGTGACGGCGGTGCCGCACAGGTGTGCGCCGGGGTAGATCGGCCGCATATAAGGCTTCATCAGGCCGACGCGGCCCATCGCTTCATGAATGGTGGCGACGCCGTACTTCGAGAGCTTGTCGACAGCGGCCCTGTCGGCGCGGGCAATGTTGCGCTTGACGATGCCAAGGTTGTTCATGACCATGCTCACTTTCCCTTCGCTTTCAGCGCGGCATCCAGGCGCGGGTAGACGCGGCGGGCGTTGCCTTCGTAGACCTTGTGGCGGTCCCCGGCAGAGAGGTTCAGCGTCGCCTCGATGTAGCGCTTCGTGTCGTCGTAGTTGTGGCCGGTCTCGGGATCGACGCCCTTCACCGCGCCGATCATCTCGGAAGCGAAGAGGATGTTGTCCACCGGGATCACCTTCGTCAGCAGGTCGATGCCCGGCTGGTGGTACACGCAGGTGTCGAAGAAGACGTTGTTGAGCAGGTGATCCTTCAGCAGCGGCTTCTTCAGTTCCTGCGCCAGGCCGCGGTAGCGGCCCCAGTGGTAGGGCGCGGCGCCGCCGCCGTGCGGGACGATGAGCTTGAGGTCGGGGAAATCCTTGAACAGGTCGCCCTGGATCAGCTGCATCACGGCCGTGGTATCGGCATTGATGTAGTGCGCGCCGGTGGTGTGGAAGCAGGCGTTGC
This sequence comes from Rhodocyclaceae bacterium, assembly GCA_041396245.1. GTDB lineage: Bacteria > Pseudomonadota > Gammaproteobacteria > Burkholderiales > Rhodocyclaceae > Desulfobacillus. The sequence continues at coordinate 193,628 of JAWKYW010000001.1, read as the reverse complement.
AGCTCGTGCTGACGTGGATCATCGCCGGGATGCCGTGCTCGACCATCTTCTCGTAGATCGGGTACCAGTGGCGGTCGGTCAGCGGCGGCGAGGTCCAGTGGCCGCCCGAGGGGTCGGGGTTGAGGTTGATGGCGACAAAGCCATACTCCTTCACGCACTTCTCCAGCTCGGGGAGGCAGGTCGCAGGACTCACGCCCGGCGACTGCGGCAGCATCGCCGCACCGATGAAGTTGTCCGGGAACAATTGCGAGACGCGGAAGCACAGCTCGTTGCAGATCGCCGCCCAGGTGGCACTGACGTTGAAGTCGCCGATGTGGTGGGCCATGAAGCTGGCGCGCGGCGAGAAGACGGTGAGGTCGGAGCCGCGCTCCCGCATCTTCTTCAGCTGGTTGATCTCGATCGTCTCGCGCAGTTCGTCGTCGCCGATCTTCAGCTCCGAGACCTTGGGCATCGATGCAGGATCCCTGATGCCGGCGATCTGGCGGTTGCGCCATTCCTCCAGCGCCTTGGGCGCGGTGGTGTAGTGGCCGTGGATGTCGATGATCATTCGGTCGCTCCTGGTTTCACGCCGGTTCCATGCCGTGGCGCCGCTTGGCGTCCGCGACGGCGGGCGAATGCATGAATTCGATCAGGGCACGCACGGCCTCGGCCTGCTTCGAGGCGGCGCAGAGGCCGGCCGAGAAGGTGCTGACGATTTCGCAGCCGGGCGGCATCGGTCCGAGCACGTCGATGCCGGGAACGTTCATCATCTCACTGCGCTGCTGGAAGCCGAGCTCTACATCGCCGTCGGCCACCAGCCTGCCCACCGGCACCCCGGGCGGCGCCTGCACGATGCGACCGCGAACCGCGTCGAGAATCCCCCAGCGCTCGAACAGCTTCAGCAGCGCCGTGCCGCTCGGCCCGGTGGAATGACCGAGCGTGCGTGCGGCCAGCACGGCGCGCTTCAGTGCCGATTCGGAAGCAATGTCCGGCCGCTGCGCCCCGGCTCGCACGGCAATCGCCACGGGCGAGCACGCCAGGTCGGTCTTGCTGCCGTCTACCACGCGTCCGCCGGCGACCAGCCTGTCGATCGCCTCGGCGGCGAGCACCACCACGTCGAAGGGCTCGCCGGCCTGCACCCGCTTGGCCGCATCCACCCCGCCGACCGACTCGAAGACAACGTCGACGCCGCAGCGCTTCCGCCATGCGCCAGCCAGTTCGGCCAGCACCTGGCGCGTCGCCATCGACGAGATGCCGGTGATGTTCGGAGTCTGCATTTACCCCTTTCAATCATTGGATGGGCGATTCTCGCAACCCACCCGGCCCGCGCCTAGCCCCGGCGCGGTCTATTAGCTATCGCAATTTGCTATGGCTGGGGACATCCACCCCGAGTACGCTGCCCAAACCACCAGCGGACGCTGAAGGTGAGCCAAATCCTCGAAGGGGGATGCATCGAGCAGCAGTGCGTCGAACCCGCCCCCCTTGGAAAGCACTGTCGAGGCAAGGCCGAAATGGCGGCGCGCCGCCGAGGTGGCTGCGCGCAGCGCCGCCTCCAGGCTCAGGCCTGCCTCGACAAAGCGCTCGATTTCCTCGAACACGGCATGGCCGTGCTCCACGCCCATGCTGCCGGCGTCGGTGCCGAGCAGCAGGACGACGCCCATTTCATGGGCAAGCTGCAGATGGCGCGCATGATCGTCGAGGATGCGCCGCAGATTGCCGACCGTCTGCGGCGACCAGCCGACGGCCTCGGGGTGCGCCCACTGGAAATGCACCGGGCTGAAGGTCGGTGTCCAGGCGACCTGTTTGTCGCGCATCAGTGCCAGCGTCTCGCGATCCATGAAGAAGCCGTGCTCGATGGAGCCGACGCCGGCCGCGGCGGCGATGGCCAGGCCCCTGGCGCCGCTGCAATGGGCGAAGGTCGGACGGCCGCAGGCGCGCGCCGTGTCGACGATCAGGCGCGTTTCCTCCAGGCTGAATTGCGGCTCGTCGGTCACCGCCCCGGCCTCGAAGTCGATGATGCCGGTGAGGATCAGCTTGATCTCGTCGTTGCTCCGCGCCAGCGCCGCGACCGACTCGCGGATGCTGTCGGCGTCGTCGACGTCGGCGGCCATGAAGGCGCCGTAGCGCCTGGCGCGTTTGACGCCGAGGCCGCCGGAGCGCACGCGCGGGAAGCCGCTGAGCGGGTTCTCCGCCTCCTCGCGGATGCGGTTGTTGATGCCGTGGCGGTCGCCGGCGTCGCGCACCAGGGTGACGCCGCAGGCGAACGCCTGACGGGCGCTGGCGCGTGCCGCCCCGGTCAGTTGCTCGAGGGGCTGCTTGAGGTGTTCGGCACGCACCTTGGCGTCGGTCGGCGAGCCGTCGAGGAAGAGGTGCGCATGCGCATCCACCAGGCCCGGCATGAGATAGCCGCCGCGCATCACCGCCAGGCCGCGCCGCGCACAGTCGGCGCCGTGGTCGCCGGCCGTGATGTCCGCGATGCACCCGTCGCGGATGATGAAGGTCGCCGGGGCGGCCTCGTGGCGCCGTTCGCCGTCGAACCAGCCGCCGGCGACCACGGCGAATTCCTTCGCGCCGGGGCTCATCGACTCAGGCACGGTAGAACTTTCGTACAGCGCGCAGCGCGTTCGTGCCGGTCTGTTCGAGAAAGTTGCGGTAAGCGGTCAATACGTAATCCTCCTCCGGCAGTGAGTGGTAGCCGCGCCAGGGCGTGCCCAGAACGGTATCGAAGCCGTGCGGGACGGTCAGGGTCAGGAAGGCGTTTTCCAGCGCGTGCTTAAGATCGGAGCCATCGGCCGCTTTGGGCGGCAGTTGCTGGCCGATGTTGGAGAGGCCGCCCATGATATGCACCCCCTTCAGCTCGGGATCGCCGCCGATCAGCTTGATGGCGTCGATGGTGCTGCGGTTGAGGGACTCGGTGTCGGCAATGATGGCCGACACCGACATGTCGATGAAAATGTCGTCCAGCGGCATGCCGAAGTCGCGCTGCAGGCGCAGCGCGGCCCGCTTCGCCGTCGAATAGATATCGTCCGCGGTCTTGTTGCCCTTGGCGACGCCGTCCACGACCCGCTCGGAGGCCATCAGGATGACCTTGAATCTGTATTTCCCGTACAGCTCCATCAAGTCCCAGCGATGCTCGGTGATCGAGTTGACGATGGGCAGCCGGCCGCCGGCGCGCGCGGGATCGTAGGTGGCGAGGCAGACCTCCTGTACGGCCTTGCTCGGAAAATCGAAGGACAACGGAACCGTGACGACTTCCTGGATGGCGCGGATGACGCGGGCCATGAAATCGACATCGGAGAGCGCGCGGGCGCCGATATTCACGTTCAGGTAGGCGGCGCCGGCCTCCGCCTGCTTCACCGCCAGGGCCTGGATGCCCGGGAGGTCCTCGTTGTCGAACAGCGCCCGGGTGCTCTTGAAGCCGGGGTTGATGCGCTCGCCGATGATGTTCAGGGCGAAGCCGTTTGCTTGCGTCACGCGGTTCTCCTCAAAGTGTCCTTGCGGCCGAAGCCGATGTGGTTCAGGAAGGTTTTCTGGAAGTCGGGGAAGGTGGACAGCTCGATGTAGCGACAGCCTTCGGCCAGCTCGCGGGCGCGAACGCATGCCGCCTGCGAGGCCAGCATCATGCGGATGCCGACGCCGGCGGCGTTGCCGACCTGCACGAAGCGCACCGGTGGCAGTTCGGGGAAGAGGCCGATCCCGATGCCGCTGCGCACGTCGATGAAGGCACCGAAGGCGCCGGCGATGACGAAGCGTCCGATGTCCTCCGCCCGCAGCCCCGCTTCGCGCAGCAGCAGCTCCGTGCCGGTGCGGATCGCCGCCTTGGCCAGCTGCACCGCGCGCACGTCGTCCTGGGTAATTGCCACGCCCGGGGCAAGCAGCGCAGCGCGCTGGCCGTTCACTACCCCGACGGCGGCATGTCCGGCGGCCAGCCGGCCCCGATCGTCCACGATGCGCGTCCGGTGCAGGACGGCCAGCGCGTCGAGCACGCCCGATCCGCACAGTCCGACGGCCGGCCGCCCACCGATGGACCTGGCGACGATGCGTCCCTCCTCGTAGGAGACGCGCTCGATGGCCCCCTCCGCGGCACGCATGCCGCAGGAGATGTGCCCGCCCTCGAGCGCCGGACCGGACGGACAGGAGGCCGTCAGGCACGCGTCGCCGTGGATGAGGGAGATTTCGGTATTGGTGCCGATGTCCATCACCAGGCTGGTCGGCACGGCACGCCAATGGCGTTCGGTGGCGAGCAGGGTGGCCGCATGGTCGCCGCCGACGAAGCCGCCGACGTTCGGCGCCAGGTGCACCCAGGCCCCCGGGTTCACCGCCAGCCCCAGTTCGCGCGCCTTCACGTCGACGGCATCGCGCACGGCGGCGACGAAGGGCGCGCGCCCGAGCTGCGACACCGGCAGGCCGAGCAGCAGATGGTGCATGGCCGTATTGCCGCAGACGGCCACGTCGACGATCTCTTCGATGCGCGCGTCGACGGCCCGGCACAGGTCGTGCGCCAGGGCATTCAGGGCGGTGACGGCGGCCGCGCGCAGTTCCTCCCCGCCCCCCGCTACGCGGGTGGCGTGGTTGATGCGGCTGATCAGGTCGGCGCCCCAGGCAACCTGCGGGTTCTCGATGCCCAGGCTGGCGAGGCGCGCGCCGTTTTCCAGGTCCACCAGGAAGCCGGCGGCATTGGTCGTGCCGAGATCGACGGCCAGGCCCAGCGTACGGCTGCCGGCCGGGGCCACGCCGATCAGCTCGCGGCCACGGCGGAAGACGCGTAGCGACCATCCCCCGTCGCGCATGACCTGTGGCAGCCGGATGGCCGCCTGGAGGTCCACCGCATCGAGCGGCAGCGCCAGCGCCCGCGCGATCCGGTCGACATCCGAGAGCGTATCTGAGAGCGTCGCCTCGGGGACGCTGACATCCTGTCCGACGACCGCCGGATCGAGCGGCAGCCTGTCCTGCGCGTCGCTTGTGCCGACTTCCGCACGCGCCACCGGTGCGAGGGAGCGCGGGGCCACCTCGACCGTGCAGTCCGAGCGGGCGCGCGCCCGGCAGGCGCGCACCCAATTTTTTCGCGCCCCTGGGCCACCGGTGCCCGCCTCACCGTCGGCCTCGGCCTGCCCGCCTTCGAGCTCGACCTCGCCTTCGACGATATGCACGACGCAGGTGCCGCAGGCGCCGCGGCCGCCGCAGGCGCCGACGAGGCGAACGCCGCTGCGGCGCGCGCTCTGATAAAGCGTCTCCTCGCCGTCGCTGGCGATCGCGCGTGCGAGCTCGGGAAAATTCAGGCTGTGGGGTTTGCGCGTCGTCACGGTCAGGCCGCCTGCAGCGTTGCTGAGCGGCCCGCCAGGCCGCACTTCCCGCGAGAGGAACAATCGTCGCAGCGCGACCACTGCGTCTTCGGCAGGTCGATGCCGATACCGAACATCATCGACACCGACTTCAGCGGCTGCATCGCCTGGCCGCAGCCCAGCCGGACGCCGATCCCTTCGGCCTGCGCCAGGCGCAGTACCGCCGCCTGCGCATCCAGCGCCAGCCCCGGGTCGCCGGCGCGCAGTTCGCCGCCGAAAGTCAGTCCCTGTCGTACGGCGTCGGCCAGCATGCGATCCTGGGCCCGCCGCGAAACCTCGAACAGCAGCGCGTTGCCCAACTCGTCGAGCGCCAGCGCCAGCGAGGGGCGCTTCCCGGCGAACAGCGCGCGCACGCGCGCCTCGATCTTCGGGCCGGCGGTGCACACCGCGCAACCGAGGGCGGTCAATGTCCCGCTCTCCGGCAGCAGCCGCGGCGCATGCAGGCGCTCGCCGCCGGCGCGCAGGAACGACGCGGGCGGCGCTTCGAGGGGCACGATGCGGTAGCTGTAGGCGGCTTCGAGCAGATTCTCCGCCCGCGCCAGTTCGAGCGCCTCTTCGCGCAGGCGCGCGCGCAGCGCGGCGGCACCGCCGCGCACGGGAGCGGCGGCCACACGGCGCAGTAGCTCCGCGTCGCGCAGGCGTTGCTGCCGTGCGCCCGTCATGGCGGATTCGCTGCGCGCCTGCATCAGCCGGCGTATTTCCGCGCCGCATTGAACATGGCGCGCACGTTGTCGACCGGGGTCTCGTCCGGAATGCCGAAGGCGCCGTCGAGCATCATGCAGCCGCCCTTGTTCCAGATGTTGTCGACCAGGTGCTTGACGGCGGCATCGACCTCCTCCGGGGTGCCGGTCGTCAGCATCGACGGCGACAGGTTGCCGCGCAGGGCGACGCGGTCGCCGAGTACCTCGTAGGCCTTGACCAGGTCGGTGCGCTCGAACCAGTAGATGCACTTGCCGGCCGGAATGTCCTTGATGACCTCCAGGCGCTTGGTGCAGTCGGATTCCCACATCGGCATCGGGATCAGGTCGGCCTCGATCATGCCCATCAGCATCTTCCTGAACGGCGGCCACCAGAACTCCTCGAACTGCTTCGGGCTCATGAAGGCGTCCGGCGCCCAGTGGATGGGGATGAAGACGATCGGGTGGCCGGCCAGCCTGGCGTTCTCGATGGTCGTGCGCGTGACGATGGTCGACATCTTGTCCAGCACCTGCTTGAGCTTGTCCTTGTGGCGGTACAGGTCCTTCATCATGCCGGTGGCGCCGCGGAAATAGTCGGCGATGATGTCGTAGGGCGACGTCGACACGGTGCCGTTGGCGAGCGGGAAGCCGGCGGCCCTGAGACGCTGCACCCAGTCGATGTGGTGCGCGAACAGCGTATTGGTTTCCTCGGCGGCGGCGACGATCCTGTCGAACGAGGCACGCACCTCCGGCAGCGCGAACGGTCGCATGCCGTACATCGTGCGCAGGTAGTGCATGCCGGCGAACCTGGGCAGCTTGTCGAAGCCTTCGAAGACACCAAGCACGCGCGGCAGGTACTTCTGGAGGTAGAAGCCGGTGGGGTCGAAAAGGAAGTCGTCGTACTCGTCCGGCGTCATGTACTCCCGGTCGAGGTACTGGAAGGGCTGCATGTCGCCGACGCCGTGGCCCGGCCACTGCAACTGCTTGAATTCGAACTTCTCCAGCATGCGGCCGATGGTGCTGCCGAGGATCAGCGGATAGACGCCGTCCGGCTCCAGCTCGATGGCCGCGTCGAGGGTGACCTGCTTCGCCTTGTCGTAGTCGTACATCAGCTCCTTGTAGGTGATGCCGCCGTAGTTGGCGGGCCAGAAGAAGCTGTGCAGGCCGACCGGCATGCAGTCCGGCTGTTCCAGGCGCGCAATGGCCTGGATGCGCTCCCAGCGCGCATCGTAGGCGGCCTTGGCTTCGGCGGTCTGCTCATACGGCCCGATCATTTCGCTCATGCCGCCGCTCCCGTCCAGCCGCGGCACAGGTTCACGGCTTCGACGGCGTTGACGCCGAAGGCATCGGCGCCGGTGTAGGCGCGCACCGTTTCGTCGATCTGGCCGCCGCCGATCATGATCTTGAACCTGTCGCGCATGCCGGCCTGCTCGAAGGCAGAGATGGTCTCCTTCATGGAGTCGAAGGCCAGTGTCAGGAAACCCGAGAGGCCCACCACGTCGGGCTTGAACTCGTTGATTTCGTCGATGAAGGTCTTGACCGGCACGTCGATGCCGATGTCCTTGACCTCGAAGCCGTTGATGTCGAGCATGAAGGTGACGATGTTCTTGCCGATGTCGTGGAGGTCGCCATGCACCGTGCCGATCAGCACGCGGCCGAGTTTCGCCGCCGCGCCGCCCTCGCCCTGCTTGATGAGGGGCTTGGCGACGGCGCCGATCATGTCGAGCATCTCGCCGGCCAGCACCAGTTCGGGCAGGAAATACTCGCCCTCCTCGAAGCGCTTGCCGACGATGTCCATGGCGGCGCGGCACAGCTCCAGCACGCGCAGGGGATCGGCGCCCTCTTCCAGCAGCATCCGGTTGGCCAGCTCGTGGGCCTCCTCCTCGCGCATGTCGGCCAGCCATTCCACCAGTTGCGCTTCCTGCTCGTTCATTCCGCTCATTCCATTCTCCGTGGCTTCATTGCAAAGTTTGGCGTGCCGTTGCTCCGCGCACGCCGGATTCGACGATGATCTCGGCCAGCACGTCCTCGTTCCTGTGGCCCATCAGGTGCACGCCGGCCACGCCCTCGATCGCCGCGACCGCCTGGACGATCTCGATGCAGGTCCGCTTCGCTTCGGCCTTCTGGTCCGCCACGGCTTCGATGCGCGCCAGCAGGCGTTCGGGCACGTGCACGCCGGGCACGTGCGCGGCCATCCAGCGCAGGGCGCGCGCCGAACCGAGGGTGCCGACGCCGACGATGATGCGCGCGCGCCGGTGCAGCTCACGCCGGCGAACTTCCCGCATGAAGGCCTCGAACCGGCCCACGTCGAAACAGAACTGGGTCTGGATGAAGCGGGCGCCGGCAACGACCTTCTTTTCGAGATTGGCGATGCGGTCGACATGGGGCGGCACGAAGGGATTCGCCGTGGCGCCGACGAAGAAATCGGGCGGGCCCTCCAGCTTGCGGCCCGAGGCATATTCGCCGCGGTCGCACATGCCGCGGGCGATGTGCAGCAGGGAGACGGCGTCGAGGTCGAACACCGGCTTGGCCTGGGGATGGTCGCCCTGGCTGACGTCGTCGCCGGTGATGCAGAGAATGTTCTTCACCCCCAGGGCCGCGGCGCCGAGCATGTCGCCCTGGATGGCGATGCGGTTCCTGTCCCGGCAGGCGATCTGGTAGACCGGGGCAAGGTCCTGGGCGGCGAGAATGGCCGAGGCCGCCACGCTCGACATGTGGCAGTTGCCGCCCGCACCGTCCGTGATGTTGATGGCGTCCACCAGCCCCTGGAACTTCCCGGCCCGGGCGAGCAGCGCCTGCGGATCGGCCGAGTCGGGCGGCGCCACTTCCACCGTGACGACGAAGCGGCCCGAGTCGCAGGCCTGCTCGAAGCTGCCGGGCCTGGCATCGGCAACGGTGCGCCCGTCCACCGGCGGCTGGAAGGCCGGGTCGGGGCGGCCGCGGATGACCTGGATCCAGGTGGAACTGCCCTGCTTGCGCACATCGATGGCCGGCAGCAGGGGCGTCGGGTGGGCAAGATGGTCGGGGGCGATGCGCTTGGTGCCTTCGGTAGCCTCGACCCAGACGCAGCGCATGTCGGGCCGTACCTCGCAATGGCCGCCCTCGCGCACCCCGCCGCAGGGGCCGTTGCGCATCTCCTTGGGGCAGTTCATCGGGCAGGCCATGCCGGTGGCCGAGAGGACGCACTGGCCGCATTCGCGGCAGTCGAACATGAAGCCCTTGGCCGCCCGTTCGAGGGGATGCAGGATGGCCTCGGCGCGCCGCTCGCCGACGACGCGCATCAGCGGCGCGAACGCGGGGGCCAGGCGCGAGAAATACTCATACACGCGGTGCAGGCCGCGGGCGTGACGGACGGACCAGAGGCGGGCGGCGTACATGGCGGCTGCGCCCCGTTCAGGCCGTTACCGGCCCCCGGTAGGCGGTGTCGATCTCGATCCTGCCGCCGGCCGGCCGCGACACGCAGGCGCAGAGCTTGCGGTTGCCCGCCTTCTGTTCCTCGCTGAAGAAAACGTCGCGGTGGTCCACCGGCGCATCGCAGGAGAGGATGTCGATCGCGCACAGGCCGCATTCGCCGCGCCGGCAATCGGCGAGAACCTCGATGCCGGCTTCCTCGAGCGCGGAGAGCAGGGTCTGGTGCGCCGGCACCTGCAGTTCGCGGCCGAAGCGCGGCAGCACCGCCGTGAAGGGCTGGTTGGCGTAATGGCCGCTGGAAGCGAAGGATTCGTAGCGCAGCAGCGAGGCGGGCCTGCCGCCGGCTTCCCAGGCCTTGCGCGCCGCCTCCAGCATGCCGATCGGCCCGCAGAAATAGAGCTCGCCTTCCGCCGGAATGGGTTCAATGATTTGCGCGAAGTCGAGCCTGCCGGATTCGCTTTCCACGCAGAGGTGAAAGGCCTCGCCGAGCCAGGCGCGGAGCTGCTCGGCGAAGGCGGCTTCCTCCCGGCTGCGCACGCTGTAGTGGAAGTGCAGCGGGCGGCCGCTGCGCGCCAGGAAGCGGGCCATGCCCAGCAGCGGCGTGATGCCGACGCCGCCCGCCACCAGGGTGTAGGCCGGGGCTGCGAGGCCGAGCTCGAAATGGTTGTCCGGCCCGGAGAGTTCAATGCCCTCCCCGGGCCGCAGCGCCCACATGGCGCGCGAGCCGCCGAGGCCGTTCTCCGACAGCTTCACGGCAATACGCAAGCGTGCATCGCCGCTGCCGTCGTCGATCAGGGAATAGCAGCGGACGGCCGGACGGCCGTCGATCGTCACGCGCACGCGGACATGCGCGCCCGGCGTCCACGCCGGCAGGCGGCCGGCGGGCTGGAGTTCGAAGAGGCGGATGGTCGGCGTCAGGTCGAGGACGGATGCCACGCTCGCCCGCGTCCAGGTATCGAGAAATTTCATGTCGCGCGTCCCGTGGCTCAGGGCCGGCGGCGGATGAGCGACGCGCCGGGCAGGCTCTTCATGGCCTCGTTGTTCTGCAGGACCAGCTGAAGATTCTTGTACGCAATGCGCGCGTGCTCCTTGACCAGGGGTTCGACGCGCGCGCTGGAGCGCGCCTCGATGGCTTCGAGGATTTCGCGATGCTGGCGCTGGGCGGCCCGGAAGATTTCCAGCGAAGCCGGAATCTCCCCCTGGACGGAGACAAAGGCGTTGTGGCCGGCGAACGGCAGGGAGCCGGCCCGCGCCAGGGCGCGGACGACGATTTCGCTGCCGGACGCCTCGGCCAGCAACTCGTGGAACTGGGTGTTGAACTGGCAGTACTGGGCGAGAAAATCGCGCCCAGGCTTGGGCCTCTTCAGCAGCGCTTCGATGCGGTCCAGGCAATCCGACATGGCGGCAAGAAACGACGTAGACACGCCGCGCTCGGCCGCCATGCGGGCCGCCAGCGCCTCCAGGGTGCCGCGCACCTCGATGGCGTCGGCGATTTCGGTTTCGCTGAAGCCGCGCACCGTGTAGCCGGTCGGCTGGGATGCCTCGAGCAGGCCTTCCTCGGCCAGCTTCTGCAGCGCCGCCCGGATCGGCGTGCGCGACATGCCGAGCAGTTCGACCAGCGCCAGTTCGGGCAGCCGCTCTCCCGACCTGAATTCGCCGCGCAGCACCAGGTCGCGGATGCCGAGCAGGGCGCGTTCGGCCTGGGAAGGATCCTTTTGCAGCGGGATGGGTTGGGCCATGGCTTCGCTCTCCTCAGCGTCCCGCGGCGCGCAGTGGAACGGCCGGTTGCGCCGATGGCGCCCCGCCCTGCTCCGCCGCGACCATGCGGTCGATGATGCGGCGCGCCCACATCGCGCCGGCATCGATGTTCAGGTTGTAGAACACCTTGTCCGGGTGGTCGAGGATGGCCTGCTGCTGGGCCTCGAGGATGACCTCGTCCTCGCCGAACACGCGCGTGACGCCTTCCCGCAGCGTCTGCGTGAGCCCCTGCTCGTGCAGGCTGTAGTTGCGGCAGAAGGCCCAGAAGTAATGGCAGGAGGTTTCCGTCTCCGGCGTGATGGTGTTGAGGACATAGCCATTCACCCCCTGCGTGCGGTCGCCCTGCGGCGCCCCGGTGCGGGCCGGCGCGACGCCGACATCGATGGTCACCGTGCAGGGCGCCTCGAAACGGATGATCTGCCAGCGGTCGCAGCGGACCACGCTCCCGGTCTTCTTGCGCAACTGGAAGGCCCAGAACGGCGGCGGATCGATATCCAGCATCCAGCGCGTCACCGTGGCCGTCTCGCCGGTGTGCGTGACCTCGAAGGGCGCCTCGGCCACGGCGCGGTTGCCGATGCTCGATCCATGCACGAACGCCTCGTGGGTCAGGTCCATCAGGTTGTCGACCACCAGTCGATAGTCGCACTTGACATGGATCACCTTGCCGTCGCCGGCCCAGGCGGGATCGTCGTTCCAGTGCATGTCGGGAATCCGCTGCGGATCGGCCAGGACGGGATCGCCCATCCAGACCCAGATGAAACGATGGCGCTCGACGGCCGGGAATGCCCGCACGCAGGCCGAAGGGTTGAGCGTGTCCTGGGAGGGCATTTGTATACATCTTCCCCCGGGATTGAATACCAGGCCGTGATATCCGCAGACGAGATTGTCGCCGTCCAGCCGCCCTTTCGAGAGCGGCAGCAGGCGGTGCCAGCAGGCATCCTCAAGCACCACGGGGGTATTGTCCGCCCGGCGGTAGATGACCACCTTGGTATTGCAGACAGTGCGGGCCATCAGCTCGCGCCTGACCTCGACGTCGTAGGCGACGGCATACCAGGCGTTGAGCGGGAAAGCGGTCTGGGATTTTGCCTGGCTCATGGGACCGCCTCCTGATGCGATGTCACGAAATTGAATACAAATTGTATACAATTTTGGAAACGTGTCAACGGCGGCGTCCCGGTCACCCTGCCTGGGTGCAACCTCTTCTCCGTCATGCCGGCGAAGGCCGGCATCCAGAGCGGCCGTACGAGCATGCAGCCCGTATTCTGGATACCGGCACCCCGGACTCAATCATTCCGGGGCAGGCTTTGCCGGCATGACGAGTATGAGACCAACGCGAAGCCACGCTGGGCTTGCTTGATGATCAGGATTTGCTAAGGGAGGGGTCTTGCGCCCGTCCGGCCGCGACGACCAGCTCGTGCAGCATGCGGAAAACGTGCTTCACAAGCGGCGTCGCCTGCTTGTGCGCGGAGACCCCCAGGCACAGCATGCTGGTCAGGCGCGGCTCGGCCAGCGGCCGCAGGCGGAAGACCTCGGGCGCGCCCGAGGCGGACAGCGCCGAAGGCGTCAGCACGGCGTGGCCGTGGCCGGCGCGCACCAGGTCGAGGATGGACTGCACGCTGGAGATCTCGAGGGCCACGTTCAGCTTGCAGCCGGCCAGCGCGGCCTGGGTCTCCAGCAGCTTGCGGATGGCGTGGGTGCGCTCCGGCAGGATGAGCGGCAGGCGCGTCAGTTCGGCCAGCGTCGCCGTGTTGCGGGGACTGACCACGCGTCGAGCGCCACCCCCGGCATTCATGCCGGGGTCAGCGAGTCGAAGCGAAGCCCAGGAGCCGTCAGGCTCCGCTCTGTATCGTGGCGAGGAGTCCTTGGCCGACTGGCCAAGGCGACTCACTTTTATTCCGGCACGCTTTTCGACTGCCTTGCCCCCCGGCTTCGCCGCCGGACTGACCAGCCCGAGCGGCTCCTCCAGCACCGGCATGACTTCCAGCGCCGATTGCGGCTCGGGGTTGTGCAGCAGGCCGAGGTCGACGCGGCCGGTCGAGATCCACTCCGCCAGGTGCGCCGTAAGGCCCTCGACGATGGCAAGGCGCGCCTTCGGCAGCGTGCGGCGGAAGCCCTCCACCAGCGGCAGGGTCAGCAGCCGTCCCATGCTCGGCGGCAGGCCGACGACGATGCGGCCGGCCGGCTCGTCGCGCGACGCCTCGATATCCTCGCGCACCCGTGACACCAGTTGCAGGATGCCGACGCTGTGGTCGAACAGGCGCTTGCCGGCCTCGGTCAGCACCACGCCGCGGCCGTTGCGCACGAGCAGCGTGACATGCAGGTCGGTCTCCAGCAGCCGCACCTGGCGCGACAGCGCCGGCTGGGCGACGTTGAGGATCACCGCCGCCTTGCTGAAGCTGCCCAGCTCGGCAACGGCGACAAAGTATTCGAGTTGCCTGAGGTTCACCGGAAGCGGCCCCGCAGGGCCTCCCATAACAAAACGCGATAGCCAATGGTAGCGCTATCGGGAGGATCAGGGCGAGCGGCGGTGACAGCAGGAATGATGTGGGGTGCTGCTTTCGACCCGTTGCGGCAGTATGTTTGTAGGTCGGCCTACAGGCCGACCTACAAGCCATGGCCACGGCCGCTACTGGCCGATAGCGCCCCTCCTTGCAGCATTCATCGCCGTATCACAGCGACTGACTTTGCCCGGCCGCGATCAATCCTCGCCTCTCTGCATCATCGTGTCTCACCCGCGCCTGCACCGGCGGACGCGCCCATTGCGCCTGCACGTAGCGCCGGAGATTTTCCGGCACGGCGTCGCCGTTGGCGACGCGGCGGTCGAGCGTGAGGGCGGGTTCGGTGTCGGCGATGCACCTGTTGTCGAAGAGGTTGTCGGCGCCCTCCTCGATCAGACTGACGGCAACGCGGATGAGCTTGTCGGCCGGGGCATGGCCGGCTTCGCTGAGCGGCTTGTCAACGGGCGCGCGGAAGATGACGGCGGTGGGCCGCTCCTCGCGCGGCGCCGTCAGGTCGCTGCGGAGCCACACCTGCAGCCGGCGGGCGCGGGCGCGCTCGCGCGCATCGACGTGGTTGCTGTCGATGTAGCGGGTGAGTGCATCGTTCATGGCATTCCCTCTCAGGCCGTCATGATGACCGGGCCGCCCTTTTCCAGCGCGCGCTGGTAGGCCGGCCGCGCCTCCATTCTTTCCTTGTAGGTGCGCAGCTTCGGATGGCGCCGGGTGTCGGCTCCGCGCGCCAGCGCGGCCTCGACGGCGAAGCTCATCTGGAAGTCGGCGATGCTCAGTTGCTCTCCGGCGAACCAGGTGTGCCTGCCGAGGTGGTCCTCCATGAAGGCGAGTGCGGCGCTGACGTTGGGATCAACCAGCTTCTTCAGCACCTGGGCGCACAGCCTGCGGGCGATGGGACGGACGAAGAACGGCATGGGCTGCTTCGGGATGGTCACGAACACCAGCTTCATGACCAGCCAGTTCATCAGCGATCCCTCGGCGAAATGCATCCAGAAGCGGCACTGCCGGTGCTCCGGCGTGCCGGGCGGCGGCAGCAGGCCGGCGAGATCGCCCTGCGCCGCACTACCGTAGCGCTCGGCGAGGTACTCGACGATCGCCCCGGATTCGGCGACGGTGATGTCGCCGTCGGTGATCACGGGCGACTTGCCGAGGGGATGGATCGCCTTCAGTTCGGGCGGCGCCAGGCGGGTTTTGCGGTCGCGCTTGTAGCGCACGAGTTCGTAGGGCACGCCCAGTTCCTCGAGGAGCCAGAGGATGCGCTGCGAGCGGGAGGTTTCGAGGTGATGGACGGTGATCATGGCGATGCTCCCTTTCGACAAGTGAACATCCAGTTTAAACCAGGGCCCGCGGCCGCCCTGGGGTGCGGCCTTGTACGGCACATCGGGCAGCGGCTGCCTAGGGCCAGCGGGGCGCGCGCTTCAGGTTTTTCCGGGGTTGCCGCGCTCGCGCAGTTCGCGCCGCAGCACCTTGCCGACGTTGCTCTTCGGCAGTTCGTCGAGGAACTCGACCCGCTTCGGCACCTTGTAGGCGGTGAGCGATTCGCGGCAGTGGGCGACGATCGCCTCGGCGCCGAGTGCCGGATCCTTCCTGACGACATAGAGCCTGACCGCCTCGCCGGTGGCCTCGTCGGGCACGCCGACCGCCGCCGCCTCGAGAACGCCGGGATGCATCGCGACGACCTGCTCGATCTCGTTGGGATAGACGTTGAAGCCGGAGACGAGAATCATGTCCTTCTTGCGGTCGACGATGCGGATGAAGCCCCTGGCGTCGATGGCGGCGACGTCGCCGGTGCGCAGGAAACCGTCCGGCGTCATGACCTGGGCTGTTTCGTCGGGGCGGTTCCAGTAGCCCTTCATCACCTGCGGGCCGCGCACGCACAGCTCGCCGGGGGTATCGAGCGGCACTTCCCGGCCCGCCTCGTCGCGGATGGAGACATCGGTCGACGGCACCGGCAGGCCGATGGCGCCGGTATAGCCCGGGATGTCGAGGGGATTGACCGTGACGGTGGGCGAGCATTCGGTGAGGCCGTAGCCTTCGCACAGCGGCACGCCGGTGATCTGCTGCCAGCGTTCGGCCACCGCCCGCTGCACGGCGGCGCCGCCGCCGATGCTGAAGCGCAGCCGGCTGAAGTCGAGCTTCGGAAAATCCGGGTGGTGGACCAGGCTGTTGAAGAGGGTGTTCACCGCCGGCAGGGCGACGAATCGGTACCGCGACAGCACCTTGACGAAGGCATCGGTGTTGCGCGGGTCGGACACCAGCACGTTCACGCCGCCGCGGATCATGTGGCTGACGGCCGAGCCGAGGGCGAAGATGTGGTAGAGCGGGATGGCGGTGACCAGGACGAATGGTTCGTCCGGATCGAGGAAGGGGTCGCTCCAGGCCTGGCCCTGGCGGGCGTTGGCGAGCAGGTTGCGGTGGGTGAGCATGGCGCCCTTGGAGACGCCGGTGGTACCGCCGGTGTATTGCAGGAAGGCGAGGTCGTCGGACGCGACCTTCACCGGCGCGAAGCGCGCGGCGGCACCCTGCGCCAGCACGGCGTCGAAGGAGACGGCGCCGGGCAGCGAGAACGGCGGCACCAGCTTCTTCAGCCGCCGCACGACGACGTGGGCCAGCTGCCGCTTCGGGAAACCGAGCAGGTCGCCGACGCCGGTGACGACGACGTGGCGCAGCGGCGTGCCGGCGCTGGCCTTCTCCAGCACATGGGCCATGTTTTCGAGGATGAAGAGGGCCTCCGCCCCCGAGTCGGCGAGCTGGTGCGCCAGCTCGCGGGCGGTGTAGAGCGGGTTCACGGTGACCACCACATAGCCGGCGCGCAGGGCGCCGAACAGGCAGACCGGGAACTGCAGGATGTTGGGCAGCATCAGCGCAACCCGGCTGCCCGGCGCCAGCTTCAGGACGGACTGCAGGTAGGCCGCCACCTTGCGCGAGAGGACGTCGAGCTGGCGGTAGGTGAGGCCGACGCCGGCCGCACCGCTGACGAAGGCGGTGCGCTCGCCGAAACGGAGCACGCTCTCCTCGAATGCGCCGCCGATCGAGCCGAGGTCGTCGACCGCGATCTCGTGCGGGACGCCCGGGGAATAGCTTTTCAGCCAGATCCTTTCCATGTTAGCGCCGCTCCCGCGCGACGAAGGGCTCGATGAGGGCCTCCTGCACCGAGGGCGGCCGGTTGCGCGCCTGCGAGAAGTCGGCGTTCCAGACGTCGGCATTGGCGAATTCGGCGCCGGCCATGTCGGCATCCTTGAACACCGCGAAGCGCAGCGTCGCGCCGGGAAGCCTGGTGCCGACCAGCTTCGCCCGCGTGAAGTCGGCGTTCTCGGCGGCGGCGCCGGTGAGGTCGGCGCCGGAGAGATCGGTGCCGACCAGCTTCGCATCGGTGAGGACGCCGCGGAAGGCATGGCAGCCGCGCATCGAGCCGCCGCTGAGGTCGATGCCCTCCATCAGGATGTCCTTGAGCTGGGCGCCGGCAAAGTCTGTGCGCTGGGCGCGGGTATTGATGAGGTTGGCGCCGAACAGGTTGGCGCCGCCGAAGCGCCCGTCGGACACGTCGGCCTCGTCGAAGATGGCGTGGAAGAGGTCGGCCTTGCGGAAGTCGGCGGCCTTCAGGCTGGCCTTGCCGAAACGGGCCCATTTGGCGTTGCTGCCGCGAAAATCCGCGCCGTCGAGGCGGGCCTTGCGGAAGTCGGCGTTTTCCATCCTGGCGCCGGCGAAGCGGGCGCCGCGCAGGTCCTTGCCGGCCAGCTTCGCGCCGGAGAAATCGCAGGCGGACAGATCGGTGCGCGGCGCCGGGCGCTTGCAGTCGCCGGGCGGCAGGTCGGCGGCGGCCGCGCCGAACGGGGCGGCGGCCAGGATGGCGATCAGGCAGGCGGCTTTCATCGTCCCCTCCCCCTTGGGTCGTGCGTGCGCATCCATCATAAACGCTTCGCCGCGGATTGCCAGCCGTTCGGCGCTCAGCCGCCGAGCGATTCCTCGATGCGCCGCACCAGCTCGATCAGGCGCGGGCGGGCCTCGTTCATGAGGAATTCCGGTGACAGCGTGAAGGCCGGCCCGCCGCAGTTGATGGACATCGGCGGCAGGCCCGGTCCGGGGCGGAAGGCGACGGCGATGGCGTTGACGTCCTTCTGCCAGGCGCCGAAGGCGCAACAGCAACCGAGATCGCGATACTCCTTCAGCCCCGCCTCGATGCCCTCGCGGACCTTCGGCCAGGCGAACTCGTCGAGCTCCCTGATGCGGTCCGTCAGCTCGTGGCGTTCGCCGTCGGAGGTGGCGGCAAGGTAGGCGCGGCCCATGGCGGTGGTGGCGAGCGGGATGCGCGAACCGACGTCGAGGCTGATGGTGATGGCCGACTGGCTGCGGCAGTGCTCGACGTAGATCATGCTGAGCCGGTCGCGCGTGCCGAGCGACACCGCCGCGCCGGTGAAATCCGCCAGGTCCTGCATCAGCGGCCGTGCCAGCTGGCGCACGTCGAGTCGCGCCAGCATCTTGCTACCGAGCGCCAGCGTTGCCGTGCCGAGGCGGTACTTGCCCGAATCCTCGTCGTAGTGCAGGTAGCCGATGCGCGTCAGCGTGTAGGTCAGGCGCGAGACGGTCGATTTCGGCAGGCTGCAGCGCCTGGCGATCTCGATGTTGCCGAGCAGCTTGTCGCCGGAGCGGAAGCAGCCGAGCACCTCGAGGCCGCGCGACAGTGCGGTGACGAAATGGCGGTCCTCCTTGCCCTTCGGCGGTGCCGGCAGCACCTTGGGCACCCTGGTTTTCTTGCGGGTCAGGCTCATCGTTCACCTCCCATCCGGAGAATGTTCTCCGGAGATATGTTCTGCTATGCAGCACTTGCGAATTTATTGCCGCCGTTGCGCATTTCACCCTTGACAGTTTATCGCGGCATGGGCAAAACTCGCGCACACCGCACAGTTTAGCAAACTATCGTTCCGCCATGCAGTCCCATCAATACACCCCCCGGAAGCCATGAACCTCGACTTCTCCGCTGCCGAAAACGCCTTCCGCGCGGAGGTGCGCGACTTCGTGCGCGAGCGGCTGCCGCCCGCCATCCGCGACAAGGTGGCCAACGGCCTGCACCTCACGCGCGACGAGCATCTGCACTGGCAGCGCCTGCTCTTCGAACGCGGCGGCTGGAACTGCCCCGGCTGGCCGAAGGAATACGGCGGCCCCGGCTGGAGTCCGGTCGAGCAGTACATTTTCGAGGAGGAGACCATGCTCGGCGGCGCGCCGCGCCTGGTGCCCTTCGGCAGCAAGATGGTGGCGCCGGTGATCATGCGCTTCGGCTCGGACGGACAGAAGCGGCGCTTCCTGCCGAGGATCCTCTCCGCCGAGGAATGGTGGTGCCAGGGCTACTCCGAGCCGGGCGCCGGCTCCGACCTCGCTTCGCTGCGCACGCGTGCCGTGAGAGTACACAAAAGCGGCGGCGACAAGTACATCGTCAACGGCCAGAAGACCTGGACCACCCTCGGCCAGCACGCCGACTGGATCTTCTGCCTGGTGCGCACCG
Organism: Rhodocyclaceae bacterium; assembly: GCA_041396245.1. Taxonomy (GTDB): domain Bacteria; phylum Pseudomonadota; class Gammaproteobacteria; order Burkholderiales; family Rhodocyclaceae; genus Desulfobacillus. Next base: position 174,451 of record JAWKYW010000001.1, on the reverse strand, counting down.
ATCCCGAGGCCAAGGCCCAGCGCGGCATCTCCTTCCTGCTCATCGACATGAAGTCGCCCGGCATCACGCTGCGGCCGATCGTCACCCTCGACGGCGCCCACGAGGTGAACGAGATCTGGTTCGAGGACGTCGAAGTGCCGGCTGAGAACCTCGTCGGCGAAGAGAACCAGGGCTGGACCTGCGCCAAGTTCCTGCTCGGCTTTGAACGCAGCAACATCGCCGGCATCGGCATCGCCAAGCGCGAGCTGGCACGGCTGAAGCAGATCGCCGCCGCCGAGACGAAGCGCGGCAAGCCGCTGAACGAGGACCCGCTCTTCTCCGCCCGCCTCGCCGAAATCGAGATCGACCTGATGGCGCTGGAAATCACCAACCTGCGCGTGCTCTCGGCCGAAGCGGAGCACAAGACGCCCGGCCCGGAGGCCTCGATCCTGAAGATCAAGGGCACGGAACTGCAGCAGGCGATCAGCGAGCTGATCCTGCAGGCCGTCGGCCCGTATGCCCTGCCCTTCGGCGGGGCGTCCCCCGGCCCCGACTACGCCGCCAACCGCGCCGCCCAGTACCTCAACCTGCGCAAGCTGTCGATCTACGGCGGCTCCAACGAGATCCAGAAGAACATCGTCGCGCAGATGATCCTGGAATTGTGAGATGGATTTTTCCTTCACCGAAGAACAGCGGCAACTCGAAGACACCGTGCGCCGCTTCGTGGCGAAGGATTACGCCTTCGAGCAGCGCCGCGCCATGCGCGCTTCCGCCGGGGGCTGGAGCCGCGAGGCCTGGCGGGCGCTGGCCGACCTCGGCCTGCTGGCGCTGAACGTGCCGGAGGCGCACGGCGGCCTCGGCGCCGGCCCGGTTGAGACGATGCTCGCGATGAACGCCCTCGGCCCGGGGCTGCCGCTCGAACCCTATCTGGCCAGCGCCGTGGTGGCCACAGCCCTGCTGCGCGAATGCCCGCAGCAAGCCGACCTGCTGGCGCAGATGGCCGCGGGAGAACGCGTCGTCGTGCTCGCCCGCGAGGAAACGCACGGCGCCGTCACCCGGTGCCGTCCCGCGGGGACTGACTTTCTGCTCGACGGCCGCAAATGCGTGGTGCGGCACGCCGCCGCAGCCGACCTCCTCATCGTCTGCGCGGACCTGGCCGGCGAGACGGTGCTGTTCCTCGTGCCGCGCGAGACGCCGGGCCTGGCGCTCGACGCCTATCCGACCCTGGACGGCACGCGCGCGGCGGATATCCGGCTCGATGGCGTGCGCGTGCCGGCGGCAGCCAGGCTGGCCGCCGGCCATGCCGCGCTCGAACGCGCGCAGGACATCGGCCTCGCCGCGCTGTGCGCCGAGGCGGTCGGCATCATGCGCGCCACCCTCGACGCCACGGTCGACTACCTGCGCACGCGCCGGCAGTTCGGCCAGCCGATCGGCCGCTTCCAGGCGCTGCAGCACCGCGCCGCGGACATGCTGCTGCACTACGAGCAGGCAAAGTCCATGAGCTTCCTCGCCGCGATGCGCTGCGCCTCGAAGGATGCCGCCGAGCGCCGCCGCGCCCTCGCCGCCGCCAAGGTGACCATCAATCGCGCCGCCCGCTTCATCGGCCAGCAGGCGGTGCAGCTGCACGGCGGCATGGGCATGAGCGACGAACTCGTCGTCAGCCACTGGTTCAAGCGCCTCACCGCCATCGAAATCGAGTTCGGCGACAGCGACACGCATCTGCAATCCTTCATCGAAGCATCCACATCACCCTGAGGAATCCGCCATGTCACAGCGCGCCAAGGCCGTCGTCTGCCGCGAAATCAACCAGCCCGTCGTCGTCGAGGAAATCGAGGTCGAATCGCCGCGCCGCAATGAGGTCATGATCAGGCTCGCCGCCTGCGGCGTCTGCCACAGCGACTATTCCGTCACCACCGGCACCATTCCCTTCCCGCCGCCGGTGGTGCTCGGCCACGAGGGCGCCGGCATCGTCATCGAAGTCGGCGAAGGCGTCACGGACTTCAGTGTCGGCGACGCCGTCGTCAGTTCCTTCGTCAGCATGTGCGGCAAGTGCCGCTATTGCCAGACCGGCCGGCCGCAGCTGTGCGACCAGGCGGCGAAGGCCGCCTACACCCTGCCCGACGGCACGCTGCGCACCAGGGACCTGCAGGGCAAGCCGCTCAACATCTTCTCCGGCTGCGGCGTCATGGCGGAGTTCGCCACCCTGCATACCGACAACGTGGTGAAGATCGACAAGGACATCCCGCTCGACCGCGCCGCGCTGGTGAGCTGCGGCGTCATGACCGGCGTCGGCGCGGTGGTGAACACGGCGCGCGTCGCGCCCGGCTCGGTGACGGTGGTGTTCGGCGCCGGCGGCGTCGGCCTGAATGCCATCCAGGGATGCGTCATCGCCGGCGCGGCGATGATCGTGGCGGTGGACATGTCGGACGCCAAGCTGGAACTGGCGCGGCAGTTCGGCGCCACGCACACGCTGAATGCCAAATCGGAGGAAAACGTCGTCAAGGCGATCCGCAAGCTGACCGGCGGCGGTGCCGACTACGCCTTCGAGTGCGTCGGCTACGGCGAGATCGCCGCCCAGGCCTACGGCTGCCTGCGCAAGGGCGGCACGGCGGTGGTGGTCGGCGTGGCCTCGCAGAAAGACAACACCACCGTGCGCACGGCCAGCCTGACCTTCGAGGAGAAGACGCTGACCGGCAGCTACTTCGGTTCGGCGCGCCCGCGCGAGGATTTTCCGCGCCTGCTGGCGCTCTACCGCGCGAAGCGGCTCAAGCTAGACGAACTCATCACGCGCACCTACACCATCGACGGGGCGCCGCAGGCCTTCGCCGATCTGGCCGCCGGCAGGAACGCGCGCGGGGTGATCGTGTTTACGTGATCTGGCATGAATACCGCGAGTACGGGATTGGCAGTCAAACGATCGGTTGCTTGAACCTGCCCTGCTGAATCAGGGCAATGACAGCCTGCCTGACCTCGGCCAGTTTTGTCTCGCCAATCCGCGCCACGGCGTGATGAAAAAGGCTGACATGCGCAGTAAATAGCTTGCCTGGCCTTACATGGCTAGGTCGGGCCAGCGTTCCCTCGGCAAAATCCCGTTCGGCAAACAGGATCGCGGCCGCATCGCCATAGGCCTGGCTCGTGATCTGCAGACAAACCCAATCGTCGCTGCAAGCACCAGGGCCGGACGTTTCTTGGTGCCGGACAGGTCGGAAAAGGGAAAGGGCACCAATACGATGTCGCCTATTGCAGGTGAGACCACGCCTCGTCCTCCTCCGGCCGCAGCCAGTCTTCCGCCAGGCTCTTCTCCGCCAGCATCAGTGTCTCATCAACATGCGGCGGCTGTTCGTCGAGAATGGTCAGCAAGGCGCGATGAACCCCCTTGACGGCAACAGGCTCTGTCAGGCGGACATGACCCTGCTCGTCGATCACGGCTTCTACAGTCTGTTTCATGGCATCTCCTCTATCACCCCACAGGGCAATGTCAGTATCGCGATTCCCAGTGGCCACCTCTCCGGGAACATCTTGGAGGTGTTTCATTTTACATGCATGGACAGATCTTCCCATCGATCACCAGCACCTGCACCATCGACGGGGCGCCGCAGGCCTTCGCCGATCTGGCCGCCGGCAGGAACGCGCGCGGCGTCATCGTCTTCGGCTGAACGAAACCCAGGCGAAAAAAAACCCCGGCAGGCCGGGGCTTTTCAATTCTGCCATGACGCTTCTTACATGGGCTTGATGTTTGCCGCCTGCTTGCCCTTCGGGCCGGTGGCCTCGTCATAGGAGACCTTCTGGCCTTCCTTGAGGGACTTGAAGCCGCTCGACTGGATCGCGGAGAAGTGCGCGAAGAGATCCTCGCCGCCATTGTCCGGGGTGATGAAGCCGAAGCCCTTTGCATCGTTGAACCACTTGACTGTACCTGTTGCCATATTTCCCATCCTAAAAATAATGAAGGGCGACTGCCCGACGGTTCGTTCGAATACCCAGAACCGAAATGGCAGTTGCGTACCGTCATTCTGCTGCTTGAGTCCGAGCGAATGCCGGCATTGAACATGCAACTCGGCAATAAATCAAGCATTTTTTTGCGGGTTTCGGACCCGGCCGGCTCAGGCGGCATTCAGGCTCTGGCGCAGGGCGTCGAGCAGCACCTCCGGCGGCTGCGCGCCGCCGATGCCGAGGCGTCCGGCGAAAATGAAGAAGGGCACGCCGCTGACGCCCATGCGCTGCGCGCGCTCCGCCTGGGCGCGCACGGCGTCGGCATCCGCCTCAGAGCGCAAATAGGCCAGCGCCGCCGCCTCGTCGTCGCCGCATTCGCCGGCCAGGCGCGCCAGCACCGCCGCATCGCCGACGTTCTCCCCCTGCAGGAACTGCGCGGCGAAGAGCCGCTCGACGAGGGCATCGGCATGGCCCGTTTCCTGGGCGCGGTGGATCAGGCGGTGGGCACGCAGGGTGTTGGCGCGGAGCTCGATGCGCTCGAAGGCGAACTCGATGCCGGCCGTGCGCCCCGCCGCGACGATCTGGCCCCAGATCTGCGCCAGCTTTTCCGGCCCGCCGAATTTCCTCTCGAGGAAGGGCCGGTAGGGCTCGCCTTCCTCCGGCGTATCCGGGTTGAGGAAATACGGCAGCCAGCGGATGCTCGGCGTAACGTCGGGACGTTGCGCGCGCAGCCCGCGCAGGGCGGACGCCAGCCGGCGCTTGCCGATGAAGCACCAGGGACAGACCACGTCGGAGACGATGTCGATATTCAGTACGGCCATTTGAAAACCATTCCTCCGCCCCCTTCCCGAGGAAGGGGGTGACGATTGTTCGCCGCCATGCGGCTCCCTGCCGTTGGCCGGGCCGGCCTCGGGACGGCCCGGCCGAAGGCGCTCACGATTTCACCTGCAGCACGATCTTGCCGATATGGCGGCTGCTCTCCATCAGGCGGTGTGCCTCGCCCGCCTGCGCCAGCGGGAAGGTGGCGTGGATATGCGGGCGCAGGCGGCCGGCGGCGATCTCCGGCCAGATGTGCGCGAGCAGCGCATCGCGGATGGCCGCCTTCTCCGCCAGCGTGCGCGGCCGCATGGTCGAGCCGGTGACGGTGAGGCGCTTGAGCATCACCGGCATCAGGTCGAACTCGCCCTTGGCTCCTTCGAGGAAGGCGATCAGCACCAGGCGGCCATCGCGCCGCAGCAGGCCCAGGTTCTTTTGCAGATAGGGCGCACCGACCATGTCGAGGATGACATCGACACCCTCGCCGCGGGTGATCTCCTTCACCTTCTGCACGAAGTCGTCCCGCTTGTAGTCGATGGCGTGGTCGGCGCCGAAGTCGCTGCAGAACTGCGCCTTCTCCGCGCTGCCGACGGTGACGAAACATTCGACGCCGAGATGGCGCGCGAGCTGGATGGCGGTGAGCCCGATGCCGCTCGACCCGCCATGCACCAGCAGCCGCTCGCCCCGCTTCAATCGTCCCAGGTCGACCAGGTTGGCCCAGACGGTGAACCAGGTTTCCGGCAGCGCCGCCGCCAGCGCCAGGTCGAGGCCCTCGGGAACCGGCAGCGCATGCGCGGCTGGCGCCACGCAGTACTCGGCATAGCCGCCACCCGGCACCAGCGCCGTCACGCGCTGACCGACTTTCCATTCGCCGACGCCCTCGCCCAGCGCCGCCACCGTGCCGGCCACTTCCAGGCCGAGGATGGGCGAGGCGCCCGGCGGCGGCGGATAGCGGCCGGAACGCTGCAGCACGTCGGGCCGGTTGATGCCGGCGAAGTGCACCTCGATCAGGATTTCTCCGGGGCCGGGCTGCGGCTTCGCGCCCTCGCCCACCTGCATCGATTCCGGCCTGCCGTCGGCGCCGTGGATGATCTGCTTCACTACGGTATCCCTTCCCCGCCTGGTGGCGATGTGCTCAGTCGGCTGGCGCCATCCAGACGAACACCGCCCGGCCTTGCGCCCTGGCCACGCCGGCCAGGTCGGCCAGCGCCGTGACGAACCCCTTGACCTCGTCGGCGGACCAGCCGTCCTCCTCGAATTCCCCGGTCGCGGCCAGTTCCTCGCCGACCCGGTCGAGAGCGTCTTCGTCGAGTGCGGCAAGGCGCGCCACGGAATCGCCGGGCAGCAGCATGAGCCAGGGTCCCTCGTCGGTGGCGGAATAGAGCGGCCCGCATTCGGCCAGCGCATCGTCGAACAACTCGCCGATCAGCAGGGCGTGGAGCATGGCGAACTTGGCCTGGTCGAGCCCGTTCGCTTCGAAGCCCTTCCATTCCTCGAGCGGTTTCTCCGATTCGATGATCGCCCCGGCCTCCTCCGCATCGGCCACGACCACATTCACCCGCATGTCCATCGGCTCCCTCCCCTGGTTATTCGCTGACCTTGCCGCGCAGGGCCTTGACCGCGCCGCGCCGGGTCTTGCTGTCGAGGCGTTTCTTCTGCGCGCTGCGCGTCGGCCGGGTCGGCTTGCGCGGCCGGGGCGTTGCGGCGACGCCGGCAATCAGTTCCTGCAGCCGCTTCAGCGCCTCTACCCGGTTTTTCTCCTGGCTGCGGGACTGCTGCGCCTTGATGACGACCACGCCCTCGCGGCTGATGCGCTGGTCGCTCAGCTTGAGCAGACGCGCCTTGTAGAACTCGGGCAGCGACGAGGCGCCGACATCGAAGCGCAGGTGGATGGCGCTGGAGACCTTGTTGACGTTCTGGCCGCCCGCCCCCTGGGCGCGGATGGCGTTCAGCTCGACCTCGCCGAGCGGGACGGACACCCTGTCCGAAATCCTCAACATGCTGCCGGGCGCGCGTTCGACGGGTGCCAGGCTGTCGGCGTAGGCGCGCTTGGCGTCGGCGGAAAGCAGTTTGACTTCGTACTCGGCCTTCAGCGCCGCCGAGCGGTCGGGATATTCGACGCTCGCCAGCAGGCGCTTCGGCGGATGGGAACGGGTGTAGCGCGCGCCCTTGCCGGCGGCGTGAGCGGCATAGCGCGCGGCGACATCGACGGTGATGCCGGTGTAGATGCTGCCGTCCCGGCATTCGATCAGGTAGAGGTACCAGGCGCCCATCTCAGACGTTCCCGAAGCCGAACTTGCGCCGCACCATCAGGCAGTCCGCCGATCCCGCCTGGAATTCGCGGCAGACGAGCGGACGGTTGGCATAGACGCTGCAAGCCACCTGCACGCCGAGTTCGCCTTCCAGCGCGGCGCAGCGATGGCCCCAGGATTGCATGCGACCGTGGTCGGCATCGATCAGGTCTTCGGGGATGCCTTCGCCGTCGCGCGGCCCCATCAGCACCGGCCAGGTTTCGGACCAGGCGCAGCAGCCGCCGCAGGCGACGCAATCGGGCATGCCCGGTTCCCCTTTCCTCGTGCCGACGCGTCCATCCGCTTGTGCCATCCGCCTCACCCCGCTACCGCCCCTTCATTTCGCCATGCATTTCGCTATGCGAACGATTATTTCGTTTTGTCGGCCTTCATGATATCGTGCCGGCAATTCCATTGGAACACGATTATGCGCGAACTGAGGGACAGGACGGCAGTCATCACCGGTGCGGCCAGCGGCATCGGCCTGGCCCTGGCGCAGCGGGCGGCGCGCGAGGGCATGCGTCTGGTGCTGGCCGACATCGACGAAGCCAAGCTGGCCGAGGCGGTGAAAGCCTTGCCGGTCGCGGCCGATGCCCTCCACGCGATGCGCGTCGACGTCAGCCGCGAGGAGGACATCGCCGCCCTCGCCGACGCGGCCTTCGGCCGCTTCGGCGGCGTGCACCTGCTCTGCAACAACGCCGGCGTCGGCCTGACGCGGCTGGCGTGGGAATTGACGACCGCCGACTGGGAATGGATCCTCGGCGTCAATCTCTGGAGCGTGGTGCACGCCATCCGCCACTTCGTGCCGCGCATGCTGGCGCAGGACGGCGGCAGCCACGTGGTGAACACCGCCTCCGTCGCCGGCCTGCTGTCCACTCCCGCCATGGCCGCCTACAACGTCAGCAAGCACGGCGTCGTCACCCTGTCGGAAACGCTGTATCACGAGCTGCGCGCGCAGCAGGCGCGGATCGGCGTGTCGGTGCTCTGCCCGGCCTGGGTGCCGACCGCCATCCACACCTCTGAACGCAACCGGCCCGATCGCTTCGGCACGGCGGCGCCGCCCTCGGCCGCTTCCGCCGCCTACCAGGAGCGCATGGGCCAGGCCGTGAAGTCCGGCCGCCTGACGGCCGACGACATGGCGAATGCCGTCTTCGAGGCCGTCGCCGCCGACCGCTTCTATGTCATCCCGCACGGCCGCATCAAGCAGGCGGTGCGCCTGAGGATGGAGGACATCCTCGAAGACCGCAACCCCACCCCGCTGCCGGAGAAATCATGAAAGCCCTGCTCTGTCCGGAATACGGCCCGCCGGAGAAACTCTCGGTGCGGGACGTGCCCTCGCCCCAGGCCGGCCCCGGTCAGGTGGTGGTCGACGTCAAGGCGGCGGCCCTCAACTTTCCCGACGCGCTGATGGTGCAGGGCCGCTATCAGGTCAGGCCGCCGCTGCCCTTCTCGCCCGGCGCGGAAGTGGCGGGCCTCATCAAGGAAGTCGGCGAAGGGGTGCAGGGCCTGAAGGCCGGCGACCGCGTCATCGGCTTCCCCGGCACCGGCGGCTTCGCCGAGGAATGCGTCGTCGCCGCCGGGAAGATCATGCCGCTGCCGGAGAACATGGATTTCGCCAGCGGCGCGGCGCTGGTGCTGACCTACGGCACCTCGCTCCACGCCCTGCAGGACTGCGCCCGGCTGCAGCCGGGCGAGACGCTGCTGGTGCTGGGGGCCGCCGGCGGCGTCGGCGCGGCAGCCGTGGAGATCGGCAAGGCCATGGGCGCGCGCGTCATCGCCGCCGCCTCGAGCGCCGACAAGCTGGCGCTGTGCCGCCGGCTCGGCGCCGACGAGACCATCGAGTACACGACGGAAGACCTGCGCCAGCGCAGCCTCGCGCTGACCGGCGAAAAGGGCGTCGATGTCGTCTACGACCCGGTCGGCGGCAGCTACACCGAGTCGGCCGTGCGCGCCCTGGCCTGGCGCGGCCGGCTGCTCGTCGTCGGTTTCGCCGCGGGGGACATCCCGAAGATTCCGCTCAACCTGGCGCTGCTGAAGGAGCGTCAGCTGCTCGGCGTGTACTGGGGCGACTCGGTGCGCCACGACCCGGCCGGCCACGTCCGCAACATGAAACAGCTGATGGCCTGGTTCGCCGAAAGGAAAATCAGCCCGGTCGTCAGCGAACGGTTTCCGCTGGCGCGCACGCCCGAAGCGATGCGGCGGCTGCTCGACCGCCGGGTGCTGGGCAAGGTCGTCGTCCTGCCGGAGGAATGAACATGGCCCGAAGCGACCCCAAGCCATCCGTCGAGAAGCCCCGCCCGGCCAAGGACCGCCAGTTCGTCACGGCGCTGGCGCGCGGCCTCGATATCCTGCGCGCCTTCACCCCGCGCCACCCGGCCCTGGGCAACAACGAGATCGCGCAACGGGCGCATCTGCCGAAGCCGACGGTCTCCCGCCTGACCCACACGCTGACCCAGCTCGGCTATCTCGACTACTCGCCGGTATCGGGCAAGTACTCCCTTTCGGTGGGCGTACTGGCGCTGGGCTACTCCTTTCTCGCCAGCCAGGACATCCGCGCCATCGCCCGGCCGCAGATGCAGGCGTTCGCCGACTACGCCCGCGCCACCGTCTGCCTGGCGGCGCGCGACAACCCCTACATGGTTTTCCTGGAGGTCTGCCAGGGCAACCCGACCTTCCAGATGCGCCTGGAGGTCGGCGCCCGCGTGCCCTACGGCATGACGGCGCTGGGCCGTGCCTACCACTGCGGCCTGTCCGAGGCGGCGCGCACGGCCATGCTGGCGGAACACCGCAAGACCGCCCGCAAGGAGGACTGGGAAGGCTTTCGCGCCAGCTTCGAGAAGGCGGTGCGCGAATACCAGAAGAACGGCTTCTGCGTCTCGCTCGGCGAATGGAACAAGGACGTGTACTCCGTCGCCGTGCCGCTGGTCTCGCGCGACCAGTCGAAGGTCCTCGCCCTCACCTGCGCCGGCCCGCCCTTCGAGATGACACGCAGCCGCATCTATGAGGAGCTCGGCCCGCGCCTGATCCAGCTGCGCGACCGGCTCTTCGCGGCGACCGGCGGGAGTTTCTGAAGCCGGCGCCGTATCGCCGGGACTGACTTTTCCCTACAGCCGGTAATCCAGCCGCAGCTTGTCCTGCAGGTTGCGCGCCTGCTTGAAGGCTTCCTTGAGGATGTGGCGGTCGAGCTCGTTCAGGTCTTCCGGGTCGACCCGGTTGGCCCCGCCCGTTGCGCCGCCCAGATCCTTCTGGTGGCGCAGGCGCAGCATCTGGATGAAATAGAAGCCGTCGATCATCGCCTCGACGTCGGCGCCCATGTGGATGGCTTCTGCCGCGCCGCGCAGGCGCTGCGCCGTGCCGGTGGCCGTCACGTTGTTGGCCAGGGCAAAGATGCGGGCGGCGTCGACGAACGGACGCGAGCCGTACATCTTCAGGTCGATGGTGCGCGGAAAATCCTTGTTGTCGTCGTAGACGAAGTCGCGGATCATCCCCAGCGGCGGCGCGCACTGCAGCGCGTTCTCGGTCATCAGGCGCAGGAAAAGGTTGGCCTTGCCGCTGACGCCGAGCAGCCAGCTGCGCAGCGCGTGAGACAACTCCTCGTCGCCGTAGAGCGGGCGGAAGTCGAAGAAGATCGAGGCGTTGAGCAAGGCCTTGGGTTCCGGCGTCTTGATCCAGTGCGAAAACTTCCCCTGCCACTCCTCCAGCGACAGGCACCACTCGGGGTTGCCGGCCATGATGCCGCCCTTGCAGAGCGGAAAGCCGCAGGCGTCCAGCTTGCGGTTGACCGCGTCGGCGAAGGGCAGCAGGCTCTCGCGCAGCGGCTGCGGCGCCTGGCCGCCGGCCTCGAAGATGATTCCGTTGTCCTGGTCGGTGGACAGCGTCTGCTCGTAGCGCCCCTCCGAGCCGAGGGCGATCCAGCACCACTTCACCTGCGGCAGGTCGAACTCGTCGTGCGTCAGCTCGATGATGCGCAGGGTGAGCAGGTCGTTCAGGGTCGAGATGAGGTGGGTGAGCTGGTCGGCGGCGACGCCCTGCCGCAGCATGGTGTCGGCCATGGCGCGGATGTCCCGCGCGCAGGCCTGCAGCGCGGCCAGGTCCCGCGCCTCGCGGATGCTGCCGGTGACGTCGTTCACGCCCGTGCGCTGCAGGGCGAACAGGTCGTTCTGGGAGACGATGCCGAGCAGGCCGCCCGCGTCGTCGACCACCAGCAGGTGGCGCAGGCCGCGCCGCCCCATGATGAGGGCGGCCTGGTAGGCCGTGGTCTGCGGCTTGACGGTAATCACCCCCGCCGTCATGACCGCGGCGATCGGCAGGTCGAGCGTGCAGCCGGGCAGCGCCACCCGGTGCAGCAGGTCGCGCAGGGTGAAAATGCCCAGCGGCAGTCGTCCGCCGCCGTCGGCGACGATGATGGAGCCGATGCGTTTCTCGTCCATTACCGCGATGGCCTGGCGCACCGTGGCATCCAGCGGCACGGTCACCGGCTGGCGCCGGATGAGGCTGCCGAGCGGGCTGTACATCGCCTGAAAATCGTTCTTGGGCAGCTGGCGGGAGGTTTCGTCCATGTTCGTTCGTCCGTTCAGTACTTGACCCTGGCGGCGTAGGTGCGTTCGGAGGCCTCGCGCGCCTCGCGCAGGGTGCGAATGCCCATCTCCGCCAGGAGGGGAATCATCCTGAGGAAAACCTCCCCGGTGACGATGGCGTCGCCGAGGGCGGTGTGGCGGCCGATGACATCGATGCCGAGCCGGGCGCAGATCGCCTCCAGCTTGTGCGACGCCTGGTTGGGATGGATCACGGCGGAGAGCAGCAGCGTATCGAGCACCGGCTGGCGGAAGCAGATGCCGGTCGCCGCCTCCTTCAACTGCAGGAAGCGCATGTCGAAGGCGGCGTTGTGCGCCACCAGCACGGTGTCCTCGCTGAAGGCATGAAAGGTCGGCAGCACCTGCTCGATGGTCGGCTGGCCGGCCACCATCTCCTCGGTGATGCCGTGGATGGGAATGCCTTCGGGCCGCAGCGGGCGGCGCGGATCGATGATCTGGTCGATGCGCTCGCCCCGCAGCAGGCGGCCGTTCACGATGCGGGTCGCGCCGATCTGGATGATCTCGTCGCCGGCGGAGGGTTCGAGTCCCGTCGTTTCGGTGTCGAAGACGGTGTAGCTGAGTTCCGTCAGCAAGCGGTCGTCGAGGGCGCGGCTTTCCTCGGTCTGGCGGAACAGGTCGAAGTCGTAGTACTCGGGCCGGCTTCCCGCGTGCAGCAGCGCCGCCGGTTCGACGCTGTCCTGCGGCAGGGCCGAAGGGATCAGCATGCGGATGAAGGCGCGGTGAGAAGCTTTCTCGCGCTCGAACCAGATTTCGCCGCCGTGGCGCTCGATCACCTCGCGCAGGCTCAGCGGGCTCGCCTCGCCCGCCGCGTGCATCGGATCGATCTCCCACGACAACAGGGTCTGGCTGCTCATCACGGCACCGCTCCAGACCAGATCGAGGTGCGCCAGGCGGCCGTCCGGCGCCAGGCGAAGGCGGATTTCCCGGATGCCGTATTCGTCGCGCAGGCGGGAAACCAGGTAGGTCACGGCCTGCAGGAGCGAAAAACTGTCCACCTGGATCCACAAGCCCTCGGCAATGTGCTCGATCTTGGCGGGCAGGGCCAGCTTCTGCTCGATGCGTTGCCGGGCCGCGTGGACGAAGTCCTCGCCCAGCATGTCCTCGAGCGGCCAGCGCGTCTTGAGCGCGTCGGAGAATTCCGTCGCCGTGCGGTCGAGCCGCTGGCCCATGGCCGCCACCTCGTCGCGGATGATGCCGATGAAGCGGTCGCGCTGGGCGACCTCCATGTCGGGATAGCCGAGCAGGTTCTCGACGGCGGCGCGTATGTTGCCGAGCGAGGCGCGGCTGCCCTCGGTGAGCGACTGCAGCAGCGCATCGCGCTGCGTTTCCATCTCGAAGCTGTGCGTGATGTCGTCCAGCATCAGGATGTAGCCGGCGAGGCCGGGTACCGCCTCCGCCACGCCCGCCCCGCCGCGCGCGGCGCCCAGCACCGGCGCCATCTGCACGCGGATCAGCTGGCCGGCGGGACCGTTCGTGACGAAATTGGCCGTCGGCTGCCGGCCGCCGCGCACCAGGCGCTGGCGGATGCCGTCCAGCGCATGCGAGATCAGGCTGCGTTCGAGGATGGCGAAGATCGAGCGGCCCAGGCCGATCAGGACGCCGTCCCGGGCAGGCTGACTTTGCTCGCCCGGCGCCTCGAACTGCAGCCGGGCGCGGGCGTTGTAAAGCAGGATGCGCCCGTCGAGGTTGCACACCACGACGCTCTGGGTCAGCTCGGACATGAGGGCCGCCAGCCGGTTCTTCTCCTCCTCGACGGAGGAACGGCCTTCGCGTATCTTTTCCTCGACGTCGCGCTGGAGGGCTTCGCGCTGCTCGGCCAGGGCATTCACCACCTGCGCCAGGGTCCTGATTTCCGGCGCCCCCAGTTCCTCCAGACGCAGGCCGGGATTGGCGTTGACCATCACCAGCGCCTGCTCGCGCAGCGCCAGCGGCGCCAGCACATAGGCGCGGTAGATCGCGTGCACGATCATGCCGAGCACCGCCCATGCCATCAGGATGATCAGGATCGACAGCTCCAGCCGCGGCAGCAGGACGGCCAGCAGCGCCTGGCGCTCCTCGGCCTTCATGTCCGCCCACAGCACGGCGCCGAGCGCACAAAACAGCAGCGCCAGCAGAAAATAAATGCCTGCCAGGACCAGGGCCAGCTTGAGCCGGCCGGAACGGTCGCTCATCCGTCGAGGCCCAGCATCTGCCGCACCTGGGCAATCAGGTCCTTGGTCGAGAACGGCTTGGTCATGTAGGCATCGGCGCCCAGGGCGGTGCCCTTGGCGACCTCGGTGTCGCGCCCCTTGGCCGTCAGCATCACGACCTTGATCGATTGCCAGGCCGGGTTGGCGCGGATGGTCTGGCAGACCTCGAAGCCGTTCTTCTTCGGCAGCATGATGTCGAGCAGCACCAGGTCGGGCCGGTTTTCCTCGATCGCCCTCAGCGCCGCCTCGCCGTCGGCGGCCACCGCCACCTCGAAGCCCTCGCGCTTCATGAGAAACTCCAGGGAGACCACGATGTTGGGTTCGTCGTCGACGATCAGTATCCGTTTGCTCATTTTTCCGCTCTCTCCTCTTGGTGCATGCCGCCTTCCCGGTTCAGGGGCAGGGTGAACGAGAATTTCGCACCCTGTCCCGGACTGCTCTCCACCCACAACCGCCCGCCGAAATGCTCGATGATCTGCCGGCTGATCGGCAGGCCCAGGCCGGTGCCCTGCGGCTTGGCGGTCATGGTATCGCCAACCTGCCGGAATTTCTCGAATATGGTGCGCTGATCCTGCTCGCTGATGCCGGGGCCGTTGTCCTCGACGTCGACGCGCACCGCATCGTTCGCGGCCGACAGCCTCACCGTCACGTGCCCGCGTGCTTCCTCGCAGAATTTGACCGCATTCGAGAGCAGGTTCAGCATGACTTGGATCAAGCGATCGCGATCGGCCATCACTTTCGGTGCCCCGCCCTCGATCGACATGTCGAGGCCGATGCGCTTGTCGCCGAACAGGGAAGAGGTCGCCGCGACGGATTCCTCGATGACCTCGCGCAGGTCCACTTCGACCGTGTGCCACTCCGCGTTGCCCGACTCGATCTTGGCCATGTCCAGCACCTGGTTGATGAGGCGCGTCAGCCGCTCGGTCTCCTTGACGATGATGGCGACGAATTTCGCGCGCTGTCCGGGCTCGACGTTGGGGTCCTCGAGCAGGATTTCCGAGAAGGCACGGATCGAGGTCAGCGGCGTGCGCAGCTCGTGCGTCACGGTGGACATGAAGTCGTCCTTCATGCGGTCGAGCTCCTTCAGCCGCTCGTTGGCGGCGCGCAGCTCGGCGGTGGCCGCTTCCAGCTCGCGCGACTTCTGCTCGAGCTGGCGCGAATAGGCGCGCACCTGGGAGGCCTCGTCGAGGATGTTCATCACCTCGTCCCGCCCGAGCGGTTCCTCCTTCACCACCGAGGCCACCATCACCCGGGCGGAGGCGCCGCCGATGGCGCCGGCCAGCAGCGCCTCGGCGTAATGCACCAGGTCGGCATCGGCCTGCAACTCGTCGATCGAGGACAGCTTGCGCCGGCGGGCGTAGGCCAGAAAGGACGCGCGCGCCCGCTCCGGACCGAGGAAGCGCCCGATCAGCGGCAGCAGGTCCTGCACCTGGGCGCTGCCGCGCCAGAAACGGGAGCTCGCCGAGCCTTCGGTATGGCGAAAGACATCGACGAACACCGTGGCCTGACCGGTCTCCACCACGTCGGGCCGCCGCCGCAACGACACGGCGACATAGCCGCCGATGTTGGCCAGCATGCTCCAGAAGAGGCTGTGGGAGATCTCGTCCAGACCGGCGAGGCCGAACAGCTGTTGCGGCCTGAGCAGGGCGACGCCGAACAGGCCCTCCTCGATGAATCCCAGCGGCAGCCAGCCGGACTTGGCGAAGGACGGCAGCAGCAGGGTGTAGATCCAGACGGCGAAACCGGCGGCCAGGCCGGCAATGGCGCCGGCCCGCGTGCCGCCCTTCCAGTAGATGCCGCCGATGATCGCCGGCGCGAACTGGGCCACGGCGGCAAAGGAGATCAGGCCGATGCTGACCAGCGCATAGGCCTCGCCGGCCGCGCGGAAATAGACGTAGCCCAGCAGCAGGATGCCGGCGATCGCCCAGCGGCGGATGGCCAGCAGCAGTCCCGAAAGATCCTGTTCCTCCTGCAGCCGCAGTGCCTTCCAGCGCAGCAGCACGGGCATCACCAGGTCGTTGCAGACCATGGTGGACAGGGCGATCGTCTCGACGATGACCATGCCGGTCGCCGCCGACAGGCCGCCGATGAAGACGAACAGGGCCAGCGCCTCCTGCCGCTCGACCATCGGCAGGGTCAGCACGAACGTGTCGGCGTCCACCCCGCCGTCAGGAAAATGCAGGATGCCGCCGACGGCAATCGGCAGCACGAAGATGTTGATGAGCAGCAGGTAGAGCGGAAACAGCCAGATCGCCCGCGCCAGGTGCCGCTCGTTCACGTTTTCCACCACGGCGATCTGGAACTGCCGCGGCAGGAACATGATCGAGAGCATGGAGAGGAAGGTCAGCGACCACCAACTGCCGTAGCTGGCGCCCGTGTCCGCCACCGTCATCAGCGCCTTCAGCCTCGGCACCAGCTCGGCCCGGTCGAAGATGTCGCCGAAGCCGTCGTAGATGCCGAAGGTGACGAAAATGCCGACGGCCAGGAAGGCCAGCAGCTTGACCAGGGATTCGAAGGCGATGGCCGCCACCATGCCCTCGTGCCGCTCGGTCGCATCCAGGTGCCGCGTGCCGAAGAGGATGGTGAAGGCGGCGAGGATCATGGCGATGTAGAGCGCGCTGTCCTGCAGCAGCGGCTGCGCCCCGGCCTTGGCCGGCATGACGATGTCGGGGAAATTGAGCAGGATGGTGAAGCTGTTCGAGACGGCCTTCAGCTGCAGCGAGATGTAGGGAACGATGCCGACCACGGCGATGATGGTGACGAGGCCGCCGAGCAGCTGGCTCTTGCCGTAGCGCGAGGAAACGAAGTCGGCGATGGAGGTGATGCGGTTGGCCTTGCTGATGCGGATGATCTTCAGCATGACGTACCACCACAGGCCGGCCATCAGGGTCGGTCCGAGATAGATCGGCAGGAAGCCGATGCCCGTCGTGGCGGCGCGGCCGACGCTGCCATAGAAGGTCCACGTCGTGCAGTAGACCGCCAGGGACAGCGCATAGATGGTCGGGTTGGCGATGATCGACCGGCCGGCATCGGCGCGCTTGTCGCCGTAATAGGCAATCGCGAACAGCACGCCCAGATAGGCGAAGGAGACGCTCGCGATGACCCAGCCCTGCAGCATGGCCGCGCCCCTATTCCCTGCGACGTTCGATGACCAGCGCCATCGCGCCGATCAGCAGCATCCAGACGCCGAACAGGTAGAAATACAGGAGGGGGATGTCGAAGATCTCACCCGGCTTGTTGAAGAGGGCGATGAAAGGGTAGTTGAACAGCACGCAGCCCACCAGAAAAATCGCCGCCAGACGCTGCCCCGTGATGATGGAGCGATTCATGACTCCCCCCTTGTGGCTTCGGAAGCTTCGGAACGCTGCTGCCGTTTCGATTATAGCGTGGGCCGCCAGGGCGCATTCGGGGCGGCGAAAAAAAGGGGCGCCCCGCGGGCGCCCCTTATCGCTGCGGCACGCCGCCTTCAGGCTGTCGGCTCCTTCAGTTGCTGCAGAATGGCCGGGTTTTCGAGGGTGGTGACGTCCTGGGTGATCTCCTCGCCCTTGGCGATCGCACGCAGCAGCCGGCGCATGATCTTGCCGGAGCGCGTTTTCGGCAGGTTGTCGCCGAAGCGGATGTCCTTGGGCTTGGCGATGGCGCCGATCTCCTTGGCGACGTGTGCGCGCAGTTCGTCGGCGATCTTCTTGGCATCGGCACCGGACGGCCGCGCCTGCTTCAGCACGACGAAGGCGGATACCGCCTCGCCGGTGAGATCGTCCGGCCGGCCCACCACGGCGGCCTCGGCCACCAGCGGATGCGCCACCAGGGCCGACTCGATCTCCATCGTGCCGAGGCGGTGGCCGGAGACGTTGAGCACGTCGTCGATGCGGCCCATGATCCAGAAATAGCCGTCCAGGTCGCGGTTGGCGCCGTCGCCGGCGAGATAATACTTGCCGCCGAAATCGGCCGGATAGTAGGAGCTCTTGAAGCGATCCGGATCGCCCCAGATGTTGCGAATCATCGACGGCCACGGCTTCTTGATGACGAGGAATCCGCCCTTGCCGAGATCGACGTCGGCGCCGGTCTCATCCACGATCGCGGCCATGATGCCGGGCAGCGGCAGCGTACACGAGCCCGGCTTGGTCGGCGTGGCGCCCGGCAGCGGCGAGATCATGTGGCCACCGGTCTCGGTCTGCCACCAGGTGTCGACGATGGGGCAGCGGCCGCCCCCGACGGTGTTGTGGTACCACATCCAGGCTTCGGGGTTGATCGGCTCGCCCACCGTGCCGAGGATGCGCAGGCTGGAGAGGTTGTAGTTCTTCGGCTGTTCGGCACCGGCCTTGATGAGCGAGCGGATGGCCGTCGGCGCGGTGTAGAAGATGCTGACCTTGTGGTCCTGGATCATGCGCCAGAAACGGCCGGCGTCCGGGTAGGTCGGCACGCCCTCGAAGATGATTTCCGTGGCGCCCATCGCCAGCGGGCCGTAGGTCACGTAGGTGTGGCCGGTGACCCAGCCGACGTCGGCCGTGCACCAGAAGACGTCGTTCGACTTGATGTCGAACACCCACTTCATGCTCATCACGGCGCCCAGCAGGTAGCCGCCGCTGGAATGCTGCACGCCCTTCGGCTTGCCCGTCGAGCCGGAGGTGTAGAGGATGAAGAGCGGATGCTCGGCACCCACCGGGGTCGCCGGACACTCGTCGGGCAGCCCTTCCTCCAGGTCGTGCCACCAGAGGTCATGGGCGGTGTTCCAGGTCACCTCGCCGCCGGTGCGCTTGTAGACGACGACCTTCTCGATCGTGCCGCAGCCGCCCATGCCAAGGGCCTCGTCGACGGCCGGCTTCAGCGCCATTTCCTTGCCGCCGCGGTACTGGCCGTCGGCAGTGATCACCAGGCGCGCCTTGGCGTCGATGATGCGCTCCTGCACGCTCTTCGCCGAGAAGCCGCCGAACACCACCGAATGGATGGCCCCGATGCGGGCACAGGCCTGCATGGCCACCACCGCCTCGATCGACATCGGCAGATAGATCAGGACGCGGTCGCCCTTCTGGATGCCGAGCTTTTTCAATCCGTTGGCGAAGCGGCAGACGCGGTGGTAGAGCTCCTTGTAGGTGATCTTGGTGACCTGGCCGTTGTCGGCCTCGAAGATCAGGGCCGTCTTGTGCGGCTTGGACTCGAGGTGGCGGTCGAGGCAGTTGTAGGAGACGTTCAGTTCGCCGTCCTCGAACCAGGTGTAGAAGGGGGCGTTCGATTCATCCAGCACCTTGGTGAACTGCTTGTGCCAGATCAGGTTGTCGCGGGCGATCTTGCCCCAGAACCCCTCATAATCCTTTTCGCTCTTGGCATACAGTTCCCGATAGGCTTCCATGCCCGAGACGTTCGCCTGGGCGACGCACTCCGGCGGTGGCGGGAAAACCCGGGTTTCATTCAGGACCGACTCGATCGTGGACGACATAATGAACCTCTCCTCTGACAAGTACTGGAACAAGGCGGCGCGGCCGCCCGTACAAGGCCGTCGGCGACCCGATCCGCCCTGGCTTCGTCAGGGGCAATCGGCTGCCAATCTACGCCCGTATTCCTTTCGAATTACTTCCGATTACTTCCTTGAATGCGGCCATTCTAGTGGAAGATACAATTTAAAGACCTAAGCTTACGTCCATCTTACACGCCGGCCGCCCGGTTCCACCCCCTGCCGCAATGCAGCATGAATGCTAGAATTTCGCATTCCCGTACAACTTACCATCCAAAATGCAAAAGGCCACTCATCGCTCCGTCAAGGCTCTGGAAGGCATGATTTTCTGGAGCCGCTGGCTGCAGGCCCCCCTCTACCTCGGGCTGATCGTCGCCCAGGGCGTCTATGTCTATCAGTTCATGATCGAGCTGAGCCATCTGGTCGGCAAGATCGGCAGCCTGACCGACACCGACGTGATGCTCGTCGTGCTGGGACTGATCGACGTGGTGATGATCGCCAACCTGCTGATCATGGTGATCATCGGCGGCTACGAAACCTTCGTGTCCCGCCTCGACCTCGAAGGCCACCCCGACCAGCCGGAATGGCTCTCCCACGTCAACGCCGGCGTGCTCAAGATCAAGCTGTCGACCGCCATCATCAGCATCTCCTCGATCCACCTGCTGAAAACCTTCATCAATGCAGAAAACATTCCGGACAAGACCATTCTCTGGCAGGTGGCGATCCACCTCACCTTCCTCGTCTCGGCCCTGACCATGGCCTGGACCGACAAGATCATGACCAGCTCGCTGATGCTGGCGAAGAAGCATTGAAAGGCCCGCCATGACCGCCATCCGCCAGGAAGACTTCATCCAGAGCATCGCCGACGCCTTCCAGTTCATCAGCTACTACCACCCTGCCGACTACATCAGGGCGCTGGCCGCCGCCTACGACCGTGAAGAGAGCACGGCCGCGAAAGACGCCATCGCCCAGATCCTCATCAACTCGCGCATGAGCGCCGAAGGCCACCGCCCGATCTGCCAGGACACGGGCATTGCCGTGGTCTTCCTCAAGGTCGGCATGGACGTCCGCTGGGATGCCGCGATGGGCGTGCAGGAAATGGTCGACGAGGGCGTGCGCCGTGCCTACAACAACCCCGACAACAAGCTGCGTGCCTCCGTCCTGCTCGATCCGGCCGGGGCCCGCAGGAACTCCAGGGACAACACCCCGGCCGTGGTGCACTACGAGATCGTGCCGGGCGACCATGTCGAGGTGATTTGCGCCGCCAAGGGCGGCGGCTCCGAGAACAAGGCCAAGTTCGCCATGCTCAACCCCTCCGACTCGCTCGTCGACTGGGTGTTGAAGACGGTGCCGACCATGGGTGCCGGCTGGTGCCCGCCCGGCATCCTCGGGCTGGGCATCGGCGGCACGCCGGAAAAGGCCATGCTGCTGGCGAAGGCGTCCCTCATGGCGCCGGTGGACATCCACGAACTGATCGCGCGCGGCCAGCAGGGTGAAAAACTCACGCGCGCCGAAGCGCTTCGCCTGGAACTCTACGACAAGGTCAACGCCCTCGGCATCGGCGCCCAGGGCCTCGGCGGCCTCACCACCGTGCTGGACGTCAAGGTTCTCGACTATCCGACGCACGCCGCCAGCCTGCCGGTGGCGATGATCCCCAACTGCGCCGCCACCCGCCACGTTCACTTCCACCTAGACGGCTCGGGCCCGGCGAAACTCGATCCGCCCAACCTCGATGACTGGCCGAAGCTCGCCTACGATGCCGGCAAGGGCAGGCGGGTGAATCTCGACACCGTGACGCGCGCGGAAGTGGCGAACTGGCAACCCGGCGACGTGCTGCTGCTGAATGGCAAGCTGCTCACCGGCCGCGACGCCGCCCACAAGCGCATGATCGACATGCTGGACAAGGGCGAGAAACTGCCGGTGGATTTCACCGACCGCTTCATCTACTACGTCGGCCCGGTCGACCCGGTGCGCGACGAAGTGGTCGGTCCGGCCGGGCCGACCACCGCCACCCGCATGGACAAGTTTACCCGCCAGATGCTCGAACAGACGGGGCTCCTCGGCATGGTCGGCAAGGCCGAGCGCGGCCCCGCCGCCATCGAGGCGATCCGCGACAACCGGGCGGTGTACCTGATGGCCGTCGGCGGCGCCGCCTACCTGGTATCGAAGGCCATCCGCGCCGCGCGCGTGGTGGCTTTCGCCGATCTCGGCATGGAGGCGATCTACGAGTTCGAGGTGCAGGACATGCCGGTCACGGTCGCGGTGGATTCGAAGGGCACTTCGGTGCACGTGACCGGCCCGCGCGAGTGGCAGACGAGGATCGGCAAGATCCCCGTGGTCAAGGGCTGATCAGCCGGGATTCTTCAGCTTCGCTTCGGCCTCGCCCACGTTCATGCCGAGTCCGAGCTCGGCATCGATCAGCTTGAACAAGGGCATGAGCTGCGCGGCCAGCGCCGGCAGATGGGGGATGAGCCCCTCCACATTGCCGGCCTCGCAGAGCGCCAGCGCATCCTCGAGGCCGATGGCGGGCAGCGGCGCCTCCTCCTCGACGGGCGCGGCCTCGCCCTGTTCGGCCGCCGCTTCGTCTTCCTGCAGCGCGCGGCCTTCGGCAAGCTGCAGCAGGTGCGTCATGGTCTGCCATTCGTCGTCCCGGCTGTTGGCAAAGCCGAAGTTCAGGCCGACCTCGACCCGCTCGCCGCGATAGGTGATGGTGGCGTTGCGGATGGTCTGGTCGAGCCGGCCGGCGAAGGCGCGGGCATCCTCGAGGCCGATGCCGGGACATACCACGGTGAATTGAGCCTGGGCGGTTTGCGATACCGTGTCTTCAAGCCGCACCCGCTTCGACAGCACGGCACGAAACTGCCTGATCAATTGGTCGCCGATGGGCTGGCCCAGCCTGGCAGTCAGCTCATCGAAACGGTCGATCTCCACCACGATGATGCTGATCTCCCCGCCGTGGCGCTGCGCCAGCGCCAGCGCCTGGCGGCCCTGCTGCTTGAGATATTCCTCGGTGTGGAGGCCGGACGCCGGGTCGACCATGACCTGCTTCGTCATGGCCTCCATTTCGCTGCGCGTCCGCGCCATCTTGACCAGGGCGTCGAGGCGCGCGAGCAGTTCGGAGGTCCCGATGCCCTTGGTGATGAAGTCCGTGGCGCCGCATTCCTTGGCGCGGCTGCGCGCCGATTCGTCCTCGTCGCCGGAGATCACGATGACCGGCATCTCGCGAATGCGCGCCACCTTGGATTCCCGGACGCGCTGAAGAAGGCCGTAGCCGTCCAGCTTCGGCATGGTCAGGTCGGAAATCAGCACCTGGATGCCGGGATCGAGCATCAGCGTCTGCCAGCCGGCCTCGCCGTCGGCCTCCTCGCGCACCTCGAATCGGCCCTTGATGTGCTTGATGATGGTCGCGCGCACCATGCGCGAATCATCGACGATCAGCACGCAGGGCAGCGCGGGTTCGGCGGCTTCGTCCATGGCGGATCGGCTTGTGGCGGAACCGTCAGCCGGCGCAGTCGACCACGACGCGGCCGTGGGCCTGGCCCTTGATGAAATCGTCGAACACCGACGGCAGATCCGCCAGCTTGACGGTGCGCGTCATGGCGGCCAGGTGCGCCGGGCGCATGTCGCCGGCCAGGCGCGCCCAGACCTTGCGGCGCAGCGGCATGGCGGTATAGCCGGAGTCGATGCCGAGCAGGCAGGCGCCGCGCAGGATGAAAGGCGCCACGCTGGTGTTCAGGCTCATGCTCGCCGCCAGGCCGATGCTGGCGATGGTGCCGTTCTGCTGCATGGTGCTGGCCATCCAGGCCAGCACGTCGCCGCCGAGGTTGTCCACGGCGCCGGCCCACAAGGCCTTGTCGAGCGGCTTGATCTTGGCCAGGTCGAGGCCGGAACGCAGCATGACCTCCCTGGCGCCGAGGCCCTTCAGGTAATCCGTCTGGCTTTCCTTGCCGGTCAGCGCCACGACCTCGTAGCCCAGCCGGGTCAGGATGTCGACGGCGATGCTGCCGACGCCGCCGGTGGCGCCGCTGACGATGACCCGGCCGTTCTCCGGCCGCAATCCGTTCTCTTCCATGCGCACCACGCCCAGCGCGGCGGTGTAGCCGGCGGTACCCAGCGCCATCGACTCGAACAAAGTCATGCCCGCGGGCAGGGGCACCACCCAGTCGGCCGGCACGCGGCCGTACTCGGCGTAGCCGCCATGATGCGCCACGCCGATGTCGTAGCTGGTGGCGATGACTTCGTCGCCCTCCTTGAAACGGGCATCCGTGCTTTTCGCCACGACCCCGGCCATGTCGATGCCGCCGATGCAGGGATAGCGGCGGATGATGCGGCCGGCACCGGTGGCCGCCAGGGCATCCTTGTAATTCACGCTGGAACAGGCGATCTTGATCGTCACCTCGCCCTTGTCGAGCCGGTCCTCGCCGAATTCGGTCAATCCTGCGGCAGTCTTGCCGTCCTTTTGCTCGATCAGATAGGCCTTGAAAGGACTCATGGAGTATCTCCTGTCGTGTTACTTTCCAGCGCGAATAAGGCTGGCGGGTGAATCGATTATACCCAATTGAAACAGAATTTCTTTTATCCGTCAGCACCCTGCCAACTTCTCTTCAAGTCAAAAGACATATTTTGCTTTACAAGGCGAATCCGCCGTCCTATATTCAAGCCCATGAATTCAAGGCACATTGCCATTGTCCTGTGCGTGCTGGCCTTCCCTGCGTCCTACGCTGCCGCAGACGAAACCCGCAACGCATGGGAATTCACCGGTGAATCGACTGCCAATGGCGGCCATGCCTCAAGCGCCCAGGACCTGCTGGTGCGCGCACTGTCCTTCATCGGCGTGAATTACCGCTACGGCGGCGAATCCCCCGAAACCGGCTTCGATTGCAGCGGACTGGTGCGCCATGTCTTCCGCGAAAGCCTCGGCCTGTTGCTGCCGCGTACCTCGCGCGACATCAGCCGGGTCGGGGAAACCGTGCAACGCGACGCACTGCAGCCGGGCGACCTGGTGTTCTTCAACACCTTGCGGCGCGGCTTTTCGCATGTCGGCATCTACCTTGGCGAGCACCGTTTCGTTCACGCCCCCGCCAGGGGGGGGCAGATACGCATCGAAGACATGCGGCAAGGCTATTGGGCAAAGCGCTTCGATGGCGCCCGCCGCATCGCCGCGGCTGACTTTGGCGGCGAAGCCGCCAACTGATCCCCTCACGAACGACCCTTTTCCAGACGGCAACCGAAGGTTTTTTCGCGCCGCGATTCCCTGTTGACTCGACGGCTGACGTCTGGCGGCCGATGACTGAGGGCGTACGACGGACGACCGCTTGATTTGTAATGCGAATGATTTGCATTTGGGAAATATCCCTGCTAGGATGCGGCCATCACAACACGTATGGAGCTACCGATGCTGTCGATCCGCCCTAGCCTGTTCCTGCTTGCCGCCACCCTTGCCGCACCCGCCCTGGCCGAGGACAAGGTCCTCAATCTGTATTCGGCGCGCCACTACCAGACCGACGAAGCCCTGTATGCGAATTTCACGAAACAGACGGGGATCAGGATCAACCGCATCGAGGGCAAGGAGGACGAGCTGCTCGAACGCATCAAGAACGAAGGCGCCAACAGCCCGGCCGACGTTTTCATCACCGTAGACGCCGCCCGCCTGGCCCAGGCCGATGCGCTCGGCCTGTTCGCGCCGGTGAAATCGAAGACGCTGGACGCGCGCATTCCCGCCCATCTTCGTGCGACCGCCTGGTACGCCTTCTCCACCCGGGCGCGGGTCATCATTTACAACAAGACGGCCATCAAGCCGGCCGACGTGCAGAACTACGAGGACCTCGCCGACCCGAAGCTGAAGGGCCAGGTCTGCGTGCGCTCCGGCGCCCATCCGTACAACCTCTCGCTCGGCTCGGCCCTGATCCATCACCTGGGCGAGCAGAAGACCGAGGCCTGGGCCAGGGGCCTGGTCGGCAATTTCGCCCGCACCCCGAAGGGCGGCGACACCGACCAGATCAGGTCGGTGGCGGCCGGCGAGTGCGGCGTCGCCATCTCCAACTCCTACTATGTCGCCCGGCTGCTGCGCTCGACCAAGGCGGCGGACAAGGCGGCCATGGAGAAAATCGGCGTGATCTGGCCGAACCAGAAGAGCTTCGGCACGCACATCAACGTGTCGGGCGGCGGCATGCTGAAAACCGCGCCGCACAAGGACGCGGCCGTCCGGTTCCTCGAATACCTCGCCAGCGACGAAGCGCAGGCCTATTTCGCCAACGGCAACAACGAATGGCCGGCGGTGATGACCGCCACGGCGAAAAATCCCGCCCTCGAATCGCTCGGAAACTTCAAGGCCGATACGATGAACGTCGGCACGCTGTCGAAAAACACGGCACTGGCCCAGAAGGTTTTCGACCGTGCTGGATGGCGATAGCGCCGCAGGGCGTAGGCCTGCAAAAAGGATCGGGCACCTCGGGTGCCCGTTTTTTTTGGTATCTGATAAACGACTCCAAGCTCGACGCGCAACCTGCTGATTATGCGCATGTGTAAATGCAATACCTTGATCCCATTGAAAACTTTTAGGGTGAAAAGCCCGGAACCGACTCATGCCTGCAACACTCCGAGCCGTTAATGACTGTACGAAAACGGCATGGAGATTGACCATGACTGCATCGGCTTACGGCAAGGTCATGAAAGTGACGGCACCCTTCCACGGCGAAGCCCTCTGGCGCAAGCGCGGCTCGAAGTGGACCTGCATCAGCGCCGGCCCCGTGTTGCACTGGATGATCGGCAAGCCCTACCACGAGGTTTCGCGCTACATCGAGCGCAAGGGCTGGCGGGTTATCTGGGGCTAACACGCCGACGTCTTCGCGCTTCCCTTAGCGATCTGCCGCGATACCGCGATCAGCGGCAGAACCCCCACCGCGACGATCGCCAGGGCGGCGGTCGACGCTTCCGCCAGCCGCTCGTCCGAGGCCAGCGTGTAGGCCTGCGTCGCCAGCGTATCGAAATTGAAGGGCCGCATCACCAGCGTCGCCGGCAGTTCCTTCATCACATCCACGAACACCAGCAAACCCGCCGTCAGCAGGCTGCCGCGCAGCAACGGCAAGTGGACGCGCTTCAGCGTCGCGCCCTGGCCGCTGCCCAGGGAGCGTGCCGCATCGTCCATGCTCGACGTAATCTTGGCCAGGCTCGTCTCCACCGTCTGCAGGGCGAGCGAAAGAAAGCGCACCAGGTAGGCATACACCAGGGCGGCGATGCCGCCGGTGAGGACCAGGCCGGGATTGCTGCCCGTCCATGCGGCGATCGTCCCGGCCAGCCAGTTGTCCAGCCGCGTGACCGGAATCAGCACGCCGACGGCGATCACCGCGCCCGGCACGGCGTAGCCGAGGCCGACGATGCGGTTCAGCCATTGCGGCCAGGGCGCGCGCGACAGGCGCGCGGCATAGGCCAGCACCACGGCCAGCGCCACCGCCAGCGCGGCGGACAGCGCCGCCAGCGTGAAGCTGTTGCCGGCCAGATGCAGGAAACGCATGCCGAACTGCGCATCGCCCTCCGTGAGGGCCATGTCCAGCAGGATGCCCGCCGGCAGCAGGAAGCCCAGCGCCAGCGGCAGCGCGCAAACCAGGACGGCCGCCACGGCGGCAGGGCCGGAGAGGCGCCGCCCCGGCTGCGGCCGGTTGCGCCCGGTGGTGTTGTGGAAGCGCGCGCGGCCGCGGCTCATGCGCTCGATCAGCAGCACCAGGATGACGAAACCGAGCAGCGCGGCGGAGAGCTGGGCCGCCGCGGCGCGGTCGCCGAGCGAGAACCAGGCGCGGTAGATGCCGGTGGTGAACGTCGGCACCGCGAAGTAGGCCACCGTACCGTAGTCGGCCAGCGTTTCCATCAGCGCCAGGGCTGCGCCCGCCGCCACAGCGGGCCGCGCCAGCGGCAGGGAAATGCGGAAGAAGCTGCCCCAGGCGGAAAGCCCGAGCGTGCGGCCGACTTCGAGCATGCCGCCGGCCCGCTCGATGAAGGCGGTGCGCGCCAGCAGATAGACGTAGGGATACAGCACGAAGGTGAACATGGCGACGGCGCCGCCCGTCGTGCGCACGTCCGGGAACCAATAATCCCCCTTCTGCCAGCCGAACATATCGCGCAGCCAGGTCTGCACCGGTCCGACGAACTGCAGCAGATCGGTGTAGGTGTAGGCCATGACATAGGCCGGCACCGCCAGCGGCAGCACCAGCGCCCACTCGAAGAAGCGCCGTCCGGGAAAGGCGTGCATGGTCACCAGCCAGGCCGTCGGCACGCCGACGAGGATGACGCCGAGGCCGACGCCGAGGCACAGCCACAGGGTGTTGGCGACATATTCCGGCAGGACGGTGGCGGCCAGATGGCCCCAGGTCTCGCCGGTGCCGCCGGCGAACAGATTGGTCCACACGCTGGCAATGGGGGCCGCCGCCAGGACGGCAATCGCGAGTGCCGCGACGGCGAGCGCGCTCCAGTCGCCGACAGCGAAGCGTGAAGAGGATGGCGAAAAGGTGGTGGCCTGCATCGAAGTCGTGCGTCGAACGCAAGGCTGACGCATAATAAGAATTGTAATCGATTAGCCTCCATGCCCCTGCTCGAACTCGCCAACATTTCCCACGCCTACGACAAGCATGTCGTCGTCAGCGACCTGTCCTGCGCCCTGGCGCAGGGGGCGATCGGCTGCCTGCTCGGGCCGTCGGGCTGCGGCAAGACCACGGTGCTGCGCGCCATCGCCGGTTTCGAGCGCATCGGGCGCGGCGAAATCCGCATCAACGGCACCACGGTGAGCAGCCCGTCCGTGCATGTGCCGCCGGAGCGGCGGCGCATCGGCATGGTGTTCCAGGACTACGCCCTCTTCCCCCACCTGAGCGTCGCCGACAACATCGCCTTCGGCCTGCAAAAGTCAGCCGCCGCGACACGGCGCGAGCGCGTGGCGGAACTGCTCGACACGGTCGGTCTGGCCGGGGCGGGCAGCCGCTACCCGCACGAGCTCTCCGGCGGCCAGCAGCAGCGCGTCGCGCTGGCGCGCGCGCTGGCGCCCAGCCCCGACCTCCTGCTGCTCGACGAGCCCTTCTCCAACCTCGACGTCGACCTGCGCGAACGGCTCTCGCTCGAGGTGCGCGACATCCTCAAGCGCACCGGCATCACCGCCATCCTCGTCACCCACGACCAGCACGAGGCCTTCGCCGTGGCCGACGAGATCGGCGTCATGCACGAGGGCCGCATCCAGCAATGGGACACGCCCTACAACCTCTACCACCGGCCGGCCAACCGCTTCGTCGCCGATTTCGTCGGCCAGGGCGTGTTCCTCGAGGGCGAGGTGCTCAACGCGCGCGAAGTGCGGATCGAGCTGGGCACCCTCGCCGGCCGCATCCCGACGGACTGCGGCGCCGGCTGCGCCGCCTGCGGCAAGGGCTGTCGCGTGGACGTGCTGCTGCGTCCCGACGACATCGTCCACGACGACGACGCCCCCACCCGGGCGGAAGTCGTGGCCAAGGCCTTCCGCGGCGCCGAATTCCTGTACACCCTGAAGCTGCCCGGCGGCATGCACGTGCTCTCCCTGGTGCCGAGCCATCACAACCACGCCATCGGCGAGAAGATCGGCATCCGCCTCGACGTCGACCACGTCGTCGTCTTCCGCAACGCATGACCGGTAAAACAAGCGTTCTCCACGGCGCGCACGGCGACACGGGGCAAGAACAGTCTGGGATTTTCGCCGTGTCGCCGTGTTCGCCGTGGTTCAACGGGTTGTCTGAATGATCCCCTGGCTCGACGGCGACGCGCCCTTCCCCCCGGTGGAAAGCGCCTTGCGCCGCCCGAACGGCCTGCTCTGCGCCGGCGCCGACCTTTCTCCGCAACGGCTGCTGGCAGCCTATCGCCGGGGCATCTTCCCCTGGTATTCCGAAGGCGAGCCGATCCTCTGGTGGAGCCCCGACCCGCGCATGGTGCTGGTTCCGGCGGAACTGAAACTGGCGCGCTCGCTCGCCAAAACGCTGCGGCGCGGGCAATATGAAGTACGCCTCGACACCGCCTTCGCCGACGTGATCCGCGCCTGCAGCCTGCCCCGGCCGGGCCAGGACGGCACCTGGATCACGCCGCAGATGCAGCAGGCCTACGGCCGCCTGCACCAACTCGGCCACGCCCATTCGGTGGAAACCTGGATCGACGGGGCGCTGGCCGGCGGCCTTTACGGCGTGGCGATCGGCCGCGCCTTCTACGGCGAATCGATGTTCACCCGCGCCAGCGACGCCTCCAAGATCGCGCTCGCTCACCTGGCGCGTTACCTTGAAGGACGGGGATTCGCCGTGATAGATTGCCAGATGAAGACGGCCCATCTCGCTTCCTTCGGCGCGCGGGAGATACGGCGCGGCGAACTCCTGCGCGGGCTGGCTGTCTGGACGCAGGAGGGTGGCGGACCCG
This sequence comes from Rhodocyclaceae bacterium, assembly GCA_041396245.1. Classification (GTDB taxonomy): domain Bacteria; phylum Pseudomonadota; class Gammaproteobacteria; order Burkholderiales; family Rhodocyclaceae; genus Desulfobacillus. Next base: position 144,789 of record JAWKYW010000001.1, on the reverse strand, counting down.
GCAAATGGCCGGAGGACGGCGCGAAGGGATTGTTCGGATAGTTCGGATTGTTCGGCGAAAACGACACATGAGTCTGCTCAAGGATCTGCCCTTTCCGCTGCTGCAGTTCTATGCCACCGCGCCCTATGCCTGCTCGTACCTGCCCGGCCGCGTCGCCCGCTCCCAGGTCGCCACGCCGAGCCACCTGATCGACACCGGCATCTACAGCGAGCTGGTGCATTCCGGCTTCCGTCGCAGCGGCATCTTCACCTACCGACCTTACTGCGACGCCTGCCGCGCCTGCGTGCCGGTGCGCATCCCCGTCGAACGCCTGGCCCCGAACCGCGCCCAGCGCCGGGCCGCCGCGCGCCACCGCGCGCTCGAGGCGCGCGAGCTGCCGCTGGCCTTCCGCGAAGAACATTACGACCTTTACCAGCGCTACCAGGCCTCGCGCCACTCCGGCGGCGGCATGGACCAGGACAGCCGCGAGCAATATGCCCATTTCCTGCTGCAGAGCCACGTCGACAGCCGCCTGGTCGAGTTCCGCGAGGAGGGCGAACTGCGCATGGTGTGCATCGTTGACGTGCTGACCGACGGGCTCTCCTCCGTCTACACCTTCTTCGACCCGGATGTCGCCGGGGCCAGCTTCGGCACCTGGTGCATCCTCTGGCAGGCGGCCCAATGCCGCACCCTGGGCCTGCCCCACCTCTACCTGGGCTACTGGATCGGCGACAGCCGCAAGATGGCCTACAAGGCGAACTTCCGCCCCATCGAAGGGCGCATCGGCGGGATCTGGCGCGAACTTACCGAGGAAGAACTGATGCTGGCCGCGCGGTAGAATCCCGCGCATGCTCTACCGGATCGCCCGTCCCTTCCTCTTCGCGCTCGACGCCGAAACCGCCCACGACCTGACGCTGGCCAGCCTGCGCACCGCGCACGCGCTGCACCTGCCCGTCGTCTGCGCCGCACCCGCCGGCCAGCCGGTGCGCGTCATGGGGCTGGGGTTTCCCAACCGCATCGGCCTGGCCGCCGGCCTCGACAAGGACGGCGAATGCATCGCGGGTCTGGCCGCATTGGGCTTCGGCCACATCGAGGTCGGCACGGTGACGCCGCGGCCGCAGCCCGGCAACCCGAAGCCGCGCCTGTTCCGCCTGCCGCCGAGGAAAGCCGTCATCAACCGCATGGGCTTCAACAACCGCGGTGTCGACGCCCTGGTGGACAACGTCAGGCAGTCGGACTTCAAGGGCATTCTCGGCATCAACATCGGCAAGAACGTAGACACCCCCATCGAGCGCGCCGGCGACGACTACCTGGCCTGCCTGCGCAAGGTCTATCCGCACGCCGGTTACGTCACGGTGAACATCTCCTCGCCCAACACGAAGAACCTGCGCCAGCTGCAGGGCGAGTCGGAACTCGACGGCCTGCTCGCCCCGCTCAAGCGCGAGCAGGCGGCGCTGGCCCAGCAGCACGGCCGCCACGTCCCGCTCGCCCTGAAGATCGCGCCGGACCTCGACGAGGCGCAGATCCAGGTCATCGCCGACGCACTGCGCCGCCACCGCTTCGAGGCCGCCATCGTCACCAACACCACGCTCTCGCGCGAAGGCGTCGGGCATCTGGCCCACGCCGACGAGGCCGGCGGCCTCTCCGGCGCGCCGCTGTTCGGCAAGTCCACCGGCGTGCTGCAGGCGCTGGCCGCGCGCCTCGGCGGCGAAATTCCCCTGATCGGCGTCGGCGGCGTGATGAGCGGCCGCGACGCGCGCGCCAAGCTGGAGGCCGGCGCGCAACTGGTGCAGCTCTACACGGGACTCATCTACCGCGGCCCGGCGCTGGTGAAGGAAGCCATCGAGGCGACGCGGGATTTCTGAGGAGAGCACCATGAAGGTCGGCGTGCCGAGGGAGATCAAGAACCACGAATACCGCGTCGGCCTCACCCCCGCCGGGGCGCAGGCACTGACTTTGGCCGGCCACGCCGTCGTCGTCGAGACGAACGCCGGCGCCCGCGTCGGCTTCGCCGATGCCGACTACCTCGCCGCCGGCGCGCGCATCGCGACGAGCGCGGCCGAGGTCTATGCCGACGCGGACATGGTCGTCAAGGTCAAGGAACTGCAAGCGGCGGAGTTTGCGCTGACGCAACCCGGCCAGATCCTCTTCGCCTACCAGCACTTCGCGCCGGACCCCGTCCTGCTGCAGAACGCCCTCGACTGCGGCCTGTCCTGCGTCGCCTACGAGACCGTAACCGATGCCCGGGGCGGGCTGCCGCTGCTGGCGCCGATGTCGCGCGTGGCCGGCCGCCTCGCGCCGCAGGCCGGCGCCTGGGCCCTGCAGATGGCCAACGGCGGCTCCGGCGTGCTGCTCGGCGGCATCGCCGGCGTGCCGCCGGGCAAGGTGGTCGTCGTCGGCGCCGGCAGCGTCGGCGCCAACGCCCTGCAGATCGCCGTCGGCATGGGCGCCCAGGTCACGCTCTTCAACCGCGGCACGGCCAGGCTCGATGCCCTCGACCGCATCTACCGCGGACGCATCGCCACCGCCGTCGCCGAACCGCTCGGACTCGCGCAGGCCATCGCCGAGGCCGACCTCGTCATCGGCGCCGTCCTGATGCCGGGCAAGCTCTCGCCCAAACTGATCGACCGCGCCCTGCTTCGGCGCATGCGTCCCGGCTCGGTCATCGTCGACGTCGGCATCGACCAGGGCGGCATCGCCGAGACCTCGCGCCCGACCTCGCATTCCGCGCCGCTTTTCGTCGAGGAAGGCATCGTGCACTACTGCGTGCCCAACATGCCCTCGGCCGTGGCGCGCACGGCGACGCTGGCGCTGGCCCAGGCCACCCTGCCCTACGCGCTGAAGCTCGCCAACTTCGGCCTGCGCCGCGCGCTGGAGGAAGACGCGGGGTTCGGGCAGGGCCTGCAGACGCATGCGGGCAGGGTGACCCACGCCGGACTCGCCGAGGACACCCGGCGGCCGTTCCTGCCGGCCGCCGACGCGCTCGCCGCACGCGGATAATTATTCAAGAAAGTCATAAGCCTATAACCGCGTCGGGGTTGTTTGCTGCGGCGCGAAAAGCGATAATTCGCGGTCGTCCTCCGCATTCAACATGACCGGCTATCTCTTCATCGTCATCGGCGCCGTTCTCGTCAACAACGTCGTCTTCGGCCGCGTGCTCGGCCTGTGCCCCTTCATGGGCGTGTCCCGGAAGCTGGAGACGGCCGTCGGCATGAGCGCCGCGACGACCTTCGTGCTCACCGTGGCCACCGGCGCCGGCTACCTGATCGACCGTTACCTGCTGCTGCCCAACGGCCTCGAATACCTGCGCACGCTGTCCTTCATCCTCGTCATCGCCAGCCTGGTGCAGCTCACCGAAATGGTGATCCAGAAGACCAGTCCGCTGCTGCACCAGGTGCTCGGCATCTACCTGCCGCTGATCACCACCAATTGCGCCGTGCTCGGCGTGCCGCTGCTCAACATCGCCTACCGGCACGACCTGTTCGAATCGCTGCTGTTCGGCTTCGGCAGCGCCGTCGGATTCTCGCTGGCGCTGGTGCTGTTCGGCAGCCTGCGCGAGCGGCTCGAGGGCGCCGACGTGCCGCTGCCGTTCCGCGGCACCGCCATCGCCATGATCACCGCCGGCCTGATGAGCATCGCCTTCATGGGCTTCGCCGGGCTGGACCGCTAGCGGGCGCCCGATGCTGAATGCACTGCTCGTCATGGCCGGCATCGCGCTGGCGCTGGGTGCCGCGCTCGGCTTCGCCTCGGTCCGCTTCAAGGTCAAGGGCGATCCGCTGGTCGACAAGATCGACGCCATCCTGCCGCAGACGCAGTGCGGACAATGCGGCTTTCCCGGCTGCAAGCCCTACGCCCAGGCCATCGCCAGGGGCGAGGCCGAAATCAACCAGTGCCCGCCCGGCGGCGAGGAAGGCATCCGCAAGCTGGCCGATCTCCTCGGCAAGGAATTCAAGCCGCTCTCCGCCGAGCACGGCGTGGAGAAGCCGAAGCAGGTGGCCTTCATCGACGAGGCCCTCTGCATCGGCTGCACGCTGTGCACCCAGGCCTGCCCGGTCGACGCCATCGTCGGCGCCGCCAAGCAGATGCACACCATCGTCGCGCCGCTGTGCACCGGCTGCGAGCTGTGCGTGCCGCCCTGCCCGGTCGACTGCATCGCCATGGTGCCGGTGCCGGAGACCGTCGAGACCTGGAAGTGGAAGTACCCCATCATTCCGATCCGGGAGAAGGCTGCATGAACACCGCCCGCCAGGCCGACCCGGGGGCGGCGCAGACAACGCCCCGGAGCCGCGCAGCGGCGAACCGGCGTCACCCCCTTCCTCGGGAAGGGGGCGGGGGGATGGTCGAGTGATCGCCACCCTGTTCAAGTTCAAGGGCGGCGTCAAGCCGGCCTCGCACAAGGATGAATCGACGCAGGTGCCGATCGCCCGCGCGCCCCTGCCGCCGCGGCTGATCGTGCCGCTGCGCCAGAACGCCGGCGAAACGCCGCAGCCGCTGGTGGCCGCCGGGCAGAAGGTGGCGAAGGGCGAGCGCATCGGCGCCCCGGAGGGCAACTTTTCCGCCGCCATCCACGCCCCCACATCCGGCACCGTGCTGGCGGTCGAGCCGCGCCTGCTGCCGCACCCCTCGGGCCTCTCCGCGCCCTGCGTGGTGATCGAGCCGGACGGCGAGGAGCGCTGGATCGAACGCGCGCCGGTGAATTACGCGGCGGAATCCCCCGACGCCCTGCGCGACCAGCTGCGCGAGATGGGCATCGTCGGCCTCGGCGGCGCCACCTTCCCCAGCCACGTCAAGCTGAAGCCGGGCGCCGCCGGGCGCATCGAGACCCTGATCATCAACGGCGCCGAATGCGAACCCTGGATCACCTGCGACGACCTGCTAATGCGCGAGCGGGCCGAGGGCATCGTGCGCGGCATCGGCATCCTGCGCCATATCGCCTCGGCGGACCGCGTGCTGATCGGCATCGAGGACAACAAGCCGCAGGCCATTGCCGCCATGCGCGCCGCAACCGCCCAATCGGGCGACATCGAGGTCGTGCCGGTGCCGACGCGCTATCCGGCCGGCGGCGAGAAGCAGCTGATCCGCGCGCTGACCGGCATCGAGATTCCCTATGGCCGTTTCGGCACAGAGTTCGGCGTGCAGTGCTTCAACGTCGGCACCGCCTACAGCGTGCATCGCGCCATCGAGCTCGGCGAACCCTTGATCTCGCGCATCGTCACGCTCACCGGCAATGTCGAACGGCCGGGAAATTTCGAGGTGCTGATCGGCACGCCGATCGACGACCTGCTCGCGCTGGCCGCGCCGAAAGGCGACACCGACCGCTTCATCATGGGCGGTCCGATGATGGGCTTCACCCTGCCCCGGACAGACCTGCCGGTGACCAAGGCGACCAATTGCATCCTCGCCGCCAGCCCGGCGCTGTTCCCGCCGCAGGGCCCGGAGCTGCCCTGCATCCGCTGCGGCGCCTGCACCCGCGCCTGTCCCGCCGAGCTGCAGCCGCACGAGCTGTACTGGTTCTCGCGCGCGAAGAACTTCGGCAAGGCGCAGGAATACGGCATCTTCGACTGCATCGAGTGCGGCTGCTGCGCCTACGTCTGCCCCTCGAACATCCGCCTGGTGGACTACTACCGCTTCGCCAAGACCTCGATGCGCGCGCTGGAGCGCGAGAAGGCCGCCGCCGATGCGGCACGCAACCGCTTCGAGTTCCGCAACTTCCGCACCGAACGCGAGGCCACGGAGAAGGCCGAGCGCCTCGCCGCCAAGACCGCCGCCGCGCGGCAGGCCATCGCCGGCGGCGAGAAGCCGGGCGCCGGGGCGGCAACGCAGACCGCAGCCGAGCCGGCGCCGCCGCCGCTGGACGAAACCAAGCGGGCACTGATCGCCGCCGCCATCGCCCGCGCCCAGGCGCAGAAGGCCGGGGTGGCGCCGAAGAACATCGACAACCTGGCGCCGGAAAAGCAGTCCGAGATCCGCGAGATCGAGGCGCGCCGCGCCCAGATCCGGGAGATCGCCAAGACGCCACCCGAGGAACCGGTCTAGAAATGAACGGGTCGCCCCACCTCCACCTGCCGATCAGCGTCCGGCTCGTCATGCTCAAGGTGCTGGCCGCCCTCGTGCCCGGCATCGCCGTCTATGTCTGGTTTTTCGGCGCGGCGATCCTGGTGCAGATCGCGCTCGCCTCGACCGCCGCCCTGGCCGGCGAGGCCGCCATGCTGCGCCTGCGCGGCAAGCCCCTGGGTCTGTACCTCGGCGACGGCAGCGCGCTGGTGACGGCCTGGCTGATCGCGCTCACCTTTCCCCCCATTGCGCCGTGGTGGCTGATCGTCTCGGCCACGCTGTTCGCCATCGTCGTCGCCAAGCACCTCTACGGCGGCCTCGGCCAGAATCCGTTCAACCCGGCGATGGTGGCCTTTGCCGTTTCGATCATCGCCTTCCCGGCCCTGATGTCGCAGTGGCCGGCGGTCGGCTTCACCGATTTCGCGGCGCAAATGGCCGTGGTGTTCCAAAGTCAGTCCGCGCAGGACGGCGTCACCATGGCCACCCCGCTCGACGCCCTGCGCACCCAGCTGCACACGGCCGAGGCGCGCGCCACCGTGGCCGGCATCCTCGGCGCGCATGCCAGCTTCGGCAACATCGGCGGCAAGGGCTGGGAATGGATCGCCCTGGCCTACCTCGCCGGCGGCCTCTGGCTGCTGCAGCAGCGCGTCATCACCTGGCACGTGCCGCTCGCCTTCCTCGGCGTGCTGGCGCTCGTCGCCGGCGGCTTCGGCCTGGCCGCGCCGGAGCGCTTCGCCGGAGCAAGCTTCCATGTCGTCACCGGCGGCGCCATGCTTGGCGCCTTCTTCATCGCCACCGACCCCGTCTCGGGCGCGACGACGCCGCGCGGCAAGCTGCTGTTCGCCGCCGGCGCCGCGCTGCTGACGTGGATCATCCGCAACTTCGGCGCCTACCCCGACGGCATGGCCTTCGCGGTGCTGCTGATGAACATGTGCGTGCCGCTGATCGACATGAAGACCCAGCCACCGGTGTTCGGGCGCAAGGACACGCCCCATGACCCGCGCGAGGGCGGCACGCCATGACGGACCAGACCGCCGCCGGCGCCACCCTGCGCAACGCCCTCCTCCTCTCGTGCTTCGCCCTCGTCTTCACGGCGATGATGGCGGCGACCTACCACGCCGCCAAGCCGGCCATCGAGGCCAGCGCCGAGGCGGAGAAGCTGCGGCTGGTGGGCGAGGTGCTGCCCGCCGCCCGCTACGACAATGCCTTGCTTGCCGACTATGTCGTCGTCGCGCCGCGGGCCGAATTGGGCCTGGCCGCCCAGGACGAGCCGCTGCGGGTGTTCCGCGCGCGCAAGGGCGATGCGCCGGCGGCACTGGTGTTCGAGGCCGTCGCCCCCGACGGCTATGCCGGCCGCATCCGCCTGCTGCTCGCCGTCGGCGCGGACGATCGCCTGGTCGGCGTGCGCGTGGTCAGCCACAAGGAAACGCCGGGGCTGGGCGACTACATCGACCCGAAGAAGGACCGCAACAAGGCGGCCCCCTGGATCCGCCAGTTCGACGACAAGGGCTTCGCGCAGGTCGCCGCCGCCGACTGGAAGGTGAAAAAGGACGGCGGCCGCTTCGATGCCCGTGCCGGCGCCACCCTCAGCGCCCGCGCCGTCACCCATGCCGTGCGGCGCGGGCTGCAGTTCGCCGTCGACCACCGCGACAAGCTGTATGCGCTTCCGGCACAATCCGTCCTGGAAAAGGAGGGCTCATGAGCACATTCGGGGAAATCGCCCGCAACGGCATCTGGAAGCAGAACACCGGCCTGGTGCAGCTGCTCGGCCTCTGCCCGATCCTGGCCGTCAGCACCACCTTCGTGAACGGCGTCAGCCTGGCCATCGCCACCATCCTCGTCATGGCCCTGGCCAGCGGCGTGGTGGCCAGCGTGCGCGGCTTCATCCCGCACGAGATCCGCATCCCGGTATTCATCCTCATCATCGCCGCCCTGGTGACGATGCTCGACCTGGCCATGAACGCCTGGCTGCACGAGCTCTACCTGGTGCTCGGCATCTTCATTCCGCTGATCGTGGTGAACTGCATCGTGCTGGCGCGGGTCGAGGCCTTCGCCGCCAAGAACACCCCGCTCGTCGCCGCCTGGGACGGCGCCATGATGGGCGTCGGCATGGTGCTGGCCATCGCCGTGCTGGGGGGGGTGCGCGAATTCATCGGCAGCGGCACGCTGTTCGCCGGCATCGAAATGGTGATCCCCGGCGCGCGGGCGCTGCAGCTGCTGCCGGAAGACTACCCGGGCTTCCTCGTCGCCATCCTGCCGCCCGGCGCCTTCCTCGTGCTCGGCTTCATGATCGCCGGGCGCAACTGGCTCGATGCCCGCGCCGAGCGGCGCGCCCGCCTTGCCGCACCGGCCCGCGCCGCCGCCTGAGCGCCGCGATGACGCCGCGGAAGGTCCGCATCCTTTTCGAGCGCTTCGCACGTGCCAATCCGAATCCGGCCACCGAACTCGAATACGCCACGCCCTACCAGCTGTTGGTGGCGGTGATCCTCTCGGCCCAGGCCACCGACAGGAGCGTGAACCTCGCCACGCGCGAGCTGTTCAAGGTCGCCGGCACGCCGCAGGCCATGGCACGCCTCGGCGAGGACGGCCTCGTTCCCTTCATCAGCCGCATCGGCCTCTACAGGACAAAGGCCAGGAACGTCACCGCCATGTCGCGGATCCTGCTCGATCGCTACGGCGGCGAGGTGCCGCACGACCGCGCCGCGCTGGAGGCCCTGCCCGGGGTCGGCCGCAAGACCGCCAGCGTCGTGCTCAACACCGTCTTCGGCGAGCCGACCATCGCCGTCGACACCCACGTCTTCCGCCTCGCCAACCGCAGCGGGCTGGCCCCGGGCAAGGACGTGCGCGAAGTGGAGGAGAAGCTGCTCAAGGCGATCCCCGCCGAGTACCGCCACAACGCCCACCACTGGCTGATCCTGCACGGCCGCTACGTCTGCAAGGCGGTGAAGCCGGATTGCCCGCACTGCCTCATCAACGACCTGTGCGAATGGCCGGGGAAGACGGCGGGATGAACAATAAATTTCACCGCGGCGCACACGGCGGCATGGCGAGAAATATATGGGGGGGTCGCCGTGTCGCCGCGCGCACCGTGCTTGAAACGAGGTGTTCACGATGCCCCGGATAGCCACCGCCCTGGCCTCGGCCGACAAGGCCGATCCGGAACTGGCCGCCGATGTCGTGCGCGAGGCGATGCGGCGCGCCGGCATCGACATCGCCCGCAGCGTGCTGCTCTTCCTCGGCACGGAATTCGTGCACCAGGCCCACGCCGCCGTGCTGGCGGCCTCCCGCGCCGCCAACTGCCTGCATGTCACCGGCTGCACCGCGCCGGGCGTGTTCACGGACGAAGACTGGGTGCTCGACCGTCCCGCCGCCTGCGCCATGGTGTTCGGCGGCGAATGCGGGCTGGCGGCGCAGCCGGCAGCGGACGCCCCGCTGCTCTCGCTGTCCGTGCCGAAGTCGGCCGCCCGCGGCTGGCTGGCGCGGGGCGGCCAGCGCTACGGCCTGTTGTCGACGGACAACAGCGCGCACGGCGCCGGTCGCCTCTGGTGCCATGGCAGGATGGCCGACGACGGGCGCTGCGAAGCGGCCCTCGCCGGCGTCCGGGCGGCCATCGGCGTCTCGCGCGGCATGCGCATCCTCGGCGAGCCGCGCGCCGCCGCCAGCAACGGCCGCGACGTGCTCAAGCTGGGCGGCCATCCCGCCCTGAATACCCTGCTGCGCGAACTGCCGCCTGACCTGCGCGAGCTGGAGAAGCTGCCCGCCCACCTGCTCGCGGCCGGCGTCGTCAGGGGCCGGCCGCAAGGCGCCATCGCGGCGGGCCGCTACGAGCTGGTCCCGGTCATCGCGGTGAACCACGAAGAGCGTTCGGTCACGCTGGCACTGCCGCTGGACGAGGGGGACCGGGTTTTCTGGGCCCTGCGTCAGGCCCTGGCAGCCGAAAACGACATGCGCCTGCTCGTCGACACCCTGGCCGGCCGGCTCGGCACGCCGCCGGATTTCGGCCTGCTCTTTTCCTGCCTCGGCCGCGGCCCCTGGTTCTTCGGCGGCGAGGACCGCGACCTGGCGGTGGTCAGGGAACGCTTTCCCGGCCTGCCGCTGATCGGCGCCTACGGCGGCGGCCAGATCGCCCCGTTCTTCGACGGCAACCGGCAGATTCACAACGCCGCGGTGCTGGCGCTGTTCGGCGAGGAAGCCGCGGATGTTTGATCCCAGCCGCGACCAGGCGCGCCGCTTCTTCGTCGAGGCCTGGCGCAAGCACAGGGCACGAGCGCTCGTCTCGCCGCTGGAGGACGCGGCCATCGGGCTCGTCGCGCAGCACCCGGAATACCATGCCCTGCTCGACAGCGGCGAGGACGCCCTCGCCCGCGAGTGGACGCCGGATTCCGGCGAGGCCAACCCCTTCCTGCACCTGTCGCTGCACCTGGCCATCGAGGAGCAGCTCTCGATCGACCAGCCGCCCGGCCTGCGCGCCGCCTTCGAAGCCCTGCTCGCCCGCCGCGGCGACCGCCACGACGCGCTGCACGACGTGCTCGAATGCCTGGGCGAAACGCTGTGGCGCGCGCAGAAAAGTCAGTCCCCGCCGGACGGCGAGGCGTACGTGTCGTGCGTCAGGCGGAAAGGGCCTGCCCCCCATCCCCCTTCCCGCGGAAGGAGGTGACGGCGGTCCGCGCGCTGCGCACGCGCCGCACCGTCAAGGCGGCGCGGTCAGCCGGCGCGGTAGGCCTGGAGCTCGCGCAGGTCCACCGCCAGGCCGCGGGCCAGGTCTTCGACGTCTTCCTCGAACCAGCCCAGGTGGCCCAGCGCGGCCTCCTTGTTCTGTTCCCACTCGGCGTCGTCGGGATAGCCGAGGAAGCGCGCGACGATGTGCTCGGAAATGAGGCGGATCGCCACCAGCAGGCAGACATCCGGCGTCGCATGCCTGCCCGGGGCGGAGAAGATGGCGGGCTGGTGGTGGTAGCGGATCGCCCAGGCGACCCGGTCGGGCAGATGCCAGCCGCGGGCCAGCAGGGCGCCGACGATGACGTGGTTGGTCTGGTAGCGCTCGTCCTCGATCGCCGTCGCCGCCTCCGGCGCGGCATTCGCCCGCATCAGCGTCTGCCGGTAGTCGGGAAACTGCTGCACCAGGATGGCGATGCCGGCATCGTGGAAGAGGCCGAAGGTGTAGGCATCATCGGAGGGCACCCCCGGCAGGCGGCCGGCCAGATAGGCCGATACCACGGCGTTGTAGTTGGAGCGTTCCCAGAAGCGTGCCAGCGGCGGTGCATCCGTCCCGCCCAGGCTCTGCCTGAGCACGACCCCATACACGATCTTGAGCAGGTTGCGCAGGCCCAGCACCGCCACCGCCTGCTGCACCGACTGCACCTTGCGGCGCAGGGCGAAAAAGGGCGAATTGGCCGACTTCAGCACCGCCGCCGCCAGCGCCACGTCGCCGGTGATCAGGCGCGAGACGCGAATGAAATCGACGTCCTCGCGCTGCGCCTCGGCGAGCAGCTCGGCAATGATCTCCGGACAGGGCGGAATGGCGACGTTCCTCAGCATCTCGGCCGCGGCGGCGTCGGTCAGGTCGGCGTCGAAACAATCCGTGGTGTCCATTTTCGTGCCAGGCGAGGCGTCGGATGAGGAATCGGACGAGGCGACCATTGAGGCGCCAACGGCAGCCGTCATTGTAGCGAAGATTCCGGAAACCCTCTTTTGAACCACGGCGAACACGGCGACACGGCGTAAAAACAACATCCTGGCATTTGCGGTCACCCCCGGAGGGTGATTTGCGCGATTGGGGCAAGACACGGATATTTCGCCGTAATCCCCGCGCACGCCGTGGTGATCTGCTTGTTCCAGGATAATGCCTTCGGCGCGCCCTGCCTCTATAATTGGCGCTCCACCCGTAACGGATTCCATCATGCGCTTCGAAGGCTCCAACGAATACGTCGCCACGCCCGACCTCATGCTGGCGGTCAACGCCGCCATCACCCTGCAGCGGCCGCTGCTGGTCAAGGGCGAGCCGGGCACCGGCAAGACCATGCTGGCCGAGACCGTCGCCGCCGCCCTCGGCCTGCCGCTGCTGCAGTGGCACATCAAGTCCACCACCAAGGCCCAGCAGGGCCTCTACGAGTACGACGCCGTCTCGCGCCTGCGCGACTCGCAGCTCGGCGGCGAACACGGCGGCCGCGTCCATGACATCGCCAACTACATCGTCCAGGGCGTGCTGTGGCAGGCGTTCACCGCCGAGACGCCGACGGTGATCCTCATCGACGAGATCGACAAGGCCGACATCGAGTTCCCCAACGACCTGCTGCGCGAACTCGACCGCATGGAGTTCTACGTCTACGAGACGCGCGAGCTGGTCAGGGCGAAGCATCGCCCGATCGTCTTCATCACCAGCAACAACGAGAAGGAACTGCCCGACGCCTTCCTCCGTCGCTGTTTCTTCCACTACATCAAGTTCCCCGACAAGGAGACGATGCAGCGCATCGTCGACGTGCACTTCCCCGGGCTGAAGAAGGCGCTCATCCGCGAGGCGCTGGAGGTCTTCTTCGAGCTGCGGGAGGTTCCCGGCCTGAAGAAAAAGCCTTCCACCTCCGAACTGCTCGACTGGCTCAAGCTGCTGATGGCCGAGGACATCCCGCCCGAGGCGCTGCGCGACAAGGACCGCAAGGCCGCCATCCCGCCGCTGCACGGCGCGCTGCTGAAGAACGAGCAGGACGTGCATCTCTTCGAACGCCTCGTCTTCATGGCGCGCCAGAATCGCTGACGCCGCCGACGGGCCCCCTGCCATGCGCCGCCTGCTGCTCCTGGCCGCCGTCCTGCTGCCGCTCGATGCGGCCGCGCTGGAGAAGGTCGTCCTGCAGCTGAAGTGGAAGCACCAGTTCCAGTTCGCCGGCTATTACGCGGCGGCGGCGCAGGGCTACTACCGCGACGCCGGCCTCGAGGTGGCCTTCATCGAGGCCGGCCCGGAAACCGACCCTGTCGCCGAAGTCGTGTCCGGCCGCGCCCAGTACGGCGTCAGCAATTCCGCCCTGCTCCTGGCGCGCGCCCGCGGCGAGCCGGTGACGGCGCTGGCCGTCGTCTTCCAGCATTCGCCCCTGATCCTGGCGGCGCGGGCCGAGTCCGGCATCCGCAGCGTGCGCGACCTGGCCGGCAAGCGCCTGATGATCGAGCCGCATGCCGACGAGATCTATGCCTTCCTGCGCCGCGCGGGACTGCACGAAAACCGCCTCGTCGTCCTGCCGCACAGCCTCGACCACCAGGACCTCATCGACGGCCGCGCCGACGTCATGACGGCCTACAGCACCGACGAGCCCTATTTCTTCGAGCAGCGCGGCTTCCGCCACCTCGAATTCTCTCCGCGCGTCGCCGGCATCGACTTCTACGGCGACAACCTGTTCACCTCGGCGCGCGAACTGGCCGACCATCCCGCCCGCGTCCGCGCCTTCCGCGAGGCCAGCCTGAAGGGCTGGCGCCACGCCATGGCGCACCCCGGGCAGACCGCCGACCTGATCCTGTCGCAGTACGGCCGGCGCCATTCGCGCGCCCATCTGCTCTACGAAGCGAACCGCATGGTGCCGCTGCTGCAGGTCGACCTGGTCGAGCCGGGCTACATGAACGCGGCGCGCTGGCGGCAGATTGCCGCCGCCTATGCCGAGCTCGGCATGCTGCCGAAGGACTTTTCGCTCGACGGCTTCCTCTACGAACCGGCGCCGGCGGCGGACACGCGCATGGCAAAGGCCTTCGCCGTCAGCAGCGGCCTCGCGCTGATCCTCTCGGCGGGTCTCGCCGGCCTGTTCCTCCTGACCCGCAGGCTGCGGCGCGAAATCGGCGCCCGCCAGCGCATCGAAACCGACCTGCGCGAGAGCGACCGCAAGTTCCGCACCATCGCCGACACCACCCCGATCGCCCTGCTCATCACCCGTCCCGAGGACGGCAGGGTGATCTACGCCAACCGCGCGGCGGCCGAACTCGGCGGACTGCCGGAGCAGGACCTCGTCGGCAGCGACGTCACCCGCTTCTACCCCGAGCCGGACGCGCGGCGCCACTTCATCGAGGCGCTTCGCGCCACCGGTTCCGTCCGCAACGAGGTCATCGAGTTCGTGCGCGGCGACGGCACGCCGGTGCTGACGCAGCGCTCCGCCACCCTGGGCACGCTGGACGACCGGCCGGCGATCTTCGTCGCCATCGCCGACCTGCGCGAGCGCAAGCGGCTGGAGGATGCGCTGCGGGCGCGCGGCACCGCCATCGAGGCGGCCGCCGAGGGCATCGCCATCACCGATCCGGACGGCGTCATCGAGTACGTCAACCCCGCCCTGACGGCGATTACCGGCCATACCGCGGATGAGCTGGTCGGCCGCCACACCCGCCTGTTCAACAGCGGCCACCACGACAAGCCCTTCTACGACCACCTCTGGCACACCATCCGCTCGGGGCAGGTGTGGCGCGGCGAAATCGTCAACCGCCGCCGGGACGGCAGCCATTACACGGAGCTGATGGCCATCGCACCGGTGCGCAACGAGCAGGGCGAAACGGTGCACTTCGTCGCGGTCAAGCACGACATCACCGAGCGCAAGCAGATGGAAACCGAGCTCAAGGAGAACAACGACAAGCTCCTGCGCCAGTTGTACGAGATCAACCGCCTGCAGGCGGAACTGCGCGAGCAGGCGGTGCGCGACGGCCTCACCAACCTCTTCAACCGGCGCTACCTCGACGAGACCCTGGAGCGGGAACTGGCGCGCGCCAAGCGCGAGGGCTACCCCCTGTCGCTGGTCATGCTCGACATCGACCATTTCAAGCAACTCAACGACACCTACGGCCACCAGGCCGGCGACAAGGTCCTGCGCGAGCTGGCGGCCCTGCTCTGGGGCGACGTCCGGGCGGAGGATGTGCCCTGCCGCTACGGCGGCGAGGAATTCGTCGTCCTGCTGCCGCGCATGCCGCTGGAAATCGCGCTGCAGCGCGCCGAAGGCTGGCGCAGGACGCTCCATTCGACTCGGATACCCTTCGGCGACTTCCAGCTGGAGGCCACCCTTTCCTGCGGCCTGGCGGCCTACCCGGAAAACGCCCGCACGCCGGACGAGCTGATCCGCTGCTGCGACCAGGCGCTGTACTCGGCCAAGAACCAAGGCCGCAACCGCTGCGAGGTTTATGCCGCGCAACCCGCGCCAACGGACAAACGCCCATGCTGATCGACTTCTTCCACCACCTCAAGGCCGGCAAGCTGCCGGTCTCGACCAAGGAGTTCCTCACCCTGCTGGAGGCGCTGCAGAAGCACGTTGCCGGCCACAGCATCGACGAGTTCTACTACCTTTCGCGCGCCTGCCTGGTCAAGGACGAGTCGAACTACGACAAGTTCGACAAGGCCTTCGGCGAATATTTCAGGGGCGTCGAGCATATTCCCGGCCTCGCGGCGGAGATCCCCGAGGACTGGCTGCGCCTGATGGCGAAGAAGCACCTCACCCCCGAGGAGAAGGCCAAGCTGCAGGCCCTCGGCTGGGACAAGCTGATGGAAGAGTTCAGGAAGCGCCTGCAGGAGCAGAAAAAGCGCCACGCCGGCGGCAGCAAGTGGATCGGCACCGGCGGCACGAGCCCCTTCGGCGCCCACGGCTACCACCCCGAGGGCATCCGCGTCGGGCCGGAGTCGGCCGGCAACCGCACCGGCGTCAAGGTCTGGGAGAACCGCGAATACCGCAACCTCGACGACACGCTCGAGCTGGGCACGCGCAACATCAAGGTGGCGTTGCGGCGGCTGCGCCGCTTCGCCCGCGAGGGCGCGGCGGAGGAACTCGACCTCGACGGCACCATCGCGTCGACGGCGCGCAACGCCGGCTGGCTCGACATCCTGATGCGGCCGGAACGGCACAACAAGGTCAAGGTGCTGCTGTTCCTCGACATCGGCGGCTCGATGGACGACCACATCCGCGTCTGCGAGGAGCTGTTCTCGGCGGCCAAGACCGAGTTCAAGCACCTCGAGTACTTCTACTTCCACAACTGCGTGTACGACCACGTCTGGCGCGACAACCGGCGCCGCCACTCGGAGCGCTTCCCGCTCTGGGACGTGTTGCACAAGTACGGGCCCGACTACAAGCTGATCCTGGTCGGCGACGCCACCATGAGCCCCTACGAGATCCTCCAGCCGGGCGGCTCGGTGGAGTACATGAACGAGGAGTCCGGCGCCAGCTGGATGCGGCGCCTGCTCGAAACCTATCCCCATGCCGCCTGGCTCAACCCCGAGCCCGAGCACCTGTGGCCCTACCGCCACTCCATCGGCATCCTGCACAACCTCATGGGGGGGCGCATGTTCCCGCTGACCCTGGAGGGGCTCGAACGGGCCATGCGCCTGCTCAGCAAATAGGGGAGAATGACGCCCTGCCAACGGAGAATGCCATGAATGAAAAGATCGAACGCCAACGCCTCGCCCGCCGCGAGGCCATCCTCAAACTGGCCGCTGCCGGGGCCTTTGGCGCCGGCGGCCTGCTCGGGCTGGTGCGGGAGGCCCTGTCCGCAGGATCGCTGCCGGCCACCCCCGGCTTCCGCCGCCTCAAGGGACCGGTGGGGGTCGACAGCACCCGTGCCTCGATCGGCCTCAACGTCAAGCCCGGCCAGACGGTGATGACCGGGGTGGGCGGAGAGGCCGTCTTCATCGTCGGCCCGGACGCTTTCCTGCAGCGCGAGAAGACCAAGGTCAGGTTCGAGGAAAGCGGCGGCGCCCAGATCATGCGCGTCCTCACCGGCTCAATCCTCAGCGTGTTCGGCAAGGGCCGCGACGGTGCGCGCAACCTGAAGCTCGTCACGCCGACCGCCACCATCGGCATCCGCGGCACCGGCTGCTACATCGAGGCGGAGGAGGCGCGTACCTATTTCTGCCTCTGCTACGGCGAGGCCGAAGTGGCGCCGAACGGCGATCCCGGGCAGCAGGAGGTCATCAAGACCACGCACCACGAACACCCGATCTACATCCACGCCGCCGGCGACAAAATGATGGCCCCGGCCGAGGTGATCAACCACACCGACGACGAATTGATCCTGCTGGAGAACTCGGTGGGCCGCTGGCCGCCGTTTTACGGCCAGGGCGGGAATCGCTACTGAGCACTGGCCGGCGTTCCAATGGGTCGGGCTGAAACCCGACCCACGCCTACTCGCTCTGCGCCGGCGGGGCGACCTGGAGCACTTCCTCGAGCGTGGTGAGGCCGGCTGCGACCTTCATCGCGCCGGAGATGCGCAGCGGCTTCATGCCTTCGCGATAGGCCAGCTCGCGTACCCGGGCGAGTTCGGTGGTGGGCGTGATCAGCCGGCGCAACTCGGGCGACATGAGCATGATCTCGTAGAGGCCGATGCGACCCATGTAGCCCGTCATCCGGCACTCCAGGCAGCCGGCCGGGTGATACACCTGCTGCGGCCTGGCGGCCTTCCAGGGCGAGACCATCGCCTGCCAGATCACCTCCTCTTCCGGCGTCATCGGCACGGCCCGCTTGCAGTGCGGGCAGAGCGTGCGTACCAGGCGCTGCGCCATCACGCCCAGCAGGGTGGCGTTGAGCAGGTAGGCCGGCGCGCCCAGGTCGAGCAGCCGCGTCACCGCCGTCGGCGCGTCGTTGGTGTGCAGGGTGGACAGCACCAGGTGGCCGGTCAGCGCCGCCTGCACCGCCATGTCGGCCGTCTCCATGTCGCGGATCTCGCCCACCATGATGATGTCCGGGTCCTGCCGCATCAGCGCGCGCACGCCGGCGGCGAAGGTCATGTCGATGTTGGACTGCACCTGCACCTGGTTGAAGGCCGCCTCGATCATCTCGATCGGGTCCTCGATGGTGCACACGTTCACCTCGGGCGTGGCCAGCTGCTTCAGCGTCGAGTACAGCGTCGTCGTCTTGCCCGAGCCGGTCGGGCCGGTGACGAGGACGATGCCGTTGGGCTGGTCGGTCATCTGCGTCCAGCGCACCTTGTCGTCGTCGGTGAAGCCCAGCTCGGCGAAATCGCGCACCAGCACCTCGGGGTCGAAGATGCGCATCACCAGCTTCTCGCCGAAGGCCGTCGGCAGGGTCGACAGGCGCAGCTCGATCTCCTGGCCGTCGGCGGTGCGCGTCTTGATGCGGCCGTCCTGGGGGCGGCGCTTCTCCACCACGTCCATGCGGCCGAGGATCTTGATGCGGCTGGTCATGGCGTTGAGCACCGACATCGGGATCTGGTAGACCTGGTGCAGCACGCCGTCGATGCGGAAGCGCACGATGCCCAGCTCGCGCCGCGGCTCGATGTGGATGTCGCTGGCGCGCTGCTCGAAGGCGTACTGCCAGAGCCAGTCGACGATGCTGACGATGTGCTGGTCGTTGGCGTCGAACTGGCGGTTGGTCTGGCCCAGCTCGACCAGCTGTTCGAAGCCGGAGGTGCCGCCGCGCACCTCTCCCTGCTGCTCGGCCTTCTTCACCGAGCGCGCCAGGTTGTAGAACTCGACCAGGTAGCGGTCGATGTCCTGCGGGTTGGCGACGACGCGGCGGATGTCCTTGCGCAGGATCGACTTGAGCTCCGCCTCCCACTCGCGCAGATAGGGCTCGGCGGTGGCGATGACCACCTCGCGCGTGTTCACCTCGACCGGCAGGATGCGAAAGCGCGTGGCATAGGCGTTCGACACCACGTCGGTGACGGCCTGGAAGTTGATCTTGAGCGGATCGATGTGCAGGTAATCGAGCCCGGTGCGGCGCGCCAGCCATTCGGAGAGATGCTCCAGCGTCAGGGCCCGGTGCGGCTCGGCCAGCGTCTTCCACTTCTGGTCGGCGATGACGACCAGCGGATGGATGTCGCCCTTGAAATAGCGCCGTTCCTTCTTGAAGGCCTCGCCGACGCCCTTCGGGATGAGCCCGTCGGTCACCAGGCCATCCACCACCTCGGGCAGGGTGAGGCGGTGCTCGTGTGCCGCGGGCGCTTCGCTGGCTTTGTTCATGGCGGGACGATGTCGATGCGTTGGCAGCACTATAGCCGAGCCGCCCGCCCCGCTCAATGGCAACCCTCACGACAATCCCGCAGGTCGGCCTTCAGGCCGACTTTAGCCGCCGCTGACCCACAGGGATTTCCTTCGGTCATCGGGCTAAAGCCCGACCTACAAGGCTTGTCTAGCTACCGCCCATCTCCAGCATCAGCGCGTTCACCCGCTTGACGAAGGCCGCCGGGTCTTCCAGCTGGCCGCCCTCGGCCAGCAGGGCCTGATCGAAGAGCACGGCGCTCCAGTCGTCGAATCGCTTCTCCTCATGCTTCAGCCGCTGCACCACCGGATGATCCGGATTGATCTCGAGGATGGGCTTCGACGCCGGCACCTTCTGCCCTGCCGCCTTGAGCAGGCGCGCCAGGTTTCCGCCCATGTCGTGCTCGTCGGCCACCAGGCAGGCCGGGCTGTCGGTAAGGCGGTGCGTCACGCGCACCTCCTTCACCCGCTCGCCGAGCGAGGCCTGCATCTTCTCCACGAGCTCCTTGAATTCGCCGGCCTGCGCCTCCTGCGCCTGCTTCTCCGCCTCGTCCTCCAGCTTGCCCAGGTCGAGGCCGCCCTTCGCCACCGAGGCGAGCGGCTTGCCTTCGAACTCGGTCAGGTGGCCGAGCACCCATTCGTCCACGCGGTCGGAGAGCAGCAGCACCTCGATGCCCTTCTTGCGGAAGATTTCCAGGTGCGGGCTGTTCTTCGCCGCCGTGAAGCTGTCCGCCGAAACGGTGTAGATCCTGTCCTGCCCTTCCTTCATGCGGCCGATGTAATCGGCCAGCGAGACGCTCTCCTCCTCGGTGTCGGCATGGGTCGAGGCGAAGCGCAGCAGGCCGGCGATCTTCTCGCGGTTGGCGGGGTCCTCGCCGACGCCCTCCTTCAGCACGCGGCCGAATGCCTGCCAGAACTTCGCATAGTCCTCCTTGCGGTTCTCCGCCAGGTCCTCCAGCAGGCCGAGCACCTTCTTCGTGCAGCCGGCGCGAATGGCCTCGATGTCCTTCGATTCCTGCAGGATCTCGCGCGAGACGTTGAGCGGCAGGTCGTTGGAGTCGACCACGCCGCGCACGAAGCGAAGGTACACCGGCAGCAGCTGCTCGGCGTCGTCCATGATGAAGACGCGCCGCACGTAGAGCTTGACGCCGTGGCGCTGCTGGCGGTCCCACAGGTCGAAAGGCGCGTGCGAGGGAACGTAGAGCAGCTGGGTGTAGTCCTGGCGGCCCTCGACGCGGGCATGCAGCCAGGCCAGCGGCTCGTCGAAGTCGTGGCCGACGTGCTTGTAGAACTCCTTGTACTGCTCGTCGCTGATCTCCGACTTCGGCCGCGCCCACAGGGCGCTGGCCTGGTTGACCGTCTCGTCCTCGTCGGTCGCGACCTGCTCGCCGTCCTTCCACTCCTCCTTCTTCATGACGATCGGCTGGACGATATGGTCGGAATACCTGCGGATGATCTCGCGCAGCTTCCAGCCGGAGAGCAGATCGTCCTGCCCCTCCTTCAGGTGCAGGGTGATCTCGGTGCCGCGCGCGGGCCGCTCCGCCATCTCGATGGAGAACTCGCCGGCGCCGTCGCCGCCTTGATCACACTCCCAGCGCACGCCCTGGTCGGCGGCCAGCCCCGCGCGGCGCGTCACCACCGTGACGCGGTCGGCGACGATGAACGAGGAGTAGAAGCCGACGCCGAACTGGCCGATCAGGTGGGCGTCCTTCTGCTGGTCGCCGGTGAGCTGCGAAAAGAACTCGCGCGTGCCGGACTTGGCGATGGTGCCGAGGTTGTTCACCACCTCCTCGCGGCTCATGCCAATGCCGTTGTCGGCGATGGTCAGGGTGCGCGCCGTCTTGTCGAGACTGACTTTGATCTTCAGGTCGGGGTCGGCCTCGAACAGGCTGCCGTTGGCGAGCGCCTCGAAGCGCAGCTTGTCGCAGGCGTCCGAGGCATTGGAAATCAGCTCGCGCAGGAAGATTTCGCGGTTGCTGTAGAGCGAATGGATCATCAGCTGCAGCAGCTGCTTGACCTCGGCCTGGAAGCCGAGGGTTTCTTTGGTTGCGGTGGTCATGGTGCGCTCCGGTTGAAGACGGGAGGGAAATGGGGGCGGCCGGCCGGGTTTCAAGCCCCCGGTTCAGCGGTAGCGGATCTCGACGATCTCCAGCTCGCGCGGGCCGGCCGGGCTCTGGAAACGCACGGCGTCGCCCTCGCGCGCCTTGAGCAGCGCCCGCGCCAGCGGCGAGATCCAGCTGATCAGGCCCTGGCCGGCGTCCGCCTCGTCGATGCCGACGATCTGGTAGGTGCTCTCGCAGCCTTCGGCGTCGCAGACCGTGACGGTGGCGCCGAAGAACACCTGCGCCGTGTTCTCCTGCGCGGCCGGGTCGACCAGGACGGCGGTCTCCAGCCGCTTCATGAGGAAGCGGATGCGCCGGTCGATCTCGCGCAGCCGCTTCTTGCCGTAGATGTAGTCGCCGTTCTCGGAGCGGTCGCCGTTCTTCGCCGCCCAGGAGACGACCTGCACCAGCGCCGGCCGCTCGTCCCTCACCAGCTGCTCCAGCTCGGCCTTGAGCAGGGCGTAGCCGCGGCGCGTCATGTAGTTCTTCGTGCCGTACGGCAGCGCCGGGGCGGGGGCGTGGGCCTCCTCCTCCTCGGGTGCATCTTCCTTGACAAAGGCCTTGTTCATCGGTGTGAGCGGCAATTCAGGTGAGATAATTATAGCGTTCGAAAAACAATGAATATTCGCATGGCCGCCCCAGACAGACAGCAGGCCCTCCTCGCCGGCGCGCGCGCCTGCATCCCGCTCGCACCGGGCGTCCTGCTCTTCGGCATGGTCTGCGGCGCGGCGGCGGCCGGCGTCGGCCTGACGACGGGCCAGTCCTTCGCCCTCTCCTGGATGGTCTTCGCCGGTTCCTCGCAGATCGTCGCGACGCAGCTGTTCGCCGCCGGCGCGCCGGGCTGGGTGATCGTCCTCACCGGCTGGGTGGTCAACCTGCGCTTCATGATGTACAGCGCCACGCTGGCGCAGCAGTTCCGCGGCGAATCGCGCCGGTCGCGCTGGCTGGCCGGCTACCTGCTGACCGACCAGGCCTTCGGCGTCGCCCTGGCGCGGGTGCTCGACGGCCGCCGCGACATTCCCTGGTTCTATCTCGGCCTCGCCGCGACGATCTGGCTGCTCTGGCAGGCCGCCAGCCTGGCGGGAATCTTCCTCGGCGCGCGGGTGCCGGCCAACTGGTCGATGGATTTCGTCGTCGCCCTGACCTTCATCGGCGTGCTGGCGCCGCTGCTGCGCAACCGCGCCATGGCGGCAGCCGCCGCATCGGGGGGGCTGACTTCCGTCCTTCTGGTGCTGCCGCTGAAGCTGAACCTGATGGCGGCGGCCCTGATCGGCGCCGCCGTCGGCATCGCAATGGAAAAACTATGGCCGACCTCGCGACCTGGGGCGTGATCGCCGCGCTGGGAGCGGCGACCTTCGCCACCCGGCTCTCCTTCCTGGCGCTGCTGGGCGAGGGGGAACTGCCGCTGTGGCTGCGGCGCATCCTGCATTACGTGCCGCCGGCCATCCTCGCCGCCATCATCGCGCCGCAGCTGCTGGCCGGTGCGCCGGGGCTGGCGGCCACGCTCGACGGCCCGCGCACCGCGGCGGCCCTGGCCGGCTTCGTCATTGCCTTTTACACGCGCAGCACCCTGGCCACCATCGCGGTGGGCATGGCCGTGCTGTGGGGACTGACTTTGCTGTAGGTCCGTCGGGCTAAGCCCGACTCGGGCTGCCACAGTCGGCCTGAAGGCCGACCTGCAAGAGCACAAGCGGATTTCCCGCAGGTCGGCTTAAGCCCGACTCGGGCTGCCGCAGCCGGCCTGAAGGCCGACCTGCAAGAGCACAAGCGGATTTCCCGCAGGTCGGGCTTCAGCCCGACTCGCGGTTAGTGATAGATGGCCGGCTGGGTGATCAGCGAACCGTACTCCTCCAGCAGGTCGCCGAAGTCCTCGATGTCGGGTTCGCCCGAGACGAGCGCCCTCAACTCCGTGCGAAAGCGTTCCGCCGCGCCGTCCCGCATCAGGACGCCCTTGTTGATGCGCTTGTCGATCACCTCGACGGCATGTTCCGCCGGGTAATCGACCACATGCAGCACCGGATTGTCGAAGACGATCATCATGTCGGCTACCTCCATGCCTCCTATCTTGGGTGCGCATGCGTCCGTTTCAACCCTGTCGCCGCTGTTGTTTTTAACCTTGCGGCCGCATACCATAGGGCAATGCAGGAATCCGAAGACATCGCCGCGTTGCGCCTCAGGCTGCACGAGTTGCAGGTCGAGCACCGCGATCTGGATGAAATCATCGAACGCCTGCTGCAGTCCCCGCCCCACGACGACCTCATGCTGCGCCGGCTGAAGAAGCGCAAGCTGCTGCTGAAGGACCGCATCGCCCAGCTCGAACGCATGATCGAGCCCGACATCCCCGCCTGAACGGCGTCTTCGTGCAGGCGGAGAAATGACGCCGGCGCGGTTGTCTTTCATTCCCCCGCCGCATACCATAGCCGGGCTTTCCAATCCGGATACGTCCATGAGCAAAACCAGCGCCTACAACTTCGACACCCTGAGCCTGCACGCAGGACAAGCCCCCGACCCGCAATTCGGCGCCCGCGCCGCGCCCATCTACCTCACCACCAGCTTCGTCTTCAAGGACGCCGACCAGGCCGCCGCCCTCTTCAACATGGAGCGCGCCGGCCACGTCTATTCGCGCATCTCGAATCCGACCAACGCCGTGCTGGAGGAACGCATCGCGGCGCTGGAGGGCGGCGTCGGCGCCATCGCCGCGGCTTCCGGCCAGGCCGCGCTGCACCTCGCCATCGCCACCCTGATGGGCGCCGGCGCCCACATCGTCGCCTCGCGTTCGCTCTACGGCGGCTCGCACAACCTGCTCGAGTACACCCTGCCGCGCTTCGGCATCGAGACCACTTTCGTCGACCCGCGCGACCTCGACGCCTGGCGCGCCGCCATCCGGCCGAACACCCGCCTGCTGTTCGGCGAGACGCTGGGCAACCCCGGCCTCGACGTACTCGACGTGCCGCACGTGGCCGAGATCGCCCATGAAGCCGGCCTGCCGCTGATGGTGGACTCGACCTTCACCACGCCTTACCTGATGCGCCCCTTCGAACTCGGCGCCGACCTGCTCTTCCACTCGGCGACCAAGTTCCTCGGCGGCCACGGCGTCGCCATCGGCGGCCTGCTGGTCGACAGCGGAAAATTCGACTGGGAAAAGTCCGGCAAATTCCCGACCCTGACCGAACCGTATGAAGGCTTCCACGGCATGGACTTCGCCGAGGAATCCACCGTCGCCGCCTTCCTGCTGCGGGCGCGGCGCGAGGGCCTGCGCGACTTCGGCGCCTGCATGAGCCCGATGACCGCCTTCCAGCTGCTGCAGGGCATGGAGACGCTGCCGCTGCGCATGCAGCGCCATGTCGACAACACCCGCAAGGTCGTCGCCCACCTCGCCGCGCATTCGGCGGTGGAGTCGGTGTCCTACCCCGAACTGGAAACCCACCCCGACCACGCCCTGGCGCAGCGGCTGCTGCCGAAGGGCTGCGGCTCGGTGTTCAGCTTCGTGCTCAAGGGCGGACCCCATGGTGGAAAACTCGCCGGGCGCAAGTTCATCGAGACGCTGCGCGTCTTCTCGCACCTGGCCAACGTCGGCGACGCCAAGTCGCTGGTGATCCACCCGGCCAGCACCACCCACTTCCGCATGTCCGACGCGGCCCTGCGCGCCTCCGGCATCCACGAAGGCACGGTGCGCCTGTCGATCGGCCTCGAAGATGCCGGCGACCTCATCGCCGACCTGGAAGCCGGCCTGCGCGCTTCCCAGAAGGCCTGATCATGGAATTCACGGTCAATAGCGACAAAACCTACGCCTACACCGGCGGCAAACCCTTCAATCCGGAACTGCCGACCGTCGCCTTCATCCACGGCGCCGAGAACGACCACAGCGTGTGGGGCCTGCAGAGCCGCTGGTTCGCCCACCACGGCTTTTCGGTGCTGGCGGTGGACCTGCCCGGCCACGGCCGCTCGGAAGGCCCGCTGCTGCCGACGGTGGAGGCGCAGGCCGACTGGATCGTCGCGCTGCTGGATGCGGCCGGCGTGCAGGAGGCAACGCTGGTCGGCCACAGCATGGGGTCGCTGATCGCCCTCGACGCCGCCGCGCGCTATCCGGAGCGGGTGACGAGGATCGCCCTGGTCGGCACGGCCGTGCCGATGCCGGTCTCGGAGGCCCTGCTCACGGCGGCGCGCGAGGCGCGGCCCAAGGCCGAGGGCATGGTGAACGTCTGGTCGCACGGCCCGCGCGGCGCCCTCGGCGGCAACACCGTGCCCGGCCTGTGGCTGATGGGCGCCAGCCTGCGCCTGATGGAACGCGCCGCGCCCGGGGTGCTGTTCAACGACCTCAACGCCTGCAACGCCTACCAGCGTGGAATGGAAGCAGCGGCGGCGGCGCAGTGCCCGGCGCTGCTCGTCGTCGGCAGCCGCGATTTGATGACCTCGCCGCGCGGCGCGCCGAAGCTGGCCGCCGCCATGAAGGACGCCCGCATCGCCCCCATCGAGGGCAGCGGCCACGCCCTGATGGCCGAATACCCCGACGCCGTGCTCGACGCCCTGCGCGGCTTCATCGCCTGACGCCTTGCCGACAGCCCGTCGACCGCCTATAATTTGACCAATATTCTGGTCAATAGGAGCTTGTCATGCGTTCCGTCAGCCTGGCCGAGGCGAAGGCCCACCTGAGCGAGTTGCTGGGCGATGTGGTCGGCGGCGAGGAGCTGGTCATCACCCGCCACGGGCAGCCGGTGGCGCGCATCACGCCCCTAGCGCCACCCAAAAAGCCGCTCCCGCTGAAAGAACTTGCCGCGTTGCGCAAGCGCCTGCCGGCCTGGCGCGAGCCAAGCCGCAACGTTCTGCGCGACTTGCGGGAAGAAGCGTGATCTATCTCGACACCAGCTTCATCACGCCGCTGTTCCGCGCCGAAGCGCTCTCCGGCGCGGTGGAAGCCTGCCTCGCCCGCCAACCCGTCGGCACCCTGGCCATCAGCCAGTGGACGCGCCTCGAGTTCTCCGGCGTCATGGCGCGCGACGTGCGCATGGGCGCCCTGCCTTCCCGGGACGCCCTGCTCGCCCTGGAGGCTTTCGATGCCTTCGTCGAGGGCTCGCTGCACGTGTTCCCGCCCGCTGCCGCCGACTACAGGCTGGCCGACCGCTTCGTGCGGGAATTCGCCACGCAGCTCAGGGCCGCCGACGCCCTGCATCTGGCCATCGCACACAATCAGGCCATCGACGAAGTCTTCACGCTCGACCAAGGGATGCTGCGCGCGGCGCGGCGGCTGAAGATCAAAGCCGGCCGAAAAATCAGGATTTCCCCATGACTTCACCCGCTTCCTCCCCTCTCCTGCGCCGCGGGCTGATCGTCCTCGCCCTCGCCGCCGTCCTGGCGGGACTGACTTTCTACCTGACGCGGCCGACGCCCGTCGCCGTCGTCGTCGCCGCGATCGACGCCGGCAAGGTCGAGGCCTCCGTCGCCAACACCCGCGCCGGCTCGGTCGCCGCCTGCCGCCGCGCCCGGCTGGCGCCGCCGCAGGGCGGGCGCATCGACCGGCTGACGGTGCGCGAAGGCGACCGCGTCAAGGCCGGCCAGGTGCTGGTCGAGCTGTGGAACGACGACCTCGCCGCGCGCGAGCGCATCGCCGTCGAGCAGTTGCAATCGGCGCGCGCGCGCGTCAACGAGGCCTGCCTGCTCGCCGACACCGCCACGCGCGAGGCCGCCCGCAGCCGCGCCCTGCGCGACAAGGGCTTCGTCTCCGAGGGCCAGGTCGACCGCGCCGAGAGCGAGGCCCGGGCGAAGCAGGCCGGCTGCAATGCCGCCCGCGCCCTGGCGCAGGAGGCGCAGGCGCGCATCGGCGCCTCGCGTGCCGACACCGCCCGCACCGTCGTCAAGGCGCCCTTCGACGGCATCGTCGCCGAGGTCAACGGCGAGGTCGGCGAATACCTCACGCCCTCGCCGCCCGGCATCATGACCCTGCCCGCCATCGACCTCATCGACGACACCTGCCTGTATGTCACCGCGCCGATCGACGAGGTGGATGCCGCCCGCCTGCAGGTGGGCATGCGCGGCCGCATCACGCTCGACGCCTACCGCGACCGGCACTTCGGCGGCAAGCTGCGCCGCATCGCCCCCTACGTCCTGGCGCTGGAGAAGCAGGCCCGCACGGTGGAAGTGGAGGTCGAATTCGACGATCCCGGCGACACCCGCCACCTGCTGGTCGGCTACAGCGCCGACATCGAGGTGGTGGTCGACGCCCGCGACGACGTGCTGCGCCTGCCCACCACGGCGCTGATGCCCGGCAGCCGCGTGCTGCTGCTGAATGCCGACGGCGTCCTCGAGGAAAGGAAGATCGAGGCCGGCCTCAGCAACTGGGAATTCACCGAGGTGAAGAGCGGCCTGGCCCGCGGCGACCGCGTCGTCACCTCGCTCGAGCGCGAAGGCGTCAAGGCCGGCGTCCTGGCCGTGGCCGAGGAAAAGCCGAGCGCGAAGGCGAAATGATCCGCCTCACCGGCATCGAGCGCGTTTTCCGCGTCGGCGACGAGGAAGTGCATGCCCTGCGCGGCATCAGCCTGGACATCGACCAGGGTGAATACCTTTCCATCATGGGCCCGTCCGGCTCGGGCAAGTCCACCCTGCTCAACGTGCTGGGCCTGCTCGACCGGCCGAATGCCGGCCGCTACGAACTGAACGGCCACGACGTCACCGGCCTCGCCGACGACGAGCTGGCGCGGGTGCGGCGCGAGGCCATCGGCTTCGTCTTCCAGTTCTTCCACCTCGTGCCGCGCCTGACCGCCGAGCAGAACATCGAGCTGCCGATGGTGCTGGCAGGCATCGACCCGGCCGAGCGGCGGCGGCGCCTCGATCGCCTGCTCGCCGCCTACGGCCTGGAAGCGCGCGCCGACCACCGCCCCGACCAGCTCTCCGGCGGCCAGTGCCAGCGCGTCGCCATCGCCCGTGCCATGGTCATGGGCCCGACGCTGATCCTCGCCGACGAACCGACCGGCAACCTCGACCGCCACACCGGCCAGGAGGTGATGGCGGTGCTCGAGCGCGTGCATCAGGACGGCGGCACCCTGGCCATCGTCACCCACGACCCGGAGATCGGCGCCCGCGCGCAGCGGCGCATCCGCCTGGTCGACGGCGAACTCGTCAGCGACGAAAGGGGCGGCAATGACTAAAACCAGCCTCCTTCCGTACAGAGAACACGAAGGCACGGAGTTCACGGAAATTGGCATTCCTGATTGCCATGAAAACTCGGCCTGGCTTCACGCCGGTCCCAACCTCGTCATGCCGGCGAAGGCCGGCATCCAGAGCGGCCGTACAAGCATTCAAGCCATATGCTGGATACCGGCCTTCGCCGGTATGACGATGAAAAGGTTGCACCATGGCAACGGAAAGCAGGCGCGAGCAAGGCTGAACCTCTTGGGCAATCAAGATCAACTTTGCATTTGGTTCCTCTGCATTCTCCATGCCTCCGTGTTCGCCGTGGTGAAAGCGCTTTCACCCATTTATGCGCTTCGCTGACCTGCTCCGCTTCGCCTGGCAGGTGCTCGGCGGCAACCGCGCGCGCACCGCGCTGATCCTGCTCGCCATGGGCATCGGCGTGGCCGCCGTGGTGGCGGTGAGCGCCATCGGCGAGGGCGCGCGGCTGTACGTGGTGAACCAGTTCGGCGCGCTCGGCACCAACCTCCTCATCGTGCTGCCGGGCCGTTCCGAGACGTCCGGCGCCATGCCCGGCGTGATGATGGGCAGGACGCCGCGCGACCTGACCATCGAAGACGCCCTGGCACTCAGGCGCAGCCCCTCGATCCTGCGCTTCGCCCCCCTCATCGTCGGCGCCGGCGACGTGCGCGTCGGCAGCCTCGGCCGCGAGTCGCCGGTGCTCGGCACCACCGCCGAATTCATCCAGGTGCGGGAGATGGCGCTGGCGCGCGGCACCTTCCTGCCCGAAGGCGACCCGCGCCACGGCCAGCCGGTCTGCGTCATCGGCGCCAAGGTGGCCTCCGAGCTCTTCGGCGGGCGCCGGGTGCTGGGCGAGTGGCTGCGCATCGGCGACCGCCGCTTCCGCGTCGTCGGCGTGCTCGCCCGCCAGGGCGCCTCGCTCGGCTTCAACACCGACGAGATCGTCGTCGTGCCGCTCTCTGCCGCCCAGGCGCTGTTCAACACCGAGTCCCTTTTCCGCATCTTCGTCGAGGCGAAGAGCCGCGAGCAGATTCCCGCCGCCCGCGCCGACGTCGAGGAAATCATCCGCCTGCGCCACGAGGGCGAGCGCGACATCACGGTCATCACCCAGGACGCCGTGCTGGCCACCTTCGACCGCATCCTGCGCACGCTGACCCTGGCGGTGGGCGGCATCGCCGCCATCAGCCTGGCCGTGGCCGGCATCCTGATCATGAACGTCATGCTGATCGCCGTGACCCAGCGGCGCCGCGAGATCGGCCTGCTCAAGGCCCTCGGCGCCACCGGCCGGCAGATCCGCGCCGCCTTCCTCACCGAGGCGGTGATGCTGGCGCTGGGCGGCGCCGCGCTCGGCCTCGCCGTCGGCCAGCTCGGCCAGGCCGCCATCGGCCGCGTCTTCCCCGACATCCCGTTCACCGCGCCCTGGTGGGCCCTGATCGCCGCCCCGCTCACCGCCATCGTCACTTCGGTGCTGTTCACCGTGGTGCCGGCCCGGCGCGCCGCGGCGCTCGATCCGGTCATGGCCTTGTCGAAGCGATGAAGAACAACGCCAAGGATTATCGTCATTCCCGCGCAAGCGGGAATCCAGCGTCCTGCGCAGGCTCATGGATTCCCGCTTGCGCGGGAATGACGGGGATTTTGCCAAGCCTTGTGGATACGCAGGCCTTGTGATCGCGAAGGACTTCATCGCCTTCACCCTCGCCTCGCTCAGGGCGCACCGGTTGCGCACCCTGCTGACGGCGCTCGGCATCGCGGTGGGCATCGCCTCGGTGATCCTGCTGACCTCCATCGGCGAGGGCCTGCACCGCTTCGTCATCGCCGAGTTCTCGCAGTTCGGCACCAACATCATCGGCGTCGCGCCGGGGCGCATCGAAACGCACGGCGCGCCGCTCGGCGCGGTGAACACCGTGCGCCCGCTGTCCATCGACGACGCCGTCGCGCTGCGGCGCGCACCCTACGTGCAGATGGCGGTGCCGATCGTGCAGGGCAACGCCGAGGTGGTGCACGCCGGCCGCAGCCGCCGCGTCACGCTCTACGGCAGCGGGCCCGATTTCGCCCGCGCCTTCTCCATGCGCGTGGCCGTCGGCGAGTTCCTGCCGCCCGACGATCCGCACGCCGCGCGCGCCTTCACGGTGCTCGGCTCGAAGGTGGCGCAGGAGCTCTTCGGCGGCGACAACCCGCTCGGCGCCCGCATCCGCGTCGGCGGCGAGCGCTACCGGGTCGTCGGCGTCATGGAATCCAAGGGCCAGGTGCTCGGCTTCGACCTCGACGACACGGTCTACATCCCCGTGGCGCGCGCGCTCGACATGTTCAACCGCGAAAGCCTGATGGAGATCGACGTCATCTACGAGCCGACGGCACCGCTGGCCGAGGTGGAAGAGGGCATCCGGCGCATCCTCGTCGCGCGCCACGGCGCCGAGGACTTCACCGTCACGCCGCAGCAGAAGATGCTGGAAGTCTTCGGCACCATCCTCGACGCGATCACCTTCGCGGTGGCGGCCATCGGCGGCATCTCGCTCCTGGTGGGCGGCGTCGGCATCCTCACCATCCTCACCATCGGCGTGGCCGAGCGCACCTCCGAAATCGGCCTCCTGCGCGCCATCGGCGCCACCCGGCGCAGCATCCTGCTGCTGTTCCTCGGCGAGGCGGCGCTGCTCTCGGCGCTGGGCGGCGCCGCCGGCCTGCTGCTCGGCTGGACGGTCGCCGTGCTGCTGGGACTGACTTTCCCGGCGCTGCCGGTGCACACGCCCTGGATCTACGCCGTGCTGGCGGAAGGGGTCGCCATCGGCGTCGGCCTCGCCGCCGGCGTCGCGCCGGCCCGCCACGCCGCCGCCCTCGACCCGCTCGAGGCGCTGCGCAGCGAATGAATCCGAAATCCTCATGCCAACCACGGCGCACACGGCGATAAGGCATGCCATGTTTTCGCCGCGTCGCCGTGCGCGCCGTGGTGAATCGCTTCCCGTGAAATGAATACTCAACCGCTCGACCCCCTGCGCGAGCGCCTGCTGCTGCTGACGCTGGCCGGCATCCAGTTCGCCCACATCCTCGACTTCATGGTGATGATGCCGCTCGGGCCGATCCTGATGCACGAGCTCGCCATCGGCACCCACGAGTTCGGCCTGCTGGTCTCGGCCTACACCTTCACCGGCGCCGGCACCGGCCTGCTGGCCGCCACCTTCGTCGACCGCTTCGAGCGCAAGCGCCTGCTGCTCGCCGTCTTCGCCCTCTTCACGCTGGCGACGCTGGCCTGCGGCCTGGCGCCCGGCTACGGCCTGCTGATGCTCGCCCGCTGCGCCGCCGGCGCCTTCGGCGGCGTCCTCGGCGCGATGGTGCAGACCATGGTCGGCGACCTGATTCCCTTCGAGCGGCGCGGCCGCGCCAGCGGCGTCATCATGTCGGCCTTCGCCCTGTCCACCGTCGCCGGGGTGCCGCTGTCGCTGCTGCTGGCCAGCCACTTCGGCTGGCGCGCGCCCTTCATTCTGATCGCCGCCCTGGCCGCCGTCCTGCTGGCCCTGGGCTGGCGCCTGCTGCCGACGCTGCGCGGGCACCTCCCCGGCGCCGTCACCGGCGAGTCCGAACGGGCCCGCCCGCTCGCGGCCATGCTGGCCGTGCTGGGCGACGCCAACCACCTGCGGGCGCTCGCCTTCGTCTCGCTGATCATGCTCTCCGGCTTCATGGTGATTCCCTACATCACCATCTACTCGGTCGCCAACGTCGGCATCCGCCAGGAAGACCTCTACCTCATCTACCTCGCCGGCGGCTGCGCCACCTTCTTCACCTCGCGCCTGATCGGCCGGCTGGCCGACCGCCACGGCAAGGTGCGGATCTACCGCCTGGTGGCGCTGTGCTCGATTGCGCCGCTGCTCATCCAGACCCACCTGCCGCCGGTCCCGCTGTGGCTGATGGTGATCGCCTCGACCATCTTCTTCATCTTCGTGCCGGGGCGCATGGTGCCGGCGATGGCCATCATCACCTCGGCGGTGAAGCCCGAACTGCGCGGCACCTTCCTCTCGATCTCCGGCGCGATGCAGCAGCTCGCCTCGGGCACGGCGGCCTGGATCGGCGGCCTGATCATCACCCAGGACGCCGCCGGCCAGGTGCTGCGCTACGGCCTGGTCGGCTGGCTGGCGGCGGCGGCGACGCTGCTGGCGATGACGCTGGCGGGGCGGGTGCAGGTGCGGTCCTAGTGCCTGGCTGGCGTGGCCGGGAACGGAGAGGAATTGTCTTGCTTCGGCCCCGGCCGGCCGCTAGAATCGTTCATACCTAAAACGATGCACGCCCGATGAGCGCTGACGAATCCCGCCCCGCGCCGCCCCCCTTCCCGACCCTGCGCACGGTGGCGATGGCGCAGCCGCTCGGCTGGCTCAGGCGCGGCTGGGAGGACCTTCGTGCCTGCCCCTTCGCCAGCCTCTTCTACGGCGTCTGCTTCGTCGCCGGCGGCGCGCTGATGGTGCTGGCGCTGGGCGGCGCGCCGGAGTACGTCGCCGCCGTCACAACGGGCTTCCTCATCGGCGGCCCCTTCTTCGCCATCGGCCTCTACGAGATCAGCCGCCGGCGCGAGCGCGGCCTGCCCTGCAGCCTCGGCCCGACGCTGACGGCCTGGAAGGGCAACGCCGGCAACCTCGGCGTGTTCGCCGCCATCCTGCTGGTGCTGTTCCTCGTCTGGGCGCGCGCCTCGATGGTGGTGTTCGCCCTGTTCTACTCGGGCGAGATGCCGACCCTCTCCGGCTTCCTGCGCCATGTCGTGTCGACCGACCATCTCGGCTTCCTCGCCGCCTATTTCGCCATCGGCGGCCTGTTCGCCCTGCTCGCCTTCTCGATCAGCCTGATCTCGATCCCGCTCATGCTCGATCGCGGCCACGATGCCATCACCGCATCCATCGCCAGCGTGCGCGCGCTGCTGGCCAACCCGGCCGCCATGTTCGTCTGGGCCGGCCTGATCGCCCTGCTCGGCGGACTGGGCCTCGTCACTTTCCTCGCCGGCATGCTCGTCGTCGGCCCGGTCCTCGGCCACGCCACCTGGCACGCCTACCGCGACATGGTGGAATAGCCCGCTCTCGGGTAGTATTCGCAACTCCATGCGAATACTGAACCGATGACCTCCTCACCCACGCCGACCGCCCCGGCCCATCGCGCCGTCGCCCTCCTCGCCGCCTGCCAGGCCCTGCTGCTCACCAACGGCGTCACCCTGGTCGCCATCAACGCCCTGGCCGGCTTCGCCCTGGCGCCGGACAAACGCCTGGCCACCCTGCCCGTCGTCGGCTACGTGCTCGGCTCGGCGGTGTCCACCCTGCCGGCCTCGCACTTCATGCGACGCCACGGCCGCCGCGCCGGCTTCATCCTCGGCGCCTTCAGCGGCATGCTCGGCGGCGCCATCGGCGCGCTGGCGATTTTCCTGCAGAGCTTCTGGCTGCTCTGCGCCGCCACCTTCTGCTCCGGCATCTACCAGGCCTTCGGCCAGTACCTGCGCTTCGCCGCCGCCGAGGTGGCGCCGCCCGACTGGAAGAGCCGCGCCATCTCGCTGACGCTGGCCGGCGGCATCGTCGGCGGCTTCCTCGGCCCGGCGGTGGGCAAGGTGACGCGCGACCTCGTCGCGCCGCAGTACCTCGCCTCGTATGCCTCGCTGATCGGCTTCGCCCTCGTCGCCATGGCCATCGCCGCCAGCCTGCGCTTCCCGCCGCAAAGTCAGTCCGAGCAGCACGGCGGCGGCCGCCCCCTGCGCGAGATCGCGCGCCAGCCGGTGTTCGTCGTCGCCGCGCTGTCGGCCGCCGTCGGCTACGGCGTCATGAACCTGCTGATGAACGCCACGCCACTGGCGATGGACTTCTGCGGCCTCGGCTTCGGCGACACCGCCTTCGTCCTGCAGTGGCACGTCATCGGCATGTTCGCGCCGAGCTTCTTCACCGGCCACCTGATCGCGCGCTTCGGCGTGCTCAACGTCCTCTTCGCCGGCGCCGCACTGATGGCAGCCTGCATCGTCATCGCCGTGCAGGGCATCACCCTGATGCACTTCTGGTGGGCGCTGCTGCTGCTCGGCATCGGCTGGAACTTCCTCTACATCGGCGGCACCACGCTGCTCACCGAGGCCTACGCGCCGGAAGAGAAGGCCAAGACCCAGGGCCTCAACGACTTCCTGATGTTCTTCGCCATGGCCGGCTCCTCGTTCTTCTCCGGCCTGCTGGTCACCAGCGCCGGCTGGACGGTGCTCAACCAGATCGCCATCCCCTTTGTCCTCGTCAGCGCCTTCGCCACCAGCCTGTTCTGGCTGAAGCGGCGCAGGGCCGCCTGATGCAGGTTGGAGTAAGATCGCAATCACCACGCCCGAGCGGCTGATCGCCGATTTCCAGCGTGACATTGCGAGGTGGGACCATGAAAACCGTCATTCTTGAAGTCAGCAATCCTGCGGAGGCGATGGAGGATTTCGTCGCCACCTGGAAGAGCCGGAAGCGCCAGAAGGCCGCAAGGATCGGCTTCGCGACGCCGGAACTGCTCTGGAAAGTGCTGACCGCCAAGCGCTGGGAACTGCTCAAGGCGCTCTGCGGCGCCGGCCCCGTCTCCATACGCGAAGCCGCACGGCGCGTCGGCCGCGACGTCAAGGCCGTTCATGGCGACGTCAATGCGCTGCTCAGGGCCGGGCTGCTGAACCGAACCGAGCAAGGCAATATCGAGTTCCCGTTCGAAGCCGTGAAAGTCGAATTCCTGCTCGAAGCGGCCTAAGCCACGTCCAAGAAACGCCGGTTCCCCCTCCTCGCATCTTTCCAATCACGCCGAATTTGGCTGCATGGTACCGGCCACTGGTGACCAACCCATCAGTCAGCCGCGCTGCAGGTCCTGGCCTTCGTCTCCGCGCCTCGTTCCTGCGGAGGGGTCTGGCCACTTACTTCTGGGTCGGCGTTGCCCTGATCCTCGGCAATGCCGTCGCGACGTTCGTGTTGCTGCGCAAACAAACGACGGCGCGGCGCGTGGTGATGGCGGGCCTAGCCGTGTTAACCGGCGGAGCCGTGTGGCTGGCCGGCCTGTTCGCGGCCAATTTCCAGCTGTTGTGCCGGCTGTTCTGACCGGCAGGGACTCCTCCGGTAAAAGTCAGTCTGCGCGACACGGCGCCGCGGCGGGCACGGGGGGCTTACTGCTCCGCCTTGTGCTGCGCGCCGAGGTAGTCGCGCGTGCGCATCTCGACGAGGCGGCTGACGGTGCGGTGGAACTCGCCGGACTGCGGGCCTTCGCGGTAGAGCTCGGCGGCCTCGCACTCGGCGGTCATGACGAGCTTGACCTTGTGGTCGTAGAAGACGTCGATCAGCCAGGTGAAGCGGCGCGCCTCGTTGGCCTGCTCGCGCGTCATGCGCGGCACGCCGGAGAGGAAGACGGTGTGGTAGCGGCGGGCGATCTCGAGGTAGTCGTTCTGCGAGCGCGGCCCCATGCACAGGGTGGCGAAGTCGAACCAGATGACGCCGATGGCGCGGCGCTCGACCGGCAGTTCGCGCTCGAGGATGTTCACCGGCCGCTGGTGGCCCTCGCCGCCGGAGATCTCGCGGAAGGCGGCCTCCATCTTCGCCTCGCCCTCGGCGTCGGCAGGAATGTGGTAGACATCGACCTTCTCCAGCGCGCGCAGGCGGTAGTCGATGCCGCCGTCGACCTCCAGCACGTCGAGCTGCTCCTTCAGCAGCTTGATGGTGGGCAGGAAGCTGTGCCGCTGCAGGCCGTTCGGGTAGAGGCCGTCGGGCGGGTAGTTGGAAGTCAGGCAGAACACCACGCCGCGTTCGAACAGGGCCTCCATCAGGCGGCCGAGGATCATGGCGTCGGCGATGTCGGAGACGTGGAACTCGTCGAAGCACATCAGCCGCGTCTCGCGGGCGATGCGGTCGGCGACCTTGAGCAGCGGGTCTTCCTCTTTTTTCAGGGCGCGCAGGCGCTCGTGCACCTCGCGCATGAAGGCGTGGAAGTGCACGCGGCGCTTGCGCTGGTAGGGCACGGTGTCGAAGAAGCAGTCCATCAGCAGGCTCTTGCCGCGGCCGACGCCGCCCCACAGATAGGTGCCGCGCGGCAGCGGCGGGTTGATGACGAGCTTGCGCAGCTTGGTGCGGCGCTTGTGCTTGAAGGCGACGAGTTCGTCGTAGAGGCGCTGCAGCCGCTCGGCGGCGGCCTGCTGGGCGGCGTCGGGAATGATGCGGCGCGACTGGAACTGGGCATCCAGGGCGCGCAGCATGCCGTGCTGGGGGAGACGCGGGGCGTTCATGGTGATGCGATTTTACCTGCGGCCTTGGACCCGGCGGAAATCCCCCTTCCGTCCCCCTTTTTCAAAGGGGGAGACCCTGGCATCAGAAGTGCAGCGGGCGCTTGTCGACGGCCAGGGCGGCCTCGTGCATGACCTCGGAGAGCGTCGGGTGGGCATGCACGATGCGGGCGATGTCTTCCGAGCTGGCGTGGAACTCCATCGCCACGACGGCTTCCGAGATCAGCTCGGAGGCGTTGGTGCCGATGACGTGCACGCCGAGGATGCGGTCGGTCTTGGCGTCGGCCAGCATCTTGACGAAGCCGGTGGTGTCGCCCTGCCCGAGCGCGCGGCCGTTGGCGGCGAAGGGGATCTGGCCGGCGCGGTACTCGATGCCGGCGCGCTTCAATTGTTCCTCGGTCCTGCCGACCCAGGCGATCTCCGGGTGGGTGTAGATGACCCAGGGCACGGCGTCGTAGTTGCAGTGGCCGGCCTGGCCGGCGATCAGCTCGGCGACCATGACGCCCTCTTCCATGCCCTTGTGCGCCAGCATCGGGCCGCGCACCACGTCGCCCACCGCCCAGACGTTGGGCAGGTTGCTGCGGCAGTGGTCGTCGACATCGACGCGGCCGCGCTCGTCGAGCTGCAGGCCGACCGCCTCGCAGCCGAGCCCCTCGGTGTTCGGCACGCGGCCGACGGAGACGATGAGCCTGTCGCATTCGAGGACGTGGCTCTCGTCGCCGGCGTCGTATTCGACGGTGATGCCCTTCTTGCCGGTGGTTACCTTGTTGATCTTCACGCCGAGACGGATGTCGAGGCCCTGCTTTTTCGTGAACACCTTCCAGGCTTCCCTGGCGACGGCGGCATCGGCCGCGGCGAGGAATTCCGGCAGGGCTTCGAGGATGGTGACTTCGGCGCCGAGGCGCTTCCAGACGCTGCCCAGCTCGAGGCCGATGACGCCGGCGCCGATGACGCCGAGGCGCTTCGGCACGGCATCGAAGGCGAGCGCGCCGACGTTGTCGCAGACCAGCTTGTTGTCGACGGAGATGCCGTCGAGGTAGCGCGGGCGCGAGCCGGTGGCGACGATGACGTGCTTCGCCGTCACCACTTCGCCGGCGACATCGACCTCCCAGCCGTCCTCGCCGCCGCCGGTGAACTTGCCGTGGCCGGGCAGCAGCGTGACCTTGTTCTTCTTGAACAGGCCCTTGATACCGCCGGTGAGCTGGGTGACGATGTTGTCCTTGCGCTTGACCATGGTCTTGACGTCGATGCCGATGTCGCCCGTCGAGATGCCGTGCATGACGAAGCCGTGGCGGGCGTTGTCGAAGTGCTCGGAGGACTGCAGCAGCGCCTTGGAGGGGATGCAGCCGACGTTGAGGCAGGTGCCGCCGAGGCGCACCTCGCCCTTCGGGTCGGCATAGGATTCGGATTCGCAGCAGGCGGTGCTGAAGCCGAGCTGCGCCGCGCGAATGGCGGCGACATAGCCGCCGGGCCCGCCGCCGATGACTACGACATCGAATTGCTTGGACATGGTTCGCTAACCTCTCTTAACGCGAAGATCGCAAAGACGCAAAGGGCGCAAAGAGGTACAAAAGAGAATCCTTTGCGTTCTTTGCGTCTTTGCGTCCTTTGCGTTGAAAGCGTTTCATCAAATCTCTAACAGCAGCCGCGCCGGGTCTTCCAGCGCTTCCTTCATGGTGACGAGGCCGAGCACCGCTTCGCGGCCGTCGATGATGCGGTGGTCGTAGGACAGCGCCAGGTAGTTCATCGGGCGGACGACGATCTGGCCGTTCTCGACCACGGCGCGGTCCTTGGTGGCGTGGATGCCGAGGATGGCCGACTGCGGCGGGTTGATGATCGGCGTGGACAGCATCGAGCCGAAGACGCCGCCGTTGGAGATGGAGAAGGTGCCGCCGGTCAGATCCTCGATGGAGAGCTTGCCGTCCTTGGCCTTGGCGCCGAATTCGGCGATCTTCTTCTCGATCCCGGCCAGCGACATCTGGTCGGCGTCGCGCAGGATCGGCACCACCAGGCCGCGCGGGCTGCCGACGGCGATGCCGATGTCGAAGTAGCCGTGATAGACGATGTCGTTGCCGTCGATGGAGGCGTTGATCACCGGGTATTTCTTCAGCGCGGCGACCGCCGCCTTGACGAAGAAGCTCATGAAGCCGAGCTTGACGCCGTGCTCCTTCTCGAACTTGTCCTTGTAGCGGTTGCGCAGCTCCATCACCGGCGCCATGTTCACCTCGTTGAAGGTGGTGAGGATGGCGGCGGTCTGCTGCGACTGCACCAGGCGCTCGGCGATGCGGGCGCGCAGGCGGCTCATCGGCACGCGCTGTTCGGTGCGCTCGCCGACGATGTTGTCGATGTTGACCGGGGCGGCGGGCTGGGCCATGGCGGGGCGCGCCGGCGCGGCGGGCGCCGGCGGCGCTGCCGGGCGCTGGGCTTCCAGCACGTCGGCCTTGGTGACGCGGCCGCCGCGGCCGGAGCCTTCGACGGCGCCGGCATCGAGGCCCTTCTCGGCCATCAGCTTGCGCGCGGCGGGGCCGGCCGGGGCGGCGACCGCGGGCGCAGAAGTCAGCTTCTGCGGGACGGCGTCGGACTTGGCCGGGGCGGCCGCGGGGGCGCCGGCCGCGGCCTTGGC
Organism: Rhodocyclaceae bacterium; assembly: GCA_041396245.1. Lineage (GTDB taxonomy): Bacteria > Pseudomonadota > Gammaproteobacteria > Burkholderiales > Rhodocyclaceae > Desulfobacillus. The sequence continues at coordinate 105,721 of JAWKYW010000001.1, read as the reverse complement.
TTCGGTGTCGAGCCGGGCGATGATCTCGCCGGCAACGACGCTTTCGCCATTGCCCTTGATGATCTTCACCAGCACCCCGGATTCTGGCGCCGGCAGCTCGAGCACGACCTTGTCGGTTTCGATGTCGATGAGGTTTTCGTCGCGGGCGACGGCCTGGCCTTCCTGCTTGTGCCAGGAGACCAGGGTCGCCTCGGCGACCGATTCGGACAGTTGGGGGACCTTGACGTCAATCAGCATTGTTCTCTCCGCTTATTACCGTAGGCCGGCCTTCAGGCCGACAATGTCTGTTCGCATGCCATGACCGCTGTCGTCCCACGGGGACTTCCTTCGGTCGTCGGGCTGAAGCCCGACCTACGCCTTGCCGAGGGCCTCGTCGATGAGGTCCTTCTGCTGCTCCATGTGTTTCAATGCATAGCCCACCGCCGGCGAGGCCGAGGCCGGCCGCGAGACGACGCTCAGCGACTGGCCCTTGCGCAGGACGCTCTGCAGGCGATGCGCCTTGGCGTACCAGGCACCCTGGTTGAGCGGCTCTTCCTGGCACCACACCAGCTCTTTGGCGCCGGGGTAGCGCTTGAGCTCTTCGGCGAAGCGCCGGTCGTCGAAGGGATAGAGCTGCTCGACGCGCAGGAAGGCGACGTGTTCGAGCTTGCGCTCGCGGCGCGCCGCCAGCAGGTCGAAATACACCTTGCCGGCACAGGCGACGACGCGCGTCACCTTCTTCGGGTCGATCGGGTCGATCTCGCCGATGACGGTATTGAAGGTGTCGCTGGCGATGTCCTCGATCGTCGTCGTCGCCTCCTTGTTGCGCAGCAGCGATTTCGGCGTGAACACGATCAGCGGCTTGCGCTGCTTCCTCAGCATCTGCCGGCGCAGCAGGTGGAACATCTGGCCGGCGCTCGACGGCATGCAGACTTCCCAGTTGAATTCGGCCGAGAGCTGCATGTAGCGCTCGACCCGCGCCGACGAGTGCTCCGGACCCTGCCCCTCGTAGCCGTGCGGCAGCAGCAGCACCAGGCCGCAGCCGCGGCCCCACTTGGCCTCGCCCGAGGAGAGGAACTGGTCGATGACGACCTGGGCGCCGTTGGCGAAGTCGCCGAACTGGGCCTCCCACACCACCAGCTCGTTGGGGCTGGCGGTGGCGAAGCCGTACTCGAAGGCCAGCACGGCTTCCTCGGACAGCACCGAGTCGAAGCAGTGGAACCAGCCCTGATTTTCCTGCAGGTTGGCCAGCGGCCACCAGGTGCCCTCGTCCCATTTCTCGCGGTTCTGGTCGTGCAGCGCGGCATGGCGGTGGAAGAAGGTGCCGCGGCCGACGTCCTCGCCCGAGATGCGCACGTTGAAGCCGGCCGCCAGGAGGGTCGCATAGGCGAGGTTCTCGGCCATGCCCCAGTCGAACCGCTGCTTGCCCTGCCCCATCGCGCGGCGGTCGTCGAGGATCTTCTGCACGCGCGGGTGCAGCGTGAAATTGTCCGGGATGGCGGTCAGCCGTTCGGCCAGGCGCTTGACCTCGCTCATCGGCACGGTGGTGTCGCATGCCTCCGTGTAGGGCACGTTGACGTACGGCGTCCAGTCGATGGCGAACTTGCTGTGGTAGTCGCTGATGACCGGGTCGATGAGGTGGCGGCCCTCGTCGAGGGCGGTGCGGTAGTCCTTGATCTTCTGCTCGGCGTCGCCGGGGGCGATGACGCCCTGCGCCTCGAGCCGGTCGGCGTAGAGCTTGCGCGTGCCGGGGTGCTGGGCGACCTTCTTGTACATCAGCGGCTGGGTCACCATCGGCTCGTCCTGCTCGTTGTGGCCGAGCTTGCGGAAGCAGATGATGTCCACCACCACGTCCTTGCGGAATTCCTGGCGGAACTCCATGGCGATCTGGGTGACGAAGGCCACCGCCTCCGGGTCGTCGCCATTGACGTGGAAGATCGGCGCCTCGACCATCTTGAAGAGGTCGGTGCAATAGAGCGAAGAGCGGTAGTCGCGCAAATCGGAGGTGGTGAAGCCGATCTGGTTGTTCACGATCAGGTGCACCGTGCCGCCGGTGCCGTAGCCGCGCGTCTGCGAGAAATTCAGCATCTCCTGGTTCACGCCCTGCCCGGCGACGGCGGCGTCGCCGTGGATGAGCACCGGCAGCGCCTCGGCCTTGCCGTTCGGGCCGCGGCGCACCTGACGGGCGTACACCGAGCCGGCCACCACCGGATTGACGATCTCCAGGTGCGAGGGGTTGAAGGCCAGCGTCAGGTGCATCGGACCGCCGGGAGTGGCGACGTCCGAGGAATAGCCCATGTGGTATTTCACGTCGCCGGCCGAGAGCACCGAGGCCTTCTTGCCCTCGAATTCCTCGAACAGCATCTTCGGCTGCTTGCCGAGGGTGTTGACCAGCACATTGAGGCGGCCGCGGTGGGCCATGCCGATCACCATTTCCTGCACGCCGACCGTGCCGGCGGTGCGCACCAGCTGGTCCATCGCCAGAATGAGCGACTCGCTGCCCTCGAGCGAAAAGCGCTTCTGGCCGACGTAGCGGGTATGCAGGTAGCGCTCCAGCGTTTCCGCCTGGGTGATCAGGCGCAGGAAGCGGCGCTTGTCCTCGGCGTCATAGCCCGGCGTCGATCGCACGGGTTCCAGCCTGGCCTGGATCCAGCGTTTCTGCGACACGTCGGAGAGATACATGTACTCGGCGCCGATGGTGCCGCAGTAGGTCTGGCGCAGGGATTCGAGGATCTCGCGCAGGGTGGCCTGCTCGGGCGCGGCGGCGAAGCTGCCGGTGGCGAATAGGTGGCCGAGATCGGCCTCGGTGAAGCCGTAGTGCGCCGGGTCCAGTTCCGGGATGGCCGGCCGCTCGGTGCGCTTGAGCGGATCGAGCTGGGCCCAGCGGTTGCCGAGGAAGCGGTAGGCGTTGATGAGCTGCAGCACGGCGACCTGCTTCTTGTCGGCAGCGGCGCCGCCGGGCGCGGCGCGCAGCGTGCCGAGCTTGGCGCGCTGGGCGAAGGAGGCCACGACCGGGGCGTGGGCGACGTCGCGTCCGGCGCCGATGCCGGCACCGGGAAGGTTTTGCAGGCGGTCGAAGTAATCGCGCCAGACGTCGGTGACCGACGCCGGGTTTTCGAGGTAGGACTCGTAGAGCTCTTCGATGAAGGGCGCATTGGCGCCGAAGAGATACGAATTGCCGAGCATCTGCTTCATTGGGGTCATGGCCATGGCCTCTGTCAGGGGGCGGTTGTAGGTCGGCCTTCAGGCCGACATCGGCGCCGCAGCCGGCCCGAAGGCCGGCCTGCCGGCGCCAGCTTCGCTGCCTACCGCTGCTTCATCTCCGGCACGTCGCGCAGTTCGGCGCCGGTAAACAGCTGGCGCGGACGGCCGATCTTCTGCTCGGGGTCCGAGATCATCTCGCTCCATTGGGCGATCCAGCCGACCGTGCGCGCCAGGGCAAAGATGCCGGTGAACAGCTTGACCGGAATGCCCAGCGCGCGCTGCACGATGCCGGAATAGAAATCGACGTTCGGGTAGAGCTTCTTCTGCACGAAGTAGTCGTCCTCGAGGGCGATCTTCTCCAGCGCGATGGCCAGCTTGAAGAGGCGGTCGTCGTGCAGGCCGAGTTCGCCCAGCACTTCGTGGCAGGTTTCGCGCATCAGCTTGGCGCGCGGGTCGAAGTTCTTGTACACGCGATGGCCGAAGCCCATCAGCTTGAAGGGGTCGTTCTTGTCCTTGGCGCGCTTGATGTATTCGCCGACGCGGGAGACGTCGCCGATCTCCTCGAGCATGTTGAGGCAGGCCTCGTTGGCGCCGCCATGCGCCGGGCCCCACAGGCAGGCGATGCCCGAGGAGATGCAGGCGAAGGGGTTGGCGCCGGAGGAGCCGGCCAGGCGCACCGTCGAAGTCGAGGCGTTCTGCTCGTGGTCGGCATGCAGGATGAGGATGCGGTCGAGCGCGCGCACCAGCACCGGGTTCGGTTCGTACTTCTCGCACGGCGTGCCGAACATCATGTGCATGAAGTTGGCGGTGTAGGAGAGGTCGTTCCTCGGATACATGAAGGGCTGGCCGGCGTTGTACTTGTAGGCCATGGCGACGATGGTCGGCAGCTTGGCAATGAGGCGATGCGCCGATACGTCGCGGTGGTACTGGTCGGAGATGTCCATGGCGTCGTGGTAAAAGGCGGACAGGGCGCCCACCACGCCGACCAGGATGGCCATCGGATGCGCGTCGCGGCGGAAGCCGCTGTAGAAGCGCGTCAGCTGGTCGTGCACCATGGTGTGGTTCTGGATGATCTTGTCGAACTCGGCCTTTTCCCCCGCGTTGGGCAGTTCGCCCTTGAGCAGGAGATGGGCCACCTCGAGGAAGTCGCAGCGGTGCGCCAGCTGCTCGATCGGATAGCCGCGGTAGAGCAGCACGCCGGCGTCGCCATCGATGTAGGTGATGCTCGACTTGCAGCTGGCCGTGGACATGTAGCCCGGGTCGAAGGTGAACGTTCCCGTCTTGGCATAGAGCTGGCGGATGTCGATGACGTCCGGACCGATCGAGCCGGTGTAGACCGGCAGGTCGATGCTCTTGCCGTCTATCGTAAGCGTGGCGTTGCGTTGAGTGTTCATCTTTGTGTCCCCATCGGAATGTCGAAAAAGCTCTCCCGTCATGCCTGGCGCAGCCGGGCCAGGATGCCCTGCAGCCGCGGATCGTCCGTCTCCCGACGCCCGCTCACCAGTTCCCACAAATCGTGGTCCTCCATCTCCAGCAGCCGCTCCAGCGCCGCCGCATCCTCGTCGCCGACTTCATCGCCGGCCGCCTGCCAGAAACGCTGGAAGACCAGGTCCAGCTCGAGCAGGGCCCGACGGCAGTGCCAGCGCAGGCGGCCCCGGTCGATCGTTCTCTCAGACGGCACGCCTGACCATCGCATCCTTGATCTTGCCGATCGCCCGCATCGGATTGAGCCCCTTCGGACAGACATCGACGCAGTTCATGATGCTGTGGCAGCGAAACAGGCGGTAGGGGTCCTCGAGGTTGTCGAGGCGTTCGCTGGTCGCCTGATCACGGGTATCGGCAATGAATCGGTAAGCTTGAAGCAGCCCGGCCGGACCGACGTACTTGTCCGGGTTCCACCAGAACGACGGGCAGGCGGTCGAGCAGCAGGCGCACAGGATGCACTCGTAGAGGCCGTTCAGTTCCTCGCGCTCCTCCGGCGACTGCAGCCGCTCGGTCTCGGGCGGCGGGTCGTTGTTGATCAGGTACGGCTTGATCGAGTGGTACTGCTTGAAGAACTGGGTCATGTCCACGATCAGGTCGCGGATCACCGGCAGTCCGGGCAGCGGGCGCAGCACCACGGTCCCGCTCAGGTCCTTCAGGTCGGTCAGGCAGGCCAGACCGTTGCGGCCGTTGATGTTCATCGCGTCGGAGCCGCAGACGCCTTCGCGGCAGGAACGGCGGAAGGACAGCGTGTCGTCCTTGGCCTTGAGCTTGACCATGGCGTCGAGCAGCTTGCGGTCGGTGGCGTCCACCTCGACCGCGATGTCCTGCATCCAGGGCTTGTCGTCCTTGTCCGGATCGTAACGGTAGATCTTGAACTGCATGGTTCTGGTGGTCATGTCCGGATCCTCAGTACGCGCGCTTCTTGAGTTCGATGGTGTCGACGCTGAGCGGGGTCAGCTTCACCGACTTGTAGTCGAGGCGGTTGCCCTCCCGGAACCACAGCGTGTGCTTGAGCCAGTTGGCATCGTCGCGGCCGTTGGGATGCTCGGGGGTATCGGGCGCATCGTCGCGGACGTGGGCGCCGCGCGACTCCTTGCGCGCCTCGGCCGAGATCATGGTGGCGACCGCCACCTCGATCAGGTTGTCGAGTTCCAGCGCCTCCACCCGGGCGGTGTTGAAGACCTTCGACTTGTCCCCGATCCCGCTGCGCTGCACGTCCTGCTGCACCGCGAGGATCTTCGAGACGCCTTCCTTCAGCTTGTCGGCGAAGCGGAACACGCCGCAGTGGTTCTGCATGGTGCGCTGCATGGCCAGTCGGGTCTCGTGCACATCGGCGCCGTTCTGCTGCGTTTCGAGGCGGTTGAGCCGCGCCAGCGTGCGCTCGATGGCCTCCTCGGGCAGCGCCTTGTGCGCTTTCGTCGATTTCCTGACGTCCTCGACGGCCGTCTCGCCGGCCGACTTGCCGAAGACCAGCAGGTCGAGCAGGGAATTGGTGCCGAGGCGGTTGGCGCCGTGCACCGAGGCACAGCCGCACTCGCCGGCGGCGTAGAAGCCGGGCACGGGAACGCTCATGCTCGAGCCGCGCGGGGCGACCACCTGGCCGCTGTAATTGGTCGGAATGCCGCCCATCTGGTAGTGGCAGGTCGGCACCACCGGGATCGGCTCCTTGATCGGGTCGGTGCCGGCGAACTGGATGGCGATCTCGCGAATGCCCGGCAGGCGCTGCATGATCACCTTCGGGTCGAGGTGGGTGATGTCGAGCAGGACGAAGTCCTTGTTCGGACCGCAGCCGCGCCCCTCGTTGATCTCGGTGGTCATGGCGCGCGAGACGACGTCGCGCGAGGCGAGGTCCTTGGCATTCGGCGCATAGCGCTCCATGAAGCGCTCGCCGGCGCTGTTCCTCAGGATGCCGCCTTCGCCGCGCACGCCCTCGGTGATGAGCACGCCGGCGCCGGCGACGCCGGTCGGGTGGAACTGCCAGAACTCCATGTCCTCGAGCGGGATGCCGGCGCGCGCCGCCATGCCGAGGCCGTCGCCGGTGTTGATGAAGGCGTTGGTGGAAGAATAAAAAATGCGCCCCGCCCCGCCGGTGGCGAAGATGGTGGCCTTGGACTGGAAGGCGACGACCTCGCCGGTCTCCATTTCCAGCGCGGTGACGCCGAGCACTTCGCCCTCGGCGTCGCGGATGAGATCCAGCGCCATCCACTCGACGAAGAACTGGGTATTGGCGCGCACGTTGCGCTGGTAGAGCGCGTGCAGCATGGCATGGCCGGTGCGGTCGGCGGCGGCGCAGGCGCGGCGCACCGGCTTCTCGCCGAAATTCGACATGTGGCCGCCGAAGGGGCGCTGGTAGATCTTGCCGCTGTCGGTGCGGTCGAAGGGCATGCCGTAGTGTTCGAGCTCGATCACCACTTCATTGGCCTTGCGGCACATGAACTCGATGGCGTCCTGGTCGCCCAGCCAGTCGGAGCCCTTGACGGTGTCGTACATGTGCCAGTGCCAGTGGTCCTCCTCGGAATTGCCGAGGGAGGCGGCCACGCCGCCCTGCGCGGCGACGGTATGCGAGCGCGTCGGGAAGACCTTGGTGATGACGGCGGTCTTGAGGCCGGATTCGGCCAGTTGCAGCGCGGCGCGCAGGCCGGCGCCGCCGGCGCCGACGATGACCGCATCGAAGGTGCGTTTCGTGATTTTCACTTACAGCCTCCAGAGTATCGACACCGCCCAGCCGGTATAGCCGACGAGGGCGAGCAGCGTGAGGGTGTGCAGCGCGAGGCGCACGCCGTTCGGCTTGACGTAGTCCATCCAGATGTCGCGCACGCCGACCCAGGCGTGATACATGAGGCAGACAATGAACAGGAAGGTGAAGAAGCGCATGAAGTCGCCGGACATGAAGTCATGCCAGGTTTCGTGATCGAGTTTCGGCTGGCCGGCCAGCAGGATGACGAAAATGATTGTGTAAGCCGCCATGAAGGCAGCCGAAATGCGCTGGATCAGCCAGTCCTTGAGGCCATAGCGGGCGCCGACGACGATCTTGTTCACCATAGCTGCACCCCCAGAATCGCGGTCAGGGCCAGGCTGATGACCAGCACCGCCTTGGCGCTGGCCCGCGCCGGCTTGAGATCGGTGCCCATGTTCATATCGAGCAGGAGGATGCGGATGCCCATGCAGAAATGGTGGAGAAAGGCCCACAGCAGGCCCAGCAGCACCAGTTTCACCACGGGATAGGCGACGAAAGACTGAAACATGGCGAAACCCAGCGACCCGTCCAGACTCAGTTCGAGGAGAAAGATCAGGAACGGGATCATCAGAAACAGGCCCGCGCCGCTGATCCGGTGCAATATCGAGGCAATCGCCGGCAGCGGCTGCTTGATGACCCGCAGGTCCAGGTGCTTCGGGCGTTCCTTCTTGATGGACATTTCCGTCATATGCTCGCTTCCTCCTTCATCATGCGGCGCAACATAAGGCGCTGCGATACCCCGATAAGGTTTGAATTATAGCGTCTCGCCGGGCGTTCGCTTCCCCGCTGCCGCCTCAGTTGAGTTCGTTCAGATAGTAATGCTCGGCGGTGGCATACAGGCCACGCCGCCACTCCACCGGCTTGTCGCCATAGGTGAAGGTGACCCGCTCCACCGAGAGCAGCGGACTGCCCTCCTCCACCGCCAGCTGCTCCGCCGAGGCGCGGTCCGCGGCGACGGCGCGAATGCGTTCCTCGGCGCGGATCATGCGAACGCCGAAACGCGTCTCGAACAGGCTGTAGAGGGAACCCTGGTATTCCTGCAGCACTTCGAGCGTAAGACCCCGAAAGATCTCGCCCGGCAGGTAGATTTCGTCGAGCACCACCGGCCTGTCGTTGAAACGCAGCACCCTGCGCACGATGGTGATGGGAGCGCCCGGAGCGATGTCGAGGATGCGCGCGGCCTCCTGGCCGGCCTTGGCACGCCAGCATTCGAGCGGCACGCTGTGCGGGACGCTGACGCCGCCCTCGTTGGGGACGACGCGAAGAAAACGGAAGAAGGCGCGAGGATCGTTGTGCGAAGCAACATAAGTGCCCTTGCCCTGCTTGCGCACGACGAGGTTTTCAGCAGCCATCTCGTCGATGGCCTTGCGTACCGTACCCTGGCTGACGTTGAAGCGGATCGCCAGGTCGGCCTCGCTGGGAATGGCCTCGCCCGGGCGCCACTCGCCGGAAGCAAGGCCCTGCATGATCAGGTCCTTGATCTGCCGGTAAAGCGGACTGAAGGTCGGAGAGACTTGCGCCATGCAGCAATTTCAGCACAAAATTCCCTTAACGTCTATAGACATACTTATGTCTTATATAAGACATAAGATACCTATTGACACACTGCAAAAAGAATCCTAACATCGCCCGCGTTCACGGCTGGGTTTCGTTGTCTGGATCCAGCACGCAATCGCAGCTTTCAAAACTGAATCGAGGAGTACATCAATGGCCAAAGCCCCCGTTCGTGTCACTGTCACCGGCGCTGCCGGACAAATCGGTTACGCCCTGGTATTCCGCATCGCCAGCGGAGAAATGCTCGGCAAGGATCAGCCGGTCATCCTGCAGATGCTCGAACTGCCCATGGAAAAGGCCCAGGCCGCCCTGAAGGGCGTCATGATGGAACTCGACGACTGCGCCTTCCCGCTGCTGGCGGGCATGGTCGGCACGGCCGACCCGATGGTGGCCTTCAAGGATGCCGACTACGCCCTGCTGGTCGGCTCGAAACCGCGCGGCCCCGGCATGGAGCGCAAGGACCTGCTGCTGGAAAACGCCAAGATCTTCATCGAACAGGGCAAGGCGCTCAACGCCGTCGCCTCGCGCGACGTGCGCGTGCTGGTGGTCGGCAATCCGGCCAACACCAACGCCTACATCGCCATGAAGTCGGCGCCCGACCTGCCGAAGCAGAATTTCACCGCCATGCTGCGCCTCGACCACAACCGCGCCGTCTCGCAGCTCGCCACGCGCACCAGCAAGGCCGTCACCGACATCGAAAAGATGATCGTCTGGGGCAACCATTCGCCCACGATGTATCCGGACATCCGTTTCTGCACCGTCGCCGGCCAGCCGGCGCCGCAAGCCGTCAACGACGAGGCCTGGTACCGCAACGAGTACATCCCGAAGGTCGGCAAGCGCGGCGCCGCCATCATCGAGGCGCGCGGCGCCTCCTCGGCCGCTTCCGCCGCCAACGCCGCCATCGACCACATGCGCGACTGGGCGCTCGGCACCAACGGCAAGTGGGTCACCATGGGCATCCCCTCCGACGGCGCCTACGGCATCGACCAGGACATCGTCTATGGCGTGCCGGTCACCTGTGCCGGCGGCCAGTACAGCCGCGTGACGGGCCTGGACATCGACGACTATTCGCGCACCATGATGGACAAGACCCTCGCCGAGCTGAAGGAAGAGCAGACCGGCGTCGCCGGCATGCTCGGCTGAACGGATATCGGGGCGTGAACGCAAAGTGAGTGACGCGCTTCACCCCTCGGCCGTCCTTTATCGAGAAGCCAGGCCCTTCCCCGCCCTGCCCGCCTGCGAGCACTATGCCGGCAGCGAAAGGCTGATCGGCAAGGCGCTGGCCCTGCAGCAGGCCCTGGGGCCGATCTTCGACCTCACCTGCGATTGCGAGGACGGCGCCCCCGCCGGGGCGGAAAAGGCCCATGCCGGGATGGTGGCCGATGCCATCGCTTCCGCCGACAACCGCTTCAATCGCGTCGGCGCGCGCATCCACGACATCACCCACCCGCACTGGCGCGACGACCTCGAGATCATCGTCGGCAAGGCCGGCACGCAGCTCGCCTACGTCACCTTTCCCAAGGTCGGCGGACGGCAGGACGCCCAGGCCATGCTGATGGCGCTCGCCGCCGTCGCTAAGAACTGCGGCCTCGCGCGGCCGATCCCCGCCCATGTGCTGATCGAGACCCACGGCGCATTGCGCGAGGTGGAGGAGATCGCCGCCCTGCCCGGCATCGAGACGCTGGACTTCGGCCTGATGGATTTCGTCAGCGGCCACCATGGCGCCATCCCCGCCGCGGCCATGAAGAGCCCCGGCCAGTTCGAACATCCGCTGGTGGCGCGGGCCAAGTGCGCCATCGCCGCCGCCGCGCTCGGCCACGGCCTGGTGCCCTCGCACAACGTCACCACCGAACTGCACGACACGCAGGCGGTCTACGCCGATGCCCGGCGCGCGCGCGAGCAGTTCGGCTACCTGCGCATGTGGAGCATCCATCCGAACCAGGTGCAGCCGATCGTGGACGCCATGCGGCCGGATTTCGGCGAAATCGAGACGGCTGCGGGCATCCTCCTCGCGGCGCAGGCCGCCGACTGGGGTCCGATCCGCCACGACGGCCGCCTGCACGACCGCGCCTCGTACCGCTATTACTGGGAACTGCTCGCCCGCGCCCACGCCAGCGGCATGGAACTGCCGGCGAGCATCCGCCACCGCTTCTTTTCGACCACCCAACCGCCACACACCCCTCATTGAGAAGGACACCACCGTGCTAGAAGCCTATCGTGCCCACGCCGCCGAGCGCGCCGCCCTCGGTATCCCACCGCTGCCCCTCACCGCCAAGCAGACCGAGGAACTGGTCGCGCTGCTGCAGAATCCGCCCAAGGGCGAAGAGGCCTTCCTGCTCGACCTCCTCATCCACCGCGTGCCGGCCGGCGTCGACGAAGCCGCCAAGGTCAAGGCCGCCTTCCTGGCAAAAGTCAGCACCGGCGGGACTGCGTGCGCACTGCTTTCCCGCGAGAAGGCCACGGAACTCCTCGGCACCATGCTCGGCGGCTACAACGTCAAGCCGCTGATCGACCTGCTCGACGATGCGGCCTGCGGCCAGGTCGCCGCCGAAGCGCTCAAGAAAACACTGCTGATGTTCGACTACTTCCACGACGTCGCCGAGAAGGCGAAAAAGGGCAATGCCAACGCCAAGGCCGTGATGCAGTCGTGGGCCGACGCCGAGTGGTTCACCACGCGCCCGGAAGTGCCGGAGAAGATTTCCGTCACCGTCTTCAAGGTCACCGGCGAAACCAACACCGACGACCTCTCGCCCGCCCCCGACGCCTGGAGCCGCCCCGACATCCCGCTGCACGGCCTGGCCATGCTGAAGAACCCGCGCGAGGGCATCGTGCCGGAGAAGCCCGGCGAGCGCGGCCCGATCCAACTGATCGAGGACCTGAAGAAGAAGGGCCATCCGGTCGCCTACGTCGGCGACGTGGTCGGCACCGGCTCCTCGCGCAAGTCCGCCACCAACTCGGTGATCTGGTGGACCGGCGACGACATTCCCTTCGTGCCGAACAAGCGCTACGGCGGCTTCTGCCTCGGCGGCAAGATCGCGCCGATCTTCTTCAACACCCAGGAGGACGCCGGCGCCTTCCCGATCGAGTGCGACGTGTCGCAGATGAACATGGGCGACGTCGTCGACATCTATCCCTACGAAAAGAAGATCGAGAAGAACGGCCCGAATGGACCACAACTCATCGCCACTTTCGCCTACAAGTCGGAAGTGCTGCTCGACGAGGTGCGCGCCGGCGGCCGCATCAATCTCATCATCGGCCGCGGCCTCACCGCCCGCGCGCGCGAGGCGCTGGGCCTGCCGGTGTCGACGCTGTTCCGCCTGCCGCAGCCGCCGAAGGATTCCGGCAAGGGCTACTCGCTGGCGCAGAAGATGGTCGGCCGGGCCTGTGGATTACCCGAGGGCAAGGGCATCCGCCCGGGCACCTATTGCGAGCCGAAGATGACCACCGTCGGCTCGCAGGACACCACCGGCCCGATGACGCGCGACGAGCTGAAGGACCTCGCCTGCCTCGGCTTCTCCGCCGACATGGTGATGCAGTCGTTCTGCCACACCGCCGCCTATCCGAAGCTGGTCGACGTGCGCATGCACCGCGAGCTGCCGTCCTTCATCAGCACGCGGGGCGGCGTCGCCCTGCGCCCCGGCGACGGCGTCATCCACTCCTGGCTGAATAGATTGCTGTTGCCTGACACGGTGGGAACCGGCGGCGACTCGCACACCCGCTTCCCGATCGGCATCTCCTTCCCCGCCGGCTCCGGCCTGGTCGCCTTCGCCGCCGCCACCGGCGTCATGCCGCTCGACATGCCCGAATCCGTGCTGGTGCGCTTCAAGGGTTCGCTGGCCGAAGCCGGCAAGCGCGGCGTCACGCTGCGCGACCTGGTGAACGCCATTCCCTACTACGCCCTCAAGCAGGGCCTGCTCACCGTCGAGAAAAAGGGCAAGAAGAACGTCTTCTCCGGCCGCATCCTCGAAATCGAGGGCCTGCCCGACCTGAAGGTGGAACAGGCCTTCGAGCTGTCGGACGCCGCCGCCGAGCGTTCCGCCGCCGCCTGCTCGGTGCACCTCGACAAGGCGCCGATCATCGAGTACATGCGCTCCAACATCGTGCTGATGAAGTGGATGATCGCCAACGGCTACCAGGATGCGCGCACGCTGGGCCGCCGCATCAAGGCCATGGAAGCCTGGATCGCCGACCCGCAGCTGCTCAAGGCCGACGCCGACGCCGAGTACGCCGCCGTGATCGAGATCGATCTGGCCGACGTCAAGGAACCGCTGGTGGCCTGCCCGAACGACCCGGACGACGTCAAGACGCTGTCCGAAGTCGCCGGCGACAGGATCGACGAGGTCTTCATCGGCTCCTGCATGACCAACATCGGCCACTTCCGCGCCGCCGGCAAGGTGCTCGACGGCAAGACGGACATCCCGACGCGCCTGTGGATCGCCCCGCCGACCAAGATGGACGCCATGATCCTCAACGAGGAAGGCTACTACGCCATCCTCGGCAAGAGCGGCGCGCGCATGGAAATGCCCGGATGCAGCCTATGCATGGGCAACCAGGCGCAGATCAGGAAGGGCAGCACGGCGATGTCCACCTCGACGCGCAACTTCCCCAACCGCCTCGGCATCGACACCCGCGTCTACCTGGGTTCGGCGGAACTCGCCGCGGTGTGCGCGCTGATGGGCAGGATCCCGACCGTGGCCGAGTACCTGGAGCAGGTCAAGGCGGTCAACGCCAAGGCCGCCGACGTCTACCGCTACATGAACTTCGACCAGATCGCCGAGTTCAGGGAAGTCGCCGACACGGTCACGGTGTAAGGCGCCGTAACGCGGGGACTGACTTTCGCCCGCACCAAAAAACAACCCCGCCGATTGGCGGGGTTGTTTTTTGCGCGGACCGTTTCAGCAGCTTCGGCCCCGCCACTGCGAAGCGCGGTCCAGCGACATCGCGTTTTTCTCCCTGACCTTGGCGCGGTAGGGAATCTCGTACAGGAGGCAGGCACCGATGAAGACGGCCACGACCGCCAGCGCCTGATTGAAACCCAGCGACACCAGCATCGTATAGGCCGGGTAGGCGAGGCCGGCCGAAGCCAGGAACCAGATGATGCCCAGAACCCCGCTGCCGGATCGGGTCGCATTCTTGTTGCCTGCTGCCATCGTGAACTCCTTCCTGATTTACGTTCGCTCAGGCAGAACAGCGCAATCACCATGCCAGCATCGCAACCCATTGATAGAAATGAAGATGTGTCATTAGGTCGGTCACCTGGCTGCCGGTGAGCGCCAGAATGCGACCAGCAGCGGCAAGCGCCGAATTCACTCCCCCGGCTGCAGCGTGACGAGGACTTCGGTTCTTTTGCCCTGCCGCAGCAAGGTCAATCTGACCCGGTCCCCCACCTTGTATTCGTCCAGGCGGGCGGCGAACTTGCCGACGCTGTCGACCGGCTTGCCGTCAACGGCCGTAATGATGTCGCCGGGGACGATGCCGGTCCTCGTCACGGTGACACCCTTGAGGCCCGCCGCCGCCGCGGACGAGCCCGGCTTGACGCGCAGGATCACCACGCCCCTCGCCTCGCGTCCGGCCGTCAGGCGCTGGTTGACCCGTTCGTCGAGCTCGATGCCCATGGCCGGGCGGCTGTAGCGGCCGTGGCGGATGAGCTGCGGCACGATGCGGTTGACGGTGTCCACCGGCACGGCGAAGCCGATGCCGGCGCTGGCCCCGCTCGGACTGTAGATCGCCGTGTTGATGCCGATCAGGCGGCCGGCCGAATCGAGCAGCGGCCCGCCCGAGTTGCCAGGATTGATCGCCGCATCGGTCTGGATCAGGTGCTCGATGGTAAGACCGGGCTGGCCCTCCAGCGAGCGGTCGAGGGCGGAGATGATGCCCTTCGTCAGCGTCCAGTCGAGGCCGAAGGGATTGCCGATGGCGAACACGCTCTGGCCGACCTGCAGGTCGTGGCTGCTGCCCAGCGGCAGCGGCGGCGGCGGGCGACGACCGGCACCGATCTTCAGCACGGCGATATCGTGCGCGGGGCTGACGCCGACCAGGTCGGCCTTGTGGTCGCTGCCGTCTGCGAGTTTCACCGTCGCCCCGCTGGCGCCCTGGATGACATGGAAGTTGGTGACGACGTGGCCGGCCTCGTCCCAGATGAAGCCGGAGCCGGTGCCGCGCGGAACGGAAAACACGTTGCGCGTCCAGATGTCGCGCACCTGCTCGCTCGTCGTGATGAACACCACCGAATCGCGCGCCTTCTCGAACAATCCGATCGTGGCCCGCTCCTCTGCCGACAGCTCGCCGCGCGGTGCCACCAGGCGCGGCGCGGCATCGCCGGCGGGCGGGCCGGCATGGGCGGGGCTGGCAAGAATGGCGGCGGCCAGCAGGGGA
Organism: Rhodocyclaceae bacterium; assembly: GCA_041396245.1. Classification (GTDB taxonomy): domain Bacteria; phylum Pseudomonadota; class Gammaproteobacteria; order Burkholderiales; family Rhodocyclaceae; genus Desulfobacillus. Next base: position 90,387 of record JAWKYW010000001.1, on the reverse strand, counting down.
AGAATCCGTCTCAAGGCAACGGTCAGGTAAAGATCAAAGGGCATGTTCTTGTTTCTGCTCGAAGGTCAGGAGGGCTTGTCGTCATCGAACTGACGGCGCAGCCGGGTGAGCCCCTGACGATAGGCTTCGGCATCGCCGTAGTCGAAGAAGCGCGGATAGCGGTCGTGTGCCGCGCGGACGCGGCGCGCATGCTTGATCGGGCACCAGTACTGCTCGGTGCGGGCCGCCACCTCGCGTGCATAGGCGGCCACGCCGTTGCCGTAGGAACAAAAGAAGCAATTGAACTTCTCGATGAGGTTCAGGTAGGGCAGGTCCTCGCGGTCGAATACCAGGTAGTCCGCCCGGCGGACCTTCGGGATGCGGTACACGGGAAAGCAGACCGCCTGGTAGACCGTGACGAACAGGTCCATGAGGAGGAAGGGAATCCAGCCGGCATAGATCACCGGCGAGGTGAGCACCACCAGCAGGCGCGAGCGTCGCAGGAAGCGGAACAGTCCGATCCGGTAGCGGCGCTGCTGGCGCAGAAATTCGTCGGCGAGCCGCGCGCGCCGCTGCTCGAACTCCTCCTGGGCCTTGAGGTATTCCTGTTCGACTTCCTCCTGCAGGACGCGTATGCGCGCCAGCAGTTCATCGACGTGCTGTTTCATGAAAGGGCGTCCTGTCGGGCGTTTCGGATTCGGACATTCACTCTTCGCGGCCCATCCGGGCGCGCAGCCGGGCCAGTTCCTCCTGCAGGTCGATCACCAGCGCCGCCAGTTCGGGCAGGGCCTCGAAATCCCGTTCCAGCGCCTGCATCATGCGGGCCCGCCTGAGCTCCCGGCTGCCGAAACGCCATTCCTCCGGCAGGCCGCCATTGGCCGCGAGCGCGCCGGCCTGCACATGGATGCGCACCCACTCCACCTGCACGCCGCAGGCATGCGCCAGTTCCTCGCAGCTCAGCAGCGCCGCCTCGTCAAGCAGGGTGCCGCTGTGGATTTCCTCGCCCGTCATGGATTCCCCTTCCAGCCGGCACGCGGATCGAAGGCCATGTCGCGCGCCATGGTTTCATACAGTACTCTCGCCGCCGGGCTTTTCGCCTCGGGCAGCACGACCTGCAGTTCCAGATAAAGGTCGCCCGGCGGATTGCCCGGAATCCCCTTGCCCGTCACCTTCAGGGTGCGGCCGCTCTGGGCGCCCTCCGGAATCCGCACCTTGACCGCGTTGCCGGCGGGCAGGCCGATCTCCACCGTGGCACCGAGCGCCGCTTCCCAGGGCGCGACCGGCAGGACCAGGCGCAGGTCGCGGCCCTCGACGCGAAAGCGCGACTGCGGCTCGAAATGCACTTCGAGATAGAGGTCGCCCGGCTGCGCGCCCGCCTGGCCGGGCGCGCCCTGCCCGGCCAGGCGGATCATCTGGCCCGCCTTGACGCCTTGCGGAATGCGCACGTTGAGCGTGCGCGTCCCCAGCGAGACGCGTCCGTCGGCTTCCAGCCGCGGCACGCGCAGGCTGATCTGGCGGGTGGCGCCGTTCCAGGCATCCTCCAGGCCGATGACGATCTTGGCATGGTGATCCTCGCCGCGGACACCGAAGCCGCCGACCCTGGCCTGGCGGTCGCCGCCCATGCGGCCGAACAGTTCGGCGAAGAAATCGCTGAACTCGGCGGCCTGCGCGCCGGAGAAGTCGCGCCCGGAAAACTCGAAGCCGGCATCCCAGTCCGGTGGCGGACGGAACTCCTGGCCCGACTGATAGCCCCGGCCGACCTGATCGTAGGCCGCCCGCTTTTCCGGATCCGACAGCGCCGCATAGGCCTCATTGACCTCCCTCATGCGCTGCTCGGCATCCGGCTCCTTCGAAACGTCGGGGTGATACTTGCGCGCCAGCTTGCGATAATGCTTCCTGATCTCGTCGGCGCCAGCCGTGCGCGGCACACCCAGAATCTCGTAGTAGTCCCTGTATTTCATTTCCAGTCGCTGTCCGTCCCGGCACTGCCGGTCATGCGTCGATCATGCGTGAATGGTACGCGAATAATTGGGCATCCTGCCGCGCAGTTTCAAGACGCCTTGAAAGCGCCGGCAGGAGCCCCTATTTTCGCCAACGAGGCCGCCGGATCGGCCGGCGGCCAAGGTTGCCAGCGAAAGGAGATAGGCATGTTCCAGACCCTGTTTCCCGGAGACCTGTTCGCCGAACTGGATCGCATGCAGCGCCAGATGCGGCAGTTCACCGGGCCCATGACCAGCATCCGCGGCTTCGGCCGCAGCACCTACCCGGCACTGAACGTCGGCGGCACCCCGGATTCGGTCGAGATCTACGCCTTCGCGCCGGGCCTCGACCCGACCACAATTGTCGCGACCATCGAGCGTGGCGTCCTCACCCTTTCGGGCGAGCGCCGGACCGAGCTGCCGGTCAGTGACGATGCGAGGGTACGTCTCGACGAAAGGTTCGCCGGTCGCTTCAGCCGCGCGGTGAGCCTTCCCGACGACGCCGACCCCGATCATGTGACGGCCAACTATGCGGACGGCGTACTGCACGTCAGCGTCAAGCGCCGCGAATCGGCTCAGCGTCGCCGCATTACGATCGACTGAAGCTAAAGGAGGACACCATGACCAGCAACGATATCGCAAAGCAGGAATCGGCCCGCGGCGAGACTGCAGCCATGCTGCCCCCGGTCGATGTCGTCGAGGACGACTCGGGCATCACCCTCTACGCCGACCTGCCAGGCGTGCCGAAGGACAAGCTCAATGTCCGTGTCGAGGCCGACGCGCTGACCATCGAGGCGGAGGTGAGTCTGCCGCTGGCGCAGGGCATGGAGGCCAGCTATGCCGAAGTGCAGCTGCCGCGCTACCGCCGCACCTTCACCCTGGGCCAGGAACTCGACAGCGACAAGGCCGTGGCCGAGTTCAGGAACGGCGTGCTCCGGCTGCACATCCCCAAGGCCGCGCATGCCAGGCCGCGCCGCATAGAAGTACAGGTCGGCTGAAGGAGATCGGGCAATGAACATGAAACTGGACGACCTGAGACAAGGCCTCGCCGGCGTCTGGGACTCGGTCACGGAAGGATGGCACCGGCTGCGCGCTTCCGCCGCGGATGCGCTGACCGCCTTCAGGCCGAGCGAGCGCAACCCGCTACCGCAGGCCGGGGAAGTCGACGACGCGGATTACCTGCCGGCAGCGCGCTGGGCGATGCTGGCCGGCAACGTCTTCGAGGACGAGAGGGACATCGTTGTCCGACTGGAAATACCCGGCATGGAAAAGGAGGATTTCCGGATCGAGGTCGAGGACGGCCTGCTGACGGTGTCCGGCGAAAAGCGCTTCGAGCGCGAGCGAGGCGAAGGCCGCTACCGCGTCTTCGAATGCGCCTATGGCGCCTTTCACCGCAGCGTGCCGCTTCCGGCGAGCGTCGATGCCGCCAGGGGCAGGGCCCGCTACCGTAATGGCATCCTGCGGATCGACCTGCCCAAAAGGATCCCCTCCAGGCCGAAAGGGACCTCGATCAGGATCGGCTGAACGGCGTCGGATCTATTTGCGGACGGGCTGGGGCTTGGGCTTCCTGCCGGGGATGGCGGGAGGAATGTAGCCGGATACCCGGCACAGCAGGGCTTCGATTTCCTTGCCGTTCTTGTAGCGGATCGAGCGGCAGACGATGACATCCCCGCTGGCGGACAAATGGGACACCGCCTGCCGCACGCTGTTCAGCGACATTCCCGTCGACGCGGCGATCTCCCAGTCGAGCTGCTCGCCGTGGCGTTTCAGGCATTCAAGGATTCCGTTCATCCCTAGCACTCCTTATTTCACGAAACAGAGGCCCTGACAGGTTAAAGGGCCTTCAGGTTGGTGGCGGCTACCTTGCCGTTCTTGCCGGTTTCCACATCGAACGACACTTGCTGGTTTTCGGCCAGAGAGGCCAGGCCGGCGCGCTCGACGGCCGAGATGTGCACAAATACGTCCTTGGAGCCGTCCTGCGGCGTGATGAAGCCGAAGCCCTTGGCGGCGTTGAAAAATTTTACGGTGCCTGTAGTCGACATGGTGGTCCTGTATGTAGGTAGGAGGCTACGCCGCCCGCGACATTGCGCTCGGCATCAAATGATCCATCGGGGAAATCGCAGAAATACCCCTCAAGGGGTACCGAGAGAATGTGCCAACAATCAATCGACCTCGTCATTGTGCCCGTTGCGGCCGATAATGACAAGCTGTTTCTTGCGCCGCAACATCCGGGCGTGCGGCGACTCAGCCTTGCCGCACACCTGCAAGGGCCTTGCGGCGCCAGACCCAGACGTAATGCGCGCCGGAGATCAGCACCGAGGCGAACAGCAGGACGAAGAGCGGCATCAGCCAGGCACCGGCATCGGCCAGCCGCCCGGCCTGCGCCATGACCAGCGCCAGCACGCCGAACTCGAGGAAAGTATTGGCCTTGGACAGGCGCGTCGGCGCCATCTCGATGTGGCCGACAACGAAGCGGTAGGCCACGGCCCCGGCGACGATGATGGCATCGCGCATCACGATCACCACCGCCAGCCAGACCGGCAGCATCTCCTGCGCCGCCAGCAGGATGGCGACGATCATCATGGTCATCTTGTCGGCGATCGGGTCGAGCACGGCGCCCAGCTGCGACATCTGGTGCAGCCGCCGCGCCAGGAAGCCGTCCAGCCAGTCGCCGATCGCCGCCGCGACGAAGACGGCGAAGGCCAGCTTGTAGTCGTGGTCGAGCAGCAGGAAGACCACCACCGGGATCAGCAGGATCCGGGCGATGGTGATCAGGTTGGGCAGGGTGAACATCGTGCCGCCATGATGCACCGAGGGGCGGGCCCGGGCAATGCCGCGCGTCAGGGCTTGTTCTCGAACAGCTGCCCGAAAATGCTCGCCGGGACCGGATGGCCGAAGAGGAAGCCCTGGTAGGCGTTGCACTCGTTGCTGTCGAGGAACCGATGCTGGCTCTCCTTCTCCACGCCCTCGGCGATGACGTGGAGGCCAAGGGCCTGCGCCATGGCGATGATGCTCCTGACGATCTCGGCATCGCCGGCGTTGGTGTCGACCTCGTGGATGAAGGACCGGTCGATTTTCAACTGGTCCAGCGGCAGCTGGCGCAGGTAGGCAAGGGAGGAATAGCCGGTGCCGAAGTCGTCCATCGAGAAGCCGATGCCCATCTCCTTGAGGGCGCGCATCTTTTCGATGGTGTCCTCCATGTCGTCGATGATGACGCTCTCCGTCAGTTCGAGCTTGAGCCGGACCGGGTCGGCGCCGCTGCGCTGGAGAATGCGGCGGAGGCCGTCGACGAAGTCGGGTTGGCGGAACTGGCGGGTGCTGACGTTTACCGCCAGGACGAGATGGCGCGTCGCCTCCTCGTCCTGCCAGCGCTTGAGCTGGCTACAGGCCGTCTCCAGCACCCAGTTGCCGATCGGGATGATCAGTCCGGTCTCCTCCGCCAGGGGAATGAACTCGGCTGGCGGCACGAGCCCGCGCAGCGGGTGCTCCCAGCGCAGCAGCGCCTCGGCGCCGATGATGCGCCTGCCCTCGTCGAGCTGCGGCTGGTAGTGCAGCACGAGCTGGCCCTCCGAGACGACGCGGCGCAGGGCGGCTTCCATTTCCGCGCGGGCCATGAGCGACTGCTGCATGGCCGGCTCGAAGAAGCAGACCCGGTTGCGGCCGGCGGACTTGGCCTGGTACATGGCGACGTCGGCGCGCTTGAGCAGCTCGTCGACGCTTTGCTGGCCGTCGTCGAACAGGCTGACGCCGATGCTCATGCTGCCATGGTAGTCGCCCCCCTTCAGCAGGAAGGGCCGGGCGATCGCCTCGCGGATTTTCTCGCCGACGATCTCCGCGTGGCTGGCGGCCTCCGCCTCGCTGTCGCCGAGGTTTTCCAGCAGCACGACGAACTCGTCGCCGCCCAGGCGCGCCACCGAGTCGACCTGGCGCACGCAGCTGTTCAGGCGCCGGGCGATTTCGATCAGCAGCTGGTCGCCGGCGTCGTGGCCTTCGGTATCGTTGAGGATCTTGAAGTGGTCGAAGTCGAGGAACAGCAGCGCGCCATGGCGGTGGTGGCGCACGGCGTTGGCCAGGGCGTGGCCGAGGCGGTCGATCAGCAGGCGGCGGTTGGGCAGCTGCGTCAGCGGATCGAAGAAGGCCAGCTTGCGGATCTTCTCCTCCGCTTCCTTGCGCTGCGAAACGTCGCTGAAGGCGATGACGTAGTGGCTGATGCGCCCGTCGAGGGCCTTGACAGCGGAAATGGTCTGCCAGACCGGGTAGAGCCGGCCGCTCTTGTGCCGGAATTTCAGTTCGCCCTGCCAGTAGCTGTCCTTCTCGACCGTGCGCCAGACATTGCGGTAGAAGGTGTCGTCGTGCTCGTGCGACATCAGTTCGCGCGGCGTGCTGCCGAGCATTTCCTCGGCCTGGTAGCCGGTCATGGCGGCGAAGGCGCGATTGACGCGCAGGATGTACTGCGCGGCGTCGGTGACGACCATGCCCTCCTCCGACTCGAAGGCCGTCGCCGCGATGCGCAGCTCGTCGTGGCTTTGCCGCAACTCGCCCAGCGTGACCGAGAGCTTCTCCGCCATGGCGTTGAAGGCATCGATGGTCCGGCGCAGCTCCGGGCTGCCGCCCGGCGCGATGCGCGCGTCGAGGTCGCCTTCGCCGAAGCGACGCGCGCCTTCCATGAGGGCGTCGAGCGGGCGCAGGCCGTTTCGCAGGATCAGCACGATGCCGCTCAGCTGCAATGCCACGGCGAGGAAGAGGAGGTGGAAATAGCCGAGAAAGCCCTGCCACAGCCGATCGACGCCCTGGGTGGGCGAAAGCATCACCCGCAGCGACCCCAGATCCTGCCCGTCGATCGACAGCGGCGCCGAGGCGATGGGGGTGGCCAGTCCGGCGGCTGCGGCAAACCAGCGCGGCGCCATGCCCGGGGCGGGCCGCCCGTCGAAGCGGAGGGTGCCTTGCGGCCGGCTCCAGACCAGGCCGTCGACCTGCGGGCGCGCGGCGCGCGCCTCGAGCACCCGGCGGATCGCCGCCTCGTCGCGTGCCCCGGCCAGTGCCTGGATATCCGCGGCCAGCTCCAGCCTGGCCTGCTTCTCCAGTTCGCCCGAGAGCGTCAGCGCGTCGTCCACCGTGACCGACACCAGCAGCAGGACGCCAGCCGCGATCAGCACCAGGGCGGTGCCGACCGCCATGCGGGCGGCAAACGTCAGCCTCGACCAGATCCGTCCGTGCATTGATATGTCAATATGATTATTTCCGACTAGTCTAATCGCTTTCCCGATCGCCGGGAACCAGCGCCGCGCCGGCCGGCCGGGGTGGTAGGATTGCAGCTTCCCTTTCGGAGGCTCACGATGAGCGAGATCCCCCCCCGCCTGCGCCTCGGCATCCCCAAGGGCAGCCTGCAGGAAACCACCCAGAAACTGTTCCAGCGCGCCGGCTACGACCTGCGCATTTCCGGCCGCTCCTATTACCCCGACATCGACGACGCCGAGATCCAGTGCATCCTGATCCGGCCGCAGGAGATGGCGCGCTACGTCGAACAGGGCGTGCTCGACTGCGCCATCACCGGCCTCGACTGGATGCTGGAGACCGGCGCCGACGTCGAGGCGCTGGCGGATCTGCGCGCGCCCTGGCCCAACTACGGCACGGTGCGCTGGGTGATGGCCTCCAAGGAGGGCTCGCCCTTCAATACCGTGAAGGATCTGGAAGGCCGCCACATCGCCACCGAGGCGGTGGGCATGACGAAGCGTTTTCTCGCCGAGCATGGCGTGAACGCCAGCGTCGAGTTCTCCTGGGGCGCCACCGAGGTGAAGCCGCCGATTCTCGCCGACGCCATCGTGGACGTCTCCGAGACCGGCTCCTCGCTGCGCGCCAACCAGCTGCGCGTGATGCACGTCGTGCTGGAGAGCACGCCGCGCTTCATCGCCAACCGCGCCGCGGCGCAGGACGCCTGGAAGCGCGCCAAGATCGAGCGCATGCTGATGCTGCTGAAGGGGGCGATTGCCGCCGCCACGCGCGTGCTGCTGGCGATGAACGTGCCGAAGGACCGCGTCGACGCCGTACTGCGGATCCTGCCGGCACTCGCCACGCCGACCTTGTCGACCCTGGCCGACCCGGCCTGGGTGGACCTCAGCACGGTGGTCGAGGAAAAGCAGGTGCGCGAACTGATCCCGCAGTTGTACGAAGCCGGCGCGCGCGGCATCATCGAACTTCCCATCAACAAGATCATCGAATAGGCATTCGGAGGAGGACTCATGGCGAGCGATCCCTTCAGGACCCTGCGCTCATTCAGGCTGCCGAACGGCAAGCCGGGCAAGCTCCATTCCCTGCCGGCGCTGGAGCAGGCCGGCCTGGGCCGCATCTCCCGCCTGCCGGTATCGATCCGCATCGTGCTCGAATCCGTCCTGCGCAACTGCGACGGGATCAAGGTCAGCGAGGCGCACGTGCGCGAGCTGGCCGCCTGGCAGCCGAATGCGCCGCGCACGGCGGAGATTCCCTTCGTCGTCGCCCGCATCGTGCTGCAGGACTTCACCGGCGTGCCGCTGCTGGCCGACCTTGCCGCCATGCGCGACGTCGCCGCCGCCATGGGCCGCGAGCCGAAGCGGATCGAGCCGCTGGTGCCGGTCGATCTGGTGGTGGACCACTCGGTGCAGATCGACCACTACGGCTCGAAGCAGGCACTCGACCTGAACATGAAGCTCGAATTCAAGCGCAACCGCGAGCGCTACCGGTTCTTGAAATGGGGCATGCAGGCCTTCGACACCTTCAAGGTGGTGCCGCCCGGCATCGGCATCGTGCATCAGGTCAACCTCGAATACCTGTTTCGCGGCGTGCAATGCCGCGACGGCATGCACTTCCCCGACACCCTGGTCGGCACGGACTCGCACACCACCATGATCAATGCCGCCGGCGTGGTCGGCTGGGGCGTGGGCGGCATCGAGGCGGAAGCCGGCATGCTCGGCCAGCCGGTGTATTTCCTCACCCCCGATGTGGTCGGCGTGGAACTGAAAGGCAGGCTGCGCTGGGGCGTCACCGCCACCGACCTGGTGCTGACCGTCACCGAGATGCTGCGCAAGGCCAGGGTGGTGGGCAAGTTCGTCGAATTCTTCGGCGCCGGAGCCGCCAGCCTGACCCTCACCGACCGTGCGACGATCGCCAACATGGCGCCGGAGTACGGCGCCACCATGGGCTTCTTCCCCGTCGACCCGGTGACGCTCGCTTATCTGCGCGACACCGGGCGCAGCGAGGATGAGGTCGGCACGCTGGAAGCCTATTTTCGCGCCCAGGGCCTGTTCGGCATGCCCCTTGCGGGCGAGATCGACTACAGCCGGGTGCTGGAACTGGACCTTTCCGCCGTGGAGCCTTCGCTGGCCGGGCCGAAGCGGCCGCAGGACCGCATTCCCCTCGGCGGCACCAAGGCTGCCTTCACGCGGCTGTTTTCCCTGTCGGGGGAACAGGACGGCTTCGGCCGCCCCGCGAGCGAGCTGGGCAGGCGCTGGCGCACCCGCTTCGAGGGCGGCGGCGCGATGATGGGCGGCGGCGCCAGCGGTGGCGTCGAATCCGGCGCGCCGCGCGACGTCATCGAAATGGTCGACAACCGCCCGACGCCCGACGTCGTCGGCAATGCGCCGGCGCATGCCGCCGGCGCGCTGGAGATCGGCCACGGCGACGTGCTGATCGCCGCCATCACCTCCTGCACCAACACCTCCAACCCCGGCGTGCTGATTGCCGCCGGCCTGCTGGCGAAGAAGGCGGTCGAGCGCGGCCTTTCGGTCAAACCGCACGTCAAGACCTCGCTCGCCCCCGGCTCGCGGGTCGTCACCGACTACCTGGAGCGCGCCGGCCTGCTGCCCTACCTGGAAAAGCTCGGCTTCTACGTATCGGCCTACGGCTGCACCACCTGCATCGGCAACGCCGGCCCGCTCGACCCGGCCATCGAGGAAGCCATCGTCGCCAACGACCTGGTGTGCGCCGCCGTGCTCTCCGGCAACCGCAACTTCGAGGCGCGCATCCATTCCAGCATCCGCGCCAACTTCCTCGCCTCGCCGCCGCTGGTGGTGGCGTATGCCATCGCCGGCACCCTGCTGAAGGACCTCATGACGGAGCCGCTCGGCACCGGCTCCCGCGGCGAGCCGGTCTACATCGGCGACCTCTGGCCGACACCGGAGGAAACCGCCGCGGCGCTGCGCCACGCCGCCGACCCGGCCGCCTTCCGCCGCCTCTACCGTGATTTCACCAAGGGCCACGACCTGTGGAACAACGTGCCGGCGCCGGCCGGACAGACCTATTCCTGGCCGGAGTCGACCTACATTGCGCGGCCGCCGTTCTTCGAGGACTTCGGCCTGGCGCCGCGCCGCATCGGCGAGATCCACGGCGCCCGCATGCTGCTGCTGATGGGCGATTCGGTCACCACCGACCACATATCCCCGGCCGGTGCCATCCGTCCGGGAAGCCCGGCCGGCCAGTGGCTGGAGGCGCACGGCGTCGCCCCGGTTGACTTCAACTCCTACGGCTCGCGCCGCGGCAACCACGAAGTGATGATCCGCGGCACCTTCGCCAACGTCCGCGTCAAGAACCTGATGCTGCCGCCGAAGGAGGACGGTTCTCGCGTCGAGGGCGGCTACACCCTGCTCGACGGCCGGCAGGTCACGGTGTTCGAGGCCGGCATGGACTATTGCCGGCGCGGCGTGCCGACGATCGTGCTGGCCGGCGAGGAGTACGGCACCGGCTCCTCGCGCGACTGGGCGGCGAAGGGCACGCAGCTCCTCGGCGTGAAGGTCGTGGTGGCGCGCAGCTTCGAGCGCATCCACCGGGCGAATCTCGTCGGCATGGGCGTGCTGCCGCTGCAGTTCGAGGGCCGCCAGAGCATCGACAGCCTGCACCTGAAGGGCGACGAGAGCTTCGACGTGATCGGCATCGGCGACGACCTGCAGCCGCAGCAGGAACTCACCCTGCGCATCCACCGCGCCGACGGCCGCCGCGAGGACGTCACCGTGCTCTGCCGCATCGATACCCCGATCGAGGTCGCCTACTACCGCCACGGCGGCATCCTGCCTTATGTGTTGCGGGAGCTGCTGGCGGCGGCCTGAGCCCCGCCCCTCCCGATTCGTCCCTCAAGTAACGGGAGCAAATCGCCGTTAGCGTCACTGAGCCTTCGGTGGGGGAGTTAACGGTGTTCGGTTTTTTGCGCAAATGGTTCGGCAGTCCAGGCCAGGCGTCCGTACGAATTGAATCGACTTCCGATTTCGAGCGTCTGAACGAGATCGCCCCCCTCAAGACGAGGGAATCCGAAGCAGGGAAGGACAGGCGCAGCTTCGTCTGCCGCGAGGCGATCCTCGACCGGCAGGAGAAGATCGCCGGCTACGAGTTCTCCCTGTCCGAGCGCCTGCAGTCCCGGCTGAACCAGAAGAGCCAGCTCCTGCACAGGGTCTACGACGACGCGCTGCTGCGCAATCTCGCGCTGCACGACATCCAGCATCTCCTCGGCAGCCGCATCGCCTTCGTGCACCTCTCCCCCTCCTCCTTCGCCAACCCGCTGATCGACCGGCTCTCCCCCGCCAACACGGTGCTGGTGGTCGATGGCGGCGACCATGCGGCGTCGCCGCCGGAACTGGCCGAGGCGATGGCCGGCCACCGAAGGCGCGGGGTCAGGGTCGGCTGGCTGCTGCGCGGGCCGCAGACGGCGCTCACCCCGCTCATGGCCGAAGCCGACATGATTCAGATCGATACGCTCGCCTTCGACGGTCTGCAGATCCGCACCCTGATGCGAGAACTGTCCGGGATGCGTGCGAGCGGGCTGCCGAAAACCGCCTTCATCGCCCGCAACCTGCCGACCTTCGACGACTTCAACCTCTGCTTCAACGGCGGCTTCGACTACTTCCAGGGGCCCTTCGTCACCAGCCGGGAGCACTGGCAGGCGCCGAAGAGCGATATCGACCGCCTCCACTTCATCACGCTGCTCAACCTGGTCCGCCAGGAGGCGGAGTACGACGTCATCGCCGACCATATGCGCCAGGAGCCGGTCATGACCTTCAAGCTCATGCGCTACCTGAACTCCCCCCTGCTCGGCCTGCAGCAGAAGATCACTTCGGTCTCCCAGGCGCTGGTCATCATCGGCCGCGACAAGTTCTATCGCTGGCTGTCCCTGCTGCTGTTCAGCGTGCGCGACCAGGGCTACCGGGAGCGCATCCTGGCCGAGCAGGCGCTGACGCGCGGCCGCTTCCTCGAAAGCCTGGCCGGCCAGGGCGGCGTCCCGCCGGTTGCCAACGACCTGTTCCTGCTCGGCCTGTTTTCCCTCCTCGACCTGCTGCTCGGCCAGCCGCTGCCCGGGATCGTGGCGCGCGTCCGGCTGCCCGAACCGGTCAGGGACGCCCTGCTCGGCGAACCCTCGGCCTGGCGCGACGCGCTCGAGCTGGCTGTGGCCTACGAGAGCGGGGAGGAAGCCCGCCTGGCCGAAGCCGCTGCCCGCTGCCGGCTCGATGCCGGCCAGGTGACCGAGGCCGCCCTTGAGGCGCTGGGCTGGACGCGGGAAGTGACTTCGATGCAGGATGAGGGCTGATTGATGCTCATGGAAATGGCCGTGGCAGCCAAGGGGGACTGCCCGGCAAAGGCCGCCTGAAGTCGCGCGCGCATGCTGCCCCTCGCGGCAAGCGTGCGCCGGCATGTCTGGGCGATAATGGCGCTTTGTCATTGCCGCCACGCTCGCCGAGATGCCCGAAAGAAGCTTTGGCCCGATCCGCCTGATAGCCGGCGCCAACCGCGGCCGCTATCCGAATTCCCATTCTGTTTATGTCGAGGGTGCCGGGGTGCTGATCGACGCCGGCGCCGACGAAGCGCGCTACCGCGAACTGCTGGCCGGACCCGGCGTGAAGGAAGTCTGGCTGACGCACTGGCACGAGGACCACCTGGGCCATCTCGACCTGTTCGAAGGCCTGCCGCTGCGGCACATGGCTGTCGAGGCCGGCGCGCTCGGCGGCATCGAGGCCATGCTCGACTGGTACGGCTACGAGCGGGAGGCCTACCGCGATCACTGGCGCAAGGTCCTGCGCGAGGACTTCCGCATCAGGCCGCGCCACGCCACGGGCGGCTTCACGCCGGGAGAGGTCATCGATCTGGGTGTCTGCACGGTGGAGGTGATTCACGCCCCGGGCCACACGCCCGGCGCCGTCGCCTTCTTCTTCCGCGAGCCGCAGGTGCTGTTCATGGGCGACTACGACCTCACCGCCTTCGGCCCCTGGTACGGCGACCGCGCCAGCTCGATCGAGGACACCATCGCCTCGGTCCGCCGCCTGCAGCAGGTGCCGGCGAAGGTGTGGCTGACCAGCCACGAGGACGGCTGCTTCGAGGGGAATGTGGCGGAACGGTTCGACCGCTACCTCGCGGTCATCGACGCGCGCGAGGCGAAGCTGCTCGACTTCCTCGCCGTGCCGCGCACGCTGGACGACATCGTCGCCGCCTGCATCGTCTACCGCAAGCCGCGCGAGCCGAAGGCCTTCTTCGAATGGGGCGAGGGCGCCATCATGGGCAAGCACCTCGAACGGCTTCTGAAAAGCGGCGCGATCGCGCTCGAAGGCGACCGCTACCGGCGCCTGTAGGCCGGGCTTCGGGAAGGAAATCCCCGCGGACATCGGCGCTCGATTGCCCTCGGCCGCCGGCCCCGAATCCGGACTGCGGGAAAGTCAGTCCCCGCGGGACGGCGTCAGGCCTGGTCCGATACCTTCTGCACCGCGCCGCCATCGGCCGTATCGGTGGTGCCGCCGACGATGCCGTAGGCCTGCATCAGGCGCACCACCTGCAGCATCATCTCGACATTGCGGTTGTCCTCCGGGCCGGCGGCCGGTGACGCCGCCGCAGCCGGGGTATTCATGGCGTAGACGCGCATCTCGCGGAGGCTGACGCGACCGTCGCCGTTCGCGTCAGCCCGGTCGAAGTTGCCGGCGATGCCCGACACCAGCCCGCCCAGCTCGTCGCGCGTGAAGCCGGCATCCGCCGCCGGCACGGTGCTGTTCCCGTCCTGCGGGCCGTTCCCGCCGTGCAGGCGCAGACGCATGTAATGGCGGTCGAGCTGGTCGGCGAGCCGGTCGACCGAGCCGGTGAATTCGCCCTTCGTGACCGCCCCGTCGCCGTCGGCGTCGAGCTTCGTGAACAGTTTCTCGGCGCCGGCGGTCGCCTTGCCCTCGATCCGGCCGAAGGCCTTCTCCAGGTCGGCGTGATCGATGGCGCCCCGCCCCATGGCGTCGAGTTCGGCGAACAGCCTGTCCGCCTTCTGCTCGGGCTGCGCCGCCTGCGGCGCCGGCGCCGCTTCCGGCGCGCTGAAGCTGCGCGCGATCTGAATGACCGATGAAACGATTCCGATGATGGCTGCGATGCCCATGGCCCTGTCTCCTGCCTGCATGTCCGCGCCCGCAGCGGGCGCCCGGCAGCTACCTTGCAAGATCCCGGCCAGTAGCAATAACGGTTTGATTTCAAATGATTTGAGAATTCCCGCTAGAGAACGTCGCTGCAATCCTTGCCGAAGTGAATTTCCGGACAGGCAAAAACTGCCGGCCCGTCCTGGCATGGCGTCGTGGTTCCTCAGCAGGCCTTCGGCTTGTTCTCCAGTAACACGTTCGTGTACAGTCTCAGCCAAGAGAGGGTTTTGAATTACCTTCCGAAACTGCTCATAGCGGAAGGTAAAAGGGGCATCATGCATCCGCTCCAGCCAAGCGACGATAAACTCGCCGAAGTACATGCTGCGTCTTTTCTGCGAATAGCTGCGCTATCGCTAGGAGCAGGTAGCCTAATCTACCTGTTCGTTCTCAGATTCACCGTTCCGGACCAGGTGGCGCGCATGGCCGGCCCTTCTGCCCTGTTGCTGGTCTCGGCCATCGCGCTGCATTGCCTTCGCCGGCACAGGATTCGCGTTGGGCTGCTCGCCCTGGGCTTCGGTGTCTGGTTGGAGATCACCCTGATGGCCGCCATCACCGGCGGCGTGAAGGCGCCGGCAATCTATCTCTATCCACTGATCATCCTGATGGCCGGCTGGCTCATCGGCCAGCGTATGGCTTTGGCGTTTGCCTTCATATCGGTACTGGCCTGCGTAATCCTGACGCTCGCCGATTCGGTCGGCCTGCTCGTGCCGGTGCCCAACCGTTCTCACCTGCTGCTGATAATCCAGGCGGGCGTGCTGATCTTCACCGCTTTCATCGTCATCCGCATCGTTGGCGGCTATCAGGCACGGATCGAGGACGTCAAGCGCCTCGGCGGCGAGCTGCACGAACGTATCTCCGCCCTCGCCGCCAGCGAAGCCAGCTTCCATGGACTTTTCAACACCGTTTACGAGGCGATTTACATCCTGGATCGCGACGGCCGCTTCCTCGCCGTCAACGATGGCGCCGTCAGGATGTACGGCTATCCGCGGGAAGCCCTGGTCGGCCGCACGCCGGAGTTCGTCTCGGCACCGGGCAGGAACGATCTTGCCAATGTCGCGGCGATGATGGCGCAGGCCTTCGCCGGAGAGCCGCAGCGCTTCGAATTCTGGGGTCTGCGCGCCAGTGGGGAAGCCTTCCCCAAGGACGTGCGCCTAGTGCGTGGCACCTGGTTCGGCCAGGACGTCCTCATCGCCACGGCCGACGACATCACCGAGCAGGTCAAGGCCCGGGCCGAAGTCCGTAGTCTCAACGAAAGCCTTGAGAAACGGGTGCAGGAGCGCACTTCCGATTTGACTGCAGCAAACCGCGAACTCGAATCCTTCGCCTACTCGATTTCGCACGATCTGCGTTCTCCGCTGCGGGCCATCGACGGCTTCAGCCATCTGCTCGCCGAGGAATACGGGCACAAGCTCGACGATCAGGGTCGCGACTACCTCGGGCGCGTGCGCAAGGCGGTGCAGCGCATGGGCACCCTAATCGACGACATCCTGGAACTGTCGCGGGTCACGCGCAAGGAAATGCGCCGCGAGCAGGTCGACCTCGGCCGCCTGGCCATGGAAGTCAACGAGGAAATCGCCCGCGGCTGGTCGGGAAACCTTCCCATCCTCTCGCTGCCGCAACGCTGCATGGTCGATGGCGATCCACAACTACTGCGACTGATGATGCAAAATTTGCTGGGAAATGCCTGGAAGTACACAAGCAGGAATCCGGCGCCGACAGTCGAATTCGGCTCCGAATCAGTCGACGGCAAGCAGGCCTTCTACGTGCGCGACAACGGTGTCGGCTTCGACATGGCCCATGCCGGCCGGCTTTTCACGCCTTTCCAGCGCCTGCACAAGCCGGAGGACTTTCAGGGCAGCGGCATCGGCCTTGCCACCGTTGCCCGTATCGTCCATCGCCACGGCGGCCGCATCTGGGCGGTGTCCGCTCCAGATGCCGGCGCCACCTTCCGCTTCACTCTTGGCTAATCCTCACGCGAACTCGACCAGCAGGTCCTTGGCGTTCACCGCCTCGCCCGGACGGGCGTGCACGGCGGCAACGACGGCATCGCGCTCGGCGGTGAGCATGGTCTCCATCTTCATGGCCTCGATCGAGAGCAGCGGGTCGCCCCTGGCCACTTTCTGCCCCGCCTTGACGGCCACCGTGACCACCGAGCCCGGCATGGGCGCGCCGACGTGGCACGGGTTGCCCTCCTCGGCGCGCGGCCTGGCCTTGGCCGCGACCAGGCCGGCCTTGGCGATCTTCAGCGTGCGCGACTGCCCGTTCAGCTCGAAGGTCGCCCGCACGTAGCCCTCCTCATCCGGGCCGGCGCAGCCCATCAGGCTGATGACGAGGGTCTTGCCGCGGTCGATCTCGACGGCGATCTCCTCGCGCTCGGCCAGGCCGTAGAAGAAAGCCGGCGTCGGCAGCTGGGAGACGTCGCCGTAGTGGCTGCGGTGGGCGGCGTAGTCCCTGAACACCTTCGGGTACATGAGATACGAGGCGAGATCCGTGTCGCCCACCTTGCGCCCCACCGCCGCTTCCGCCTCGGCGCGCCTGGCTTCGAGATCGACGTCCGGCATGGCGTCGCCGGCACGGCCCGGCAGCGGCTTCTCGCCGCGCAGCACCTTCTGCTGCAATTCGGCCGGGAAGCCGTCGGGCGGATAGCCCAGCTCGCCCTTCATGAGCGAGATCACCGACTCGGGAAAGGCGATCTCGCGCTCAGGATCGCGCACCTGTTCCGGCGTGAGGTCGTTGGCCACCATGAACAGCGCCATGTCGCCCACCACCTTGGAGGTCGGCGTCACCTTGACGATGTCGCCGAAGAGGAGGTTGACCTCGGCGTAGGCCTTCGACACTTCGGCCCAGCGGTGGGCCAGGCCCATGGCGCGGGCCTGCTCGCGCAGGTTGGTGTACTGGCCGCCGGGCATCTCGTGGCGGTAGACGTCGGCGGTGCCGGAACGGATGTCGGCTTCGAAGGGCGCGTAGTAGCGGCGCACGCCCTCCCAGTAATGCGACAGGGCCTGCATGGCGTCGAGGTCAACGCCGGGATCGCGCGGCGCCCCCTGCAGGGCGGCGGCAATCGAGCCGAGGTTGGGCTGCGAGGTGAGTCCGCTCATCGAATCGAGCGCGCCGTCCACGGCGTCGGCGCCGGCGTCGACCGCCGCCAGCACGCTGGCGGCGCTGATGCCGCTGGTGTCGTGGGTGTGGAAGTGGATGGGCAGGCCGACCTCCTGCTTCAGCGCGCGCACCAGCTCGGCGGCGGCGCGCGGGCGGCAGACGCCGGCCATGTCCTTGATGCCGAGGATGTGGGCGCCGGCCTTTTCCAGCTGCCTGGCCAGATCGACGTAATACTTCAGGTTGTACTTCGGCCGCGCCGGATCGAACAGGTCGCCGGTGTAGCAGATGGCCGCCTCGCACAGGGCGCCCTCTTCGCGCACCGCATCCATCGCCACGCGCATGTTGTCCACCCAGTTGAGCGAATCGAAGACGCGGAAGACGTCGATGCCCTCCTTCGCCGCCTGGCGCACGAAGTAGCGCACCACGTTGTCGGCGTAGTTGGTGTAGCCGACGGCGTTGGAGGCGCGCAGCAGCATCTGGAACAGCACGTTGGGAATCGCCTCGCGCAGGCGCGCCAGCCGTTCCCAGGGATCCTCCTTGAGGAAGCGCAGCGCCACGTCGAAGGTCGCCCCGCCCCAGCACTCCAGGCTGAACAGGTCGGGCAGCAGGCGGGCGTAGTGGGGCGCGATCTCCAGCATGTCGTGCGTGCGCATGCGCGTGGCGAAGAGCGACTGGTGGGCGTCGCGCATCGTGGTATCGGTGAGCAGCACGCGCGGCTCGGCCTTCATCCACTCGGCGAACTTCCCCGCGCCGAGCGCCTTGAGGCGGTCGCGCGTGCCGGGCGGCGGCGCCTGGGTCAGGTCGCAGCGCGGCTCGCGCGGTTTCAGCGGCCGCGCCAGCGGCAGCGCCGGCATGGCACGGCCCTTCATTTCCGGGTTGCCGTTTACCGCCACCTCGCCAAGGAAGCGCAGCAGGCGCGTGGCGCGGTCGCGCCGGCGCTGGAACTTGAACAGCTCCGGCGTCTCGTCGATGAAGCGCGTGGTGCACTCGCCGGAGCGGAACAGCGGATGGCCGATGACGTTCTCGAGGAACTGCAGGTTGCTGGCCACGCCGCGGATGCGGAACTCGCGCAGCGCGCGATCCATGCGCGCGCTGGCCTCGTCCGGGGTGTGGCCCCAGGCCGTCACCTTGACCAGCAGCGAATCATAGAAGGGCGTGATCACGGCGCCCGCATAGGCGGTGCCGCCATCGAGGCGGATGCCGAAGCCGGCCGCGCTGCGGTAGACGTTGATGCGGCCGTAGTCGGGCGTGAAGCCGTTCTCCGGATCCTCGGTGGTGACGCGGCACTGCAGGGCAAAGCCGTTGAGGCGAATGTCCTCCTGGCGCGGCACGTAGGCATCCTCGTCGCCGATGCGCTGACCCTCGGAGATGCGGATCTGCGCCTTGACGATGTCGATGCCGGTCACCTGCTCGGTGACGGTGTGCTCGACCTGGATGCGCGGGTTGACCTCGATGAAATAGAAGGCGCCGGTATCGGCGTCCATCAAAAACTCCACCGTGCCGGCATGGGTGTAGTGCGCGGCGCGGGCCAGCTTCAGCGCCGCCGCGCACAGCCCGGCGCGCTGCGCCTCCGTCAGGTAGTGCGCCGGCGCCCGCTCCACCACCTTCTGGTTGCGCCGCTGCACCGAGCAGTCGCGCTCGTAGGCGTGCACCAGGCTGCCGTGCGTGTCGCCCAGCACCTGCACCTCGACGTGGCGGGCGCGCCGCACCAGCTTCTCCAGGTACACCTCGTCGTTGCCGAAGGCCGCCGCCGCCTCGCGCCGCGCCACCTCCAGGGCCGGGGCCAGGTCGGCCTCCTGCTCGACGACGCGCATGCCGCGGCCGCCACCGCCCCAGCTCGCCTTGAGCATGAGCGGGTAGCCGACCTCGGCCGCCATCCGCTTCGCCGCCTCGACGTCGGCCGGCAGGGCGCCGGTCGCCGGCACCACCGGCACCCCGGCGCGTTCGGCCAGTTCGCGCGCCGACACCTTGTTGCCGAGGGTGCGCATCACTTCGGGCTTCGGCCCGATGAAGACGATGCCGGCATTCGCGCAAGCCTCGGCGAAATCCGGATTCTCGGAGAGGAAACCGTAGCCGGGATGGATGGCATCGACATGGGCTTCCCTGGCGATGCGGATGATGTCGTCGATGTCCAGATAGGCCTGGATCGGCTTCCTGCCGGCGCCGACGAGATAGGATTCGTCCGCCTTGAAGCGATGCAGGGCGAAGCGGTCCTCGTTGGAGTAGATGGCTACCGTGCGGATGCCCAGCTCCGAGGCGGCGCGAAGCACCCGTATGGCGATTTCGCTGCGGTTGGCGACGAGCAGGCTGCGGATTTTCTTCATGGCTAAAACAAGCTATGGACGTGAAAAACGGGCCGGCGGCCCGTACAGGGCGAAGTGTAGCCTGACAAGGCACACCGCAGCATTTAGGGTTTTTATGACCGAAGGAAATCCCCGTGGGATGTATTCCCAAATGCGGTCTTGGTCATGCCCGCCCAGGCCGCGCGGTATGCCGCGACGACGTCGCGCCCGGCCCAGGTATCCCGGCAGGCCGCCACCTTCGCCCCGGCCGGCACGAGATCCTCGATCACCGGCACGCCGAAGGCCTCCGCCACGATGCGCCCGTGCAGACTGCTGCCGGCAAGGCCGGCGCTGGCGGCAATCAGGGCGCAGATGTCCCAGATGTCCAGCGACGCGAAAACCCATGTGGGAGCGGCGTCCACGCCGCGAAAAAGGTCCGCCGCGCGCCGATAGACCGCGAGGTCGTCGTGCCAGGGCGCCGCCCCAGCGCGGAAGAAGACGATGCCCCGCCCCGCCGCCGCCCGCGCCAGCCCGGCGGCGATGCGCGCCAGCGTCGCATCGTCGCCGAGGGCGGCGGCGAACTGCACGGCAAGGTAGCCCTGCGGAAAGGCCGCGCGCACGTCCGCAACCTCCCCTGCCTCCCCCCGTTCGCGGATGCGCTCTCCAAAAAGGTCCGCCGTCAGCACCGCCGGATCGGGCATGAGCCGCGCGTCGATGCCGGCGGCAGCCAGTTGCGCCAGCGTCAGCCTGTCGCGCACGCCGACCCAGTCCGCCGCCGCCAGCTTCGCCAGCATTTCGTCGCGGAAGGCCGCATCGCGCCGGTCTAGATCGACGCCGCCGATGCCAAGGAATATTCGCGCGCCGTCCGGCGGAGACTGACTTTTCCCGAGACAGTAGGGCGCGCGGTCGTCGCGACCGAGAAAATCCCGCGCCCAGCCGAAGCGTTCCGGCCGGCCGTCGTAGCGCGCGATCACGCCCGGCGCCTCCTCCGGCGGCAACAGCATCACCGCCGCCTCCCAGGCATCGCAGCACAGCAGCTCGCCGCCGGCGTGGATCACCGGCGCTCCCGGCCATTCCCGCAGCGCCTCGCCGACGGCGCGCACGCGGTGGCCGCCGAACGGCGTCAGGTCGCGCGCCGCCAGCCCGGCGACGACGACTTCGCGCGGCGCCAGCAGTGAAGCCGCGATGTGCGGAAACAGCAGGTCGCCGAGGTTGTGGCGGTCGCAGGCGCCGAAGAGGATCGCTGGGGCGCGCGCCTTGCCGGTCGGCCAAGGGGAGGTTATCTTGTGTTCCATCGAGCATTCATCGAAGCAGGAAATGACCGTTACGACGCTATCCCGAAATTTCCGGATTACGATCCCCAAGGAAATCCGCGAGGCAATGCAACTCAGGCCAGGCCAGAAATTCGTCTTTCTGCGTCGCGGCCGCACGCTGCAATTGGTTCCGCAAGCAACCATCGACGAATTTTTCGGCATTGCCCGAGGCGCCGACACTTCGGATTATCGCGATCATACCGACCGTCTGGATCGGTATGCGCAGCGCGGAACCGGACGAACCTCAACGAGGAAGCCGCGCTAGCCCCATTTTGTCATTCCCGCGCAAGCGGGAATCCAGTGCCTTTCGATTGCAAGCCTTTGGATTCCCGCTTGCGCGGGAATGACGGGCGCCTTTCAATCGGCATGGCTACTTCCGTCGTCGGCTGCTTTTCGCTGGGGCGGCCGGCAGCAGGCTGGTGATCTGGCGGTAGAGGTCGAAGAGGAAGGCGACGCGCTCGGCGTCGGCGGCGAAACCCTTTTTGCCGTAGGCGGCGTCCACGGCGCGGTCGAGGGCGGCGTGGGCGCGGCGCAGCTCGGGCGGCATGGCGAGCGGGTCGTAGAGGTCGGCCAGGGTGGCGTCGGGGAACTGCGCGCGGGCGTCCAGCACCGCCTGCGCCGCCTGCTCCACCGCAGCGACCTGCTTTTCCGAGGGATCGCGTGGCCAGGGGAAGTTGTTGTAGACGATCTGGTTGGTATAGCGGTAGTCGCTTTTAATACGACCGCATACATAGCGCACCCAGGCCATGTGCATGCGGCTGGAGATCACGCCGAACACATAGCTGTCCGCGTCGGGAATGCAGAGGTTGGCGTCGCCACAGATCACCTCCGGCGCGAGGAAGCCGAAGGGGATGTATTCGCGTCGCTCGGATGAATGGCGCGGGACGAGGATGTACTCATGCCTCGCCTGCCTTATCTCGCCGAACAGCGTCGGATAGTCGGCCAGTTTCCGCGTCGCCTCGCGCGCGCTGGCGAGACGGTGCGCCTTCACCGCTTCCACACGCCTGGCCACCTCGGGCAGACCGCGCAGTTCCTGCGGCGAGATGCCCTCCAGCCACAGGCACCAGCGCGGAATATTGTTGAGGAACTCGTCAGCGCCGAGGAAGGGCCGCAGCCATTTCGCCGCGCCCGGCTCGCGCGCCAGCAGCTCGCCCTTCTTCACCTCCGACAGCAGCAGGTTACCGCCGTCGTTGGGCATGCTGCCGAAGACGATTTCCGGCACTTGCGAGATCGGCTGGCGCCGCGAGTCCAGCAGCACGTCCGGCGCATCGACCAGATAGGGATTGATGTTCGCCGCCGCCACGGCGTGCGGCTCGCCCCGGATGTCCGGATAGTCAAAGATGATCTTCTCAGCCGCATCGTGCAGGGCAAAGCCGACGATGACGCAATGCACCGCCGCCTCGCCCGGCGCGTCATTGCTCCATTGGAAAGTGCGGTGGGCGAAATGGATCTTCACGCCGCGCGCCAGCAATGCGCCCCACAGCAAGGCCACCTGTTCGCCCTGGGTGATGGAGTTGGTCGAGACGAAGGCCACCTTGACGCGCTGGCTGGGCGGCGGCATGGCCCCTGCCCCGGCCAGCACCCGCTCCGTCGCCGCGTCGTCCTTCAGGTAATCGACGGCCTTGATGTACCAGGCCGCGACGAAATCGAGCACTCCGGCCCCCTTCACGCCGGCAAACACCCGCTCCATGTCGGCCTTCTGCTCGGCGTTCTGGTGCTGCTTGCCGACGAAGGGCGGATTGCCGAGGAGGTAATCCACCCGCCCCGCCGGCACCACCTCGTTCCAGTCCATCGCCAGCGCGTTGCCGCAGCGGATGGCCGGCGCATGCTTGAGCGGCAGGCGACGGTAGTAGTGGCCAAACTCCTCCGACACACGCATGTTCATCTGGTGGTCGGTGAGCCACAGCGCGACCTGGGCGATCTGCGCCGGGAATTCCTCGATCTCGATGCCGCAGTAGCGGTCGACGTCCACCTGCACCAGCGCGAAGATGTCGAGGTGCTGCTGGCCGGCATCCAGCGCAGCGCGCAGGATGTCGAGTTCCAGCAGCCGCAGCTCGCGGTAGGCGATGACGAGGAAGTTGCCGCAGCCGCAGGCCGGGTCGAGGAAGGTGAGGCCGGCGACCTTCTTGTGCAGCTCGAAGAGCTTCTTCGGGCTGCGCCGGGCGGCCTCGAATGCGGCGCGCAGTTCGTCGAGGAACAGCGGCTTGATGAGCTTGAGGATGTTGGCTTCCGATGTGTAGTGCGCGCCGAGGTTGCGCCGCAGGGCGGGGTTCATGACGCTCTGGAACAGGGCGCCGAAGATGGCCGGCGAGATGCGGCCCCAGTCGAGGGCGCAGCAGTCGAGCAGCGCCGCGCGCATGACGGCATCGAAGGCGGCCAGCGGCAGCCGCTCCTCGAACAGCCGGCCGTTCACGTAGGGGAAGGCGGCCAGGCGCTCGTCGAGGCTCTTCTGGCGCTTGTCCTCCGGCGTGTTGAGCACGTCGAACAACGCGGCGAGGTGCATGCCGAGGTCGGAGCCGTCCTCGCGCGTGGCGGCCTCGACGTATTCGCGGAAGGCGCCCTTCGGCTCGAAGATGGTGGTGTCCTCGGCGAAGAGGCAGAACAGCAGGCGCACCAGCAGGACTTCCAGCGGATGCCCTTCGTAGCCGGAGGCCTTGAGGGCGTCGTGCAGTCGGCCCATGGCCAGCGCGGCCTTGAGGTTGACCGGGTCCTGCTCCTCGATCTTCACCGGGGCGTAGCCGGCGATGAAGCCGAACAGGCGTATGTGCTTGTAGAGGTCCTTCAGCCTGAATTCGGTCTCGCGCCCGCCTTCGAGGTCGTAGAGGCGGAAGCGGGCGAAATCCGAAACGAGGATGTAGCGCGGCAGGTCGCGCTCGGGCAGGCCGTCGAAGTAGTCCGCCGCCTGGGCGAAGGCGCGGTCGAGATCGGCGCCGGCGCTCTTGTGCTCGACGAGCAGCGTGCCCTTCCAGAAGCAGTCGATGCGGCCCTGCTTGAGCTTCTCGCCGGCGCGGGCGAGCTGCACCTGCTTCTCGAACACCGCCACGCGCTTGCGGTCGACGCCGAAGACGGCGAAGAAGTCGTTCCAGAAAGACTGCGCCTCGGCGCGCTCGGAATCCTCCCCCGCCCACTTGTGCGCGAAGGCGGCGGCGCGTTCCTTGATTTCGTTGGGCGAGAGGGGCATCGGGCGGCGGTTTGAATTATTTGGCCGTGCTTGGCTGGCGCATAGAATACCCCGATACGGGCGCTATGCGGCATCCGCACCGCCGGCGACGCTTAGCGCCAATTGCGTATCGCCCGCCCGACCCGATCGGCGAAAACGCGGGCCGCTTCCGGGGCGAGTTTTTCGCTCTTGTATAACGACAGCATCTCGAAGCGGCAGTCCGGCGCGCAGGTGCCGAGCAGCGCCGTTTTCAGGACCCGGCGCACCGGCCGGCGCAGGATGAAGAAATCGACCCACCAGGGCGAGCCGAGCGTCGTCACCGCCAGAACATGCCGCAGGCGGTGCAACCTGGGGCGGATGGCGCCGAGGTCGTCGGCGTGGTCGTAGGCGATGCCCGGCCCCCAGACGCGGTCGAACCAGCCCTTGAGGATCGCCGGAAAACCGAACCACCAGGTGGGAAACACCAGGACGAGCGCCTCGGCCTCCAGCAGGCGCGCGGCCTGCTGCGCGACCTGCGTCCAATCGTACTGCGGCGAGTAGTAGCTGCGGCGTTCGCCGGCGGTCAGCGCCGGGGCGAAGTCCTGCGCGTAGAGATCCTCATGAACCACCTCATGGCCGGCGGCGGCGAGCGCCTGCGCTGCACGCCCGGCGAGATGGGCGCACAGACTGTCCTGGAGGGGATGGGCGGTGACGAGCAGGCACTTCATGGTTGGACGGCACTGATTTCGCTGGCCGGGAGAGGCATGTCGGTTTGTCCCAAGACGTGGCCAGCGCGATCCCGGGGAAAAGTCAGTCCCGCCAATGCGGCACCGATGTCGCCCGCTGCGTTCAGTTCGCGCACCCGTCGGTAAAGTGCCTCCGCCCCGGCGTAGTTCCGCCGCAGCAGGCCGAGCCATTGCTTGAGCCGCCCCGGCGCGTGGCGTGGCGCCACCTTCGCCTGCACCTGCTCCCAGAAATCCGCCAGCAGCGGCTGCAGCTCGCGCCAGTCGCCTTCATCCGCCTGCGCGGCGCGCGTGCCGCGGATGCGCGCGACGAGGAAGGGATCGGCCACGGCGCCGCGGCCGAGCATCACATCTTCGCAGCCGGTCGCGGCGCGGATGGCACGCCAGCCGGCGACGTCCCACACCTCGCCGTTGGCGATCACCGGGACGGCCACCGCCGCGCGGATGCGCGCCACCCACTCCCAGCGCACCTGCGGCCGGTAGCCGTCGGATCTGGTGCGGGCATGCACGACCAGCTCCTGCGCGCCGCCGGCTTCCAGCGCCCGCGCGCAGTCGAGGGCGCGCGCCGTGTCGTCGATGCCGAGGCGCATCTTGGCGCTGACAGTCAGTCCCCGCGGCACGGCGGCGCGCACGGCGGCGGCGATGCGGTGGAGCAGCTCCGGCTCGTCGAGCAGCGCCGCGCCGCCGCGGTGGCGGTTCACCAGCGGCGCCGGGCAGCCGAAGTTGAGGTCGATGCCGGCCGGCGCGAGCCCGGCCAGGCGCGCGGCATTCTCCGCCAGGCACTGCGGGTCGGAGCCCATCAGCTGCACCCGCACCGGCGTTCCGGCGGCGGTGCGCGCGCCGGTGAGCAATTCCGGGCTGACGCGGCTGAAGCTCTTCCTCGGCAGCAGCGTGCCGGTGACGCGCACGAATTCGGTGACGCACCAGTCGTAGCGACCGGCGCGCGTCAGCACGCCGCGCAGGATGTCGTCGGCGAGGCCCTCCATGGGGGCGAGGATGAGGCGGGACATTTTGAAGCCGTCATCCCCGCGAAAGCGGGGATCCAGAGGCACGCGAAAGCCCCTGATTCCCGCGTTCGCGGGAATGACGATCAGGCGTAGGTGAAGAAGCCCCTGCCCGTCTTGCGGCCGAGGTAGCCCGCCTCGACCATCTCGACCAGCAGCGGCGCGGGACGGTACTTCGGGTCCTTGAAGCCGTCGAAGAGCACGTTCATCACCGCCAGTTGCACGTCGAGGCCGATCATGTCGCACAGGGCGAGGGGGCCGATCGGGTGGTTGGCGCCGAGCTTCATCGCCTCGTCGATCTGGGCGGCAGTGGCGAGGTTTTCCCCCAGCGCGAAAATGGCTTCGTTGATCATCGGGCAGAGCATGCGGTTCACCACGAAGCCCGGGCTGTTCCTGACCTGCACCGGCGTCTTGCCGACGGCCTTCGAGACTTCCTCCACCGCCGCGTAGGTGGCGTCCGAGGTCTGCAGGCCGCGGATCAGCTCGACCAGCGCCATCAGCGGCACCGGGTTGAAGAAGTGCATGCCGATCACCTTGTCGGCGCGCTTCGTCGACGCGGCGAGTTTCGTGATGGAGATCGACGAGGTGTTGCTGGCGATGACGGCGTCGGCCTTCGCCAGATCGTCGAGCTGTTTGAAGATCTTCAGCTTGAGGTCGAGGTTCTCGGTGGCGGCCTCGATGATGAGGTCCGCGTCCTTCAGTGCGGCGAGGTCGGTGGCGGTCTGGATGCGCGCCAGCGCCGCGGCCTTCTGCTCGGCCGTCATCTTCTCCTTCTTGATGAGGCGGTCGTAGCTGCCGGAGATGGTGTTCATGGCGCGATCGAGCGCAGCCTGCGCCACGTCGCTCATGACCACCTCGAAGCCCGCCTGGGCGAATGCCTGGGCGATGCCGTTGCCCATCGTGCCGGCGCCGACGACGCCAATTCTGCTGAAACCCATGTATGCCTTTCCTTTCAATGACTGCGGCGACGCTCTCCCACGCCCCGTCGGGTGCAAGTTTACCCAAGCCCGGGCGCAATTATGTTGCGATTTTGCATGCAGCGGGCCTGTCTCCCGTAAAATCGCGCCTTGCGCTCCGATCGGCCATGAACAACGACGACCTCCTCCGCCGCAGCCTCGATGCCGTCTGGCACCCCTGCACCCAGATGAAGCTGCACGAGACCCTGCCGCTGGTGCCGATCCGCCGCGCGGAGGGCGCCTGGCTGGAGGATTTCGAAGGCCGCCGCTATCTGGACGCCATCAGTTCCTGGTGGGTGAACCTCTTCGGCCACGGCCATCCGCGCATCAAGGCGGCGCTGCGCGAGCAGCTCGACACGCTCGACCACGTCATGCTGGCCGGCTTCACCCACGAGCCGGTGGTGGCGCTCTCGGAAAAGCTCTCCGCGCTGACCGGCCATGAACTCGGGCACTGCTTCTACGCCTCGGACGGCGCCTCGGCGGTGGAGATCGCCCTGAAGATGAGCTTCCACTTCTGGCGCAACACGGGGCGGCCGGACAAGAATCGCTTTGTAAGCCTCGCCGGCAGCTACCACGGCGAGACGCTCGGCGCGCTGGCGGTGACCGACGTCGCCCTCTTCCGCGACGCCTACGCGCCGCTGCTGCGCGCCGGCGACATCGTGCCCAGTCCCGACTGGCGGCAGGCCGCGCCGGGTCAGACAGCGCGCGATACAGCGGTGACGGCGGCCATTGCGCTCGAAGCGTACCTCGCCGAGCACCACGCCGAGGTGGCGGCCCTCATCGTCGAGCCGCTGGTGCAGTGCGCCACCGGCATGGCCATGCACGACCCGGAATACCTGCGCCGCGCGCGCGCCCTCTGCGATCACTACGGCGTGCACCTCATCGCCGACGAGATCGCCGTCGGCTGCGGCCGCAGCGGCAGCTTCTTCGCCCATGAGCAGGCCGACATCGTCCCCGACTTCCTCTGCCTGTCGAAGGGCATCACCGGCGGCAGCCTGCCGCTCTCGGTGACGATGACGACGGATGCCGTCTATGCCGCCTTCTGGGACGACAGCACGGCGCGCGGCTTCCTGCATTCGCACTCCTACACCGGCAACCCGCTCGCCTGCCGCGCCGCGCTGGCGACGCTGGAGATTTTCGAGGCCGACGGGGTGATCGCGGCCAATCGTCGCCTCGCCGCGCAGATCAACGCGCGGGCGGCGGAACTGGCCGCCGATCCACGGGCGAAGCACTTCCGCAACACCGGCATGATCTGGGCCTTCGACGCCGCCACCGACGACCCGCTCTTCGCGCGGCGCTTCCACCAGGCGGCGATGGCGCGCGGCCTGCTGCTGCGCCCGCTCGGCAACACGGTGTACTTCATGCCGCCCTACATCCTGGACGGCACGGAGGTCGCATTGCTGGTCGATGGCACGCTGGCCGCGCTGGAGGAAACCCTGTAGGTCGGCCTTCAGGCCGATACAGCCGCCCTTGTCGGCCTGAAGGCCGACCTACAATCGCCCGATCTCATGAACCGCCACGACTTTTCCGAAGAACTCGCCGCGCTCGATGCGCAGGCGCTGCGGCGCCGGCGGCGCGTCGTCGATTCGCCCTGCGCGCCGGAACTGGTCGTCGACGACCGCCCGCTGCTGGCCTTCTGCAGCAACGACTACCTCGGCCTCGCCGGCGACCCGGCGCTTGCCGCGGCGGCGCAGGAGGGCGCGCGGCTGTACGGCGTCGGCTCGGGCGCCTCGCCCCTCGTCTGCGGCCACATGACGCCGCATGCCGCGCTGGAGAAGCGCCTCGCCGGCTTCACCGGCTTCGAGCGGGCGCTGCTCTTCTCCACCGGCTACCTCGCCAACCTCGGCACGCTGCCGGCGCTGGCCGGTCGCGGCGACGCGATCTTCTCCGACCGCCTCAACCACGCTTCCCTCATCGACGCCGCGCGATTGAGCCGCGCCGAACTGAACGTCTATCCGCACTGCGACCTGTCGGCGCTGGCCGCCGCGCTGGCCGCCTCGCGCGCGAAGCGCAAGCTGATCGTCACCGACGCCGTGTTCAGCATGGACGGCGACATCGCACCGCTGCCGGAGCTCCTGGCGCTGGCCGAACGCCACGGCGCCTGGCTGCTGGTGGACGACGCCCACGGCTTCGGCCTGCTCGGTCCGCAGGGGCGCGGCAGCGCGGCGCACTTCAAGCTCGCTTCGCCGCGACTGCTGCTGATGGGCACGCTGGGCAAGGCGGCGGGCGGCGCCGGCGCCTTCATCGCCGGCGCGGAGGACGCCGTCGAGTGGATCCTGCAGAAGGCGCGCACCTACATCTTCAGCACCGCCGAGCCGCCGCTCATCGCCCATGCGCTGCTGACGGCCATCGACCTCATCGAGCAGGGCGATGCACGCCGCGCGAACCTGGCCGCCCGCATCGCCCAGCTACGAGAAACACTCAAGCCGAAGCGCTGGACCCTGCTGCCCTCGCAGACGGCCA
Source organism: Rhodocyclaceae bacterium (assembly GCA_041396245.1). GTDB lineage: Bacteria > Pseudomonadota > Gammaproteobacteria > Burkholderiales > Rhodocyclaceae > Desulfobacillus. The sequence continues at coordinate 61,035 of JAWKYW010000001.1, read as the reverse complement.
TCCAGCCGCTGGTGATCGGCGGCAATGCCGAGACCATGGACCTGGCCGCAAAGCTGTACGAGCGTGGCCTCTGGGTGCCGGGCATCCGCCCGCCCACCGTGCCGGCCGGCACGGCGCGGCTGCGCATCACCCTTTCCGCCGCGCATACCGAAGCACAGGTGGCGCGGCTGGTCGGGGCGCTGACGGAGTTGAAATGATGAACAGCTTTCACCAGGGCGGGCACGGCGACACGGCGCAACTGCGATTGTTCTTCGCCGTGTCGCCGTGCCCGCCGTGGTTGGCTTGAGCCGTTCAGCATGAGCCGCGCCTTCTTCCTCACCGGTACCGACACCGAGGTCGGCAAAACCCTGATCGCATCGGCGCTGCTGCGCGCCGCCGCCACGCAGGGCCTGCGTGCGCTCGGCATGAAGCCGGTGGCGGCGGGCGATGCCGGGGATGTCGACGCGCTGATCGCCGCCGGCAGCGTCGCCGCGCCGCGCGACAGCATCAACCCCTACCTGCTGCGCGAGCCGCTCTCGCCGCACATAGCAGCGCAGCGCGACAGCGTAGCCATCGACATCGAGCACGTCGCCCGCTGCTTCGAGGACCTGCGCGGGCGGGCCGACTTTCTCGTCGTCGAGGGCGCCGGCGGCTTCCGCGTGCCGCTCACCGATTCGCTCGACGGTGCCGACCTCGCCGTGCGGCTCGGCCTGCCGGTGATCCTGGTGGTCGGCCTGCGGCTGGGCTGCCTCAACCATGCCCTCCTCACCGCCGAGGCGATCCGTGCGCGCGGCCTGCACCTGGCCGGCTGGGTCGCCAACCAGGTCGATCCGGCGATGACTTGCGTGGAGGAGAATGTCGACACGCTGCGGGCGCGGCTGGCCGCGCCGCTATTGGGATTCGTGCCGCACCAGGCGAGGCCCGATGCGGTGCGCGTTGCCGGCTTGTTGGATCTGCCGCCCACGTAGGTCGGCCTTCAGGCCGACAATGGCGCCGATGTCGGGCTGAAGCCCGACCTACAGCGCCGCCAGCACACGGTCGAGGCGGCCGCGCACTTCGTTCGCAAGTTCGACGATCTCCGGCTTGTCCGACATTTGCAGGATGGCGACGGGGTCCATGAACTCGACGTGGGTCCTGCCGCCAGCGTCGTTGCGCACGACGACGTTGCAGGGCAGCAGCAGGCCGATTGAGGCCTCGGCGCCGATAGCGCGGTTGGCGAGGGTCGGATTGCAGGCACCGAGGATCCTGTAGGCAGGCATATCGACGTCGATCTTCTTCTTCATGGTGGCGGCGACGTCGATCTCCGTCAGCACGCCGAAGCCTTCCTTGCCCAGCGCCTCGGTCACTTTCGCGATCGCCGCGTCGTAGCCGTAATCCACGGCCTTGCCGAATCCGTACTTGCTCATTGGGTTCTCCTGTCAGTCGGGTCGGCAGAAGTTACAATGCCGCTCCTGCCGAGTCAAAACGATTCCTTCGATACGATCATGACAGAGAAAAGCGGCGCGGTGGTCATCGGCGCGGGCGTGGTCGGCCTGGCCTGTGCCCGTGCGCTCGCCCTGCGCGGCATCGAGACGATCGTGCTCGAAGCCAACGAGGCCATCGGGCTGGAGACCAGTTCGCGCAACAGCGAGGTGATCCACGCCGGCCTCTACTACCCGGCCGGCTCGCTCAAGGCGCGGCTGTGCGTCGAGGGCAGGCGCCTGCTCTATGAATTCTGCGAGACCCGCAACGTCGCCCACCGCCGCTGCGGCAAGCTGATCGTCGCTACCGCGCCGGAGCAGGAGGCGCGGCTCGACGCGCTGAAAAGTCAGTCGCTGGAGAACGGCGTCGACGACCTGCGGTTGCTCACTGCGGCGGCGGCGATGGCCCTGGAGCCCCGGCTTTCCGCCGCGGCCGCCCTGCTCTCGCCCGCCACCGGCATCATCGACAGCCACGGCCTGATGCTGGCGCTGCTCGGCGAGGCCGAGGCGCACGGCGCGGCCCTGGCCCTGAAAAGCCCGCTCCTGCGCGCCGAGGCGCACGGCTCGGGTTTCCTGCTGGAAGTCGGCGGCGAGGAACCGATGCGGCTGGAAACGGACATCCTCATCAACTCGGCGGGCCTGCTCGCGACGAAGGTCGCGGCACGCATCGACGGACTCGACCCGCGCCACGTTCCCGCGCTGCATCCGGCCAAGGGCAACTACTACGCGCTGGCCGGCCGCGCGCCCTTCTCGCGCCTCGTCTACCCCCTGCCCGAGCCGGGCGGGCTGGGCGTTCACCTCACGCTCGATCTCGGCGGCCAGGCGCGCTTCGGCCCCGACGTGGAATGGGTGGACGCCCTCGACTACACGGTCGATCCGCGCCGCGCCGACGCCTTCTATGCCGAGGTGCGCAAGTACTGGCCGGCCCTGCCCGACGGCGCCCTGCAGCCGGCCTATGCGGGCATCCGGCCGAAGCTCTCCGGGCCGGGCGAACCCGCGGCGGATTTCCTCGTCCAGTCGCAGGCGACGCATGGCGTGCCCGGCCTGATCAACCTGTTCGGCATCGAGTCGCCGGGACTGACCGCCTGCCTGGCGCTGGCCGAGCATGCCTGCGGCGAATTGGGCATGCGATGATCCGCCTCGTTCTCGACACCAACGTGGTGCTCGACCTGCTGCATTTCAGCGATCCCGCGGCCGCCCCCATCCGCCGCGCCCTGCGGACGGGCAAGGCCGTCTGCTGCAGCAACGCCGCCTGCCGCGACGAGCTGGCTCGCGTCCTGAGCTACCCGCAGTTCAAAATTCCCGGGCATGAAGTCCGCCGCATCCTCGACGCGTACGCCGCCCTGGCGCAATTCTGCGACGCCGCCGCCGGCGCAACGCTGCCGCCGCTGCCGCAATGCCGCGACCCGGACGACCAGAAATTCCTCGAACTGGCGCAGGCGGCGAAGGCCGACCTCCTCGTCAGCAAGGACAAGGCGCTGCTGGCCCTGGCGAAGAAGGCCGGCCGCCTGGGGTTTCGCATCGCCACCCCGGCCGGGACGGCGGAACTGCTGGAAGGAAATTAGGCGGAAAGTTTGGCCAGCGTCGCCGGCGTCAGCGGCAGCCATAGGTCGCCGAGCTGCACATCCACCTTCTCGAAGGGAATGGCCAGATTCGGGCTCAGCCGGTTGGTGGGATTCACGGCATCGTCAACGCCGAAATAGATCACGCCGGAGGCCGCATTGCGCTCGTCCGGGATGCGCGTCACTTCGGCAAACAGCGCGTTGCGGGCCGGGATGCGCAGGACGACCGAGGCGGCGCCATTCGGCTGCGGCGCGCGGGTCTGGCACTCGAGGCGGTAGACGGCGCGGCTCGCCGGCAGCTGCTTGCGCACCTTTTCCAGCATTTTCTGGGGATAATCGAGGGGCGGCCCGAACTGGCGTTCCAGCCGCAGAAACGGTTCCTTGGCCTTCAATAGCCGCGCCAGTTTTTCGGCGCGGTAAACATAACCTGCCATGCTGCACATCCTCTGTTGGCCGTCCGCCGTCGCACCAGGCCCTGTCCTTGCGGATCATTGCCCGGCGTCATGTTGTTGTGCCGTCATCATATCATCTGCCGCCCCGATGAACGAGGCCATTTTTCACGTGGCCGCCACTCGCTTCCTCCTGCCATGACCGCTGCCGCAACCCTCCTCAACGACATCTTCGGCTACCCCGAATTCCGCGGCCGCCAGGCGGAGATCATCGAGCGCGTGGCCGGCGGCGGCGACGCATTGGTGCTGATGCCCACCGGCGGCGGCAAGTCGCTCTGCTACCAGATCCCGGCCCTGCTGCGTCCGGGCACGGCCGTCGTGATCTCCCCGCTCATCGCCCTGATGCGGGACCAGGTGGCGGCGCTGCAGGAGGCCGGCGTGCGCGCCGCCTGCATCCACTCGGGGCAGGATGCCACCGAGTCCGGCCGCGCCGAACGGGCCTTCCTCGACGGCGATCTGGATCTGGTCTACGTCTCGCCGGAGCGGTTGCTCTCGCCCTACTTCACGCAGTTGCTGGACAAGACGGAGCGCCACGGCCTCGCCCTCTTCGCCATCGACGAGGCCCATTGCGTCTCGCAGTGGGGCCACGACTTCCGACCGGAGTACCTCAAGCTCGCCTTCCTGCACGAGCGCTGGCCCGGCGTGCCGCGCATCGCCCTGACGGCCACCGCCGACGAAACGACGCGCCGGGAGATCATCGCCAACCTGTGCCTCGAGGACGCGCACGTCTACGTCGCCAGCTTCGACCGACCCAACATCCGCTACCGCATCGTCGAGAAGGCCAGCGCCCGCGCCCAGCTGCTGGCCTTCCTGCGCGCCGAGCACGCGGGAGAGGCCGGCATCGTCTACTGCCTGTCGCGGCGCAAGGTCGAGGAGACGGCGGCCTTCCTCTGCGCCGAAGGCGTCCGCGCCCTGCCCTACCATGCCGGCATGGATTCGACCGGGCGCGAGCGCAACCAGGACGCCTTCCTGCGCGAGGACGGCGTGGTGATGGTGGCGACCATCGCCTTCGGCATGGGCATCGACAAGCCCGACGTGCGCTTCGTCGCCCACCTCGACCTGCCGAAGAGCATCGAGGGCTATTACCAGGAGACCGGCCGCGCCGGGCGCGACGGCCTGCCGGCCGACGCCTGGATGGCCTACGGCCTGGCCGACGTCGTGCAGCAGCGGCGCATGATCGACGAGTCGCCGGCCGACGCCCGCCACAAGCGCGTCGCCTCCGCCAAGCTCGACGCCCTGCTCGGCCTGTGCGAGACCGCCGCCTGCCGCCGCCAACGCCTGCTGGCCTACTTCGGCGAGGACAGCGGCCCCTGCGGCAACTGCGACACCTGCCTCGAACCGCCGCAGACCTGGGACGGCACCGAGGCCGTGAGGAAGGCGCTGTCCTGCGTCTATCGCACCGGCCAGCGCTTCGGCGCCGGCCACGTCATCGGCGTGCTGCTGGGCCGCGACGACGCGCGCGTGCGGCAATGGGGCCATGACAAGCTGTCGACCTACGGCATCGGCTCGGACATCCCCGAGAAGGAATGGCGCGGCATCTTCCGCCAGCTGGTGGCGCTCGGCCTGCTGGCGGTGGACCACGCCCACGGCGCGCTGATCCTCACCGACGCCAGCCGCCCGGTGCTGAAGGGCGGGCAGACTGTGCCCCTGCGCCGCGCGCCGGAGAAGAAGAAGTCCGCGCCGGCGAAAAGCCGCCGGATCGACAGCGAACTCAGCGCCGAGGAGCACGCCCTGTTCGAACGCCTGCGCGCCTGGCGCGCGGAAACCGCAAAGGAGCATGGCGTGCCCGCCTACGTCATCCTGCATGACGCCACGCTGATCGAGCTCGTGCGCGCACGGCCCCGGTCTCTCGAGGATATGCGCCACGTCAGCGGTATCGGCGCGCGCAAGCTGGAGAATTACAGCGCGGCGCTGCTCGGCCTGCTGAGCCAGCCCGGGGCGCCGTCCCCTGGAGGCTGACTTTCCCCGCCGCAATCAATCATGAAGGCATAAGAAATAACGCTGGCGTCGGATCGGCAGGTCTGTATAATCCGCTTTGTGCAATGCAGCAAGCAGTAATTTCTCCAGCCCGCCAGTTTCAGATTCGGGCTCACGTGACTGTATTTCACACACAGTCTCCGTCCTCGATCTCTCCCGCCCTTCCCTACGAACGGCATGAGTTGTTGCCGGTGATATCGCGTCGCCGGGTCTGCGTACCCCTGCATACCCTTGTGCGACGCCAATCCATTTCGTAAAGGAAAGAGCCATGGCTTTTGCCCAGCTCGGTTTGAACCCGCAAGTCGTCAAGGCCATCGAGGCCAGCGGCTACACTGAACCCACCGCCGTGCAGGTGCAGGCGATCCCCGCCGCGCTGGAAGGCGCGGACCTGCTCGTCTCCTCGCAGACGGGCAGCGGCAAGACGGCGGCCTTCATGCTGCCCTGCCTGCACCGCCTCGACCAGCCCTCGGCGCTGCCCGGCCGCGGCCCGCGCGTGGTGGTGCTGACGCCGACGCGCGAACTGGCGCAGCAGGTGACCCGCGCCGCCGAAACCTACGGCAAGTTCCTCAAGCGCCTGCGCATCGTTTCCGTCGTCGGCGGCGCGCCCATCCACGTCCAGGCCAAGCTGCTGTCGCAGCCGGTCGACGTCGTCGTCGCCACGCCGGGCCGCCTGATCGACCACATCGAGCGCGGCCGCATCGACTTCTCGCGCCTGGAGACGCTGATCCTCGACGAGGCCGACCGCATGCTCGACATGGGCTTCATCGACGACATCGAGGCGATCATCGCCCGCACGCCGGCCACGCGCCAGACGCTGCTCTTCTCGGCCACGCTGGAGGGCGTCGTCGGCCGCCTCGCCCAGCGCGTGACCAAGAACGCCCGCCGCATCGAGATCACAACGGCGCCGGAACTCAAGGCGAAGATCGAGCAGCGCATCCATTTCGCCGACGACTTCTCGCACAAATCGCGTCTGCTCGACCACCTGCTGCGCGACGTCGCGCTCTCGCAGGCGGTGGTATTCACCTCGACCAAGAAATCCGCCGACGACCTCGCCGTGCAACTGCGCGGCGAAGGCTTCGCCGCCGAGGCGCTGCACGGCGACATGAGCCAGCGCGACCGCAACCGCACCCTGCTGGGGCTGCGCCAGGGCCGCACCCGCGTGCTGGTGGCGACCGACGTCGCCGCGCGCGGCATCGACGTGCCGGGCATCAGCCACGTCATCAACTTCGACCTGCCGCGCCAGGCCGAGGACTACGTGCACCGCATCGGCCGCACCGGCCGCGCCGGGCGCGAAGGCATCGCCATCAGCCTCGCCGCGCACTTCGAGAAGCGGCAAATCCGCGACATCGAGCGCTACACCGCGCAGTCGATCCGCATCGGCGTCATCCCCGGCCTTGAACCCAAGGCCCGGCCGGCACGGCCCGAGGGCTTCGGCGACAAGCGCCGTCCTTCCGCGCCGCGTCCTGCCGGCGGTTATGGCAAGGGCAGTGGCGGCGGCTACGGCGCCAAGAGCGGCTTCGGCGATCGCAAGGCGGGATTCGGCGACAGGAAAGCCGCCTATGGCGGCGAAAAGACAACCCCCTTCGGTGAAAAACCGGGTTACGGCGGCAAGCGAAATGCCTCCGCCGGCACCAAGCGTCGCGCCTGGGGCAATATCTGACAACGCGTCCCGCCCCCGGCCGGGGGCGGGACGCAGCGGCCGCTACCAGCGACCCGTAAAGCGCTGACGGCCGAGCCGCAACAGCCCCGCCGAAACCGCGCCGAGCAGGACCAGGCCCAGCAGGTGCCTGAAGGCGACCGGCCCGAGACCGAACACGTCCGGAATCGACCAGTGCCACGCCATGCGCACCAGCAGGGCGACGCCGAGCATCAGCGCCAATCCCGTCAGCAGTACGCCCAACAGGTTTCCGTATCGCCGCATCGTCCACCTCCTTTCACTGTTGCCACTTCATGCACGCGAACCGGCGCGCTTTTCCTGCCGGTTCAGCCCCGTCTCCATCGCATTCAGGGTATTCAGGGTCACCTTCAGGTCCGGCCCGGGAATCCGCTTCGCCAGTTCTGCCAGCAGCCGCGCCTCGCGCCGGCGCGCCGCCTCGGCGGCCTTCAGGCCCGACGCGCTCAGGCGCACGAGCGGCGAGCGCAGGTGATCCGGGTTGCCGAGGCACTCGGCCAGTCCGGCCTTCAGCAGGCCATTGACGACCATCTGGATGTGCTGGCGGCTGACGCCCTGCGCCCTGGCCACCTGCGGCACCGTGCATGGGCCGCGCGTGTGCAGGACGTCCAGCACCGCCCGCTGGCCGACAGTGATGCCGAGACCGGCATGGGCGCGGTCGGCCGTGCCGGCAAGGACGTGATACAGCCGCCGCACCGCCTGGATCGCCTGGCGCAGCGGCTGGCCGCGGGACTCCGCCACGAAGGAATTTTCCGTCATGACGGCGATTTGACATGCTTGTTGTCGTTTTGTCAATATTGTTGTCATTCTGGCCGGTCCGGACCCGCTCGCCCTCCGGCGGCAGAGCGGGTAGAATTCGGCTCCCGCTTGTGAGGTTCCCGCCATGAAAAGAAGCCGCTTCGCCCGCCGGGGCGCCCTCAACCGCGACGCCGAGCAGATCGCCCGCCTGGCCGTCGGCCTCGCCGTCTCGAGCAGCCGCATCGAGGACGCCTTCTGGGAGCGCCGCCTCGACGAGGCGGTCGACCGCCTGCTGCGCACCGGCAACGAGGACACGCTCAACTTGGCCCTCGACCACCTGTTCGGCGCCAACGGCCGCGCCTACGACGCCCTGGCCGACCTGATCGAGTCGCGCGCCGAGGGCGGCGTGCTCGGCGCCGGTTCGGAGGAATTCGACGTGGCGATGTTCGCCGCGCCGCTGCTGGCCTGGTCGCGCTTCACGATTCCCTCGGGACCCCTGTCCGCCGGCATGCTCGCCGCGGTGCGGGCCCAGCTGCAGGCCCACGTGCTGGCGGCCGGCACCCGGCTCGCGCTGGCGGATTTCCTGTTCAGTCCGGACCAGTTGCCGCGCAGCTTCGTCGAGACCTGGCGGCTGACCAACCAGCTCGCCAAGGGCGCGGTCGACGGCAAGGACGCGCGCATCGATCCGCGCCAGCTGCCGGAGACGACCCGCTTCATCTCCGACACGCGCTACCTGATCGGCGCCGTCGTCACGCCGCGCGGCCAGGCCCTGTTCCGCTGGCAGGAGGAGGACGGCTCGCGCGAGCAGGCGGCGAGCCAGTGGTCCGCCCAGGGCGGCGCCGCCCTGCAGCCGCTGTTCACCGGCTGCGCCCTGGAACCGCTGCTGCCCGAGGTCTACCACGCCGCCTGCCGCAGCGCCGACCAGGGCTTGCGCCTCTACTCGCTGCGGGCGGCGGTGGCCTTCCTGCAGACGGTGCTCAACGTCAGGCCGCAGCAGCTGCGCGCCGTGGTGGCGCCGTTCCACGAGGAAAGGCTGGAGGAATACCGCGTCGGCTTTACCCTCGTCGACTCGAGCGACGTGGTGCACGGCGTGGTGTGGCCCCTGCTCGGGGCCGAGGACGAGTCGACCGATTGCGTCGGCCAGATCGAGGCGGTGCTGGAGGAAGCCGGGGTCGGCGGCGTGGTCGTGCTCGACCAGCGCTTCCCCGTCGAATTCTGCGACGACTGCGGCATGCCGATGTATCCGACGCCGGAGGGGGAGACCTCGCACGCCGAGCTGCCGGAAGACAGCGCCCAGGCGCCGGCACACCTGCACTGAGCCATTCGTCGTCCCCGCGCCCTGAAGGGCCGGCGAAGCCGCCCTGAAGAAGTACTCCTGGGGTGCGAACGCGGGGACCCATGGACTCCCGCGTTCGCGGGAATGACGAAGCGGCTACTTCGCGCCGTCCATCTCTTTTCCGAGCTTCTTCACCATCTGCCGCGCGTAGAAGCGCGGCGCCAGGCGCGATACCCACCAGGACAGGCGCGAGACGCGGTCTGGCAGCAGCAGGCGCCGCTCGGCTTGCGCCGCGCGGAAGATCTTCTCCGCCATCGCCTCGGCCGTCGTGCGCGCGCCGACGATGGCCTGGGCGTGGCGCACCGGCCCGCCGTCGCCGGCCAGGGCGTTCTGCTCGATGCCGGTGCTGATGAAGGACGGGCAGACCAGCAGCACCTTCACCCCCAGCGGCTCGACCTCGGTGCGCAGGCTGTCGAAGAATCCGTGCAGGGCATGCTTGCTCGCCGCGTAGCCCGTGCGCGCGATCAGCGGCGCGAAGCCGGCAACGCTGGACACCGCGATCACCATGCCGCGCCGCGCGACGAGATCCGCCAGCGCCGCGTGGGTGCAGTGCAGCGCGCCGAAGTAATTCACCGCCATGACGCGGCGGATCACCTCCGTCCGCGTCTCGGCGAAGGCGCTGCGGTGGGTGATGCCGGCGTTGTTGACGAGCAGGTCGATGCCGCCGAAGGCGCGGCGCGCCTCGGCCATCGCCCGCAGGCAGGCCGCCTCGTCCGCCACGTCGCAGGCAAGGCACAGCGCCTCGGCGCCCTGCGGAAAAGTCAGTCCCTCCAGCACGGCGGCATCGCGGTCGAGCGCCACGATGCGGGCGCCGGCGGCGGCGAAGCGCAGGGCCAGCGCGCGGCCGAGCCCGCCGCCGGCGCCGGTGACGACCACCGTCCTGCCGGCGAAGTCACGCGCCATGCCGGTGCGACTTGAGGTAGAGGTCGAACACCTGGGCCGAGGTCAATTGCGGCACGTAGCCGAACCCGTTCTTCAGCCGAGTATTGTCGAGCACCGGCCGGTAGCGCAGGAAGTCGAGCTGCTCGGGGCCGTACTGCGTCAGTCCGAGCGCCTTCAGCACCGAGAGGGCGAGCCGCAGCACTCCGGGCGGCAGCACCAGGCAGCGCTTGCCCAGCTTCGCCGCGATTTCATGGATCGGCAGCACGCCGTCGCCGGCGACGTTGAAGATGCCCGTCCTGTCCGATTCGACGGCCCGCAGCAGGCAGCCCACCACGTCCTGGTCCCAGATGAAGACGAAGGGGCTGTCCGAACCGCGGATGGCGAGCAGGCGCGGCTTCTCGAACAGGTCGGTGATCTGGTTGCGCACGGTCTCGCCGAGGATGGTGCCGATGCGGAAGACGGTCTGCTTCAGTTCGGGATGCTCGACGCGCCAGCGCGCCAGCATTTCCTCGACCAGGCGCTTGTGGTGGGCATAGGCGAAGGCCTCGTTGCCGCGCAGCGGGCAGTCCTCGGTCAGCCAGGCCGGGTTGTCGGCATGGTAGCCGTAGGCGGCGCCGCTGGAGCTGACGACGATCTTCTTCACGCCGGTGGTGGTGCAGGCGATCAGCACGTTCTCGGTGCCCTGCACGTCCACCGAGTATTCGAATTCGCGGCTGCTTTCCTTCCCCGGCGTGACGATCGACGCCAGGTGCACCACCACCTCCACCCGGTGGCGGTCGAAGAGGGAAATCAGCCCGGGCGAGCGCACGTCGGCCTGGACGTACTCGATGCCGGGCAGGCGCCGCGGCGGCGGCGTCTCGCGCACGTCCGCCGCCACGACGCGACTGACTTTCGCCCGCCCGGCGGCCAGCGCGGCGACGAGCTGCGAGCCGAGATAGCCGCCGGCGCCGGTGACGAGGACCGACGGGCCCGTCATGCGGCCGGGGCCGGTTCACGGCGCGACCACAGCGTCGACACGGTCAGCCCCGAGATGATGTGCCAGATGCCCCACCAGGCGGTGACGATGGCCATGCCGCCGAGCCCGTCGAAGAAATTGAAGACGAGGATCAGGCCGAGGGCCGAGTTCTGGATGCCGACCTCGATGGAGACGGCGCGCCGGTCGCGCTCCGGCAGGCCGGCCGCCTTCGCGGCGAAATAGCCGGTGGACAGCGCGAGCGCATTGTGCAGGAACACGGCGATCACCACGAAGCCGACGTACTTGAGGAAATACTGCCAGTTCGCCGCCAGCGCGCCGAGGACGAAGAGGCCGAAGACGACGAGGGAGAATACCTTCACCGGCTTGTGCGCCCGCTCGACGAAGCGCGGGAAGCGGCGCCCCACCCACATGCCGGCGATCATCGGCAGGCCCAGCAGCAGGAACACCGCCAGCAGCATGTCGAGCGGATCGAGGGAGACGATCCGCAGGATCTTCGCCGTCTCCGGATTGAGGCCGCCCCACAGCGACAGGTTGAACGGCGTCATGACGATCGCCACGGCCGTCGAGAAGGCTGTCATGGTGATCGAAAGCGCCGTGTTGCCGCGCGCATGGTGGGCGAGGAAGTTGGAGAGGTTGCCGCCCGGGCAGGCCGCCACCAGCATCATGCCGAGGGCGATGCTCGGCGCCGGCCGGATCAGCAGCACCAGCAGGAAGGTGAGGGCCGGCAGGAGAACGAACTGGCTGGCAATGCCGATCAGCACCGGTTTCGGCATGGTCAGCACCGCCTTGAAGTCGGCCACCTTGAGGTCGAGCGCCACGCCGAACATCACCAGGCCGATGATGAAGTTCAGCGCCCACAGCGATTGCGGGTTGAAGTTCAGCCGGACCAGGTCCATCTCATTCATGCGCACCTCCGTCGTTCCCGCGGAAGCGGGAACCCAGTGGATTCCCGCCTTCGCGAGAATGACAAATTACTAGCCCTTCGGCTCCTCGTGCATCTTCTTGAAGTGGATCAGCCCGGGCGCCCACATGTGCTTGACCGGATCGACGTCGACATGGACGACCGCGCACTTGCCGCTGGCCAGCGCCCGCTCCAGCGCCGGCTTGAGCTGCGCCGGGTCGGCCACGCGCTCGCCGTGGGCGCCCATGGCCTGGCCGAGCCTGTCGAACTCGATCTCGCCCAGATCCGCCTTGATGGTCTCCTCGGGTCCGAGGTGCTTGAACAGCATGGTCTTCAGCGGGCGCAGGGCGAACTGCTGGTTCATCTTCACCATGCCCCACTGCTTGTCGCACAGGACGATGTAGACCACCTGCGCCTTGTTGCGGATCGCCGTCTCCACCTCCTGCATGTGGAAACCGAAGGCGCCATCTCCCGTGATGCAGCACACCGGCCTGCCGGGCCTGGCCATGGCCGCGCCCACCGCCTGCGCCATGCCGGCGCCAAGCATGCCGAACTTGAATGTGGAAATCACCGTGTTCGGTACGGTCACCCGGTGGTAGAACATGGCCCAGATGGTGGCGTTGCCGCCATCGGCCACCAGCACGCTGTCCTTCGGGAATACCTGGCCGCAGACATGGGCCACATGCGCCGGGTGCATCGGCACGGCCATGTCGGCAAGCGCCTTGTCCAGCCCGGCGCGCTCCTCGGCGATGGCCCTGGCGTAGCCGGCAACGCGGGTGCGGCGGGCCTCCAGGTCGATCTCCCCCTTGCGCCGTTCCAGTTCATCGCCGAGCCGTTCGAGGAAGGGTTTCAGGTCGGCGAGGATGGGGAGGTCGACCGGCTTGTTCAGGCCCAGCATGTCGCCGTCGATGTCGACCTGGATCGCCTTCTGCTCGGACGGATTGCGCCAGTAGGGCGGCTTGCCCCACCAGTCCGTTTCGCCGAGCCGGGAGCCGAGAATCAGCACCGTGTCGGCCTCGTTGCGCACCTTGTGGTTGAGCTTGACGTAGGGCATCGGAATCGCCAGAGGGGAGTCTTCGCTCAGCATTCCCCGCGCCGCCCAGCTCGTCGTCAGCGGTGCCTGCAGCAGTTCCGCCACCCGGGCCAGCGCCTCGAAGGCGCCGGCGTGGATGATGCCGCTGCCGGCATGGATCATCGGCGCCCGGGCCTCGATCAGCATCTGCGCCGCCTGCGCCACCTGTTCGGCGCCCGCTGCGACCGGCACGACGTTGCGGTACTGGTGCGGCGCCCAAAAGGCAAACGCGGCCACGTCGGCCTTCGCCTTGCCGTTCATGATGGTTTCGGGGACGTCGACATGCACCACGCCGGGCCGCCCTTCATAACTCTTGCGCAGTGCCTTTCGCACCAGTTCCGGCACGCGATCGAATGACGATACGGCCGAACTCCACTTGGCGATTTTCCCGATGACGCCGCTCTGGTCGAAACACTGGTAGCTGCCGCCGCGGTCGGGGTACATGATACCCGGCCGGCGCGCGCTGGTGATCGCCAGCACGCGGTTGCCGTCGGCCTGCTCGACCACCAGGCCCGGCAGCAGGTTGGCCACGCCGGGGCCGTTGCTGGCCATGCAGACGCCGAGCTTGCCCGTCAGCCGGGCATAGGTGCCGGCCATGTGCGCGGCGCTGGTTTCGTGGCGCGGCGTGACGATCTCGATGCCGAGCCGGTGCAGCGCCGAATAGAAGCCGAAGTAGGTGCCGTCGATGATGCCGAACACCTTCTCGACGCCCTCCTGCTGCAACATGCGGGCGATCACCTCGCCGCCGCTGATTTCCGCCATCGTCTTTCTCCTTTTTCCCGTAGGTCGGCCTTCAGGCCGACTTGTGCGGTCGATCGGCCGCTGCCGTCCCACAGGGATTTCCTGCGGTCATCGGGCTGAAGCCCGACCTACATGCAATCCTTGTATTTTTCCAGCAGCCGCAGCGGCTTCCTCAGCGCGTCACGGCGGAACGGGTCGCCCAGTTCGCGCGTCACCATCATCTCCAGCACGGTGGTCTTTCCTTCCTTCTGCGCCGCGCAGGCGGCGGCCAGCGCCGGACCGGCGTCGGACAGCTTCTCGACGACGATGCCCTCCGCGCCCATGGCGCGCGCGATCGCCGCAAAGCTCGGGTTGTCCAGGTTGGAGCCGAGGTAGCGGTTGCCGTAGAAGTCGACCTGGTTCTTCTTCTCGGCGCCCCACTGCTTGTTATGGAACACCACCGCCGTGACGGGAATCTTCTCGCGCACGCAGGTGAGGGTCTCGCCGAAGCTCATGCCCCAGGCGCCATCGCCGACATAGGCCACGGCCGGACGTCCGGGCGCCGCCAGCTTGGCGCCGACGATGGCCGGGAAGGCGTAGCCGCAATTGCCGAAGCTCATCGCCGCGAAGAAGCTGCGCGGCCGGCCGAAGCGCAGGTAGCTGTTGGCCACCGAGCAGATGTTGCCGATGTCGGTGGACACCATGGCGTCGGCCGGCATGGCGCGTTCGAGTTCGCGCAGCATCTGGCGCGGATGCATGGCCGGACTGTCTTTGGCCACCTCCAGGCTCCACGGGTCACGCTCCTGCGGCCAGGCGTCGAGCTCGGCCTCCCATTCGGCTTTCTCCTTCCCGATCTCCGCCGCGCGTTGCTGGCGATTGGCGCCGCAGGCCAGTTCGCGCACGGCCAGCCGTTCGAGCAGCGCTTCGGCGGCGGCCTTCGCGTCGGCGCACAGGCCGACGGAGATCTTCTTCACCAGGCCGAGCATCTTCGCGTCGGCGTCGACCTGGATGATCTTCGCCTGCTTCGGCCAGTAGTCGAGGCCGTGCTGCGGCAGCGTGCCGAAAGGGCCGAGGCGCGTGCCCAGCGCCAGCACCACATCGGCTTTCGCGATCAGCTTCATGCCGGCCTTCGAGCCCTGGTAGCCGAGCGGGCCGCAGCACAGCGGATGCGCCGCCGGGAAGGCGTCATTGTGCAGGTAGCTCGTCACCACCGGGGCGCCGAGCCGTTCAGCCAGCTTGACGCAGGCTTCGACGCCGTCCGCGAGCACCACGCCGCCGCCCGAGACAAGCACCGGGAATTTCGCCGCGGCCAGCAGATCGGCCGCTTCGTTCAGGCTCTTTTCGCCGCCGGCGCCGCGCTCGATGCGGATCGGTGCGGCGATGTCGTAGTCGGCCTCGCCGTAGAAATGGTCGCGCGGGATGTTGAGCTGGACCGGCCCCATCTCCAGCAGCGCGCGGTCGAAGCAGCGCGCGGCGAGTTCGGCCATGCGCTGCGGCCCGCTGACATGGGCCTGGTATTTGGTGATCCTGGAGAAAAGCGGCAGCTGGTCGGTCTCCTGGAAGCCACCCAGCCCCATGGTGGTGCTGCCGGTCTCCGGCGTAATCACCACCAGCGGACTGTGGGCCCAGTAGGCGGCGGCCACCGCCGTGACGAAATTGGTGACGCCCGGGCCGTTCTGCGCGATGCAGACGCCGTGACGCCCCGAGACGCGCGCGTAGCCGTCGGCCATGTGGGCCGCGCCCTGCTCGTGCACCGTCGGGATGAAGCGGATGCCGGCCGCCGGAAACAGGTCCAGCGCGTCCATGTAGGCCGAGCCGACGATGCCGAAGACGTCGCGCACGCCCTGCGTCACCAGGGTTTCCACCAGCGCCTCGCTCGGCGTCATGCGCCGGTTCGTCGATTGGGATGCACTGCCTGTCATGCCCCCTCCTGGTTTTTTCCAAGGTGGAAATCATTGCACATTGTCTAATTTATGGCAATAATGGGACCATGCATTTCATTTTTTGAGGTTTATGATGGAAACAAAGGAAGAGAACGCCTCGGCGACGCTGCGCGCCATCGCCATCCTGGAAGCCATCGCCAACGCCGAAGGCCCCCTCGGCCTGGTCGAACTGATGCAGGCGACCGGCCTGCCGAAGCCGACTGTTCACCGCATCGCCAACCTGCTCGAAGACGCCGGGCTGCTGGTGCGCGAGGCCGAGGGCAAGCGTCATGCGCCCGGACCGCGCCTGGCTTCCCTCGGGCTGGCCGCGCTGACCCATGTCGCCTGGCGCGCGCCACGCCACGCCATCCTCAAGGCGCTGGTCGCCGAGATCGGCGAGACCTGCAACCTCACCCTGCTCGACGGCACCGAGGTGGTCTATCTCGACCGCGTCGAGGCGGCCTGGCCACTGCGCCTGCATTTCCAGACCGGCTCGCGCGTACCGGCCCATGCCAGCGCCAGCGGCAAGCTGCTGCTGGCGCTGCTCCCGGCACGCGAACGGCGGCGCATCCTCGACGCCCTGACCTACTCCTACCACACCGCCAACACCCTGACGCGACGCCGGGATCTGGAGGAGGCGCTCAAGCGTATCCGTCGCGAGCGATGCGCCACCGACAACGAGGAATACCTCGACGGCACGGTGTGCGTCGCCGTGCCGGTGGAAAGCGAAACGCGCCGGGTGCCGGCGGCGCTGGCGGTCCATGCGCCCACTTCGCGCATGACGCTGGCACAGGCCCTCCGCTGCGTGCCGGCCCTGCGCAAGGCCGCCGCCCGGCTGGCCGATGTTTTCCCGGAATAGGAAACCGGACGGGAGGCCGGGGCCGCCGCCACCGGCGAAGCAAAATTCGGCACCGGCAGCGCGCCGGCGATGGAAAGGGGGCATGCGGCGCGCTCGCCTTACGCACGACGAAAAAAAACCCGGCGCAGGCCGGGTCTTCGTCTCTTCGCGGCGCGTGCCACGCCGTCACCTGCGCCGTTGCGCAATGGCCGGTGAACGGCCCTCGATGTGGCGGAAGCAGATGCGACCCTTGCTCAGGTCGTAGGGGGAGATTTCCAGCGACACCTTGTCGCCGGCGATGATGCGGATATGGTGCTTGCGCATCTTGCCCGCGGTGTATGCCACCAGATTGTGGCCGTTATCGAGCGTGACGCGGAAACGGGAGTCGGGCAGCACTTCCATCACCACGCCGTTCATTTCGATGAGTTCTTCCTTGGCCATGGCCTTGCCTCCGGGTAGGTCCGAAAAAAAAGCCCGGCGCAGGCCGGGCCCTTCCGGTAGGGAAAGCGGCATGGCACGGGGCCATGCACGCATTCACGCGCCGTTCAGTCCGCCTCGCGGATGTTGGCGGCCTGCTGGCCCTTCGGGCCGGCGGTGACGTCGAAGCTGACCTTCTGGCCTTCCTTGAGGGTCTTGAAACCCTGGCCCTGAATCGCGGAGAAATGGGCGAAAAGATCCTCGCCACCCGCTTCCGGGGTGATGAAGCCGAAGCCCTTCGAGTCGTTGAACCACTTCACGGTACCTGTTGCCATAACTTGAATTTCCTTAATAAACATAATAGGGGTTGCCCCCGGGTAGGGCGAAGCTCAAGACGGCAGGGTGGTGAAGGGAGAAATACCGCGGAACCGCGGGTACTGAACCAGACAACAACAGCGCTACTTGAAGATCGCTGGCGCGCACTATGCACCGATTCGCATGGAATAGCAACAGTTCTTTTGCAACGGTTCCCTTCGATGCCTTTCGGACCGGCCGCCTGTGTCCCGCCCCGGCGAAGCGCTGTCAGCGCGCCAGGCCGCCGGGCAGCCGTTCGCGGGCCAGCCGTTCGGCGCGATCCCCGCTGCCGTCGAGCAGTCGTACCAGCACCGCCTCGCTGGCGCGCGGATGAGCGGCCACGAGCAGGCGGATCTCCGCCGAGGCACCCAGTGCCAGCGCCGCCAGCGCGGTCGGCGGCGCATTGCGGTTGCGCGCCACGGCCAGGCGCACGCGGGCTGTGCGATCGAAGGCGAGGCGGCTCAGGGCCTCGTCGCTCAGCCGAGGCGATTCCGCCGCCGCCTCGCGCACAGCGGGATGGCGATCCCCCGCCATCCTTTCGAGCAGTTCATGCGGCAGGTCGGCGCGGCGCGCCAGCGCGGCGCGCACGGCGGGGTCGGGGTCGCGCAGGAGCAGCGCGAAACCCTCCGCCGCCAGCAGGCCGCGTTCGGCGAGGGTGCGGCGCGTGTCGACGTCGGCCTCCCCCAGTTCGCCGGCCGCGCGCAGCGGAAGGCAGGCCAGGCCCGGCGGGCAGCTGCCGCCGCGCACGGCCGGCGAACCGGCCTGTTCCCGCAGGATGCGCTGCACGCCGCTGCTTTCGGCGTAATGCAGCAGTCCGGCCGCGAGGAAAGTCAGTCCCGCCAGGACGGCGTGGGCGTTCCTGCCGAGCACCGCCACCCGTCCGGCGATCCCGCGCAGCAGCCAGAAGACAAGCTGCGCGCCGGCGAAGGCGGCGATGAAGTAGATCGGCAGCACCGCCAGCAGGCGCCCGCCGATCTCGCCGCCGGCGACGCTCAGGACGTAGGCGACGTTGGCGAGGCCGATGGTGGCGGCGACGGCCAGGGAGACGATGATGCTGGCCGCAAGCGGCCAGGCACCCTGTTCCCGGGCTGGTTTGGCTGAGGGGATCGTCATGAGGTCGGGGACATTATACTTTTCGGCCCGGATGTCCTTTCCGTCGAACCCGCCGCATCCGGGTCGGACCAGCGACCCGCGGGACTCGCGGTATAATGCCCGCGCATGAAATTCCTCTTCGACCTGTTCCCGGTCATCCTGTTTTTCATCGCCTACAAGGTTTCCGGCATCTATGTCGCGACCGGCGTGGCCATCGCCGCCAGCTTCGCCCAGATCGGCTGGCTGCTTGCGCGCGGCCGCAGGATCGACACCATGCTGTGGGTGAGCCTCGCCATCATCGTCGTCTTCGGCGGCGCCACGCTGCTGCTGCAGGACGAGACCTTCATCAAGTGGAAGCCGACGGTGCTGTACTGGCTGTTCGGAACGGTG
Source organism: Rhodocyclaceae bacterium (assembly GCA_041396245.1). Taxonomy (GTDB): domain Bacteria; phylum Pseudomonadota; class Gammaproteobacteria; order Burkholderiales; family Rhodocyclaceae; genus Desulfobacillus. Next base: position 42,298 of record JAWKYW010000001.1, on the reverse strand, counting down.
CTGGCGGGTTCCGCCCTGCTCTTCCGCAAGAATCTGATCCGCAAGCTGATGGAGGAGCAGATTTCACTGCCGGAACCCGTCTGGGGCCGGCTCAACGCCAGCTGGGTCGGCTTCTTCGCCCTGATGGGCGCGGCCAACCTGTTCGTCGCCTACACCTTCTCCACCGACACCTGGGTGAATTTCAAGCTCTTCGGCGGCATGGGCCTGATGCTCGCCTTCGTCATCGGACAAAGCCTGCTGCTGTCGAAATACATCCAGGAGGAAGAAAAAAAATGATGCTGTACGCCCTCCTCGGCGAAGATGCGCCCGGCAGCCTGGCGAAACGGCTTGCCGTGCGTGCGGCCCACCTGGAACGGCTGAAGGCCCTGCAGGATGCCGGCCGGCTGATCCTTGCAGGCCCCTGCCCCGCCATCGATTCGCCGGACCCCGGCCCTGCGGGTTATTCCGGCAGCCTGATCGTCGCCGAATTCGATTCCCTCGCCGAGGCCGAGGCCTGGGCGGCGGCGGACCCCTACGTCACCGAAGGCGTCTTCGTCCGCAACACGGTGCGGCCCTTCAGAAAGGTGCTGCCGGCATGAACACCCTCGACCTGATGCGCGAGAAGCTGGCCGCGCTCGAACCGCTGCACCTGGACATCGCCGACGACAGCGCCAAACATGCCGGCCACGCCGGCGCCAGGGACGGCGGCGGACATTACCGCCTGACCATCGTTTCGCCGCGCTTCGCCGGCTGCGCCACGACGCAGCGGCACCGCTTGATTTACGAGGCGTTAGGGCCCATGATGCGCGGGGAAATCCATGCCCTCGGCATCAAGGCGCTGACGCCCGAGGAAGCCGCCCGGGAAAGCTGAATACAACATGAATCAACCGATCCACCCGACACAAGGAAAACACATGAAACGCATGTCCCTCCCCCGCCTGACCGTCCTCCTCGTCGCCGGCGCCCTGCTGCAGGCGCCGCTCCATGCCCAGGAGGCGAAGTCCGCAGGCAAGACGGCCGTCGCCAAGGTGAACGGCGTCGCCATCCCGGCCGCCCGCGCCGAGGCCCTGCTGAACTCGCAGATCGGCCAGGGCCAGCAGGATTCCGAACAGCTGCGCGCGGCCATCCGCAACGACCTGATCAATCGCGAAATGCTCTCGCAGGCGGCGAAGAAGAAGGGCTTCGACAAGAAGGCCGAGGTCAAGGCGCAGTTCGAACTGGCGCAACAGGGCATCCTGGTCAACGCCTACCTGCAGGACTTCGTCAAGGCCAATCCCATCAAGGACGAGGCGGTCAAGACCGAATACGACGCCATCGTCAAGGCGATGGGCGACAAGGAATACAAGGCGCGCCACATCCTGGTGGAGAAGGAGGATGCGGCCAAGGACATCATCGCCCGCCTGCAGAAGGGCGAGAAGTTCGAGGAACTGGCCAAGCAGTCCAAGGATCCGGGCAACAAGGATCGCGGCGGCGACCTCGGCTGGGCCGCGCCCTCCGGCTATGTCAAGCCCTTCGCCGACGCCCTGGTGGCGCTCGAAAAGGGCAAGTTCTCCGCCACCCCGATCAACACCCAGTTCGGCTGGCACGTCATCCAGCTCGACGACGTCCGCGACCTGAAGCATCCGCCGATCGACGAGGTCAAGCCGCAGATCCAGCAGCGCCTGCAGCAGCAGGCCCTCGACAAGCACATCTCGGCGCTGCGCGCCAAGACCAAGGTGGAATAAGCGGCCGCGCCCGCCGGAACGCATTAGAATCGGCGCCTCGGCGCCGATTTTTTTGCCCTATTTTCGCCCTATGGAAACCGCATCCCACCCGCCCCTGCCCGCCGGTTCCCTCATCGAAGGCTACCGCGTCGAGCGGCAACTTTCGCAGGGCGGGTTTTCCGTGGTCTATCTGGCCTCCGATCCGGCCGGCAAGCCGGTGGCGATCAAGGAATACCTGCCCGCCGGGATGGCGCGCCGCGGCGCCGACGGGCTCGCCATCGAGGCGGAGGACGGCCACCAGTCCGCCTTCAATACCGGCATGAAATGCTTCTTCGACGAGGGCCGCATCCTCGCCGGCATCGACCACCCCAACGTGGTGCACGTGGAGAACTTCTTCCGCGCCCACGGCACGGCATATCTGGTCATGCGCTACGAGCGCGGCCACACCCTGAAGGAGCACGTGCGCCTGCTCACCCGGAGCGGGACGCCCGTCGGCGAGGACTTCCTGCGCAACGTCTTCGTCCGCCTGCTCTCCGGCCTGCGCGAGGTGCACACGCGCAAGCTGCTGCACCTGGACATCAAGCCGGCCAACATCTACGTGCGCAGCGACGGCCATCCGGTCCTGCTCGATTTCGGCGCCACGCGCCAGGGCCTCGGCCCCCAAGCCGGCACGAACCCGGTCTTCACGCCCGGCTTTGCCGCGCCGGAGCAACAGGGCTCGGGCGAACCGCTCGGTCCGTGGACCGACATCTACTCGGTCGGCGCCTCGCTCTACGATTGCCTGGCCGGGGAGGCGCCGCAGCCGGCCGGCGAGCGCCTGGCCGGGGATGCCCTGACGCCGGCCGTGCAGCGCTGGGGAAGGCGCTATTCGCTGCAGCTGCTGGAGTTGATCGACTGGTGCCTGATGCTGCCGGCGGCCCAGCGCCCGCAGAGCGTCTTCGCCCTGCAGAAAGTGCTCAGCGGGGAACAGCTCGACCTGGTCGACCCGTCCTGGTTCGAGCCGTCGCCGGATCGGCCCTGAATCATCCCAGCCACCGGCGCACATTGCGGAACATGCGCAGCCAGGGACCGTCCTCTCCCCAGTTCTCCGGATGCCAGGACATCTGCACCGTGCGGAAGATGCGCTCGGGGTGCGGCATCATGATGGTGAAGCGGCCATCCAAGGTGGTGAGGCCGGCGATGCCGTCCGGCGAGCCGTTCGGGTTGAAGGGATAGGTCGCCGCGACGCGGCCGTGGTTGTCGACGTAGCGCAGCGCGACGACGGCCTTGTCCTGCCTGCCGCGCGCGGTGAAGTCGGCGCTGCCTTCGCCCACGGGAGTGCGGTCGAAGACCGCACGACCTTCACCATGCGAGACGACGATGGGCAGGCAGCTGCCGGCCATGCCGTCGAGGAACAGCGAAGGGTTCTGCGGCACCTCGACCATGACGAAGCGCGCCTCGAACTGCTCACTGCGGTTGCGCGCGAAGCGCGGCCAGTGCTCGGCGCCGGGAATGATCTCAGCCAGGTTGCTCATCATCTGGCAGCCGTTGCAGACGCCCAATGCAAATGTATCGGCGCGGCCGAAGAAGACCTCGAACTCCGCGCGCAGCGGATCGTTGAAGAGGATCGACTTGGCCCAGCCCTGGCCGGCGCCGAGCACGTCGCCGTAGGAGAAGCCGCCGCAGGCGACCAGTCCGGAAAAGTCAGCCAGCGCGACACGGCGCGATTGCAGGTCGCTCATGTGCACATCGACTGAAGCGAAGCCGGCGCGGTCGAAGGCGGCCGCCATTTCCACATGGCCGTTCACGCCCTGCTCCCGAAGAATCGCAATTCTTGGCTTGGCGCCCTTGGCGATCATCGGCGCGGCAATGTCCTCGGCCGGATCGAAGGTGAGCGTGGCAGACAAGCCGGGGTCGGCGGCATCGAGCAGTGAATCGAACTCCTCCTGGGCGCATTGCGGGTCGTCGCGCAGGCGGGCGATCCGGTAGCTGGTTTCGGTCCAGGCGCGCTGCAGGTCGGCGCGCTTTTCCGTGAGCAAGGGTTTGGCGTTGCGCCAGACGCGGATCTCGTCGGCGGTGTTGAGTTCGCCGACCGTATGGCTGCAGGCGGCGAGGCCGTGGCTGCGCAGCACCTGCATCACCTTGCTGCGGTCGTCGCGGCGGATCTGCACGAGGGCGCCGAGCTCCTCGGCGAACAGCGCGCCCATGACGCGGTCGCGGAAGCGGCCGTCGATCATTTCCGGCTTGCGCTCGAGGCCGTCGGCATCGTTCATCAGCGGGTCGTAGCACAATGTGTCGAGGTTGAGCGAGACGCCGCAATGGCCGGCGAAGGCCATCTCGCAGGCGGCGGCGAAAAGGCCGCCGTCGGAGCGGTCGTGGTAGGCGAGCAGCAGGCCGGCCGCGTTGAGTTCCTGGATGGCGGCGAAGAAGCCCTTGAGCAGCGCGGCATCGGCGTCCGGCGCATGCTCGCCGGTCGCGTTGTAGGCCTGGGCGAAGGCCGAGCCGCCGAGGCGGTGCTTGCCCTGGCCGAGATCCACCAGCAGCAGGTCGGTGTCGCCGGCGTCACTGCGCAGCTGCGGCGTCAGCGTCCTGCGCACGTCGGCGCAGGCGGCGAAGGCGGAGATGATCAGCGAGAGCGGCGCGGTGACCTGCTTCTTTACCGGGCCGTCTTGGTTCCGACTAACCTGCTGCGCAGGTAAGTCTCCACCGAAACCACCTGGCTCTTCGATCCAGGTGGTTTTCATCGACAGCGAGTCTTTTCCGACGGGGATGCTGATGCCGAGTTGCGGGCAGAACGCCAGGCCGACCGCCTTGACGGTGTCGAACAGCGCGGCGTCCTCGCCCGGATGACCGGCGGCGGCCATCCAGTTGGCGGAGAGCTTGATGCGGCCGATGTCGCCGATCAATGCGGCGGCGAGATTGGTTACCGCCTCGCCCACCGCCATGCGGCCCGAGGCCGGCGCGTCGATCAGCGCCAGCGGCGTCTTCTCGCCCATGGCGAAGGCTTCGCCGAGCGTGCCTTGATAAGAAAGCGTGGTGACGGCGCAGTCGGCCACCGGCACCTGCCACGGCCCGACCATCTGGTCGCGCGCGGTCATGCCGCCCACCGTGCGGTCGCCGATGGTGATGAGGAAATTCTTGGAAGCGACGCTGGGCATGCGCAGCACGCGGAAGGCGGCGTCCTTGAGGTCGATGTCGCCCACGCCGAAGGGCGGCAGGTGGCGCGCCCTGCGCGCGACGTCGCGCGTCATCTTCGGCGGCTTGCCGAGCAGCACGGCCATGTCCATGTCGACCGCGTTGTTGCCGAAGTGGGCGTCGCTCACCACCAGGCGGCCGTCAGCCGTCGCCTCGCCGAGCACCGCGAAGGGGCAGCGCTCGCGCGCGCAAATGGCGCGGAATTCCTCGATGCGCTCGGGTGCGATGGCCAGCACGTAGCGCTCCTGCGCCTCGTTGCACCAGATCTCGCGCGGCGACATGCCGGGCTCCTCGATCTGCACGCGGCGCAGCTCGAAACGCGCACCGCAGCCGGCGCCGTGCGCCAGCTCCGGCAGGGCATTCGAGAGGCCGCCGGCGCCGACGTCGTGGATGGAGAGGATCGGATTGTTGTCCCCGAGTTGCCAACAGCGGTCGATGACTTCCTGCGCGCGGCGCTGGATCTCCGGGTTGCCGCGCTGCACCGAGGCGAAGTCGAGGTCGGCGGTGTTGGCGCCCGTGGTCATCGACGAGGCGGCGCCGCCGCCGAGGCCGATCAGCATGCCGGGGCCGCCGAGCTGGATGAGCAGCGCGCCGGCCTTGAACGCGACCTTGTGCGCATCGCGCGCGGCGATGTTGCCGACGCCGCCGGCGATCATGATCGGCTTGTGGTAGCCGCGCACTTCCCCCGCCACCGCCTGCTCGAACGTGCGGAAATAACCGGCGAGGTTGGGTCGGCCGAACTCGTTGTTGAAGGCGGCGGCGCCGATCGGCCCCTCGATCATGATGTCGAGCGCCGAGGCGATGCGCCCGGGCTTGCCGTAGGGCTGTTCCCACGGCTGGACGTAGCCGGGGATGTTCAGGTTCGACACCGAGAAGCCGCACAGGCCGGCCTTCGGCCTGGAACCGCGGCCGGTGGCGCCCTCGTCGCGGATCTCGCCGCCCGAGCCGGTCGCCGCGCCCGGGAAGGGCGAGATGGCGGTCGGGTGGTTGTGCGTCTCGACCTTGGCGAGATAGTGGGTCGTTTCTTCGTGGTACGCATAGGCGCCGCCGGGACCGGGATGGAAGCGCTGCGCGACGGCCCCTTCGAGCACGGCGGCGTTGTCGGAATACGCCACCACCGTGCCCTGGGGGCTGACTTTGTGCGTCTCGCGGATCATGCCGAAGAGCGTATGCGGCTGGCGCTCGCCGTCGACGATCCAGTCGGCGTTGAAGATCTTGTGGCGGCAGTGCTCGGAATTGGCCTGGGCGAACATCATCAGCTCGACGTCGGTCGGATTGCGCCCGGCCTTCGTGAAGGCCTCGACCAGGTAGTCGATCTCGTCCTCGGACAACGCCAGGCCCATCTCGCCGTTGGCGGCGACGAGGGCGGTGCGGCCGCGGCCGAGGACATCGACCGTTTCCAGCGGCTGCGGCGCGTAATGGCGGAACAGGGCTTCGGCGGCATCCAGCGAATCGAGCACCGACTCGGTCATGCGGTCATGCAGCAGCGGCAGCGCCGCGGCAAGGTCGCCCCTGGCGTCGAGATGGAAGGCGGTGCCGCGCTCGATGCGCGTGACCGCGGCGAAGCCGCACTGCCGCGCGATCTCGGTGGCCTTCGACGACCAGGGCGAGAGGGTGCCCAGGCGCGGCGTCACCAGTTTCAGCGTACCTGCGGGCGCCTTGCCGGCGGCCTGCGCGCCGAGCAGGTCCTTCAGCCTTTCGAGATCGGCCGCGACCAGCGGCGCGTTCAGCTCGACGAAATACCAGTGTTCGGCCGTCAGGCCCTTGAGGCCGGGCAGTGCGCCCTTGACGGTTTGCGTGAGGCGGGCAAGGCGGGTGGCGGAGAAGGCGGCGGCGCCGCGCAGCTTGAGAACTTCGGGCATTTCGGATGGAGGCTCCGTAAAGCGCGATTATACCCGAGCCAAGACCTTGAATTTGTGCCTTCCCGCCCCCAGAATCGAGGAAACATCGGGGAAAATCAGGGAAAACCATGTCCGCGCATACCATCGACGTTTCCGAAAGCAACTTCATGCAGGAAGTCATCGAGGCTTCCCGTCGACAGCCCGTCCTCGTGGATTTCTGGGCACCGTGGTGCGGCCCCTGCCGCAGCCTCGGGCCGATCCTGGAAAAACTGGCCGCCGAGTATCGGGGACAGGTCCGGGTGGTCAAGATCAATTCCGACGAAAACCAGGCCCTGGCCGGGCAGTTCGGCGTGCGCGGCATTCCCAGTGTCAAGGCCGTTGTCGACGGCCAGGTCGTGAACGAGTTCACCGGCGCCCTGCCCGAATCGGCGGTGCGCGAATTCATCGACAGCCTGCTGCCCTCGCCCGCCGAGCCGCTGCGGCAGGAGGCGATGGCGGCCCATGCCCGCGGCGAAACCGACGCCACGCGCAAGTTGCTGCTGCAGGCCATCCGCCTCGATCCGAAGCACGAGCAGGCGCGCCTCGACCTCATCGACGTCCTGCTCGACGCCGGCGAACTGGACGAAGCGCAGCGCCTGCTCGATGAAATCGCCGGGACCGCGAAGGATCGCAACCGCCTCGACAGCCTGGCCGCGCGACTGGCGCTGACACGGGGCGCGGCCGGCGGCGCCGACGAAACCACGCTGCGCGCCCGCCTCGACGCCGACGCCGCCGATCTCGAGGCACGGCTGGCGCTGGCCAATCTGCTGGCCGTGCGGCAGGACCACGGCGCCGCGATGGCGCAACTGCTGGAGATCGTGCGGCGCGACCGCGCCTTCCAGGACGACATCGGCCGCAAGACCCTGCTGCAGCTGTTCAACCTGCTCGGCCCGGACAACGGCCTGGTGCGCGAATATCGCGGCAAGCTCTCCGCGCTTCTCAACCGCTAGTCAAGTCAGCCTCCGCAGCACGGCGACCGCGCCGCCCGCCGGCCATGACCCTGCCCATCGACATCAGCGAGGAAGCCGGCGTCCGATACCTGCACTTCGGCTCGGACTGGATCCAGGGCGCGATGCGCATCAGCCGTCCCTGGGCGCTGGAACTCGACTACACGCGCGAGATGATGACGGCGCTGCTGCTGCGGCCGGAACCGGACTGGCCGCGCAAGGTGCTGCTGATCGGCCTGGGCGCCGCCTCGCTGACGAAGTTCCTCTACCGCCACCGCCCGCAGGCGGAACTGACGGTGGTGGAGATCGAGCCGGCGGTGGTGGCGGCGGCGCGCCGGTATTTCAAGCTGCCGCTGGATCCGCGGCGCATCCGCATCGAAATCGCCGACGGCGTCGACTGGCTCGCCGCCAGCGACGAGACATTCGACCTGATCCTGGTCGACGGCTTCGATGCCGACGCCCGCGCCGGTGCGCTGGACACCCTGCCCTTTTACCGCGCCTGCCGCGCGCACCTGGGCGAAGCGGGCCTGCTGTCGGTGAACCTGCTCGGCCGCAACCGCGGCTTCAGGGCCAGCGTCGACCGCATCAGGAAGGCCTTCGAGACGCGGGCCATGGTGTTCCCATCCTGCGATCACGGCAACGCCATCGTCTTCGCCGCCGCCGGCGAGCCGGTCCGCACGGCACTGTCGGACCTGAGCCTCGCGGCACTGGCACTGAGGAAGCGGACCGGCCTCAACCTGCTGCCGACGCTGGCGCGCCTGGCCCAGTGGCAGACCTGCCCCGGGGGACTGCTGTCCCTTTAGAATGTCGCCCATGACCACGATCTACGGCATCCGGAACTGCGACACCATGAAGAAGGCCTTCGCCTGGCTCGACGCCCACGGCGTCGCCTACGCCTTCCACGACTACAAGAAGCTCGGCGCCGACGCGGCCCTGCTGAAGAAATGGGCCGCCCGGGCCGGCTGGGAATCGCTCATCAACACCCGCGGCCCCAGCTTCCGCAAGCTGCCGCCGGAGAAGCGGGAGAACCTCACGGCGCAGAAAGCCTTCGCCCTGATGCTGGAGAACCCGAGCATGATCAGGCGGCCGATCGTCGAAGCCGGTTCGGCGCTGCTGATCGGCTTCGACGCCGACGCCTTCGCCCAGAAATTGAAGTGAGCGCCGCCGCATCCGATGCCGTCGCGCGCGACGGCATCCACTACCGCGCGTACCGCTTCGACGCCGCCGGCCTCGACGCATTCTTCCCGCCCGACTCGACGCAAAAAGGGAGGCTGCATTGAACCGCAAGGCGCTGACCGAAGGCTCGCTGCTGATGTGCGCGGTGGTGCTGATCTGGGGCGCCTTCCTGCCCGTGAGCAAGATCGCCCTCGCCGTCATCGACCCCTACTGGCTGACCCTCCTGCGCTACGGCATCGCGGCGGCCTGCTTTCTCGCCACGCTGGCCTGGTTCGAAGGGCGCCGCGCGCTCGGCTTCGAGGGGCGGGCGGCGAAAGTCTGGGTCCTCGGCAGCGCCGGGTTTGCCGGCTTCAGCCTGTTCGTCTATGAAGGGCTGCGGCTGACGCGGCCGGAACACGGCGCCATGATCCTCGCCCTCGGCCCGGTGAATATCGTCTTCTGGCAGTGGCTGCGCAGCCGCCATCGCCCGCCCGCGGCCGTGCTGGCCTGCATCGCCGTCGCCATCGCCGGCCTCGGCCTGGTGGTCAGCCAGGGCCAATTCGCCCGCCTCTACTCCGGCGGCAGCGCCCTCGGCAACGGCATGATGTACCTGGCCTCTTGGTGCTGGATCGCCTTCACGCTCGGCGCGCAGCAGTTTCCCGCCTGGTCGCCGGTGCGCTACACGGCGCTCACCGCCGCCCTCGGCTGGCTCACCGTCCTTGCCGCCGCCGCCCTGGCGACCGGCAGCGGCCACAGCCGCCCGCCGCCCGCCGAGGGCCTGCGCGAGATGGCCTGGGCGCTGCTGTTCATCGTCTTCGTCGTCTCCTTCGGCGCGGTGCTGCTGTGGAACATGGCGGTGGCCAAGCTGGGGCCGCTGAACGCCTCGCTCTTCGCCAATTTCGCGCCGGTGGTCACCATCCTCATCACCGTCTGGCAGGGCCATGTGCTGCTGCCGGTGGAGATATTCGGCGCGGCGCTGGTGATCGGCGCGCTGGTCGCCAACAACCTGGTCAACCGGCGCCTGGCGAAGCAGGTCGAAGCCGTCCTCGCCTCGACCCCGGCCGCATTGCGGTAGCATTGCCCCATGGCGTTCGCCCCCTCCCGCCCGATCCACGATGTCGCCGCCCTGCGCACCATCGAGTCTCGCCACTCCGCTGCCGAGCCGCCGCTGATGGAGCGCGCCGGTGCCGGCGCCGTGTCGCAGGCACTGACTTTTGTCGCGGCGGGCGGCCCGCCGCCGCTCATCGTCTGCGGGCCGGGCAACAATGGCGGCGACGGCCTGGTGCTGGCCCGCCTGCTGCGCGAACAGGGCTTCGCGCCGGCCGTCGTCTTCGCCGGCGACCCGGCGAAGCTGCCGGCCGATGCGCGCGCGGCGTTCGGGCGCTACCGCGCGGCCGGCGGCACGACCATCGGCGAGATCCCCGTGGGCCGCCATTCCCTCGCGGTGGACGCCCTCTTCGGCATCGGTTTGCAGCGCCCCCTCGCCGGCGCGCACGCCGCGCTGGTCGAGCGCATCAACGGCCTCGGCTGCCCGGTGCTGGCCCTCGACATTCCGAGCGGGCTGTGCGCCGACACCGGTCGCGTGCTCGGCTGCGCCGTCCGCGCCGACGCCACCGTCACCTTCATCGCGCTCAAGCCCGGCCTGCTCACGCTGGACGGACCGGACCATTGCGGCGCCGTCACGGTCTGCGACCTCGGCCTGGCCGCGGAGGACGAACTGCCGGCGCGCGGGCGCACGGTGTCGCCGGCGCTGTTCGCCGCCCGCCTCGCGCCGCGGCTGCTGAACAGCCACAAGGGCATGATGGGCAGCGTCGCCATCCTCGGCGGCGCGCCCGGCATGGCGGGCGCGGCGCTGCTCGCCGGCCGCGCCGCGCTGAAGCTGGGCGCCGGCCGCGTCCATGTCGGCCTGCTCGACGCTGCGGCACCGGCGGTCGACGCCGTTCAGCCCGAACTGATGCTGCGCAAGCCGGGCGAAATCCTCGCCGCCGGCTTCGCCACGGCCCTGGCGGCGGGCCCCGGCCTCGGTCAGGGCGAGGCCGCGCTGGACCTGCTGCGCCAGGCCATCGCCATGCCGCTGCCGCTCGTGCTCGACGCCGATGCGCTCAACCTGCTGGCGACCCGTCCGGTGCTGGCGAAACAGGTGCGCCGGCGCGGCGCACCGACCCTGGTCACGCCGCATCCGCTGGAAGCGGCGCGCCTGCTCGGCTGCGACGCCGCCGCCGTGCAGGCCGACCGCGTGCGCGCCGCGCTCGCCCTGGCGGAAAAGCTGAACGCCGTCGCGGTGCTGAAAGGCTGCGGCAGCGTGATCGCCTCGCCCGACGGCCGCTGGTTCATCAACGGCAGCGGCAACCCCGGCATGGCCAGCGCCGGCATGGGCGACGTGCTGACGGGCCTCGCCGCGACCCTGCTGGCGCAGGGCTGGGAGGCGGACCTTGCCGCGCTCTGCGCCGTGCACCTGCACGGCCTGGCGGCCGACCTGCTCGCCGGCGGCGGCATCGGCCCGGCCGGCCTCACTGCCGGCGAAACCATCGACGCCGCACGGCGCCTCTTCAACGCCTGGCTCAATATCTGAGATGCGCGCCGGCCGCAACGGAAACTGAGATGGGACCCTCTGCTCCCGCGCAGCACCCGCTGCGCGGCATCCTGCTGTTCATGCTGGCGCTGATGCTGTTCGCCCTGCTCGATGCCACCTCCAAGCACCTGACGGCCACCTTCGCCGTGCCGCTGCTGGTGTGGGCGCGCTACGCCCTGCACTTCGTCATCATGCTGGTCTTCGTCGCGCCCTCGATGCGCCTGCAGCTGGTGCGAACCGACAACCTGACCCTGCAGGTGGTGCGGGCCCTGGCACTGGTGGGCACCACCGGCTTCGCCATGATGGCCTTCCGCAGCATGCCGCTGGCGGAGGCGACGGCGGTGCTGTTCCTCTCGCCGCTGATGGTGACGCTGCTGGCCGGCCCCTTCCTGCACGAGCGCATCGGCGCCGGCCGCTGGATGGCGGTCGTCGTCGGCTTCGCCGGCGTGCTGCTGATCGCACGTCCGGGCGGCGCCCTCAACCTGGCGGGCTTCCTCTGGGCGCTGGCCGGCGCCACCTGCTACGCCGCCTACCAGCTCCTGACGCGGCGACTGAGCCACGCCGAGCATCCGCTCACCCTGCTGTTCTACACGGCGCTGGTCGGCACGGCGGTAATGAGCCTGGCGTTGCCCTGGTTCTGGTTCGAGTTCTCGCCCGCCCCGCTGCAATGGCTGATGATCGCCTCGTTGGGCTTTTACGGCGGCGTCGGCCATTTCATCCTGATCCGCGCCTTCCGCCTGGCACCGGCCTCGACCCTGACGCCCTTCGGCTACACGCAGCTCGTCTGGGCGGGCCTGCTCGGCTGGCTGGCGTTCGGACACGTTCCCGACCTGCTGTCCGCCGCCGGCATGGCCGTCATCGCCGCCGCCGGCCTCTGGCTGGCGCTGGGGGAACGCCGGTCGCCGGATCAGGCCCGGGCCGTCGGGTAGGGATAAAGCATGTTGAAGGCAATGCTCCGGCCGAAGCCCTGCACGATGCGCACGTGCTCGCGACGGAATTCGCGCGCCTGGTGCAGCCCGCAGGCGTGGGCGATCATGTCGATCTCGCGGTTCATGCTGCGGCAGTAGTTGGCGACGCGCTGCGCCTTGTCGGCCACGACGAGGCCGCGCTGCAGGCGCGGATTGTGGGTGGTGACGCCGGTCGGGCAGGTGTTGGCATGGCAGCGCAGGGCCTGGATGCAGCCCAGCGCGAACATGAAGCCGCGCGCCGTGTTCACGAAGTCGGCGCCCGCCGCCAGCGCCCAGGCGGCGCGCGCCGAGGTGACCAGCTTGCCGGCGGCGACGACCCGCACCCGCTCGCGCAGGCCGCTCTCGATCAGCGCGTCGACCACCCGCGGCAGGGCCTCGTCGATGGACAGCGCCATGTGGTCGGCCAGGGCCTGCGGCGCGGCACCCGAGCCGCCCTCGCCGCCGTCCACGGCGATGAAGTCCGGCGCGCTGGCGACGCCGCGCCGCGCGACCGTCTCGGCAAGATCGTGCATGAAGTCCCAGCCGCCGATGGCGGTCTTGATGCCGACCGGCCTGCCGGTCGCTTCGCGCACCCGCGCCACCATGTCGAGCAGCTGGTCGGCGCTGGCGACGTCGCGATGCCGGTTCGGGCTGATCGAGTCCCGCCCCGCCGGAATGCCGCGGATGGCGGCGATTTCCGCCGTGACCTTGTCGCCCGGCAGGACGCCGCCCTTGCCCGGCTTGGCGCCCTGCGACAGCTTGATCTCGAAGGCGCGAACGTTGTCGTGGGCCGCGATCTCCCGCAGCCGCTGCAGGGAAAGGTTGCCCTCGGCGTCGCGCACGCCGTACTTGGCGGTGCCGATCTGCACGATCAGGTCGCAGCCTCCTTCGAGGTGGTAGGGCGAGAGGCCGCCCTCGCCGGTATTCAGCCAGCAGCCGGCCGCCGCCGCGCCGCAGGAGAGCGCGCGCACCGCCGGCCTGGAAAGGGCGCCGTAGCTCATGCCGCTGATGTTGACGACCGAACGGGCGATGAACGGCCTGTCGCACCAGCCATCGCCGATGGCCAGCGGCGGCGTCGCCAACTGCTCGTCCTCGATCACCGGGAACGGCGCGTTGACAAAGACCAGGGCGCCGGGCTCGTGCAGGTCGTAGGTCGAGCCGAAGCCGATGATGCCGCCCTCGTTCTTGGCCAGGCGGTAGGCCCAGCCGCGGGTCGAGCGGTTGAAGGGCATCTCGTCGCGTTCGCCGGTGAAGAAGTACTGGCGGAAGTACTCGCCCATCTGCTCGAAGAAATAGCGCAGGCGGCCGACGATCGGGTAGTTGCGCAGAACGGTGTGCTTCTTCTGGGTGATGTCCTTGACGTACCAGAACACCAGCGTGACGAAGAGGACGATGGCCAGCAGGGTGCCCGCGCTGACCGAGAGAACGCTCATGAGACCGGACATGCTGCCTCCATTGCCCATATTGTCTATTGGCCGCCCGAGCGGCGAAGAGCGGTTAGAATCGCTGCAACAGCATAGCGTTACGGCAGGAATAATGGAAACTTCAGGGCATTCGGCTCAATTGGCCGCAGAAATCGCGCGCAATGTCGCCGCTGCGCTGGCCGAGGACATCGGCAGCGGCGACCTGACGGCGCAACTCATGCCGGCCGGCCACCCGGCGCGCGGCATCGTCGTCAGCCGCGAAGAGGCCGTCCTCTGCGGCAGCGCCTGGTTCGATGCCTGCTTCCGCCGGCTCGATGCCGGCGCGCGCATCCGCTGGCACGCCCAGGACGGCGCGCGCGTCCTCGCCGGCCAGATGCTGTGCGAGATCGAGGCCGATACACGCGCACTGCTCAGCGCCGAGCGCACCGCGCTCAACTTCCTGCAACTGCTCTCCGGCACCGCCACCGTCACGCGGAAATTCGTGGACGCCGTCGCCGGCACGCGGACGAAGATCGTCGACACCCGCAAGACCCTGCCGGGACTGCGCCTGGCGCAGAAGTACGCGGTGCGCTGCGGCGGCGGCGGCAACCACCGCTTCGGCCTCTACGACGGCATCCTCATCAAGGAAAACCACATCCTGGCCGCCGGCGGCGTGGCACCGGTGCTGGCGCAGGCCCACGACCTGGCGCCGGCGGGGGTGTTCATCCAGATCGAGGTGGAAACCCTGGAACAGCTCGAAGAAGCGCTCGCTGCCGGCGCGAAGATGATCCTGCTCGACAACATGAGCCCGGCGCAGATGCGCAAGGCGGTCACCCTGGCGGCGGGCCGGGCGCTGCTGGAAGCCTCGGGCGGGGTGGATCTGGCGAAAGTGCGGGCGATCGCCGAAACCGGAGTGGATCGCATTTCCATCGGCAGCCTGACCAAGGACGTGCGGGCCATCGACTTGTCGCTGCGCCACGTGGAGGCCTAGCCCCTCCGTATCGCCTCCCGGACGGGGCGAAGCGGGGACTGGTGCCGGATTTTGTTTCTATGGTATAAAAGCCGCAATGCCACGGGGTCGATGCGCCCCGGCCAACAAGAAAGGTCCGGAGCTGCCAGATGCTGTTCATCCTCTACTACGTTGTCGCCATCACCGTCCTGATCCTGCACTTCACCGGCTTCCTGGCCCGCCATAACCTGGAATGGCTGATCCTGGTCCTGGCCGTGACGGTCTTCCCGGCCGTCATCTACCTGTAGCGACTCACCCGCGCGGGCTTGCTCCCGCGCTTATGCCCGGGCGGCGATGAACGCCTTCACCGCCCCGGCATCCGCCTCCATCACCTCCACCCGCTGCGGCAGGGCCTCGATGCCTTCCAGTTCCCGCGGGCGATCCGGCTCCCGCTGCAGCGCTTCGCGGATCGTCTCGGCGAACTTCACCGGCTGGGCCGTCTCCAGCACCACCATCGGCACCCCCGCCTCGCGGTAAGCGTTCGCCACCTTCAGACCGTCGGCGGTGTGCGGATCGATCATTACGCCGTACTGCGCCCAGGTGGCGCGGATCGTCGCGAGGCGGTCGGCATGGCTGCTGGTGCCGGAGACGAAGCGGAATTCGGGCAATCGGGTGTGATAAGGCGTGCCACGCAGGTCGAAGCTGTCGCCACGATCCACTTTGGCCCAGAACTCCCTGACCACGGCCGCATCGCGCTCTACCAGATCGAAGACGAAACGCTCGAAGTTGGACGCCCTGGAAATGTCCATCGAGGGGCTCGAGGTGACGCGGGTTTCCGCCGTCGCCCGCGGACGATACACGCCGGTGCGGAAGAACTCGTCGAGCACATCGTTTTCGTTGGTGGCCAGCACCAGCCGGGCGATCGGCAGGCCCATCATGCGCGCGACGTGGCCGGCGCAGATGTTGCCGAAGTTGCCCGAAGGCACGGCGAAGGCGACCTGTTCGTCGTTCGAGCGCGTGGCGGCGAAATAGCCCTTGAAGTAGTACACGATCTGCGCCGCGACGCGCGCCCAGTTGATCGAGTTCACCGCGCCGATCCGGTGCTTCGCCTTGAAGGCGGCGTCGTTGGAGACCGCCTTCACGATGTCCTGGCAATCGTCGAACATGGCGCGGATGGCAATGTTGAAGATGTTGCCGTCGGGCAGCGAATACATCTGCGCCCGCTGGAACTCGCTCATCAGGCCGTGCGGAGAGAGCATAAAGACCTTGACCCCATGCTTGCCGCGCATGGCGTACTCCGCCGCCGAGCCGGTGTCGCCGGAGGTGGCGCCGAGGATGTTGATGGTCTCGCCGCGTTTCTCCAGCACGTACTCGAACAGGTTGCCGAGCAGCTGCATGGCCATGTCCTTGAAGGCCAGCGTCGGCCCGTTGGACAGTTCCAGCAGGTGCAGCCCCGGCTCCAGGGTGGTGAGCGGCGTGATGTCCGCCGCGTCGCGACCCGGCCGGCACCAGCGGTAGGCCTGCGCCGTATAGGTGCGGTCGACCAGCGTCTTCAGGTCGCAGGCCGGGATGTCGGTGATGAACTTCTCCAGCACGCGCAGCGCGAGAGCGTGATAGGGCAGCGTGCGCCATTCATCCAGCTCGGCGCGCGACACCTGCGGGTAGGCCTCCGGCAGGTAAAGGCCGCCGTCGGGGGCCAGGCCGCCGAGCAGGATGTCGCAGAAAGCGCGGGGCGGCGACTGGCCTCGTGTCGAGATGTACATCATTTCAAGTCAAACGCCGCATTATTCTTTGAGGATACGCATTTTGACTCTTACCCGATCAAAAAGCATTTTCCCATCCCAACAAATTTTCTCATGAATATAGTTATTTGCTGCTTTGGAACTTGAAAACACCATCAGTTCAACAAGGGGGCTGTTCGAGTCAATGTATTTCAGCCCATCTCGATCTAAGAAATGACCAGTTTTCTCACCTTGGTTGCCAATTTCCTCGATGAGATAGATTGTTCGCAATGTTGTGATCCATTATGGGGAGATGGGGGTCAGACCCCAGATACTCCTCAAATTACTCTTAGAGAGAGATAGCAATCGCCGTATTGGGGAGACTGACTTTCCCCGCCGCGTCCCACGCCGCCCCTCACCCAGCCGACTGCAATTCGGCAAGCAACTCCGGATGCTTGTCCAACAAGCGGAACAGGTTGACGACGGCCGCAACCGGGCGCGCCTTGCCGCGCTCGTAGCGGGAGAAGGCGTTGGGGCCGCCGCCGGCGATCGCCGCCGCCTGTGCTTGGGTGAGCTTGAGGCGCTTGCGGATGCGCGCAAGTTCCTCACGCTGCTGTGCGTCCCGCTCGGCGGCAAGCACATTGAGCGCTGCCGCATAGCGTTTGGCGCTGCCGTCACCGACGAACTCTATTTCGCCGCACACCGGACAGTGCCAACCCTTCACTCCCGGCACCACGCGGGAAAGGCCATCCAGTTCGATGGTCACGTCTTTCGTCTGCAGTTCCATGTCCGACTGTTCGCAGTTCAGACAGGGATGTTTTTTCGCTTTACTCATGTTCATAGCCTCTTGAACGAAATCACGATGGAACCGTCGCTTCGCAAGGTGAATTTGACGTAGGCCGGGCCTGCGGGGGTATCCGCGTGGTACACGTCCTGCCACAGCCGATGGTCGCCATGCGTGGTCATGCTCTTGATGAAACAATGGCTCGACATTCCAATCACCACCTTCAGCATCGCCGCCAGATCCAGGCCCATGGCATAGCCACCGGTCAGCGCCGTAGCGGTGAAGGCATCCGCCCCGCGCGCCGCCACACCCGCCTTGATTTCCGCCAGCAGGTAGTGCGGCTTGCGCTTTTCCATGGACGTAATTTAACCTATAAGGTTAGTTGCAACAAGGGGGGCATTACCCTGCCGGGGAGTGGCGTACTCAATGGGCAAACGTCGTAAAGACACTGGATTCCGGGTTCTGCCCTGACGGGCAGCCCCGGAATGACGGAACTCAGTTCAGCGCTTCCAGCCTCAGCCTTACCACCCTGCCCTTCACCACCGGCAGCGCCTCGATGCGGGCGATGGCGGCGTCGGCGTTCTTCTCCAGCGTCTGGTGGGTCAGCATGATGATGTCGGTCTGCTCCTCGCCCTCGGCCGGTTCCCTCTGGATCATGGCGTCGATGGAGATCTGCTGGTCGGCGAGGATGCGCGTGATGTCGGCCAGCACGCCGGGCCGGTCTTCCACCCGCAGGCGAAAATAGTAGGACGTCTCCACCTCGCTCATGGGCAGGATGGGGATGTTCTTGACGGCATCCGGCTGGAAGGCCAGGTGCGGCACGCGGTGCTCGGGGTCGGCGGTGTGCATGCGGGTGACGTCGACCAGGTCGGCGATGACGGCACTGGCCGTCGGCTCGGCGCCGGCGCCCTTGCCGTAGTAGAGCGTGGCGCCGACGGCATCGCCCTTCACCAGCACGGCGTTCATGGCGCCCTCGACGTTGGCGATCAGGCGCTTGGCCGGAATCAGCGTCGGGTGCACGCGCAGTTCCACGCCCTTGGCGGTGCGCCGGGTGATGCCGAGCAGCTTGATGCGGTAGCCGAGCTGTTCGGCATAGCGGATGTCCTCGGCCTGCAGCTTCGAGATGCCCTCGATATGGCACTTGTCGAACTGCATCGGGATGCCGAAGGCGATGGCCGACATGATGGTCAGCTTGTGCGCGGCGTCCACGCCTTCGACGTCGAAGGTCGGGTCGGCCTCGGCGTAGCCGAGGCGCTGCGCTTCCTTCAGCACCGTCTCGAAGGGCAGGCCCTTGTCGCGCATCTCGGAAAGGATGAAGTTGGTGGTGCCGTTGATGATGCCGGCGATCCACTCGATGCGGTTGGCGGTCAGCCCCTCGCGCAGCGCCTTGATGATCGGGATGCCGCCGGCCACCGCCGCCTCGAAGGCGACCATCACGCCCCGCTGCTGCGCGGCAGCGAAGATCTCGTTGCCGTGCGTGGCGAGCAGCGCCTTGTTGGCGGTGACGACGTGCTTGCCGTTGCCGATGGCCTTCAAGACGAGTTCCCTGGCCACGCCGCAGCCGCCGATCAGTTCGACGACGATGTCCACCTCAGGGTCGGCCACCACGGCAAACGCATCGTCGGTGACGCGGCAGGCACCGGCGGTGACCTGTTGCGCCAGCGCGAGGTTCTTGTCGGCGACGACGGAAATGCGGATCGGCCGGCCGGCGCGGCGGGTGATCTCCTCCTCATTGCGCCGGAGGACGGCGAAGGTGCCGCCGCCGACGGTGCCGATGCCGAGCAGACCTGCGTTGATGGGTTTCATTTGAGATTTTTCCTGAAGCAGAAGCCGGGGATGTGCATCCCCTCGCGAAAGTAGAACTTGTGGGCGGCCGCCCGTTGCGCGCCGGAATCAAGGGCCAGCACGTCGCAGCCGAGCCGGCTCGCCTTGTCCTCCAGGTGGCCGAGCAGGGCCTTGCCGACGCCGCGCGAACGCTGCGCCCCATCCGTGACGAGGTCGTCGACGTAGAGCCGCCGGCCTTCATAGGTGTTCTCGATCAGGCGCCACAGGGCCACGCCGAGCACCGCCTCGCCTTCCGCCGCCACGGCCAGCCGCCCGCCGTTGGCGAACACCTGCGCGAGGCGCCCGGCGTAGTCGGCCGGCAGCGCCGCGCGCAGCTGGCGGTGCACGCCTTCGGCGCGGCCGAGCCAGAGCGGCTCGAGGACGCGGCCGTTGTCATCGGTAACATCAATGAGCCTCATGTGCCGTGCCGCTTGCGGTAGTGTTCGAGGAAGCGCGCGATGCGGCTTATGGCTTCGCGCAGATCATCGACATTGGGCAGGAAGACGACGCGGAAATGGTCCGGCGTCGGCCAGTTGAAGCCGGTGCCCTGCACCAGCAGCACCTTCTCCTCGAGCAGCAGCTCGAGGATGAACTGCTGGTCGTCGGCGATGGGATAGACCTTCGGATCGAGGCGCGGGAAGAGATAGAGCGCCGCCTTCGGCTTGTAGCAGGTGACGCCGGGAATCTGCGTCAGCAACTCCCAGGCGAGGTCGCGCTGGCGGGCCAGCCGGCCCTCCGGGGCGACCAGTTCGACAATGCTCTGGTGGCCGCCCAGCGCCGTCTGGATGGCATGCTGGCCCGGCACGTTGGAGCACAGGCGCATGGAGGCCAGCATGTCGAGCCCCTCGATGTAGTCGCGGGCATGGCGCAGCTCGCCGGAAACGACCATCCAGCCGGCGCGGTAGCCGCAGGCGCGGTAGTTCTTCGACAGGCCGTTGAAGGTGACGAACAGCACGTCGTCGGCGAGCGAGGCGATCGAGGTGTGCGTGGCGCCGTCGTAGAGCACCTTGTCGTAGATCTCGTCGGCGAAGACGATGAGCTGGTGCTGGCGCGCGATCTCGATCACCTCGCGCAACAGGTCGTCCGGATACAGCGCGCCGGTCGGATTGTTCGGGTTGATCAGCACGATGGCCCGCGTCGCCGGGCCGATCTTGCCGCGGATGTCGGCGAGGTCGGGCAGCCAGCCGGCGCCCTCGTCGCACAGGTAATGGCGCGGCGTGCCGCCCGAGAGGCTCACCGCCGCCGTCCACAGCGGGTAGTCGGGTGCCGGCACCAGCACCTCGTCGCCGTTGTTGAGCAGGGCCTGCATGGCCATCACGATCAGCTCGGAGACGCCGTTGCCGATGAAGATGTCGTCGATGCCGACCCCGGCGATGGCCTTCTGCTGGCAGTAGTGCATGATCGCCTTGCGCGCGGCGAAGAGGCCCTTGGAGTCGGAGTAGCCGGAGGCGTCGCGCAGGTTGTGGATGACGTCGACCACGATCTCTTCCGGCGCCTCGAAGCCGAATGCCGCCGGATTGCCGATGTTCAGCTTGATGATGCGATGCCCGTCCTCTTCCATCTGTCGTGCGCGCGCCAGCACCGGGCCGCGGATGTCGTAGCAGACGTTGGCGAGCTTGGTCGACTTGAGTACCGGTTGCATGGCAATTCCTCGAATATGGCAGTGCAGCATCAAGGCTATAATGTTACCTTAGTTCCAGATAAATCAGGCACTTCACTTCATGAAACTGCATCTCGACAACCCCAGCAGCCGCAACCTGGTCACCGGCTACGGCGCGGGCCATGTCGCCATCAATCACCGGAATTACGAAACCAGTCTGATCCTGCTGCCCGAGCGCATCGTCGCGCCCTGGGGCGCCGGCGGCTTCGAGGCCCTGACCGAGGACGATTTCGTGGTGGTCCGCGCCCTGGCGCCGGAAGTCCTGCTGCTCGGTACCGGCAGCCGCCAGCGCTTCCCCAGCCCGGCCCTGCTCAGGCCGTTGATCGAGGCACGCATCGGCTACGAAATCATGGATCTGGCCGCCGCCTGCCGTACCTTCAACATCCTCATGGCGGAGGGCCGCCAGGTCGCCGCCGCCCTGCTGATCGAATCGTGAAACTCGCCCTGAAGATCGATGCCGCCACCTTCCGCGGCACCCTGGCCGGCGTGCCGCGCCTGGTCGAAGTCCTGCGCGCGGCACGCGCGCAGGCCACGTTCTGCTTCAACCTCGGCCCCGACCGCAGCGGCTGCGAGCCGGGCAGCCTGTTCGCCGCCTCGCGCAAGGGCGCCACGGCCCTCGGCCGCCACGGCCTGGCAGCCCTGCTCTACGGCACTCTGCTGCCGGCACCGGACATCGGCCGCCGCTGCGCCGACATCCTGCGCGGGGTGCGCGATGCCGGCTTCGAGACCGGCATGCAGGGCTGGGACGGCGCCGCCTGGCGATGCAAGGCCATGCAGGCGGATGCCGGCTGGAGCGAGCGCCAGATGCAGCGCGGCCTGGCCCGCTACCGGGACATCTTCGGCGAAGCACCCCGGCTGCACGCGGCCGCCGGCTGGCGGACGAACCCGCACGCCCTGCGCCTAACCCAGCGCCTGGGCTTCGGCTATGCTTCTGATACGCGCGGCACGCACCCTTTCATTCCTGTCTGGAACGCGGAAGTCATCCTCTGTCCGCAACTGCCGACCACCCTGCCGACCCTCGACGAACTGCTCGGCCGCGACGGCTGCGGCATCGACGATGTCCACGAGCGCCTGCTGGCCCTGACGACGCAGCCTCCTCCGACCGGCCATGTCTTTACCGCGCGGGCCGACCTGGAGGGACAGATGCTGCTGCCGTCCTTCGTAAAGCTGCTCGAGGGCTGGAAGGCCCAGGGCTATGAACTCGTTTCGATCGGCAGCCTGTTTGACGCCATCGACGCCAGCCGCCTGCCGCGCCATGAAATGGTGCGCGGGGAAGTCCCCGGCCGCAACGGACGGCTCATGCTCCAGGGGCCGGAATTCCTCGCGCCATCGTAACGAAACCGTAACCGGGCGCGCTTGCGCCGGCTGCGGATTTCATCAACAATGGCATCGTCCATGAAGGCCGCTCAGCCCGCACCCGTTTCCCACCCTGCCGAAGGCAGGCAACAGGTTTTCTCCCTGTCCGCGGCACGCTCCGGCCGTTGCCACTCCCCCCGCAAGGACAGCCTGTTCGGCAGCGGCGCCGTTGCCGCCGCCGGATACAAATTCGTCAACCCCCCGAAGAAATCCAGATGAACGCCAAGAAGCATCCCGCCTGCAAGCTCTTCGTCCTCGACACCAACGTCCTCATGCACGACCCGACCAGCCTGTTCCGCTTCGAGGAGCACGACGTCTTCGTGCCGATGATGACCCTGGAGGAACTCGACAACAACAAGAAGGGCATGTCGGAGGTGGCGAGGAACGCCCGCCAGGCCAGCCGCACGCTGGACGGCATCGTCGGCGGCTTCGAGGACGGGATCGGGAAGGGCATCCCGCTGGAGGCCCCCTCCTCCGGACTCGCCAGCGGGCGCCTGTTCCTGCAAACCGAGCCGATCAACGGCGCCCTGCCCGCGACCCTGCCCACCGCCAAGGCCGACAACCAGATCATCGGCGTCATGATGCATCTCACCGACAGGCATCCGAAACGGCCGGTGATCCTCGTCTCCAAGGACATCAACATGCGCATCAAGGCCCGCGCCCTCGGCCTCGATGCGCAGGACTACTACAACGACAAGGTGCTGGAGGACACCGACCTCCTCTACACCGGCACGCGCGAGCTGACGGCCGATTTCTGGGACGTCAATGGCAAGGACATGGAATCCTGGAAGCAGGAAGGCCGCACGCTCTACCGCATCAAGGGTCCGCTCTGCCCCGATCTGCTCATCAACGAGTTCCTCTGGCAGGACGGCGAACGCCCCTTCCATTCCATCGTGCGCGAAAGGAGCGGCAAGAGCGCCGTGCTGGAGCTGCTGAAGGACTACAGCCACCAGAAGAACAACATCTGGGGCATCACGGCGCGCAACCGCGAGCAGAATTTCGCCCTCAACCTGCTGATGGACCCGGAGGTCGACTTCATCACCCTGCTCGGCCAGGCCGGCACCGGCAAGACGCTGCTGACGCTGGCGGCGGGACTGACGCAGACGCTGGAGAGCAAGCTCTACAGCGAGATCATCATCACCCGCGTCACCGTGCCGGTGGGCGAGGACATCGGCTTTTTGCCCGGCACCGAGGAGGAGAAGATGACGCCCTGGATGGGCGCGCTGGAGGACAACCTCGACGTCCTCAACAAGCCGACCGAGGAAGGCGGCGAATGGGGGCGCGCCGCCACGCGCGACCTGATCCGCTCGCGCATCAAGGTGAAGTCGCTCAACTTCATGCGCGGGCGCACCTTCATCAACAAGTACCTCATCATCGACGAGGCGCAGAACCTGACGCCGAAGCAGATGAAGACGCTGATCACCCGCGCCGGCCCCGGCACCAAGGTGGTCTGCCTCGGCAACATCGCCCAGATCGACACGCCCTACCTGACCGAGGGCAGCTCGGGCCTGACCTACGTGGTGGATCGCTTCAAGGGCTGGTCGCACAGCGGCCACGTCACGCTGATGCGCGGCGAGCGCTCGCGTCTGGCGGACCACGCCGCCGAGGTATTGTAGGCCGGGCTTCAGCCCGACACTGTCGCCCGCTCGACCGCCGCCGTCCCGCGAGGATTTCCTTCGGTCATCGGCCTGAAGGCCGACCTACGTCAGTTTCAGTCCCGCCCGCGCCCGCCGCCGCGCGGGGCCTGATCCCGGCCGTTGCCGCGTTTGATGCGCCCGTCCTGCACCGCGAGGCGCTTGTCGCGTCCTTCCGCGATGCCCTCGCGGCGCTTCTGCTGCTGCGCTTGCCTCTGCTTGTTCCGCTCGGCGGCCTTGTCGCGGCGCCCGGTCGCGTTCTGCTTGCGCCGCTCCTGCCGGGCCTGCTGCCGCCCGGTCTTCTGTTTGTCCAGTTGCGCCTTCTTCTCCTTGAGCAGGGCGCGACGTTCGTCGCGGCGTTTTTCGATCAGTTTCTGCACCTTCGCGTGGCGGGCGGCGATGGCCGCTTCGTTGCGCGTCGCCCGCGCCTTGAAGAAAGCCGGCACCTGCGGCAGCAGGCGCGGCACCGGCCTGCCCTTCCAGGGCGCGAAGCCGGCGCGGTTCGGGCCGACATCGATGCGGCCGTGCGCCGTGCTGAGCGTCGTACCGCCGACATTGACCTTGTCGTAGGTGCCCGGCTCACCCTCGCGCGAGCCCTGCGGGATGACCAGCGGCTCGTGGTCGGTGCCGCGCACGCCGATGGTGGCGGTCGGCGTACGCACCTGATAGCTGCGCGGGTTGTACTTGCCGATCCAGCCGGTGACGGAACGGAAGGTGCCGGCGAGCAGGCTAAAAATGCTTTGGTCCCGGTCGCCGCCCTCGGCCCGGTAGGCGGCGATGCTCATGTTCGTATTCGGCCGCACGGCGATGAAACCGCCGTCATCCAGACCGACGTGCACTTCCCCGTCGGAGCCGGTAACGATCCCATCGCCTTCGAAAAGGGTGTCGCCGACGGCGACGGAACGCGGTTTCTTGGTCTTGCCGTAGACCGTCACCGCTCCTTCGATCAGTTCGACCTTGCCGGCAGGATTAGACTCCACCGGCGGTTGCGTGTTCTGCGCCGGGGCCGCCAGGCTGGCCAGCAGAAGTGTCAGGCCAAGAATCAGTCTGCCCATTGGATTCCTCCCGTTTATCCATCGGGGAGTTTAACGGCCGTACAGACAAAAGGGTTGAACCGCCTCAGTACGAGCCGGCCGCCGCGAAGTTTTCGAAGCGCGTGTATTCGCCGAGGAAGGTGACACGAACGCTGCCGATGGGGCCGTTGCGCTGCTTGAGGATGTTGATCTCGGCCGAGCCCTTGTCGGGCGAATCGGGGTTGTACACCTCGTCGCGGTAGATGGCGACGATGACGTCGGCGTCCTGTTCGATGGCGCCGGATTCGCGCAGGTCGGACATCACCGGCCGCTTGTTCGGCCGCGACTCGACGTTGCGCGAGAGCTGCGAGAGCGCCACCACCGGCACGTGCAGCTCCTTGGCCAGCGCCTTCACCGAGCGCGAGATCTCCGACAGCTCGGTGGCGCGGTTCTCGCCGTCGCGCACCGAGGACATCAGCTGCAGGTAGTCGATGACGATCAGGCCGAGCTTGCCGCACTGGCGGTAGAGCCGCCGCGCGCGAGCGCGCAGCTCGGTGGAATTCAGGGCCGGCGTCTCGTCGATGTGGATCGGCGCCTCGTGCAGCTTGCCCAGGGCGAAGGTCATGCGCTGCCACTCGTCGTCGTTGAGGCGGCCGGTGCGCACGCGATGCTGGTCGAGGCGGCCGACCGATGAAAGGAAGCGCATGGCGAGCTGGGTGCCCGGCATTTCCATCGAGAAGATTGCCACCGGCAGCTTCGATTCCAGCGCCACGTGCTCGGCGATGTTGAGGGCGAAGGCGGTCTTGCCCATACTCGGTCTGCCGGCGACGATCACCATGTCGCCGGGCTGGAAGCCCGAAGTCTTCATGTCGAGGTCGTGGAAGCCGGTCGGGATGCCGGTGATGTCCGAAGGATGCTCGCGGTCGTAGAGTTCCTGGATGCGGTCCACCACCTGGCCGAGCAGCGGCTGGATGGCGGTGAAGCCTTCCGTGGTGCGGGCGCCGGCGTCCTTGATCTCGAAGACCTTCGACTCGGCCTCGTCGAGCAGCGCCTTGGCTTCGCGCCCGGCCGGATTGAGTGCGCTGGCGGCGATCTCGTCGCCCACCGTCACCAGCTTGCGCAGGATGGCCCGCTCGCGCACGATCTCGGCATAGCGCTTGATGTTGGCGGCCGACGGCGTGTTGTTGGCGATTTCCCCGAGATAGGCCAGGCCCCCCGCCTGCTCGGACTCGGCCGACTTTTCCAGGGATTCGAACACCGTCACGACGTCGGCCGGGCGTCCGGCTTCGACCAGGCGGGCGATGTGGCGGAAGATGCGGCGGTGGTCGTCGCGGTAGAAATCCGCCTCGGCGACCTGATCGGCGATGCGGTCCCAGGCGGAGTTGTCCAGCATCAGGCCGCCCAGCAGCGACTGCTCCGCCTCGATCGAATGCGGCGGCAGCTTGAGCGCCGCCAGCTGCGGATCGCCGGCTGAAGAGGGAGTGAATGCGCGTGCCTGGGCCATGTGGCGGGAAGTGTACCCGCAGCCCGTCCGCGTGGCGAGTGGATAAGGCCTGTATAAGGCTGTGAATTGCCTGTGGATAAAATGTGGGCTGAAAGGCGACGATATCCGCTACCATTCGCGCAACCAACTTGGTCGCAACTTCGACTCGGAGATTTCCATGAAAGGCACTTTCTGGCCCGTCTTCCTGATCGTCCTCGGCGGACTGCTCCTGCTCTCCAATCTCGGCATCCTGCCGCTGGGCCAGCTGAAAGTCCTGGCGGCGACCTGGTGGCCGCTGATACTGATCCTGATCGGCGTCACCTCGCTGCTGAAAAAGGGCCGCTGAGCGGTTAACCTCCGCATGCGCAAATTCCGCCCCGGCCTGCCTGGCCGCCGCCTTGCCCTGCAGCGCCTCTCGGCGCTTTCGCTGACACCCTGGCTGCCCGCCGGTCTTGCCTGGGCCGCGGACGCCTCGACGCTGAACGCCCTGCCGCGCACGGCGCTGGTCATCGGCAACGGCAATTACGGCAATGCGCCGCTGCCCAACCCGGCCAACGACGCCGGCGCCATCGGCGAACGGCTCGGCAGGCTCGGCTTCAAGGTCACCACCCTGATCGATGCCAAGCGCGAAGCCATGCGGAACGCCGCGGCCGACTACGGCGAGCAACTGGCCCGGCACAAGGGCGTCGGCCTGTTCTACTTCGCCGGCCACGGTCTTCAGCTGTCCTGGCGCAACTTCCTGGTGCCGGTGGACGCCAGCCTGGCCCGTGCCGAGGACGTGGTGCATCAGACCCTCGACCTGCGCCAGCTGTTCGACCGGCTGGGCCGGGCCGGCAACGCCATGAACGTCATCATCCTCGACGCCTGCCGAGACAACCCTTTCGGCAGCGAGCTGAAGACCGGCAAGGGCCTCTCCCAGATGGACGCCCCCATCGGCACCCTGCTCGCCTACGCCACGTCGCCGGGCAACGTCGCCTCGGACGGCGCCGGCGCCAACGGCTTGTACACCGAACACCTGCTGCGCGAAATCGACGCGCCGGAGGCCAAGATCGAGGACGTCTTCAAGCGCGTGCGCCTCGGCGTGCGGCGCGCCTCCAACGGACAGCAGATTCCCTGGGAGAGCACCTCGCTGGAAGAGGACTTCTACTTCGTTCCCCCGGCGGACCTGAAGAAGCAGTCGCAGGAGGAGCTCGACCGCCTCTTCGCCGAGGAAGCCGCCGCGTGGGAAAAAGCGCAGGCCGAAAATGCGCCCAAGCCGATCGAGGATTACCTGCGCCGCTACCCGAGCGGGCATTTCTCCGAACTGGCGCTGGTACGCCTCGATCGCCTGCTGGCGAAACAGGGCGAGAAGAAAGTCAGCCCGGTGAATGCGGCGGAGAACCCCTTCACCCAGGGCACCGGCTTCGTAGGCCTCGACTTCCGGGTCGGCGACCGGTATGTCTATCGCAGCATCGACCTGCTCACCGGGGTCGAGGGACGCCGACACAAAAACCGCGTCACCGGGGTCACTGAGGATCTCGTGCTTTTCAATGACGGCGCGCTCGTCACCGACCTGCTCGGCAACGTCCGCAAGCTGCCCAATGGCGCCAGCTTCGGCCCCTCCCAGTACTTCGTCGCCGAGTACAGCGTCGGCAAGAAGTGGACGACGCGCTACGACGCCGTCCTGCGAAACGGCAACCAGGACGTCTACGAGATCGACTTCAGGGTCGCGGGGAAGGAGACCCTCGACGTGCCGGCCGGCCGCTTCGACTGCTTCCGCGTCGAGGGCACGGGCTGGATACGCCTGAAGGGCGTCAAGCTGGACATCCGGTACTGGGTTGCGCCGGACAAGCTGAACCGCCACGTCGCGCTCGAGGTCCTTGCTGCCGGGGGCAGACGCATCGGACGCTCCGAACGCCAGGAGCTGGTGTCCTATACCCGCGCCGATTAAACCACGAAGCGCAGCAGTTCCGCGCCCAGCCGCACCGCCCCCGCCAGCCCCAGCGCCACGCCCACCGACAGCGCCACCGAAAATAAGGCCTCGCGCCGCCCGAGCGTCTTCAGCATCACGGCGAAGGTGGACACGCAGGGAATGTAGAAGGTCAGGAACACCAGGAAGGTCAGGATCTGCACCCAGTCGAGCAGCGGTGATATCTCCAGCGTGCCGAGCGCCTGGTACACCATCAGCAGCGACAGTTCCTTGCGCAGGATGCCGAACAGGATCGGCACGCCGAGCGCCACCGGCAGCCCCAGCCACCACGCCGTCACCGGCGTCAGCGCCGCGTTGATGAGGTCGTCGGCGCCGAAGTGCGCCAGCAGCGCCAGCACCACGCTGCCGGCGACCAGCAGCGGCGTGACGATGGTGAGGATGTCGCTGGTGCGCGCCCAGGTATTCCGCAGCAGCGCCGGCCAGGCCGGCAGGCGGTAGGGCGGGATCTCCAGCACCATGCCGCGCACGTCCTGCGGATAGCGGCGGCCGAGCAGCTTGCCGAGCACCGCCACCGTGGCCATGGCCAGGGCGAAGATGAAGAACACGCCAGGGCCGCCCAGGTACTTGCCGCCCAGCGCCAGCACGATGGCCGAGCGCGCCGAGCAGGGCACGAAGGTGATCAGCAGCGAGGCGACGATGCGCTCGCGGCCGCGCGCCGTGGCGGCCACCGCCGATATGGCCGGCACGTTGCAGCCCAGACCAATAAGGAAGGGCACGGCCACGCCGCCATGCAGGCCGATCGAATGGAAGCCGCGGTCCACCACGAAGGCGACGCGGTGCATGATGCCGGATTCCTCCAGCGCCACCAGCAGCAGCACCAGCGGCAGCATGTAGGGCACGACGATGCCGACCATCCCCACCAGCGCGTCGGCCACGGCGCGGCCGACGACGCCCGCAGCGGTGTCCGGCTGCCACTGTCCGACCCACGCCGCCAGCCGTGCGGAAGTCAGTCCGTCCAGCACGGCGCTCACCTCGAACACCATGAACAGCACCAGCGCGAACACCGCCAGGCTGCCGATCAGGCCCCAGCGCGGATGCAGGAACAGTTCGTCGAGCCAGCGCTTCCAGCGCTCGCTGTCCTCCTGCGCGCCCAGCCTTGTGACCGCCTCGAAAAGCAGCGCGGCGCGATGGTGGCGGTCGGCATGCAGTTCGTCGGAGAGCGGCCGCGGCAGCGTGCGCTGGGCCTCGGCGCGCGCCGCTTCCACCTCCGGCAGCATTGCCGGAAAGTGCTCGGCCAGCTCGCGCAGGAACCAGTCGTCGTTTTCCGCCAGCCGCATCAGCAGCAGCGGGCGCGGCACGCGGAAGGCCTCTTCGATTTCTGGCCGCGCCAGGAGCGCGTTGAGCGGCTTCAGGCTGTCGCGGATGTGCCCGCTGCACTGCTGCGCCAGCGGGCACACCTTCTCGCGCGCGGCGGCCAGCGCCGCGGCGAACAGATCGGTGAGACCCTTGCCCATGTGCGCCACCGTCGCCACCACCGGCACGCCAAGCCGCTCCGACAGCGCCCTGACGTTGACGTAGAGGCCCTTCTCGCGCGCCTCGTCCATGCGGTTGAGCGCGATCACCAGCGGCCGGCCGAGCAGCGACAACTCCAGGCTGAGTTCGAGGTCGCGTTCCAGGGAAGTTGCATCGACCACCTGCACCAGCACGTCCGGCGCGCGGAAAGCTGCCGTCGGCTGCTGCGGCTCGTGGCGGGCGATCTCCGGCCAGCGGTCGCCCCAGAGGAGATACATCAGCACCACGCGGTCTTCCTCGCGCAGGCGGTGCAGGGACGCGATCGAGGGCAGGTCGACCAGGGAGA
Organism: Rhodocyclaceae bacterium; assembly: GCA_041396245.1. GTDB lineage: Bacteria > Pseudomonadota > Gammaproteobacteria > Burkholderiales > Rhodocyclaceae > Desulfobacillus. The sequence continues at coordinate 12,347 of JAWKYW010000001.1, read as the reverse complement.
TTTCCTCGAGGCCGATGCCGACCAGGCATTCCTCGTAGGCGGATTCGCCGGCCAGGCGGGCGTGCGTCGGCATTGCGCTGGATGCGGCCTGGAAGATGCTGCTCTTGCCGGTCTGCTGCCGGCCGACCAGCGCCACGCGGGGCCTTCTCTCGCCGCGCAGCAGCGGCGTATGCAGCGGGATGCGGCCCGCGCCGGGGGATGCGTTCATCCGGAGGATTATCGCCTCTTGGCAGGCGGCGCGAAGCCGCCTGGATCAAGAAGCAGGTCTAAACCCGCGCCGGTTCGCCGCGGGTGAGGCGCAGGGCGAGCAGGAAGCTCAGGGCAATAACGGCAACGAAGGCCAGGCCGAAGGCAAGCTCCTTGCCGTCTGACCATGCGCTGACTTCGGGCGATGCGTACCTGGCGAAACCGAAGCCCGCCACCAGCAGCGACAACCCGCCCACCGCCAGTCCCATGATGCGCGAGGCGACGCAGGCGAGGCGGTCGGCGCGGCGGATCAGGCGCGCGATCCAGAACCCGTTCAGACCGTCCATCAGCATCATGCCCGCCATGAAGAGCAATCCCAAAGTCAGTGCGTGCGAGACGCCGCCGAACTGCGTACCGGTAAGGGCGAACAGCGCCGCCTGGCTCATGGTGTCGAAGGAGAGGGCGAACAGCGCGCCGACGGCGGCGATGAGCAACGGGTTGCCGGTGCGCTGCAGGCGGCCGAGGAAGCGCCCCTTGAGGCCCACCGGCTGCACCACCTGTCCCGGTTCCGCGGCCAGCACGGCGACCAGGTTCATGGCCCCCAGCAGCGTCAGGAAGGCTATGGAGATCCAGGCGCCGAGGTCTTCCATCCACGCCGGCACCGCCCAGCGGCTCGACAGTGCCCCGATCGCCAGGGCGACGGCCATCACCACCACACCATGCCCGAGGGAAAACAGGAAGCCGCACCAGCGCGCCAACCGCGGGTTGCAACGGGCGTTGTAGCGGGTCAGGCCATCGATGGTGGCCAGGTGATCGGCATCCAGTCCGTGCTTCACGCCCAGCGTGAACACCAGGAACATCAGCGCCAGCCAGTCGTTCGGTAAGGTGTCCATCGTGCCGCCCCGATCGTTTCGTATGAAGAAATTATATTTCTTCCTATCATGAATCGTGCCAGCGCCGGCGTCAAATATCACATTGTTCCGTATGGTGTTTCATGGATTGCCCGGAAGCCGCCGGAAAGGCGGTTGCCGGTATGACGCTGATTGGAAAAGCGCTTAACCGGCCAGCGGCAGGGTCAACGTCAGCACGGCGCCGCCCTGCGGATGATTGGATGCGGCCAGACGGCCGCGGTGCCGCTCGACGATGCCGTAGCTGATCGACAGCCCGAGTCCGGTGCCCTTGCCGACCGGCTTGGTGGTGAAGAAGGGATCGAAGACCTGGCCGAGGCTGTCCTCCCTGAAGCCCGGCCCGTTGTCGCGAAAGGTGAGCACCGCGCTGCGGTTGCGTGCCACGCCCTGGATCTCCAGCCGTGCGTCCGGCTGCCGCTCGGTGCTGTCGATGGCGTTCTGCACCAGGTTCACCAGCACCTGCTGCATCTGGCCGGCCGAGCCCGAGACGGGAATCTCCTTCGGCACATCCAGGACGACCTTGATCTTCGAGCCGGAAGCCTTCACCACCCAGTGCACCGAGCGCTCCAGCACCTCGGCCAGGTTGAAAACCTCCTCTTCGCCGCGGTCCTGCGCCGAAAAGCGCTTCAGGCCGGCGACGATGTCGCGCGTGCGTTCGGCGCCCTCGATGGTGCCGTCGATGAGCGGCTTCATGTCCTCCATGAGTCGGTCGATGCGCAGGCTCTTGCGCAGTTCCGTCAATTCCTCCGCCGGCTTGCCGGCGTGGATGGCGTCGAGGTATTCGCGCATGCGCTGGCCGTAGCGCTGCAAGGCATAGACGTTGCCGAGGACGAAACTGATCGGGTTGTTCAGCTCGTGCGCCACGCCGGCGACGAGGCGGCCGAGCGAAGCCATCTTCTCGGAGTGGATCAGCTGCTGCTGGGCGTGCTTCAGGTCCTCGTGCGCCTGGCGCAGCTGCTCATAGGCACGGCGCAGGTCGCCGACCGGGCGGCCGGTCATCACCATGCCGACGAACTTGCCCACCGGCGACAGGCGCGGCGTGCAGTTCACCGCCACCGGCATCTCCGGCGCGTAGCGGCACCTGAAGTGCAGCTCGCAGTCGTGGATGCGCTCGCTGTGCAGGTCGCGCAGGAAGCGATGCGCCTGCTCGCGCGAGGCGGCGTCGGCGAAGAGGTCGATGAGCGGCGTGCCGCGCAGCACGTCCTCGCTCTGCCCGACCAGGTCGGCGAGCGCCTGGTTCACCTCCTGGATGACGCCGTGGCGGTCGCACACCACGAGCACGTCGGACATCGAGGTGAGCACGCTGAAGATGAATTTCTGCGTCTCCTCCAGCTTGGCGTTCTTCTCCTCCAGCGCCACCTCGTACTGCAGGAGGTCCGAGTACACCTCGTCCATCTTGCGGATGACGTCGATCCAGACGTCCTCGCCGACGCCCTCGGGCGGATGGTCGAGGACGTGTGCCGGCAGCGTCGGCAGGTAGACCTGCGTGGATTTGTCGTCGGGTCGCTTGGGCATCGTCAGCTTTTCGGCCGGCTGTGCACATGGTAGGGATGGTCCGGCCCGTGGTGGTGGCCGCGAGGTTGACCATGCCGGTGCTTGCGGCCGGCGTTGAGGTCGGCCGGGATCAGGTTGAGCGCGCCGTGGCGCACGCCGCGCTCGGCCATCATGGCATGGGCGAATTCGCGCACGTCCTTCGTCGGCCCGCGCAGGATCACCGTCTCCATGCAGTTCTCGTGATCGAGGTGGGCATGCATGGTCGACACGGTGAGGTCGTGGTGGGCGTGGCTCTGCGCGGTCAGCCGCTCGGCGAGGTCGCGCTCGTGGTGGTTGTAGATGTAGGACAGCGCGGCGACGCAGTCGGGCGCCTCTTCGCGGTCGAGGCGGCTCGCCTCGAGCTTCTCGCGCAGGATGTCGCGCACCGCTTCCGAGCGGTTGTCGTAGCCGCGCTCGCGGATCAGCCGGTCGAATTCCTTCGCCAGCCTTTCGTCGAGCGAAATGGTGAAGCGCTCCATGCCCCCTCCTCATTCAGCCCTTGCGCCGTTCACGCCGGCGCATCAGGTGCCTATGTTACAGAGGTTGCGTTGATTTTAGCGCTCCCTATTTGCGCAGCAACAAGTCGAACTTCTCCTTGATGCGACCCCAGCGGTCGGCCTCCGGCAGGGCGTCCTTCTTCTCGACGATGGCCGGCCAGAGCGCCGCCAGCTCGGCATTCAGCGCGGTGTACTCCTTCATGCCGTCCGGCACCTCCTCCTCGGCGTAGATCGCCTCGACCGGACATTCGGGCACGCACAGCGTGCAGTCGATGCACTCGTTCGGATCGATCGCCAGGAAGTTGGGGCCCTCGCGGAAGGCGTCGACGGGGCAGACATCGACGCAGTCGGTGTGCTTGCAGTTGATGCAGGCTTCGGTGACGACGAAAGTCATGGCTCGCCTCCTTAACTCACGCAGCGGCACCGGCCGGGTGCACCGTCACCTTGGCGATCACCGGGCAGTCGCCGCCGGGCTTGCACGGCTCGGCGGGCTTCCTCACGGCAACGGCCGACCAGCGCCGGCGCGCCGGTGCCTCCGCCGGCCCGAGGTTGGCCGCCGTCGGCGGGATCGGCTTGCCCTCGGCCAGAAGCTTCTCGACACGGCGCAGGCCGAGCAGCGCCGCGCCCATGGCACCGTTCAACTGGCCCAGCCCGTTCGGCGCGATGTGAAAACGCCCCTTGAGGCTGTCCTCCAGCGCCTTGACCATCGCCTCGTTGCGCGTCATGCCGCCCGTGAGCATGTAGCCGGCTTCGAGTCCGACGCGGCGCATCAGCTGCACCGCACGCCCGCCCAGCGCCACCATGGCGCCCATCATGATGTCCTCCGCCGGCACGCCGTTGGAAAGGTGGTTGATCACCTCGGATTCGGCGAACACCGCGCAGACGCTGCTCACTTCCATCGGATTGGTCGAGCGCATCGCATAGGGGCCGATGTCGGCGGTGGTGATCCCGAGGTAGCGCGCCGTCTTCTCGAGGAAGGCGCCGGTGCCGGCGGCACACTTGTCGTTGAGGCGAAAGGCGCGCACGCGGCCGTCGCCGTCGACGCGGATGGCCTTGATGTCCTGGCCGCCGATGTCGAGGATGGTGCGCGTGTCGGGGAAGAGATGCACCGCGGCGTGGGCGTGGGCGGTCAGCTCGGTCACCTGCGTGTGGCGGAAGGCCACGGTGTGGCGGCCGTAGCCGGTCGCCGCGACGTAGGTGATGTCGCCGCGATCGACGCCGGCGGCCTGCAGCAGCTCCTCGAAGACGCCCTCGGATGCCTGTCCGAGCTTGAAGCCGGTGCGGCGCACCGCCGTGCCGACGACGCTGCGCTTGCCATCGAGCAGGATGGCCTTGGAATAGGTTGAACCGATATCGATGCCTGCGACGTACATGATCATGCCTCCTCTGTCATGGCCAAAGCCGGTTGCGCTTCCGCGCCGAACACGCGGTCGTGGGAATACAGCGCCGCCCCCAGCGCGCCGCAGAAATGCGCGTCCTGGCTGACGTTGATGCGCATGCCGATCTGCTCCTCGATCAGCCTGACCATCGCCGTATTGCGGCTGACGCCGCCGGTGAAGGTGACTTCGGACTCGATGCCGACGCGCCGCGCCAGCGACACGCAGCGGCTGGCGATGGCCTGATGAACGCCCATCAGCACGTCCTCCGGCAGGATGCCCTTGGCGAGGTGGCTGATGATTTCCGACTCGGCGAACACCGTACAGGTCGTCGTGATGCGCACCGGGTTGGTGGCCTTCATCGCCAGCGGGCCCAGCTCGGAGAGCGGCATCTCGAGGGCATAGGAGGCGGCGCCAAGAAAGCGCCCGGTGCCGGCCGCGCACTTGTCGTTCATGGTGAAGTCCTCGACGTTGCCGTCGGGGCCGACGCGGATCGCCTTGGTATCCTGGCCGCCAATGTCGATCACCGTGCGCGTCAGCGGAAACAGCATCACCGAGCCGCGCGCGTGGCAGCTGATTTCCGTCACCTGTTCGCGGCCGAAAGTCACCTTGTAGCGGCCGTAGCCGGTGCCGGCGACCCAGGCGACGTCGCCTTCCGCGATGCCGGCATTTTCCAGCGCGGCGCGGAAGGCGTCCTGCGCCACGGTCACCATGCTGGTCTCCATGTCGAGCAGCGCGCGCCCGACGATCGTCCTGTTCTCGTCGATGATCACCGCCTTGGTCTGCGTCGATCCGACATCCACTCCTGCAACGTATTTCATGGTCTCCTCCTTGTTTTCAGGCTGTGGCAACGGTCTTGCGCGACAGCGGCCCGGCGCCGCCGCGCTGCTGCAGCGCCTCGAAGAACGCGTCGACGCGGTTCTTGATCTGGGCATCCGACCAGTAGCGCGGATCGATCAGGTCGGATTCGATGTAGAGGGTCGGCACATCGAGCCGCTTGTTGATGTACTCGCGCGTGTCGGCCATGCCCGAGGAGACGAAACGGCAGCTCTTGATGCCGTGGAAGACGACGCCGTCAACGTCGTAATCCTTGATCTGCTGGGCCAGGCGCTCGTGGGCGAAGAACTGGTTGGACAGGCCGCGCTGCGCCGCCAGCGCCGTCACCTCGGCCAGGCTCTCCAGCGGGCGCGAGGTGTCGTAGCGCAGGTCGGTGGCGTCCATGCCGCCGGCGGCGAAGGTGAGGTAATCGGAGTAGGCGAAGACGCCGCCCCAGGTCTCGAACAGTTCGACCAGCCGGCGCATCGAGACGTAGCACGGCGTGCCGGAGAAGAGCAGGCGGAAGCGCTCCTCGGCCACCCTGCCTTCGCCGCGCGCCACCTTGCCCTTGAGGTGCGCCTCCAGCCGGCGCATGAACTCGACGCCCTCCTCGGTGCCCCGATGCACGTTCATGATGCCGATGTAGGTGAGGCCGTCGAGCATGGCGTTGAAAGGCGCCGGGCACTGGCGGTTGAGCGCCATGACGTTGTTCCAGTGGTCGACCATCCGGTTCACCCGCTCCTCGACCTCGGCCAGCCGGTCCATGTCGAAGCGCTTGCCGGTGATGCGCTCGCACTGGGTAATCAGCTCCTGGAACTGCGCCTCGACCCAGCGTGCGTCGGCCGAATGCTGGGCGTCGCCCGGACGCACCTGCCAGCCGGCGGCGCGCTGGCCGGGCAGGTCGAGCACGAAGGTCGGCGTCTTCAGCCAGCGCTCCCAGATCTCGGCCCACTTGATGAAGGTGCCGCACATGTTCGAGGCGACCGCCAGGCTGGCCTTCGGGATGCGGCCGGCCGGATGCTCGTTCTCCTTGAGGATGAGGCCGACGTCGGCCTTGACGTAGGAGCAGACGTCCGGCGACATGCCGTAGTCCTCGGACAGGCGAATGTATTCCTCGGAGGCCTTGCGCACGCCGGTCTGAAGCGAATTGATCTCGGGGAAGACCAGCTCGAAGTCGAAGGTGCGCAGGATCTCGACGGCGTTGCCCATGACGAAGACGTTGGCGACGGCGGCGTTGCGCTGGTTGGCCGTCTCCAGCTGCGCGTACCAGTCCTTGATCAGGCGCTGGCCTTCGGCGCGGGGATCGAAGTCGTCGGTTTCTGTCGGGGCGGGGTGCTGCAGGGTTTCTGTGCTCATGTCTCTCTCCTTTTCTTATGCGAGGGCAAACAACAGGGATTCGGAAAAGGTCTCCACCTGCATCGACATCTGCTCGAACGAGGTCATCTTTTCCTCGAACTCGAGCACCAGGTAGGGGATGTTCTCCGCGTCGAGGTGCTTGGACCAGGCCAGTTGCTCGTCGAGGCCGGGCTCGCAGAACTTCGCCGCGGTAAGGATGGCGGCGTCGGCCTTCGACTTCTTCAGCATGGCCATAAGGTAGTCCTCCTTGGACTTGCGCGCGTCGTGCTGCACGGGACTGGCGTCGGAGCGCTCGACGTAGCTCTCGGCCAGCGCCCAGATCGGGTCGCCGGTTTCCGGCACGTCCTCGATCAGCCAGCGCAGGCCGACGAGCAGATCGTCGTCCACGATGTAGCAGGTCTCGTCGAGCGTCTCGAGCATCTCGAGGGGCGGCTGCTCGCAGAAGCCGCCGACGAACACCACGCGTGGCTTGTCCTGTCCCGGCAGGTTGCGATGGCGGATGGCATCGAGGGCGCGCGCCAGCAGGGCGTTGTGCTCCTCGCAGGGCATGCGCGTGCGCGCGCGCAGCAGCAGGTAGGACTCGGTGCAACTCACCTTCCACGGCTCGTCGCGACGGATGCGGTAGAGCTCGCGCAGCAACTTGCGGTTGACGTTATAGGTGCGGATGCTGGCGCTCAGTGCCTCGTCGTCGATGGCGCGGCCGGTCTTCTTCTCGAGGTCGGCGCGCAGGCGCTGGTATTCGGCGGCGATGTAGCGCGCCGCGCCCGGCGTATTCACGTTCTGCGGCAGGTAGAGGATCTGCGCCAGCTGGTCCGGCAGGTTGCGCGACCAGATGCCGGCAAGATGCTTGGCCGCGTCGCAGATGGGATGGGTGACGAAGCCCGTCAGGCCTTGCAGGGTGCCGTTGAGGCCCAGTTCCGTCGTCGAGCGGCAGATCGAGCAGACGAAGGAGCCCATGCGCGCGTCGGCGTGCTTCATCTCCAGCTTGTTGCCGCCGCCGAGGATGTTCACCGGCAGCAGGCCGGCCGCATGGGCGATCTCTTCGGGGAAGTACACCGGGAAGTGGCCGAGGGTGCCGCTGAAGCCCTCGGGCAGTTCGTCCTGGCTGGGGATGGCGTTTTCGCGGGCTGCCGCGTTACAGCGCTCGAGGACGTTCGAGAGCTCGATTTCGTGATCGTAGGGAACCTGCGCATTCATAGCTCGCCTCCTTTGGCTGAGTGAGTGATGTATTTTTATGCACTTTTTACATCACTCATGAACTATGAAGCATTGATATGGGTCAATAACCCGACTATTTCAGTCAAGTAATAACATTATAGTGCGTAATGTTTTGTGTATATGTACTTTAATGCACTGTGCAAACCATGCACGGATCGAATGATCGCACGACATGCTGGACGGCAACATTGCCCTCGCCCGCCGGCGTGCCGACCAGCGCCTGCTCGAGCGGACCGGGCGTGCCGCCGCTGTCGCGCGGCGAGAAGTTCCAGGTCGTCGGCGAGACGATCTGGTAGTTGGCGATGCGGCCTCCCTCGACGCTGATCCAGTGGCCGAGGCTGCCGCGCGCCGCTTCGACCAGTCCGGCGCCCGAGGCTTCTGCCGGCATCTCGCCCTGCGTGCAGAAGGGCTCGCCGGGTGCGAGCTGCTGCACCCATTGCTCCATCTCGGGCAGGATCACGGCGATCTCCAGCAGGCGCGCGACGACGCGGCTTTTCACGTTGCCGCCGCCGCGCCGGACGAGGTCGCACGCCAGCGGATGTCCGTTCACCACCTGCCGCGCCAGCGCGCCGGTCTCCATCGGCAGACCGGCCAGGCGCGGCGCCTTGCACCAGGTGTAGCCGGCGGCCTTCTCGTCCTGCGGCCGGGTCACGCCCTGCGCCGGGTGGCGCGTCTCGCCCTCCAGCCAGGCATGGGAAATGTCCTCGGCGATGGTCTGTACGTCCAGCGCCTGCAGCTGCCCGTCCCAGACGCCGCTCTGCAGGAACTGACTTTCCGCCTGCGGATAGTTGCCGTAGCTCATGAAACGGCCGACGCCACGGCCGAGCTGCTCCAGCGCCAGGTCGTCGGCGATCTCGAGGAAGGCGCCGAAGTCGCCGCGCGGCTTCTCCGCCGCCCAGCGCGCCAGCGCCGCGCCGGAATCGAGCGCGGCAACCGACTCCAGCGCGTCGTTGAAGAGAACGGCTTCCAGCTGCCGGCGGAAGTCACGCAGCAGGGCGAACAGGCGGATCTTCTCCGAGGCTTCCAGCGCGCGCGCGACGCCGCCGGGCTGGATCGCCAGGCTGTGCGGCCATTTGCCGGCCAGCGTGCCCATGGCGGTGAGGAAGGCCGTGCGCGCCGGCAGGACGGCGGCGGCCACCGTGCCGCGCACGGCGCGGAAGCGTTCCGTCGCCCGCCCGTGCCAGGCACGGCCGGCGTATTCGGCGCGCGCGAAATCGGGCATGAAAAAGAGATAGAAATGCGTGAAGTGGTCGGCGACGTTCTCCACCGCATGGGCGAGGTTCTTCGTGATGCGGCCGTTGGGCGCCGCCTTGAGGCCCATGGCGTCTGCGAGCGCAGAAGCCGCGGCCATCGACTGCGACACCGAGCAGATGCCGCAGATGCGCGGCGCGAACATCAGCGCGTCCAGCGGGTGCTTGCCGCGCAGGATCTGCTCGAAGCCGCGATACAGCGGCGAGCCGGCCCAGGCCTCGGCGACGACGCCGCCCTTCACCTCCAGCGTCACTTCGAGGTCGCCCTCGACGCGGTTGAAGGGGCCGACGATCAAACGCATGGCGTTTGACCGTGGTAAGCGGTGAGCGGTGAGCGGTGAGCTGACGGAAGCCCGCCTTTCCGCGCTCGCCGCATCGAAGAAATCATCATGTCAAATGGCCGCCAATATGCGCTGGTTTTCCGCTCACTGCTCACTGCTCACCGCTCACTCATTTCAGCCCCGTCTTCTTCACCGGCGGCACCACCACCTGGTGATCGGCCACGGCGTTCTCGCGCACGCGCTTCGGCGTCGCCGATTTCGACAGCGCGGCGAGTGCGACGAACCAGGCCTTCGGCATGTCGGTGGGCAGGCCGATCGGGATGCCGGCGAGCTTCGGCGTCTCGTGGAAGGGATGGCCCGGTTCCTCGAAGCCCGGCTCGGTGCAGGAGATGCAGGGCGCGCCGCCGCGCGCGCAGGAGCCGTTGCCGTTCCACAGGCGGATGTTGCAGTCGGCGTGGGCCTGGGTGCCCTTGCAGCCCATGTTCTCCATCAGGCAGCCGAGGTCGGAGGGCTTGTGCGCGCTGGCCTTGAACTCGTAGTACTCGTTGCGCGTGCAGCCGTGATGCACCAGGTGGTCGGCGAAGAAGCGCGGCCGGTTGAGCGAGTCGAGGTCCTTCGCGCCGAAGGCACCCAGGGCCAGCGCCGTCAGCGTCTCGGTGATCCAGTCGGGGTGGCAGGGACAGCCGGCGATGTTGATGACGGGCAGCCCGCCACGCCCCTTCCAGTTCGCGCCAAGCAGGCCGCCGGGCTGGTCGCCCTCGTACTGCAGGCCGCAGGCATCGGTGGCGTTCTCGCCCGCCGCGGCGACGCCGCCCCAGGCGGCGCAGCTGCCGATGGCGAGCGTGTGGCGCGCGACACCCGCCAGTTTTTTTACCCACTCCATCATGGAGACATCCGAGCCGGCATGGCGGTGGAAGCGGCCCGTGCCGCGCGGCCCGCGCAGCAGCGCGCCTTCCACGCACAGGGCATCGAGCGCCACATCGCCGGAAAGGCATTGTTCGAAGATGCGCTTCACTTCGTCGCCACTCGCCTCGGACAGGCTCGGATGCCAGAGGATGCGCACGCCCACCGCGTCGAGCGCCGCCGTCAGGTCGCGCGCGCCCGAGCAGAGCAGCGACATCGTGCAGCCGCCGCAGCCGGCCGATTGCAGCCAAAGCAGGTTGTAGGAAGCCGGCATCGAAAAGGGTTCTGTACGCTCGTTCATGGGGCCGAGCTTGCCGTGGACTGCCGCGCCAGGCAAGCGGGTCGGTCAAAGGTCTTCCAAGTTCCGTGCCAGCGACTACCTGATTGGATTACAAGGACTTGCGGGACAGCGCCGGCGCGCGGGCGGACGCCGCGCGGACGAAATGCAATCCGCATCGGAAGGCGGTATTGCATGCCGCCGGGGCGCGTAGGATACTGCCGCCTCGCCCCTGGAGACCCGCATGACCTTCCTCGTCCTCGGCCTGCTGCTGTTTCTCGGCACCCATTCGATCCGCATCGTCGCCGACGGCTGGCGCACGGCGCGTGTCGCACGACTCGGCGAAAACCGCTGGAAGGGACTGTACTCGCTGGCCTCCGCCCTCGGCCTGGGCCTGATCGTCTGGGGCTACGGCCTGGCCCGCGCCGAGCCGCTGGCGCTGTGGGCGCCGCCTACCTGGACGCGCCATGTCGCCGCGCTGCTCACCCTGCCCGCCTTCATCCTGATCGCCGCCGCCTACGTGCCCGGCAGCCGCATCAAGGCGGCCGTCGGCCATCCGATGGTGGCGGGGGTCAAGGTCTGGGCCGTCGCCCACCTGCTGTCGAACGGCAACCTCGCCGACGCCTTGCTGTTCGGCGCCTTCCTGCTCTGGGCCGTGGCGGACTTCCGCTCCGCCCGCAATCGCGACCGCGCCGCCGGCGTCAGCTACCGGCCGGGCACGGCGGCGCGCGACGGACTGGTGGTCGCCGCCGGCACCGGCGTGTGGGCGCTGTTCGCCGGCTTCGCGCACCTCTGGCTGATCGGCGTGCGGCCCTACTGAGGGTATAATCCGCGCTGTCTCGCCGCCTGCCCCACCGGCCGGCGGCTTTTGCTTTTTATCGGAACCATGAACGCCCCGACCTTCCCCGCCGACCTCCTGCGCGACGTGCAGAAGCGGCGCACCTTCGCCATCATTTCCCACCCGGACGCCGGCAAGACCACGCTGACGGAAAAGCTGCTGCTGTTCGGCGGCGCCATCCTGATGGCCGGCACGGTGAAGTCGCGCAAGAGCGCGCGCCACGCCACCTCCGACTGGATGGAGGTGGAGAAGCAGCGCGGCATCTCGGTCACCAGCTCGGTGATGCAGTTCGACTACGGCGGCCACACCATCAACCTGCTCGACACGCCGGGCCACCAGGACTTCTCCGAGGACACCTACCGCGTGCTCACCGCCGTCGACGCCGCCGTCATGGTGATCGATGCCGCGAAAGGCGTGGAAGCGCAGACCATCAAGCTGCTCGACGTCTGCCGGCTGCGCAACACGCCCATCATCACCTTCGTGAACAAGCTCGACCGCGAGGTGCGCGAGCCGATGGAGCTGCTGCAGGAAATCGAGTCGGTGCTGAACATCGACTGCGCGCCGATCACCTGGCCGCTCGGCATGGGCAAGACCTTCCGCGGCGTCTGGCACCTGCTGCACGAGCAGCTGATGCGCTTCAAGCCGGGCGAGGAGCATGCCGGCGGCGAAACGGAACTCATCGAGGGGATAAACAACCCGAAGCTCGACGAACGCTTCCCGCTGGAGATTCAACAACTGCGCGAGGACGTCGAACTGATCCAGGGCGCCAGCCACCCCTTCGACATCACCGCCTTCCTCGCCGGCAGGCAGAGCCCGGTGTTCTTCGGCTCCGGCATCAACAACTTCGGCGTGCGCGAGATTTTGCAGGCGCTGGTCGAATGGGCGCCGCCGCCGCAGCCGCGCGACGG